>NZ_JBIVFF010000014.1:0-276342 GCF_044748025.1 Streptomyces sp. NPDC090032 | reverse complement strand
CGGCATGCCCACCGACGAGGCATCGGTCAATGTCACCCGCGCCCGCCTCGGACGTCTCCTCCGCCAAGGCTTCCTCACCCAGCCCGGACGAGGCCACTACCAGAAACGGACTTAACGCCCTCTGAGAACGCATCAGCCCTGGCCTTCCCCGCCGTGCATGTCGATCTCCCCGCCGCAAGCGCACCGTTGGGCCAGCGTGCGCGTCTGTGCGGCGATGCCGAGGGCCCGCTCCACGCGCCCGGCCGCGCCCTCGGCTGTCGTCCCGACGTGCGCTGCCTCCTGTCCCGTCAGGGCACGGAACGGCCCCGGCCGTGCCTCGACACGGGCGAGGAGCCACAGCGCGGTGTACGGGGCCGGGCGGCGGCCGGTCCACCGCCAGCGGCGCGGGTCTGCGGCGTCGGCACGTGCCAGCTGGTTGCGGCGTTCCCGGGCTGCGGCTGGCCAGTTGCTCGGGGCGAACGCCATGGGAGTGCGTTGGAGCGGTGTCGTAGAGGGCGGCTTCGATGGCGCGCAGGTGTCGAGGATGTGGAGGCTCACGGGGATGGGCTGGTCCCCGAGCTGGATCGGGTCACGCTCCAGGCTGCGGAGGTGTGCGGCCTGTCGACGGTCGCACTCGGCCTGCTCGGCGGCGAGTTGGTCGAGCCGAGCGAGGTAGCTGCGGAGCCCGAGGTCGAACGCGCCGACGGTGACGGATTGGCTGGCGGCGTCGTGGAGGTCGATCCAGTGGCGGTAGGGCGGTTGGGGGTCAGCGGCGAACTCTGCACTGGGTGTGCCTCACGTACCGGGCGCCTCCATGCGCGTCATGCTTCACCGTCCCAGGCAGAACGCGTCCCGCACGGCTCAGCCTTCCCGCCCCGTGGACACCATCTTCACCTACGTGAACTCTTCTGCCAGGGTGATCACTTCATCCTGCAACTATTGTGCCGAGGAGTCGCGATGAGCCGCCGCGCATCCAGACAACGTGCTGCCACCCTGTCCGCCATGGTCTGCCTGCTGGCCCTGACCGCCGCCGCGCCCGCCGCACCTTCGGCGGCGGACCGCCCCGCGAAGAAGCAGCAGGAGAGCCTGCTGGACGCCGTGCCGAAGTCCAAGGTGCTGCGCGTGTGCACCACGGGCGACTACCGCCCGTTCACGTACAAGGACCCGAAGGACGGTACGTACAGCGGCATCGACATCGACATGGCCCAGGACCTCGCGAGGAGTCTGGACGCCAAGGCCCGTTTCGTGGACACCACATGGGCGAATCTCACGAAGGACCTGGTGGGCGGGAAATGCGAAATCGGCGTGGGGGGCGTCTCGATCACGCTTCCCCGCGCCCGCCAGGTGTACTTCAGCGAGCCAACCCGCGAGGACGGCAAGACGCCGATCGTGCGCTGCGTGGACAAGGACAAGTACCAGACGCTCGAGGACATCGACCAGGCCGGGACGACCGTGGTCGTCAACCCGGGAGGCACGAACGAGCAGTTCGCCCGCGCGAACATCAAGCAGGCCACCATCAAGGTCCACCCGGACAACACCACGATTTTCGACGAGATCGTGGCGGGCCGGGCGGACGTGATGATGACCGACGCGAGCGAGGCGCTCTACCAGGCGAAGCTCCACCCCGAACTGTGCTCGGTCCACCCCGACAAGCCGTTCACGTTCGCCGAGAAGGCGTACGCGACGCCGCGCGGCGACCGCGACTTCCAGGAGTACGTGACCCAGTTCGTGCATCTGGCGACGCACGACGGGACGTACGCCAAGTACGAGGCAGCATGGATGAGTTGAGCCGAGCCGCGCTGTGTATGGCACCATCACGGTCACCCGGCTCGACCGGCTCTTCTAGTGCGCCAGAACCTCGTTGTCGTGGGCATCGAACTACGAGGACGCGGTATCCGCATCCAGGCCGTCGAGCAGAGGGAACCTAGTGAGGGCCGGCCGGGACCTCGTAAACGATCTCGCTCCACCCCTCCTCTGGATGGCACGCGGCCATCCCCCTTCTGCCCCGGAGAGACCGTGACGACGGACGGTGGACGGGAGTGTTGGGAGTTGCTGCCAGCGGTCGGCGTGGGGCCGTTGCGGTTCGGGATGAGTCCGACCGACGTCGCGCTCGCGCTCCAGGCTTCCGCTCCGCATGAACAGGTGGGCTGCCCGTACGAGCAGGAGAACTCCGCCGACGGGGTCGAGGTCTTTTATGACGAAGGCAAACTTGCGTGCGTGTCGCTGGATGCGCTCGTCGGCCCTCAGGTCTTCCTTCGAGGGGGGTTGGCGCTGGCTGGCCGCGATCCCGAACAGGCGTACCAGTTTCTCCTGGACCACTGCCGAGCACGGACACTGCTTGCTGTACACGCCCGATGGCTCCCTCGCCTTGACTGATCTCGGGCTGCTTCTGCGGGTCCAGCGGATCGGGGAGGTGCCTTTGTCGCGCCCGCTCTTCGTGATCGAGGAACGGTTGGAATCGGAGTTCTACCGCGACCATCTCCCGCCGATCTACTCCCACCGGTATCTCCTGGCGGACCCAGACCGCACAGGCATGCCCGTGTTGTCGATGTATCAGACGGACATCATTTACTACGGCACCGACCTGGTCGACTACTTCCATCACGAGTTCGGTCGCCCGGTGCCAACACCGCAAGACCACGAGTACGCCGAGATCCCGTTCTGGTCCTACTTCCTGGAGTGAACAGCCCCAGGAAGGGCCAGCGGCTGGCATCCGTCTCTGACATCAGATGGCGGACAGCAGCAGCGGCAGGCGCACCCACGTGGCAACTTTCTGCTCTGCCGATCAGTCCTGCTCTGACAGGGCCGAGCCCCTGATCGGACCCCCGGACGCGGTGCTCACGCACAAGCGCCCTCCCGGGCCGTCCTGGGGCCGTGGAAGGGCGCTCGTTGGTGACCGACGATGACAACTGCCGACAGCTCAGCAGCACGTCAGGGCGTTGATCGGTCAGGCGGCCGCAGGTCACGGCCGCCGGTGGTCAGTTGTGGCTGTGCAGTGCGTGGTAGCGGCGTTCGAACCCAGACGCGAGATGCTCGCCGCACTGCAGATCGTCGAGGGTCAGCTGCCGGTTGCCCGACTTGATCCCGTCGTGGGCGAGCCGAGCCAGTAGCGCCTCGTAGGTAGGTGGCTCGCCCAGGCGCTCGTATTCGTCGACCCACCGGCGGTAGATGCGCTGCTCCAGTGCGTACCGGCGCAGGGTGCTGGGGCTGACCGGCAGTCCCTTGTCGCCCAGGACACCGGACGCAGCAAGCTGTTGGGACACTTCCTCCCAGGCTGCTCTACCCTTGGGCTCCATGGCGTGGGTGTCCACGTATCGCTGGTAGGCGAGGTAGTACCGGTCGGGATTCGTGAGCCGCTCGAGCTCCCCCCTCTCCTCCTCTCCGTCGTCAACCGTCGCGGAAGAGTCGAGGGCTACGTCGATCTGCGCGCGGTCCCGCTGTGAGGGAACCGGCCCCGAGCCGTCCTGATTGGCCCGCTGGTTGGAACAGGTAGCCATCACGGCGGATGCCCGCACCCTGTCCCTCTCCCGACGAGGACACGGGACGCGGTGACCGGGGAGATCCCGCATCACTGCGACGCCCGCCACGAGCTGCGCGAGCGGCCTTCTGTCCGCTGCTGAAATGGACGCGCGGCCTCTGCGTCCGGTGCTCCCGACTCCACGCGGGGACACCTTCCACCTCGTCCTCGCCGGCCTCATGGGCGGTATGAATGTCCCCTCGATGGTCGGCGACCGGTCCCGGTTCTTCGTCACCCTGACCGCGCCCTTCTTCGGTCCTGTCCACCGATCGGGCGGATGATGCTGCCCGCCGCGAAGCAGCCAACGGCGGACACAGAGGGCCTCTCAGCTGCGGCTGCGTGCACGACCCCGTCGAAAGGCGCAGCTACTGCGGGTGTGGAGCGGCGGGTGTGTTCGAGGTGGCGCACTCGGGCGCACCCGCCGGAAATGGAGATGGGGTCAGTCGGTTCCGGTCTGGGAATTCCTACGCCGCCTCGCTTCGGCTTCGGCCTTCGCCAGGGCTTTGCACCAGCGGCAGTCGCCTGGGTTGTGCCCGTCGCGCTCGGGGGCGTCGAGCCAGTAGCTTCCGTTGAGTTCGGCACGGACGCCGCTGACGTATTCGTCGTGTTCACGTCGGTCGCTCATGATCAACCCAACGCAACACCCCGCCATGAGCAGCGGGCACGCATGAGACCCCGACACCCCTGCAACACACTCAGGGCATCCATACGAGTTTGTCCCGTTTTACACACAGTCCGGTGTCTCGGCCCTCCAGCAACGGAGTTTCTGGCAGAGATCGCGAGAGCGGTCCGTTCCGCGCTCACAGGCGCACGGCCCGAACGTCACGCCCCAGAACGCGGGAACACCCCGCGCTGGCGGATACGGGGTGGCGAGCTGATGGGCTTCGAGCGTGCTCTACCGCGCAGGGAGTGAGTGTGGGTGTGTGGAGTGTCCAGTGGGAACGCGGAATCCTGTGTCGAATGAGTGACCTCGGTCGGGTGGGGCCCGTTGGCGGGTGGACTGATGACCGGATCGCGTCAGTGGCTGGCCGGAGGGAGCGGATGGGGTGGCGGGGAAGGCATTGCGGGTGTTGGCGCCTCCGTTCGCGGCTCCGTCCCCGAGCGGGGTAGCGGTGCGGGACCCGTCTCAAGGGCCTGTCCCCAATCGATACCGAGGTGCTCGGTGTGGTGGGGCGGCATTTGGGGTCGTTGGCCGGACCGATCTGAAGGTCCGCAGCAGGGCTGGGCTGGGCTGGGCTGGGCTCAGTCACGATGCCGGTCAATGGGCGGTGCGTAAGCGGGATGTGAGTGCCTTCTCATCGGCGCGGTGGGCGGGGTCGGTTACCAAGGCCTCGCATGACCAGTGGGTGCTGGCTCGGCGGTGCCTGGCCGCGCATGTCCGGGAGTTGGAGGCGGGCATCACCTGTATTCGCCAGCGCCTCGCGCTTGGCTTGTTCACGGGTTTCGGTTCTGGCTCAACTTTTGTGGAGCTGTGCTGTGCGCGTTCGTGACCGCACCGGACGAATACTCCGACCTGTTGGTTCCCTGCATGCGCCGGCCTGATCTACCGAGCGTCCGTGCGGCACCAGAGAGGTTGAGCCAGAGCCCGGGTTTCGACAGCAGTTGTTCACCATCTCGGGAGGCAGCCGAATCCGCCCCGGGGCTATGTGCACGAGAACGGGAGGCACCCAGCGCGGTCTGCCAGATATGGCGTCGCCGTGATCCCTGCATGGCTCCGATGAAGCCCGCCAACGCTGACGTTGACGGGCCCGGGCGACAAGGTGCGCTCATTTACGGGGCGGTGACCACGTCCACGTTGGAGACCTTGGCGCAGATGGCGTATGCCCTGAGCTTGCCGGGGGCGTTGGGGTCCATGTTGGTGGCGTAGGCCCACCACTGCTGGTTGCCGTTCGGGAGGCTGGAGGCGAGCTGGTAGTTCTGGGTGTAGGAGTTCCCGGCTGTCACGTTCGCTCCGCCGCCCGTGAGCGTTTCCCCGGCGGGGCAGGTGGCGGTGGCCGCGGCGTTTCCGGCGAAGCTTCCGGTGGCCGGGGGAATCGTGACCTCGGCCCCCTGCACGATGTGCAGGTCCGAGTTGGCCTGCGCCAGCCCGGCCGTTCCGAACACCATCGCGACGGCCGCAGCGGCCACGAGAGACTTCTTGAGCACAGGGTCCTACTTTCGCTTGCTCCGGTGGGAAAGCTCGCGCCATATGCGTGAACTTGCCAGAGGAATATCAAGACTCTTCGGGAAACCTGGCCCGCCTCGCGACGGGGATCAACCGTTCGCCGTAGATGTTTTCGACCAACCGGCCGTGGTGTCCTCGCAGGGTGATCCTGGGAGCAAGTCCGACCAAACAGAGCTCCCAGCACCTGCCGCAATCGGCCCGTCTCGAACGCCGGTGCTGTCGAAACTCAGGTTCTGGCTCAACTTTTGTGGAGCTGTGCCGTGCACGCTCGTGACCGCATCGGACGAACACTCTGACCTGCTGGTTCCCTGCATGCGCCGACCTGATCCACCGAGCGTCCGGGCGGCACCACAGAGGTTGAGCCAGAACCGAAACTCACGCCGCGCTGGAGGCCGAAGTTGACACCTGCATAGCCGAGTTGGCCGACGAGAAAGACGGGCGCGGGCGGCGGCTCGTGGTCCGCACCGGACACCACCAGCCCCGGAACGTGACCACCGCGGCCGGGACGGTCGAGGTCAAAGCTCCGCGCGTCAACGACAAGCGCATCGACGAGATGACGGGCGAGCGCAAGCGGTTCCCCTCGCGATCCTGCCGCCCTGGGCCAGGAAGTCCCCGAAGGTCAGCGAGGTGTGCCGCTTCTCTACCTGCACGGCCTGTCCTCGGGTGATTTCGTGCCCGCGCTCGAGCAGTTCCTCGGCTCCTCCGCCGGCCTTTCCCCGGCCACCGTGACCCGGCTGACCACCCAGTGGCAGGTCGACCACAAGGCGTTCGGCGAGCGCGACCTGTCCGCCACGGACTACGTCTACGTCTGGGCGGACGGCATCCACCTGCGCATACGCCTGGAGGAGGCCAAGGCCGCGGTCCTGGTTGTGATGGGCGTGCGCGCGGACGGCACCAAAGAACTAATCGCCATGGCCGACGGCTACCGGGAATCCGCGGAGTCCTGGGCGAGCCTGCAGCGAACCCGACCGGCTCACCCACCTCGAGGTCCATCGACGCGATCGCCTCGGCGGCATCCTGCACGAGTACCAACATGCGGCATGACCAGCCCGGACGTGGTTCTTGGCACCTACAGCGCCCCGGAAAGCCGCGCACCGAGGAAGCCGACGGAGAATCATCCGGCCGATTTCCCCTGGCAGGCCCCGGTCACATACGGGGACAATGCGGTCACGAAGCTTGCGATGAGGAGTTGCATCGGTGTGAGGATCCGCGGTAGCCGTGCCACGTCCGACGCACCGCTCGCACTCGATTCGGGCGCGGGAAGGAAAGGGCTCAAGACCGGTGCCCTGGGGATGGTTTCCTCCGTAGCCATCGGCTTGGCCTCCACCGCCCCGGCCTACAGCCTCGCGGCCACGCTCGGCCTCATCGTGGCCGCCGTCGGCCTTCAGGCCCCGGTAGTCACGGTGCTGGCCTTCATCCCCATGCTGCTGATCGCGTACGCCTACAAGGAACTCAACGCGAGCAACGCCGACTGTGGGACCACCTTCACCTGGGCGACCCGCGCCTTCGGCCCGCGCACCGGCTGGATGGGCGGCTGGGGCATCATCGTCGCCGACATCCTCGTCATGACGAACCTCGCCGAGATCGCCGGCATCTACAGCTTCCGGCTCCTGGGTTACCACTCACTCGCGAACGACAGGCTGTGGACCACCGTCGCGGGCATCGTCTGGATCATCGTGATGACCGCGATCTGCTTCGTCGGCATCGAGGTCTCGGCCGCCGTCCAGCGCTGGATGTTGTTCATCGAGATGGCCGTACTGGTCCTGTTCGCCGTCACCGCTCTGGTGAAGGTCTACACGGGCAACCCCAAGACGGCGATCCACCTCTCACCCTCCTGGTTCAACCCACTCCACGTGCCCTCGGCCGAAGCGCTGACCGCGGGCCTCCTCGCCGCCGTCTTCATCTATTGGGGCTGGGACACCGCCGTCACGGTCAACGAGGAGACCGCCGACAGCACGCGCATCCCCGGGCGAGCCGCAGTCATCTCTACCGTGCTGCTGCTGATCACCTACGCCCTCGTCGCCACCTCGGCGCAGGCATTCGCCGGAGTCGACAGCACGGGAATCGGACTGGGCAACAGGGACAACGCGGGCGATGTGCTCTCCGGACTGGGCAGCGCCGTCTTCGGCAGCCACGGCCCGGGGCTCTTCCTCTCCAAGCTGCTGATCCTCATGGTGCTGACCTCCGCGGCCGCATCCGCCCAGACCACCATCCTGCCCATGGCCCGGACCGTCTTCTCCATGGCCGCGCACAAGGCCCTCCCCTCACGATTCGCCCGCGTGCACCGCAGATTTCTCACCCCGACCTGGTCGACCGTCGGCATGGGCCTGGCCTCCATTGCGCTATTCGTCCTGCTCGCGGCGATCAGTCGCGACGTCCTGGCCGACTCCATCGAGTCAGTCGGCCTCGCGATCGCGTTCTACTACGGCCTCACCGGCTTCGCCTGCGTCTGGTACTACCGCAAGGTGCTCACCCGCAGCTCCGGGGACTTCCTGTTCAAGGGCCTGCTGCCGGGGCTGGGCGGGCTGCTGATGCTCTTCCTCTTCTGCTACGCCGCGTTCGACGTCTACGCGGACCCCCGCTACGGCGCGACCTCCATCGACCTGCCGCTCATCGGACGGACGGGCGGGGTGACCGTCGTGGGCCTGGGAGCCCTGTTGCTCGGCGTCGTGCTGATGCTGGTCGTCACACGCGAGCACACCGCGGCCCTCAGACTCCAGCGAAGCCTGCTGCCCCACAAGCTGGCGCCGCAGACCGCCGTCGAGCCGGCGAGCCGTTACGTACCAGCGGACAGCCGGTCCGGGGTGGGCGGCGACTGGTTCGACGTCATCCCGCTGTCGGGCACGCGCGTCGGCCTGGTGGTCGGGGAGGTGATCGGCCACGGACTGCTCGCCGCCGCCACCATGGGACGCCTGCGCACCGGCGTACGCGTCCTCGCCCGGCTGGACCTCGCTCCGGACGAGCTCCTCGCACGCCTGGACGACCTGGTCGGACAGACCGCCAAAGAGCGCGCGGCCGCTCACGGCCCGGGCGGCGCGAGGCCCCAAGGGGACGAAGCCCTGGGGGTGGCCTGCCTGTACGCGGTGTACGACCCGGTGTCCGGACGGTGCAGGATGGCGCGCGCCGGCCACTCGCTGGCCGCGGTCCTCGAGCCGGACAGCGGCGTCGCCGACTACCCGGAGCTCCCACCGGGCCCGCCCCTGGGAGTGGGCGGTCTGCCGTACCAGAGCATGGATCTCCAGCTGGCCCCGGACAGCCTCATCGCCCTCTTCACCGACGGCCTCGTCCAGGCCACCGGAGACCTCGACGCCGGGCTCCGTCTGCTCGCCGAAACCCTCGTCCAGTACCGGCGGCGCCCCCTGGAAGAGCTCTGCGACCGCGCCGTCGCGACGCTGCTGCCGGGGCCGGCAAACGACGACGCGGCCCTGCTGCTCGTACGCACCCGGATGCTCGGCGAGCACCAGGTGGCCGTGTGGGAGTGGCCCGCGGACCCGGCGCAGGTCGGCGACGCCCGCACCGCGGCCACGGGGCAACTCGGCGCATGGGGACTGGACGACCTGGCGTTCACCACCGAACTCGTCGTCAGCGAACTCGTCACCAACGCCATCCGCCATGCCGGCGGGCCGGTCAAGGTGCGGCTCATCCGCGAGCAAACCCTCATCTGCGAGGTCTCCGACACCGGACACACCTCGCCCCATCTGCGGCACGCCGCCCTCGACGAGGAGGGCGGCCGCGGTCTCTTCATCATCGCTCAGTTGGCCCAGCAGTGGGGAACGCGCTACACGCCCACCGGCAAGACCATCTGGGTCGAGCAGGCCCTGCCGACCGGGGAGGTCTGACGAAGCGTCCGTGGAGACCTGCCCCCGGACGAGCGCTGACAAGGTCGAGTTGCGGGACTGCGTCGACGGATCCAGGGCGAACTCACCCGCCTCAGCTGCCCGATCGCCCCGTCCACAGTCTGGGAGATCCTCCACGCAGCCGGTATCGACCCCGCCTTGCAACGCTCCGGCCCCACCTGACGCAGTTCCCGACCACCCAGGCCCACGGCATCATCACCGCCGACTTCCTGCACCTGGACACCATCTCGCTCAAGCCCTTGTACACCCTGATCTTCATCGAACACGGCACCCGCCGCGTCCACCTCACCGGCGTCACCGCCCACCCCACCACCGCATGGACCGGTAAGCAGGCCAGGAACCTCGCCATGACGCAGGGGCGCCGCTTGGAGTCGCTGCGCTTCCTCGTCCGGGACCGGGACAGCAAATACACCCGTTCCTATGACGCCGTCTACAAGGGCCGACGACGTGGACATCCTGCTCAGCCCGCCGCAGGCGCCCAAAGCGAACGCGATCTGCGAGAGAGTCGTGGGCACCCTCCGCCGCGAGCTCCTCGACCGCATGCTGATCTACAACGAGGCCCACGCTCGCGTAGTCCTGGCCGAATGCCTCCGGCACTACAACGGGCACCGTCCCCACCAGTCCCGGCAGCAACTGCCCCCGGACAGCGCCGAACCAGCCACCGGGCGGACATGGACCGTTTCCTCATCGCGCTGCCTTCGTTGCCTCGAGCATGGAACCGGACGAAGACGCGGGCGGCATTCTGAGAACTACCGTTCCTGCCGCCCTGCTGGATGCGTACTGGATGATGGCCGACTCGCCCGCTCGAGCAGACCAGCAGCGCCGGCCAGTGCGGACAATCGATGCGCCGTGGACAGCGGGGACAGCACTTTCCGCAGGCCACGGCAGGGAATGTCCGCGCCCTTCCGCCGTGGCGCGCGGGCGATGGGCCGTGCGGGTCCTGATACTGGCGGTGGCCACCGGCGCGATCGTCGCTGCGGCCTGGGCTACGGCCCTTGCTGGTGGCTGACGTTCCCAGTCGCCTCCGCGTGGGACCGCAGCCTGTCTCGCGGGCTTCCTCGGCGCACATTCCGCAAGGCAGCCCCCACCCGAACCTCGCAAGAAGGCGGGGACGCACACGACATCCCTGGCAAGGACTCGCAGCGACTGACGGCAGGTCCGCCGCTGCGGCACCAACTCCGCGATGATGGACTCGGGTGGGGAGGGTCAGGTCAGGTCAGGTCAGGTCAGGTCAGGTCAGGTCAGGTCAGGTCAGGTCAGGTTAATGTTCTCCGCCTGGGGGCCCTTCTGGCCCTGGGTGACGTCGAACGTCACCATCTGGCCCTCCTGGAGCTCACGAAAGCCCGTGGAGTTGATCGCCGAGTAATGGGCGAAGACGTCCGGCCCGCCGGCGTCCTGGGCGATGAAACCGAAGCCCTTCTCCGCGTTGAACCACTTCACAGTTCCCGTAGCCATGTCTCATGCCTTCCAGTCACGAACGCCTCCCACACCATGCGGAAGGCGGAGGTGGTCGTCCCGGTTCCTGCGGCACTGCACAGCAAAACGCCCACACCGAAACGCAGGCAAAAGGGAACATCCGAACCACGACATCTGACCCAAACGCTACACGCCCTCACATCCCGTCACCATCGGGAACGCGCCCATGCACCCCACGTCCGGCAGAGGTGCAGGGGCCCCGCGTGTTTGTAAGCGGCCCCGGCCTACCAGGTCCCTTTGGCTCCGACAGGCGTTCGGCTTCCGGGCCTGTCATGGGCTGCTGCACAGGCGCAGCCAGCAGAAGAGACCGTCAGTACCGCCTCAGGTGAACGGTCGTCCGTCGGTTCGAGGGTGGGTCACGAGAACTTGGAACCGCGGTCCCAACGGAAGCGCGTACAGACAGGCCGCGCGGGCGCCCGATGCCCGTTGCCGCCTCAGCTCGCAGGCGGTGAACCCGACTCGGCGGCGCGGCGGTATTCGGCGTTGATGCGCTGGGCTTCTTCGAGCTGGTCCTCGAGGATGATGATGCGGCAGGCGGCCTCGATGGCGGTGCCCTGGTCGACGAGTTCCCGGGCGCGGGCGGCGATGCGCAGCTGGTAGCGGGAGTAGCGGCGGTGGCCGCCCTCGGAGCGCAGCGGGGTGATGAGGCGGGCTTCGCCGATGGCACGGAGGAAGCCCTGGGTGGTGCCGAGCATCTCGGCGGCCCGGCCCATCGTGTAGGCGGGGTAGTCGTCGTCCTCGAGACGGTCGAACGAGTCGTCTGCTGTCATTTGCACCTCTCTGTGGAACACGCTCGAGGGGTCCTGGTGCCATATGGCACCAGGACCCCGAAGGAACATCTACACCATCTGCCGGCCCTGGAACTGCGCCGGCCTTCTGTGTCCGCCACCCCGACCTGGAAGTCGTCGGGGATGCGGGGATCGCGGTTGCTTGACCGGAGACCACCTCACTATCGATGTCCTGCGGTACCCGGGCTCAACACTCCGCCCGGGCGATCCTGATGGCGCTCGTTCCTCCGTTCTTCCCTCGGTGATCAACTACTACCAAAAGGGGGACTTCATACTGCCGGCACTGCTCTACTGCGTACTGCTGGTGATGCAAACTGCTCAGTGGCCTGCGGTAGCGCCACTCTTCGGCAGCCAGCCCCGTCGCCCATCGTGCGTCTGCTCTGGCTTAGAACCCCACTGCCGAACCTCCCGGTGCGCGCGCCCGCAGCCGACGCCTTCACCGAGGTACCGCTCACTGACTTCACTGCTGGGTACTGCGTACTGCACTGACGGGTACCGCCACCATTGGCCGCTGTCCCGCCGGCGGCCCCTGATCACTGCGGGCCACCCGGTCCGGTCGTCAGCCCCGTTGCCGTCGTGCAACTGCTCTGGCTTCGGAACTCCACCACCGCACCGTCCTACGCACTGCAACTTCCGTACCACTGCCCTGCAGTTCATCCCTGCCGGGCCCTGCTTGATCTCGGTTACGAGAGAAACCATAACCACACCACCACCCAATGTCTACTCCAGCCAACACAGATTTCCGCGTGTTCGACGGTGAGGTAATCAGGATCGAACGGTGACGACCAGCCCCAGGGGCCTTCATCTCCGCTGGCGCCGTACTGCCGCAAGGCTCCGACGTGGGCCTGGTCGGCTTCGGCAACCTCGGCCACAGCCTGCACCGGCTCCTTGCCGCCTTCCGGCCACCATCCGCGTGTACGTCCCCTAGCTACCGCCCGGCGTCCTGCGTGAACACGGCGCGCTTCCAGCCTCGCTGGACGAGACGCTCTCCCACAGCCGCTTCGCGTTCATGCTGGCCACCGTCACGGGCTAAAGCCGCTACCTGATCGGGAAGCGCGAACTCGAGCTCCCGCCAGACGGAACCTGCCTCCTCCTCGTCAGCCGCACCCCGGTCGTCGACCACCCGGCACTGCTTGTCCGCGCCACGTGGCGCGGACACTCGGTCCACAGCGGGCAGCCGTGCGGCCGGGCAGGCGGTCCGATGTGTCAGTCAGGTGTGGCGTGGCGGCTCTGCCGTCGGGGGCACAAGTGGACCTTCCATCCCTTCTTACCCGACCAGTGCGCTAATGCAGGGCCTGCGCATTGCTGGCGTGAACCTTTCGACTCCATGGCTTGAACACGATCGCAGGCCGCGTTTGCTTGTGGCCTGCGCCATCCAAGTGGTGCGCTACGGCTTCGGTTTTATATTCCGCTTCTTCATTGAATTTAATTGACCGTTGGCCATAGATCGGGGCAGTCATTGGCCAACGGTTGCAGGGTGGACGGCGCGTGACGGTGTGACAGGTGTGGCGTGAGGGGCTACTAGGCGCGGATGCCGGAGATCGAATGTCGCAGTTGTGTCACGGGATTCGATCATGCTTATGAGTCACTGACCTGGAATTACTCTCTGTTGCCATACCGGAAGGCGCCCCTCCGGTGGACATAGAAAGCTCTTTCAAACTTCAAGGACTGCACAGAACCTCCATAACTGCTCCTATCATTCTTTCTATCCAACGGCCGTTCCCATGGGGGGATATACGTATGTCTGGACACGCTCAGCTTGCGCAGACTGGGGCTCCGGTTCTGGTGATCGGTGGCATCAGCTATCCGGTCGGCGGCTGGATGCTCGCCACCGCGGCGGGCCTGCTCTGCTTAGGTCTGCTGTGCATTCGTTTCGGGTTCCGCCGCAAGCTCGCCGCCAGCGAGGCCACGTCCACGACGTCAGCGCAGCACCGCAAGTGAGTCGCCGTCAGCGCAGTGCGCCGGTGCTGAGCGCCCATCAGCACCGGTCCGCGACCGTCGTCATGGGCATCATCGTTCTTCTGCTGGCCGCCGCATGGACCACGCACCATGCAGTGGTCGCCTTCGCCACCGATGCCGAGACCCGCAGCCGTCTCACCGTGGTCTGGATCAGCCTGTTCCTGGTGTTCCTGCTGCAGACCTTCATGTACCACCTCGAGCGGGTACCGCACCTGACCGACCGCGCCCGCCGTCAGCTGGACGCGCTGCACGTCTCGATCCTGGTACCCGTCTACAACGAGGACCCCGGCTACCTGCGGCTCGGCCTGGAGAGTTTCCTGCGCCAGACCCGCATGCCCGACTCGGTCCACATCGTCGACGACGGCTCCACCAGCGGCGACTACGGCGACGTGCGCCGGTGGTGGGAGCAGGCGGCGGCCCACGCGGGCGTGGCCACCTCCTGGCAGGTGGTGGCCAATGGCGGCAAGCGGCACGCCCAGGCCCACGCGGTACGGGTGAGTTCCGAGGCCGACATCTATCTCACCTGCGACTCGGACTCCTGCTTCGCGCCGAACGCCGTCGAGGAGATCCTGGTGCCGTTTGCCCGGCCGCGGGTGATGTCGGTCGCGGGCATCGTGATCGCCACCAACAACCGGGCGAACTGGCTGGTGCGGGTGACCGACCTGTGGTTCGTGGTGTGCCAGCTGGTGGACCGCTCCGGACAGTCCGCGGTCGGCGCCGTCATGGTCAACTCCGGCCCGATCGCCGCCTACCGGGCCGCCGTCATCCGCGACAACCTCGGCTCCTACCTCAACGAGACGTTCATGGCCCGCACCGTGATGTTCTCCGATGACAGCCTCCTCACCCTCTACGCCCAGCAGCGCGGCCTGACCGTGCAGCAGCCACGAGCGATCTGCTTCACCGCCATGCCCGAGAAATGGAGCCACTTCTCGCGCATGTACCTGCGGTGGATGCGGGGCTCCACGATCCGGTCGGTGTGGCGGATGCGCTACCTCTCCCCCGCCCGGCCCGCCTACTGGCTGCACGCCATGCGCTGGCTGCAGATGATCCTCACCCAGATGGTCACCGTCTGGCTGCTCATCGTCGAACCGTTCGTCTTCCACGAACTGCCGCCGCGCAGCATGCTCGTCATCCCGTTCCTCATCGGCTATGCCATGGGCCTGCGCTACCTGAGCATCATCCGCTCCGACGAACGCATCCGGCAGCGCGCCGTGACCTGGCTCGCCATGCCCCTGGCCATCGTGCTCGCCTGGACCCTGCTGCGGTTCCTGCGCTGGTACGGCATCCTCACCTGCGCCAAGACCGGATGGGGAACCCGCCACAACGGCGCCGAGGTATCCCTGGATACCCGCGTCAGCGAAATCCGGCAGCCTGAACCCGCACCGGTCCTGGCCGGGCATCCCGCACCGCCCCGTGCTGACACCGCTCAGTTCGGCATGCAGAAGCCGCGCTACTACCCGGCCAGCGACCCCTGGGCCGAGCAGCGCCAATCAACCGACACCTGGTAGAACCCGCGCTACGGCACCGTGCCCGGCACCACCCGCTGGGCGCGCCCCGCGAGCCCGTTCCACCGGCAGGTACGCAACCCCGCTGTCTCTGTTGCAGGTTGACCAGTCTGCCGTCGGCGCGTACCGCCCGACCCCGGTATGACACAGGGTTCGCCGGCGCGGGCGCCCGCTCCTTCTTAGCCTTTTCACGACCGTCTTCAGGGGGAACACTCATGGACCGATTGGCATCCACGCAACGCGTCGCCGTGTTCGGTGCCAGCTACATCGGCCTGGTCGCCGGTGCCTGCTTCGCCGAGCTCGGCCACCAGGTCACCATCCGCGACATCCAGCCCGAGCGCATCCGACTGCTCAACGCCGGAGACGTCCCGATCTACGAGCCGGGCCTGGGCGACATGCCCGCCCGCAACAAGGAACGTCTCACTACACCCTGGACGCCACGGCGGCCGTAGCTTACGCCGACATTGCCTACATCTGCGTCGACACCCCGCCGACCCCGTCCGGGGACGCCGACCGAGTGGAGGGCGATGGTGCGGAGGTGGGTGGCGGTGGTGGTCATCGTGAGCTCCTGTGGCGCGTGGGGCGGTACGGTGATCTCACCGGTGGGGGGGGCGTCCTGGTCTGGGGAGACTTGGAGGGCGCCCCTTCGTTGTGGTTCGCAGTTGTCGGGGTATCCGGTCCGAATGAACCTCACGAAGAGAACACGGGATGTCCTGATCGTCGTGGCGCTCTACGTGGTCGCCGTAATGGCACTGCGTTTCTCGGGCGACGGCGTCAGTTGGTGGATGGCGCTGCTGCTGGGGCTTGTTGTGACCCCGTTGGCGCTCTGGATGGGATGGCTGCGCCGACGCTTCACCGAGCGGGCGGCGGAGTACGGCCGTCGTCACGGCGCCTACCCGTGGCCGGAGGATCGCCGGCGCTGAGTGCGGCGATCCTGGCGTACTTCTCCTCGGTGGTGTGACCGTCCCACTGCGCGCGCGGGTCGTCGGCGGGGACGTGCTCGACGTCGGCGAACAGCCCGGCGTCGCGATGGCTGATGCGCCACGAGGCTTGGTGGCCACCGAGGTTGAGGTACACGATCTGCCATCCGGGCTCGTCGACGTCCGGGGCCGGGGCGATGACGGCGCCGGGAGTCATGGCGGCGAGGAGGGCGACGAGGTGCGCGCGCTCGCGGTACGCGCCGTCGCGTTCGGCCTCGGTCTGCTCGGCGCCCGCGTTGAGGGCGTCGTATTGTCAGTCAGCATGGCCAGTGCGCTGCCCACTTCGAACTTGGAGTGTCCCCCGCCACCTCGAGCCGGGCCCCTCGCGACGCCCACATCCAGCTCATAGGGCAGTACCGAACCTCGCCAGCGCACGGGCTTCCTCCCCGCCTCCCTCGACGGTGGTGGTGAAGCGTGGTCTCTCGGCGCAGTGCGGTCCGCTGGAAGCGGCCTCTGCAACGAAGTCTCGCCGACCGCTGCGAACTGTGGCTCACGGGGAACAGGCGGAGCCAGTCAGCTCCAGAACGCGGTCGATGTCCAAGCTCGCCATCAGCACCCCCTCCGGCTCCCCCACCCGTAGATAGCGCCAACCCACACGAGACACAGGCCGCATGCATCACCGCGAACTTCACCGCGTCCCGATGCTTGATGCGCTGATCCGGACGGACATCGATCCCGACGCCAGTCCCATCCACGAAGCGGGCGAAGAAGTACGGCGTCAAGCCGCCGCCCAGCGGGCCAGCGGCGTCCGAGAAGTTCTGGACACTCTCCGGCACAAGCTCACCGAGAGCGAAGCTCGTGCCGTCGACCGCTTCGCCCGTCTGGCCGACGAGCACTCAACGTGGGCATGGAACAGAGTTCACGAAGAATCTAGTAACGACCAGTGACGTGGATGCCTGCACACCCGCATCGGACCTCGGTCCAAGCGGCGCACCTCGGCCGTCGGCGAGCAGGTCCTTGTAGTGGTGGCCGCCCGCGCTGTGCTTGCTCCAGGTGTCCACTACCTCGTCCGCCACGCTCACTCCGTGCCGCCCTTCACCGCGGCCGCGTTGTCGAGCCAGGCGGCGCGGGCGTTCGTGGCGGCCGCCTCGCCAGGCCGACCCGGCCGCCACAACGCGCGCGCCGCCGTCGACAGGGGCGCCGGTGCGAGCGAGAGCTGCGAGCAGCGCGGCCCGGGCACCCGGGTCGACGTAGTGGCCCGACTGGTCGGCAAGGGCGCGAGCCAGCCACCGTCGATCGCTCCGACACGATAGTCGTCGCGGTCGTCCAGGAGCTCGCGCGTGGCTTCGTCGCCCGCCTGGCTCGCCACTGTCCGGTCGAGTCGGCCGGCCCCGGCGAGGGCCCCAGTTCGTCGGTCCGGACGGCTACCCACTGCTGCTCTCGCAAGGGGGCTACGCTGCGCAAGCGGTTCCCGCATGAGGGCGCGAAACGACAGGATCTTGTGACATTCTCGGCCCGTGCAGACGCACAAACGACAAGTGGCCGCGACCGCGGCGATGGTGATCGTGTTGGATCGTGTTGGCGGCGACTGCAGCGTGTAGCGGGAGTTCGGGCAAGTCTTCGGGATCCACCACATCGGCGTCCAAATCAGCAGGTCTTCCCGGAAGCACGTCCGCTCCCAACACGGGTCCCGCGGACGGAAGCGATTCGACCACGCCAACGCTGAAGGGACTCGACTACTGCAGCCTGCTGGATCCGGCAGCCCTGGCCGCGGCCGGAATCCAGGATTCGAAGGGGCAGCTCCCGGCCGACTACCCGAACGTCCGCGGCTGCTGGTGGATGCAGGACCAGACCATCGTCAGCCTCACCGTCAGCTTGGGCGTTCAGGTCAACGGCCTGGAAAAGGGAGAGAAGCAGGACTTCTCGGGCTTCGAGGGCGCGTCGCGGTACAACGAGATCACGTCCGAGTGCTTCGTCGACGTCAACGTCGGCCTCGACCAGTTCCGGGTCGACATCGCCGACCCCAGCGGGGAGAACAAGGCGCTCACCGGCAAGAAGTGCGACGTGGGGGTCCAGTTGGCACGCCAGGTGGTGGCCAAGATCAAGAAGTAGGACGGCGCCCGTTCCCGACACGGCAACCTTGCGGATCTTGAAGCGTAGAGAACTCCATGATCCACAGGAACCGTGCTCGTCCTACGTCAGCCCCCTCACCAGCTCGAACCCGGACGAGTCCGGCGAACTCCGGGGCCCTGCCCGATAGTGCAGTTCGGCGGGCCGGGCCAACTGAGCCGAAGCACGATAGGTGTCACCTGCGGCACCGGCCGACCTGCGGCTTCGACCGGGCGAAGCAAGATGGTTGCCACCGAGGCGGCGCGCTGTCCGTCACCAGCAGCGCGCAACGCAAGATCGGTGTCACCGGCTCCGGCGCTCCGTCAATCGCCTGAGCTGCCCAGCCGCCCCGGCGGACAGAGGCTGTGTCAGAACCCGTGCACCAGGCCATGACGGACGCTTCAACCGGTCACAGACCGGCGACGTCCCCGGCCCTCTTGAGTACGGAGTCGAGCGTGTCCACCACGGCGTTGTGCCGCCTTGCGCGCGCCGCCCGGTCTGCCGGCACCAGCCGCGCGGCGGCCTGCACGGCGTAGGCGTCCGGGTCGCCGAAGGCAGTCCTCGGGTGCTCTGCCGTATCCGCGCAGTGGGCCGTGACATCCTTGACCGCCTGGAGCACCACTGCCCGGTCCACGCCCGGCTGCATGGCCAGCCGCACCTGGAAACGCGCCATCCACTTTTCGCGGTCCTTCTCCCCCGCCGCGTCCATCCTCTGATCCTTCTTCGTCACGTGCTCTCCCGGGTGATCGGCAGCCGTCCGTCATGGAGTTGGACGGTGGATCATCCAAGTGGGTTGCGGAAGCAAGCATCTGATAAGTCTCAAGTGACTGCCGGGGAGCCGCACTAACGGGACAGCGCTCTACCGACCGGTCCACTGCTACGCCCGCCCTCGGCTCCCGACGTCTGCGGCGCCGGGTGCGGCAGGCGGTGGCCGACGTCGTCAGGCAACAGACCGCGCAGGACGAAGAGCCTCTGGTTCCCCCGTCGTCGGCCGTCCAGCACCCGGGGAGGAAGCCAGACACGAGCGCTACGCGGTGCCAGGGCTGCGCACGTCCGACTGGTCCTGGACATGGTGCGCGCCAACCGCCCCTGGGGGGTGTACCCCGGGACCCTGCACGCGCGTCTTCGCCACCGCGGCTGTCGGGTTCACCAACGCCACGACCTGGCAGATCGTCACCACTGAGTCCTTGGACGTCCGCAACCTGCCGAGTTCTTACCGTTCCGCGAGCAACAGCGAAGACCGTGCGTTGCCGGAGTGGCGCGAAGCGATGGCGGGGAACCTGTACGGGGCCCGTTGCTACGTGGCGGCGCACCGTGCCCGAGGACTCGAGTGCACTGGAGGTGTGTGATGAGTGCTGACCGCTCCCACGAGAGCCGTGATGGTCACGTACTGGTCCTCGATGCTGGCTCTTCGAGCCTTCACATCGCCCTGTTCGCTTCGGACGGTGAACGGGTGGCGGATCGAGACTCCTCGGAGCCCCCGGGGCCCGCTGCGGCGGCGGAACTGCGAAACTTCCTCAGCGAGGTGCCCGCTCCTACGGCAGTTGGTCACCGCATCGTCCACAGCGGTCCGCACCTGACTGGTCATACGCTGATCGACGCACGCGTACGGGCTCTGCTGGCGGACGTCGCCGATCTGACGCCGCTGCATGTGACCCCTGCCCTGCCTGTGGTCGATGCCGCACGAGAACTCCTGCCCGACGTTCCTCATGTCGCCTGCTTCGACACTGTCTTTCACAAAGATCTGCCGGCGCAGGCGCGCACGTATGCCGTGCCGGAGCGATGGCGAGCCGAATACGGGCTGCGCCGGTACGGCTTCCACGGGCTTTCCTACTCGTGGGCACTGCAGAGGACGGCGCAGGCCCTGGACCGACCCGTCGACAACCTCCAGGTCGTGCTCGTCCACCTGGGCGGCGGCTGCTCGGCCTGCGCCGTCCGGAACGGACGCAGCGTGGACACCACCATGGGCCTCACTCCGCTGGACGGCCTGGTGATGAGCCGGCGAAGCGGCAGCATCGACCCCGGCGCGCTGGTGTGGCTGCAGCGGCGGCACGGTCTGAGCACGGACGAATTGGATGACGCACTCCACCGGCATTCCGGTCTGCTCGGCCTCTCCGGTACCTCGGGAGACACCCGGGACCTGGTGCGCGCCCGCGCGGAGGGTGATGCCGCGGCCGCGTTGGCGCTGGCGACGTTCACACTCAGCTGCCGCAGGGGCATCGCCTCGATGGCCGCCTCGCTGGACCGGCTGGACGCGCTGGTCTTCACCGGCGAGATCGGCGAAGACCAACCCGAGGTGCGCGAGGAGATCTGCTCCGCCCTGACTGTCCTCGGTGTACGAGGCGGGCTGCTCGTCCCCGAACTGGAGGATTTGATGCGGGAAGGCCTCCGACGCATTGATCAGGCGGAGAGAAGTGTCCCGGTCCTCGTGGTCGCAACCGGCGAGACACAGCAGATCGCTGCCGAGACCCGACGGGTGCTCGGCATGTGACTGGCCAAAGCAACTGCCGGCACACTGCCATCACAGAGAGGGATCCGCTCGTCCACCCGTTCGGCAGCACACCGCGCCTGTGGGCCGGAGAACCCCTAGCATGCTGACTGTGCGACCCACTCTCCCGAAGTTCGAGGGCGGCCGGGTGCAGGGCCTCTTGCAGCTCATCGAGGACGGCATCCACCTCGTCGTCGCGGCGCTCCTAGTACTGCTCGCGGGGCTCCTGACCGTCGGGGTCGTCCACGATGTCATCAGGTCAATCCAGGGGCCGTACAGCGAGGAGACGGTCGTTCTCTCCGCCCTGGACAACGGCCTTGTGCTGTTCATCGTGGCCGAGCTGCTCCACACCGTCCGCCTCACCATCAGGAACCAGACCCTCGACGCGGAGCCGTTCCTCGTCGTCGGCCTGATCGCCGGCATCCGCAAGGTGCTCATCGTGACGGCCGAGGCGGAGAAGTCCTTCCGGTGGAACGTCGAGGGCGTCGAACTGCTCATCCTGGCGGCGCTGATCCTCGTGATGGCGACAGCGGTGTACGTGTGGCGGCGCTCGACGCGGCCGGGAGACTACTTCCCGCTCCCGGAGGCCCCGTAGCCTGCGCCGTCACCCATCCCGGTGTGCGGGTCCTGATCCATCACCTTCCGCCTCCACGGCCGCCCGCACCCGCTGCTCCTCGCGAGCAGAGCCGATGTCCCGTTCCAGGGGTGTGCGGCTCACCGCCGTCGCGAGGTCTTCCAAGGCCCGCTTCTGCAGTTCCGCCCCACGCCGCACCACCGGGCTCCGGTCCCCGTCGGTGGCGTCCTCCCACGCGTGGAGCGCCTCCTCCACACGCCCCCAGTCCGGATTCCTGTGCTCGCGCACGTCCACTGCCGCCTGCGCGGTGTCCGCCTCCAGGGCCTCGGCGAACCGCTCCGCCTCTGGGACGAAACGACTGTCGGCCCGCGTGACGTCGCTCTCCATGAGCATCGCCGCCCGACCGAAACCCTTGAGCGCCTTCTGCGCCTCCTCCGCCTCGCGCGACGTCAGGCCCCTGGGGCGGACCGGCTCCTGCTTTGCCCGCTCGTAGGCCTCCTGCCAGGCGGCACGTGCTTCCCTGCTCGCCAGCAGTGCCTTGCGCATGTCGGCGCGATGCTCCGGGGTCGGACCGGCGTAGCTGCGGAGGACCGCGGCCGCGTAGCGGCCGTTGGCGGCGAGCCAGTCCGCAAGCCGGCCGGGCAGTCGGGGCGTCTCCCATGCAGGGAACACCACGTACGCCAGCATGGCCAGTGCCCCGCCGAGCAGGGTGAGCACCACCCGCTCCGGGACCGTCTGCTCCCACGCCTGGCCGCCCATACCAAGCAGGAAGACGACGTACGCGGCAGTGAAGCACTGGGAGTAGGCGTAGCCGGTACGGCTCAGCGTGTACGACAGGCCCGCCGAGACAACCACCAGCGCGCCGAACACATGGGCGTCCGGGCCCAGGGCCCGGACCATCCCGGTGGCGAGTGCGACCCCGGCCAGGGTCCCGGCGAGACGGGCCACCGCACGCGCGTACGTCCGGTGAAAGTCCGGCCGCATCACCATCACCGACGCGATGGGCGCCCAGTAGCCGTGGCCCAGGGGTAGCTGGGCGGCGATCAGATAGCCGAGCGTGGCCACCGCCGCCAGGCGGACGGCGTGCCGGAACACGGGCGAGTCCCCACGGAGCTCACGGCGGACCGCCCGCACGACGACCGGGACAAGCCGGAACATGGTCGGGCGTACCAGGAACTGAGAGCCCGCTGGGCCGGGCTGCGTGGGCCTCTTCCCGCCGCCGCTCCCGGCGATCTCCAACGCCTCGCCGAGCAGCTCCACGAGCCGCTCGGCGGCCTGCCGCGCGGGCCCCTCCAGCACCTCGTGCTCCTCATCGATGCGCAGGACGTCCGCGCTCCTGGGCGGCACCTCGGCGGGAATGCCGCGGCGGATCGAACGGGCGGCCATGTCCAGGACGTCGGCGGCCGCGTCGAGCAACTCCCGCGCGCGGTCCCGCCCGGGACCCTCCGCCGGGGCGCCGACGTTCGGGTCGGCGAGCACGGCGACGACCGGCCGAATGCGTTCGGCGAGGCCCCGGGGACCGTGGAGGACGGGGGGACGGGTTCGGGCCTGTGACGGCGTGACGGCGGCCGCGTCCCGGGCCGTCATCAACGGCTCCGGGTCGAACGGGGCAGTCGGGTCGTGCCGCAGTCGGCGGGCGTAGTCCGCCACGGCGGCCAGGGCGTCGGCGAGCGCGTCACGATGCGCCCCCCAACGCCGGATCGGGAACAGCAAGATCAGAATGGCCTGCACCACGCCTCCGAGCGCGATGACCCCGGCGTGCTCCAGGGCTCGCCCGACGCTCGTGGGCAACGTGACGGTCACCAGCATGCTGCCGACCGTCGTCGCTGCGACGATCCCAGCGGTCGATCCGACGGCCCACGCCATCCCCGCGACAAAGCCCCATACGGCCAGCAGGGGGAGGAACGTCACGAGTCGCCCCGCCGCCAGGTAGCCCACGAAGGTGCTGAGCGCCAGACCCGCGCCCGCGCTGAGAGCGATCACCTTGCGTGGACGCCAGGTGCGCTGGAAAGTGGCCCCACCTGCGGAGTAGGCACCGAGGGCGGCGGACGCGGCGTACGCAGGAGAGATCAGCCACAGCGCCGGTCCGATGACGATCGCCACCCCGGTAGCCGAGCGCAGCGCGAGCAGGGGCTCCAGCCGCGTCTCCTCGATCGTGAGCCCGGATCGCACGACCTCCCCGAAGGCCCGCAGCCAGGTCATGGGAGTGAGCCTAGCCGGAACGCCCTGCCGGGTCGCGCCACCACCCAACGCGCTTCGGTGTCCGGCCCGGGAATTACGGCTCGACCCGCGCCCACTGCGCGCCGGTCCGCAACGCACCCGGACCAATGATTCGATGATCCAAACAAAACGGCCTCTCGGCGTGATGGGAGCGCTGATCCCGGAGTCCGGCAACGCCCTGACACCCGGGAGGATCCAGAACACCTGCGAGGCACAGCACTACGTCCTGGCCGCCATCCGCGGGCGGTTGCGGCTGCCGGCGGGACGGTCCGCGTCAGCCGTCCCTGGCTGCTGTCCACCGGCCTCTCCCGTACACCGAGGTTGCGCCCGGCCGTCATGGCACCAGCCCGATGCCGGGCACACCTCTCCCTCGCTCCGGTCACCCCGTCCATGGGAACCGTCGGCGGTGCGCTGGGCGCCCGCTGGGAGTACGACCGTGCGGTGGGTCGGGCCGCCTCCGGGGTCCGTCAGGGGGGAGGGTCAGCGCCCGGACACGGACTGACCCCGCACCGGCCGAGGCCCCTCGGGGCCCGCGGTGCGGACCAGGTTGCCCGTCTTTTCCCGGTGCTCGTGCACGAGGCGGATCGCAATGGCGCCCTCACCGGTCGCCGAGGCCACCCGTTTGACCGAACCGCTCCTGACGTCGCCGGCGGCGAAGACCCCGGGAAGGGTGGTCTCCAGCAGCAACGGACCACGGCCCAGCGACTCCCACCGGGTCGCGTCGGCCGCCGCCTGCGCGTCGGCTCCGGTGAGGACGAAGCCCTTCTCATCCAGGGCCAGCACGCCCCTGAGCCAATCCGTGTGCGGCCGGGCCCCGATGAACACGAACAGCGCCGCGGCCCGCAGCTCGCGGCGCTCACGGCTTGCGTTGTCCTCCACCGTCAGCGTCTCCAGCTTTTCCTCCCCGGAGATGCCCTGGACTTCGGTGTGGAGCAGCACCTCGATTTTCGGGTGCCGTTCTACCTGGTCCACCAGGTAGCGCGACATGTCGGCGTTGAGGTCACGGCCCCGGACGAGGAGATGGACCCTGGACGCGTGGTTAGCGAGGAACAGCGCCGCCTGCCCGGCGGAGTTCCCGCCACCGACCACTGCGACGGGATCCGCCTGGCAGAGACTCGCCTCGTGGACCGTCGCCGCGTAGTAGACGCTGATGCCCTCCAGGCGCTCGATGCCGGGTACCTCGAGCCTGCGGTACCACACGCCCGAGGCGAGCACCACGGCGCCCGCCCGCGCCTGGGACCCGTCTGTGAAGGTGACGACGTACTCGTCGTCCTGCGAGGTGAGCCCGCTGACCTGGGCCGGCACCATGAGGCGGGCACCGAACTTGTGGGCCTGGACCACCGCGCGTTCGATAAGCTCGCCCCCGGAGATGCCCGACGGGAAGCCAAGGTAGTTCTCGATGCGGGACGAGGTACCAGCCTGGCCTCCGGTGGCCACGGCGTCGACGGTCACCGTGGTGAGGCCGTCAGAGGCACCGTACACGGCGGCGGCGAGTCCCGCGGGGCCCGCACCGACCACCATCACGTCGCAGCGCCCGGCCTCCGGCGAGGAGGCGGGCAGCCCGATGAGCCGGGCGAGTTCGGCGTTGCTCGGATTGCGCAGCACCCGCTCGCTCTTCCAGATGACCACCGGGGTCTCCTCGGGACGGATGGAGAACCGGCGCAGCAGCGCCTCTGCCTCCTTGTCCTTCTCCAGATCCAACCAGCGGTGGGGCAGCCGGTTGCGGGCGGCGAACTCACGCAGCCGCAGCGTGTCCGGTGAATAGCACGACCCCAGGATCCGGAAGCCGGCGCCGAGGCCGATGAGCAGATACCGGCGGCCCAGGTAGGCGCGGAGGATCAGGTCGCCGAGGACGGGGTCGCGGCCGACCAGGGCGCGTTGCCGCTCCACCGGCACGGCCAGGACCTCGCCCGCCTCGCGCATCACGGCGGTGTCGAACGCCGCCTGGCCCTCCAGCAACCCGAGTTCACCCAGGAATCTGCCGGGTCCGTGCACCGCCACCGTGCGCTCGTCGGGCCCGCCGAAGTCGTGGAGTATCTCGACGGTCCCGCTGAGGATCGCGAGGAACTCCCGGAACGGCTCGCCCTCGCAGTACAGCACCTCGCCCTCGGCGGTCCTTCGGCGCTCACCGTGCGCGGTCAGGTCCTCGAACTGCTCCGGTGTCAGGCGCGGGAACGCCCCGTATCGGTCCGGTGTCTCGCGGACCGCACCATGCTTGTGCTCGGCCGCGCTCATCAGACCGGGGCCTCGTGGACGTAGCACCAGCGCCAGTCCTCTCCCGGTTGGAAGGACTGCACGATGGGGTGGCCGGCGCTGCCTGCGTGCCGCCTGGCGTGCTTGAGGGGCGAGGAGTCACAGCAGCCGACGTGCCCGCAAGTGAGGCAGAGCCGCAGGTGCACCCACGGGGAACCCTCCACGAGGCACTCCTCGCAGCCCTCCGGGGTACGCGGCGTCACTGGGCGCACCATCGCCAGGTGCGGGTCGTGAATCGTGGCCATTGGAATTCTCCTTCCGTGGATGGGATTGCTCAGCCGCGGCCCGCGGCGGTTTGCCGACCCGCCATGGCCTGTTCGACCCACTCACGCAGGACGTGCGCGGGTGCCGCGCCGGCCTGCCGGGCGACCGTCTCGCCCTGGTCCATGACGAGCAGGGTCGGCACCGCCTGTACCTCGAACCGCCGGCTGACCCGTGGGTTCTTGTCGACGTCGACCTTGACGAGCTTGATCCGTCCGGCGAGGTCGCGGGCGACTTGTTCGAGGGCGGGGCTGACCGTGCGGCAGGGGCCGCACCAGGTGGCCCAGAGGTCGACGACGACAGGCGTGGTGGCGTTGTCGGCGATCTCGGCGAAGTCGTCGTCGTCCGCGTCGACGATCCAGGGCAGGGCGTACTTGCAGTGGCCGCATTTGGGGCGGCCCTCGGCGGCCACGGGAATCCGGTTGTCGCGCCCGCAGTTCGGGCAGGTCACCGTCGTCGTGCGGGTGGTGTTCACGCCGCCCTCGCTTCCCGGGCCCCCTCCTGCTGGTCGTAGGTGACCACCAGCTCTCCGTGTTCGGCGTCGACGCGGACCGTCGCGCCGTCCTGCACGTCGCCGCGCAGCAGGGCGCGCCCGACCAGTGTCTCTACCTCGTGGGAGATGTAGCGGCGCAGTGGCCGGGCCCCGTACACCGGGTCGTAGCCTTGGTGGGCGATCACTTCTCGGGCTGCGTCGGTGAGTTCGACGGTGATGCGCCGTTCGGCGACCCGCTGCCGCAGTTCGTCGAACTGCAGCTCCACGATCCGCTCGATCTGCCGCTCACCGAGCGGCTTGAACAGCACGATGTCGTCGACGCGGTTGAGGAACTCCGGGCGGAAGTGCCCGCGCAGCTCGCCCATCACCAGGGCGCGGGCGTCCGGCTTGATCTCGCCCTCGGCGGTGGCGCCGTCGAGGAGGTGCTCGGAACCGATGTTGGACGTCATGATGATCACGGTGTTGCGGAAGTCGACGGTGCGGCCCTGGGCGTCGGTGATGCGGCCGTCGTCGAGGATCTGCAGCAGGGTGTTGAAGACATCGGTGTGCGCTTTCTCGATCTCGTCGAACAGCACGACCGAGTACGGCTTGCGGCGTACGGCCTCGGTGAGCTGGCCGCCTTCCTCGTAGCCGACGTATCCGGGCGGTGCCCCCATCAGTCGGCTGACGGTGTGCCGCTCCTGGTACTCGCTCATGTCGAGGCGGACCATGTTCTCCTCGGAGTCGAACAGGGTCCGGGCGAGGGTCTTGGCCAACTCGGTCTTCCCGACGCCGGTGGGGCCGAGGAAGATGAACGAGCCGATGGGGCGGCGAGGGTCGCGGATGCCGGAGCGGGCGCGGATGATGGCGTCGGCGACGAGCTTGACGGCCTCGTCCTGGCCGATGACGCGCTCACGCAGGATCTCGTCGAGGCGCAGCAGTTTCTCGCGTTCGCCCTCCTGGAGCCGGGCGACGGGGATGCCGGTCCAGGCGGCGACGATCTCGGCGATCTCCTCCTCGGTGACGACCTCGCGCAGCAGCCGGTTCTGCCCTTGTTTCGCGGCCAGTTGCTCCTCCTCCGCGGCAAGTCGGCGCTCCAGGTCCTGGAGTCGGCCGTAGCGGAGTTCGGCGGCGCGGTTGAGGTCGTAGGCGCGTTCGGCCTCCTCCGCGTCGTGGCGGACCTGCTCCAGTTCCTGGCGCAGCTCCTGCACGCGGCGGATCGCCTGCCGTTCGGCCTCCCATTGGGCGTGTTTGGCGTCGGCCTCGCCGCGCAGGTCGGCCAGTTCCCTGCGCAGCTCCTCCAGGCGGGTCTTGCTGGCGGGGTCGGTCTCCTTGGACAGAGCCGCGTCCTCGATCTCCAGGCGGGTGACGCGGCGGGTGATCTCGTCGAGTTCGGCGGGCATCGAGTCGATCTCGGTACGCAGCCGGGCGCACGCCTCGTCGACGAGGTCGATGGCCTTGTCGGGCAGGAACCGGTCGGTGATGTAACGGTGGCTGAGGGTGGCCGCGGAGACCAGCGCGGTGTCCTGGATCTTCACGCCGTGGAAGATCTCCAGGCGTTCGCGCAGTCCGCGCAGGATGGAGATGGTGTCCTCCACACTCGGCTCGTCGACCAGTACCTGCTGGAAGCGGCGTTCGAGGGCGGCATCCTTCTCGATGTGCTTGCGGTACTCGTCGAGGGTGGTGGCGCCGATCATGTGGAGTTCGCCGCGGGCCAGCATCGGCTTGAGCATGTTGCCCGCGTCCATGGCCCCTTCGGCGGCGCCCGCGCCGACGACGGTGTGCAGTTCGTCGACGAAGAGCAGGATGCGCCCCTGGGCGGCCGTGACCTCGCTGAGCACAGCCTTGAGGCGTTCCTCGAACTCCCCGCGATACTTGGCGCCGGCGACCAGGGAACCCATGTCCAGGGCGAACACCGTCTTCTCGCGCAGGCCCTCGGGGACGTCGCCGCGGACGATGCGCTGGGCGAGGCCCTCGACGATGGCGGTCTTGCCGACGCCGGGGTCGCCGATGAGGACGGGGTTGTTCTTGGTCTTGCGGCTGAGGATCTGAGTGACTCGGCGGATCTCTGCGTCCCGGCCGATGACCGGGTCGAGCCTGCCGTCCCTGGCCTCGGCGACGAGATCGCGGCCGTACTTCTCCAGAGCCTCGTAGGCCACTTCGGGGTTGGCGGAGGTGACGCGCTGGTTGCCCCGGACCTGGGTGAGCGCGCTCAGGAACGAGTCCCTGGTGATGCCGGCCTGGTTGAGCAGTCGCCCGGCGGCGGTCGCCGAGCCCTCCTCAGCCAGGGCGAGCAGGAGATGTTCCACGGACACATACTCGTCCTTGAGGCGTTTGGCCTCCCGCTCGGCGGCATCGAGCAGTCGGGCGAGGCGCTGAGTGACGAAGACCTGGCCGGGTGCCGCGCCGGGGCCGGTGACCTTCGGGCGGCGGGAGAGCTCCTCGCGCACGGCCTCGCGAAGTTCCTTCGGCTCGGTGCCGGCCTGTTGCAGCAACCGTGGGATCAGACCGTCCTGCTGATCGAGAAGTGCGAGCAGCAGGTGTTCCCCGTCGACCTCGGTGTGCCCCATGCGGACGGCCGCGGTCTGGGCCTCCTGGAGGGCTTCCTGGGACTTTTGGGTGAGACGGTTCATGTCCATGGGGGTGTTTCACTCCTCGTGCCTCGGTCGCGCAGGGCGGCTTCGAGCAGGCTGATGCGGTCGAGCAGGTCGAGCACCAGGCCGATGGATGCGTAGTTGAGGCAGAGTCCGGTGCGCAGCCGCTGGATGCGGGCGAGGACCGCCGGTGCCGTGGGGTCGAACACCAGATGCCCCGCGGCGTCGCGTTCGGCGTCGACGAGGCCGAGGGCGACGAACCGGCGGATCAGGTCGGGGTGGAGTCCCGAGCGACGGGCCACGGCGTCCAGGGAGAGCCTGGGGGCGGGCACGAGCGCGTACCGGACGGCCGTCGAGGCAGTGACATCGGTGCCCGTCCGTACCGGACGGTCGCCCACGCCGGCCCGGCCGATGCCTGCCGCTCCCGCGGGTCGGTCGTTCATCGCGTCCTCCTGGGGTCGAACGAGGAGGTGGCAGCGAGCTCCTCGAACAGTTCGCGCTCCCGCTCGCCGAGGGTGGGCGGCACCATGATGCGGAGTTCGGCGTACAGGTCGCCGTTCGCGCCGCGCGGGTTCGGCATGCCCTCGCCGCGCAGCCGCAGGCGCCGGCCGCTGGACGACCCCGCGGGCACCGTGACCTTGGCCGTGCCACCGCCGGGGGTGGGCACCGGCACGGTCGCACCCAGGGCCGCCTCCCAGGGGGCTACCGGGACCTGGACGTGCACGTCGCGGCCGTCCAGCCGGAACCGGGGGTGGGACTGGATACGCACCCGCAGGTACAGGTCGCCCGCGGGGGCGTCACCACTGCCGCGGCCTCCCTCGCCCGCCAGGCGGATGCGTTGCCCGTCAGTGACGCCGGGTGGCACGTCGACCTCGTAGCGCCGCGGCTGCCCGGTGGGACCGGCGAGCGTGACGGTGCGACGGCCGCCCTTGTACGCCTCCTCGACGGTGAGCAGCAGTTCGGCCTCCTGGTCGGCTCCTGGTACGCCGGCGGGTGCGGCGCCTGCTCCGAAGAGCGAGCCGAGCAGGTCCTCGATGTCGACACCCTCCGTTGCGAAGTCGTCGCCGAAGCCGGTGGTGTACCGGACACGGGGGCCGCCCGCGCCCGCGGTCCTCCGAGCGCGGAAGCCGCCGCCCGCTCCGGCCGCGACCCGTTCGTCGAAGTCCTCGGGGATCTTGCGGAAGTCCTCGCCGAAGCGGTCGTAACGGGCCCGGGTCTTCGGGTCCGACAGGACGCTGTAAGCCTCGTTGAGGTCCTTGAAGCGTTCCTCCGCCTCCGGGTCCTTGTTGACGTCGGGGTGGTACTTGCGTGCGAGTTTGCGATATTCCTGCTGTATCTCGTCCTGGCTCGCGGTCCGCGACACGCCCAGTACCTCGTAGAAGTCCCGTGCCATGACCGGTCACTCCCGCTTCGCGACAGTCACGGCGGCGGGCCTGAGCTGCCGCTCGCCGTCCCCGTATCCGGGGCGCAGCACCTCGACGACCGTGCCTGGTGGGGCGTCGGGGTCCTGGACGACGCCGACCACCTCGTGCCGGGCCGGATCGAAGGCGACGCCTGTCTCCGCGTGGCGCGGGTAGCCGAGCAGTTCGAGGACGTTCACCGCCTGGTCGCGTACGGCCTGGATGCCCTCCACGATCGCGCCCGGATCGGCCCCGGCGTGGGTCAGGGCGAGTTCGAGGTTGTCGAGGACGGGCAGGAATGCGGCCGCGGTGCGGGACCGCTCGACTGCCCGTTCGCGCTCCAGTTCCCTGGCGTGGCGCTTGCGAAGGTTGTCGAGGTCGGCGAGCGCGCGCCGCCAGCGGTCCTCCAGTTCTTGGATCGCGGTCGTGTACTCGTCCTCGGCTAGCGCGGGGCCGGCGGCGTCGGGTCCCGGTTCGCCGTTCGCCGCTTCCGGCCGGGTCGGGGGGGCCGGTTGGGGCAGATCCCCGCGGGGAGGGCGTACGGCGCCTTCCGGGGTCGGTTCGATCGGATCCGACGCGGCCCGGTCGGGTTCCTGGGGGTGGCTGGGCATGGCGCGCCTCAGTCCTTGTCGAATTCGGCGTCGATGACATCGTCGCCACCTTCACCGCCGCTCGTGGGACCGCTGGTGGCGGCGTCCTGGCCGGGGCCGTCCGTGGTGGCGGCGCCCTGATGGGCCGTCAGCCCGGCAAGCACCTGCTGGAGTTCGGAGGTCAGGGGCCGTACGCGCTCCACGCCCGCCTCTTCCTTGACCGCCGCCCGGGCGTCGGACACGAGCATCTCGGCGCGTGCCTTCTCGTGTGCGGGCGCTGCGTCGCCCAGTTCGGCGAGGCGCTTGTCGACCTGGTATGCGACGGCGTCGAGCTCGTTACGGGCGTCAACGGCCTCGCGGAGTGCCTGGTCCTGGCCCTGGTTGTGCTCGGCCTCCTGGACCATGCGTTCGACCTCACTGCGGTCCAGGTTGGAGCTCTCGCTGATGGTGATGCCCTGTTCCTTGCCCGTGTCCCGGTCGCGGGCCTTGACGTTGAGGATGCCGTTTGCGTCGATGTCGAAGGTGACCTCGATCTGTGGTTCGCCCCGCGGCGCCGGCCGGATGTCGGTGAGCTGGAACCTGCCCAGTACCCGGTTGTCGGCGGCCCGCTCGCGCTCGCCCTGGAGGACCACCACATCGACGGCCGGCTGGTTGTCCTCGGCGGTGGAGAAGGTCTCGCTGCGGCGCACCGGGATGGTGGTGTTCCGCTCAATGATCTTCGTCATCACTCCGCCGCGCGTCTCGACGCCCAGCGACAAGGGGGTGACGTCGAGCAGCAGGACGTCCTTGACCTCGCCCTTGAGCACCCCGGCCTGGATCGCGGCACCCAGGGCCACGACCTCATCGGGATTGACGCTCATGTTGGGTTCCTTGCCTCCGGTCAGTCGGCGGACCAGAGCCTGGACAGCGGGGATGCGGGTGGAACCGCCGACGAGGATGACCTCGTCGATGTCGCTCTCGCCGACCTTGGCGTCGGCCATCGCCTGCTGGACCGGTCCCAGGCAACGCTCCACCAGGTCGCCGGTGATCTGCTCGAACGTGGACCGCATGATCGAGTCCGTGAGGTGCTTGGGGCCCGAGGCGTCGGCGGTGATGAACGGCAGGCTGACCTGCGTCTGCGTCACCGAACTGAGCTCGGTCTTGGCCTTCTCCGCCGCCTCGAACAGTCGTTGCAGCGCCTGCGGGTCCTGGCGCAGGTCGATGCCGTTCTCCTTCTGGAAGTCGTCCGCGAGGTAATCCACCAGACGCCGGTCGAAGTCGTCACCGCCCAGGTGGCTGTCGCCGGCGGTGGAGCGCACCTCCACCACGCCATCGCCGACGTCGAGAATGCTCACGTCGAAGGTGCCGCCGCCCAGGTCGAAGACGAGGACAGTCTCGTGCTCCTTCTTGTCCATGCCGTACGCGAGGGCAGCCGCCGTCGGCTCGTTGATGATCCGCAGCACCTCCAGTCCCGCGATCCGTCCGGCGTCCTTGGTGGCGGTGCGCTGAGCGTCGTTGAAGTAGGCGGGCACCGTGATGACCGCCTCCGTGACCCGCTCCCCCAGCTGCTTGGAGGCGTCGTCGGCGAGTTTGCGCAGCACCTGCGCGCTGATCTCCTCCGGCGCGTACAGCTTGTCGCGCACCTTGAAGCGGGCCGCCCCGCCGTCGCCCTCGACGATGTCGTACGCCACCGCCCTGGCCTCGTCAGAGATCTCGTCGAAGTGCCGGCCGATGAACCGCTTGGCCGAATAGATGGTGCCCTTGGGGTTGAGGATCGCCTGGCGCCGGGCCAGCTGGCCCACCAGGCGCTCGCCGGTATCGGTGAAGGCGACCACGGATGGTGTCGTGCGGTTGCCCTCGCTGTTGGGCACGACGGACGGCTCGCCGCCCTCCCACGCGGCGATCACCGAGTTGGTGGTGCCCAGATCGATGCCCACTGCCTTGGCCATGAGGAACTCCTCCCGGTGCGGCGGCCTGCGCCGACTCTCCGGATCACGTTCGTTCAGGTACGGATGGGACCTCCGCCGGTGGTCCGCAGCCCGCCGATCAGCCGCACGGCCTTGTCGGCGACCGCCTCGTGCACGACGACCTCGTACTTGCTCGGCTACATCGAGCGGAGCGAGGCGAAATCCCGGCGCACGCCCTGCAGGGCGTGCAGCAGCATGCCGAACAGCGCGCCGACGACTGCTCCGAAGATCAGCCCGTACAGGGTGAGGAGCAGGGCGGAGATGACGTGGTCGAGCCGGTCGTCCAGGCCGAAGGGCCAGGCGATCAGCGCACCGGGAAGGGGCCCGCTCACCGCTCCGTACAGGACGGCCGTGCCGTAGTCCATGCGGCCGATGCCCTGCTCGACGAGGCGGACGTCTGGCCGACGACGGCCACCCTCGGCGCGGGAGACCCCGAGTCCGAAAGGTGGTCGACTGCGCGTTCGGCTTCCTGGTACGTCTCGTCCGTGGCAACCGGCCTACAAGGCTGCTCGGTCATCGCCCAGTCCTTCCTGACTGTGTGCACGACGGCCCCCAGCAGTTCCCAGACTCGCAGACCAAGCAGCTCTACGCCTGCACCCGGCAGGTCAAAGAGCAGCGGAGCCTGTCGCCCTGCGAGCACGAGACGAAGTCTCCCGACAGCACGGGTAAATTGGGAGGGGAGGCGCACAGGAAGGATCGCTGCCACCTCTCTGAGGGCTCAGGAAAGGGAGGGTTCCGATGGCTGGCAGCCGGGCGCACAACCTGCACCGCCGCCGTCCGACCCGGAGAGCAGCCTTCCGCTGGGCAGCGCCGGGCGGCAGTCGACGGCCACGGGGAGAGGGCCTCGCCCACCTCGTTCCAACCCCGGCCGATCACGCCCTCCACGAACTGATGGTGCTCTTCAGCGCCCTGTCCGGAACCCGTGACGAAGGCGAGATCCTGCGCCTGGCCATGGACCACGTAGCCGCCGCAGGGCCATACCGCGCAGAGGCCGGATACCTCAAGGTGGGCGGCGACCTGGTCCCCAACCCGAGGGACGGGCAGATCCATACCTCGGCCGTGGGCCGGAGGGTGCGGGAGCTGGCCGGGCAGGACGGCTCTGTGACCGTACCCGGCCGACCCTGGGGCCGGGCTCTGGGGCTACGCGGACTTGAGGGACTCCATGGCTACCTTGTGGTGACGTCCCGCTCCCGACCCACCGAGGCCGAGCGCTCCCTGCTCGCCACGCTCGTCCGGCACACCGCTGCCGCCCTGTCAGCCGCCTTCACACACCGCCGCCAACGCGAGGACGCGCTGGAGCTGCACCGACTGAGGGAGGAACGGACGGCCCTCCAGCGGCAGCTGATCTCCGTCGTCGCTGAGCTGAGATGCCAGTGGGCCATTCACGCGCTCATGGCCGACGTCGCTGCCTCGGGCGGCGGCGAGGAAGCCATCACCCGCGCACTGCACGAACTCACGGGACTCCCCGCGCTGGTCGAAGACCGCTTCGGTCGGCTGAGGTCCTGGACCGGCCCCAGCCGCCCCGATCCCTATCCGGAGCCGGACCCCGTGCACCAGGACGAAATGCTGCATGCGGCTGCCCGGGAGGTCGGGCCGGTGCGGATAAGGGACCGGCTGACAACTCTGATCCGCCCGCACGGCGAGGTCCTGGGCGTGCTGGCCCTGGTCGATGCCCGGGGCGAGGCCGACGAACACACCGTGCTCGCGCTGGAACACGCCGCCACGTCGCTCGCCCCGGAGCTCGCGCACCTGCGTAATCTGGCCGAAGTGGAGCTGAAGCTGCACCGCGAGCTGGTCGACGACCTCCTGGCAGGGACGGACGAGGCGAGCGCCTACGCCCGGTCCGAGGCAGTCGGACACGACCTCCACCGCAGCCAGTACATCGTCGTGGTGCAGTGGTCGAACCGGACTGCGGACGATTCCTTCGCGCAGACCGTGGGCCGAGCGGCCTCTGCCGTGGGCATGCGCTCGCTGCTGACGAGACGTACCGACCACGTGGTCCTGGTCGCCGACGACAGGCCGCACGCCCGCGCGCTGTACGAGGCGCTCGCCCGGGAGACCGGGACACGGTCCGGGACGATCGGGGTGAGCGCCCTGTGCGACTCCCTGGACGACATCCCCCACCGCTACCAGGAGGCGCAGCGCGCCCTGGAAGTACGCCGCCACTCCCACGAGCGCTACGGCACGACATTCTTCGACGAGCTCGGCCTCTACCGCGTACTGGGGCCTGGCAACGATTACCGGGAACTAGAGACATTCGTCCACGAGTGGCTCGGGCAGCTCATCGACTACGACTCCCGGCACCATACGGCCATGGTGGAGACCCTGTCCCGGTACTTCGACTGCGGCGGCAACTACGACGTGACCGCCGAATCCCTCGCGATCCACCGCAGCACGCTGCGCTATCGGCTCCAGCGCATCCGCGACATCAGCGGCAACGACCTCGCGAACGTCGAGGACCGCCTCAACCTCCAGGTGGCGACCCGAGTGTGGACGATCGTGCTGGGCGGACCTGGCTGATGCCCCGCTGGAACCGGCGCCCGCCTGTGGACGAAGGCAGCCTGAGCGTCAGCGGATGCTGCGGCAGATGTCGCCGCCGGAGCGAAGCGAGCGTAAGGGGGCCGGACACCATCGCCCTGTGACGCGCGAGCCGCGGCCCGCGCGTCACAGGGCGATGACGTGGAGGTCGACCAGGTCGAGCAGCGCCCGCAGGGCCGAGCTGGGCCGCCGGGTCGACGACGTGCCGAGATGCATGCTCCAGCGGAGCATGGTGCCGTGGACGTCCAGGACTTGCAGGCCGGGGGTGCGGGCAACGGCGAACGCGGGCAGGAAGGCGATGCCCAGACCGTGCCGGACCAGTGCCGCCCCCATGTCGATGTCGGGCACTTCCAGTGCCACCCGGCGTACGACGCCCGCCACCGCGAACGCCCGGTCGACCACCTCGCGGTTGCCGTAGCCCGGTGGAAAGTCCACGAAGGGCTCCCCCGCGAGGTCCGCAAGTGCCACCTCCCCCCGCTGCGCGAGCGGATGGGCGGCGCTCACCACCAGGACGAGCGGCACGGTGGCCAGCTCCCGTGCGTCGATCCCGGCGGGTTTGTGCTCGGGCAGCGACAGGAAAGCCACGTCCAGGTCCCCGCTGAGCAGTGCGTGCGCCAGTCCCGCCGATCCGGTCGTCGCCAGCCGCAGCCGGACGTCGATCGCCGGATGCCGCGCGTGCAGCTGCCCGAGGAGCGCAGGCAGGTCCACCACCTCGACCGAGGCCATGGCGCCCACATTCACCGTGCCGCGCAGCGTGTCCTGTGCGGCGCGCACGGCGTCCTGGGCCGCCTGGGCGGCGTGCAGGGTGGCCCGCGCCTCCGGCAGCAGCGCCGCGCCCGCCCCGGTGAGCCGGACCTGCTGCGATGTGCGCTCGAACAGCGCGCAACCGAGCTCGCGTTCCAGGGAGCGGATCGCGGCGGACACCCCGGACTGCACCACGTGCAGCCGTCGGGCGGCACGCGTGAAACTCAACTCCTCGGCGACCGCGATGAACTGTTCCAGCTGACGTAGCTCCACACGAGAAGTATCACTCGCAGTGCTCGAGCCCAGCAAAAACATTCGTTGGCACTGATCCCGGCTGGTGAGGAGACTGGAAAGCGCCATCCACTTCCGCCCGAGGAGGGGTACCCCTGCCTGCCGTTCCGACGCCGCTGAGCCGTCCCACAGCTGACGCTCCCGACGACCCGACCCATCCGATCCCAGCACCCGCTCCCGCCGACCTGCCGCCCCGCGCCCCCGCCCGGCGTCGTGCCTCGCACACGACCGGCTTTTGGTTCGTGGCGGTGGCCTTCACCGTACTTATGGCCTTCGGTACCGCGCCGACCCCGCTGTGGCCGCTGTACGAGGCCCGGGACCACTTCGGCGCGACCACGGTCACGGTGGCGTACGCCTCGATGGTCGTGGGCGCAGCGGCCGCCTTCCTCGGACTGGGACACCTGTCGGACCGGCTCGGCCGACGGCGCGTCATCGTCCCTGCGCTGCTGGTTGGCATCGTCGCCTCGGTCGTACTGATCACGTGGCAGGACCTGCCGGGGCTGATCACGGGCAGGATCCTGAACGGTGTCGGACTGGGGTTGATGGCCTCGACCGCGACGACGTACCTGCACGACCTCCACCACGAGGCCCGTCCGGAACAGACGGGTTCGGTGCTGCCCGGCATCGTGGCCACCGCCGCCAACCTCGGCGGCCTGGCCTCAGGGCCCCTGGTCGCCGGAGCCGCCGCCGAGTGGCTTCCCACGCCCCTGATCACCGTCCAGGCGATCTTCACGCTCGCCATGGCGGTGTGCCTGGCGCTGGTGCTGTCCACCCCGGAGACCGTGGACCTGGAGCTGCCCGCGGCCGAACCGCCCAGCAGGTTCGTCCTGCGCCCCGGCGGCGGGCGGACGTTCGGCGCGGCCGGCGCGCTGGGCGCCTTCGCCTTCGCGATCCTCGGCCTGATCTCCTCCCTCGGGGCGAGCGTGCTCCATGGCACCCTGCACACCGACTCGCACCTCGTGGTCGGCTTGTCGGCCTTCCTCATGTTCGGTTCCGCGGCGGCCGCCCAGCTGGTGCTGGGCCGCCTCCCACTGCCCCGGGTCCTGACCGTGGGGGCAGTGGTATTCCCGGTCGGCCTGGTCCTGTGCGCCGTCGCCCTCTACCACCCGGCGCTCTGGCTCTACCTGGTCGCCGTGTCCCTGTCGGGAGCCGGCTCCGGGCTGCTGTTCAAGGGAGGCGTCGAACGTGCCGTTTCAGTGGCCGAGCCCGCCTCACGCGCGGGGGTCCTCGCCGTGTTCTTCGTCATCGCGTACCTGGGCATGGGCCTGCCCTCCGTCCTGTTCAGCATCGCCCTGCGGCATTTCGCCGTGCAGACCGCGATGATCGGCTTCGCGGTGGTCCTCTCCTGCGGCGCCGTTGTGTCGGTCGCCGTCGCGTTGCGCGAACGCGCACCCGGTCCCGGCGCGCTCTCGGCGCAGTCCGCTCGCCGCTCCTGACCTTTGAAGTCATCGTCGAGCGCGGAGGTGGGTGAAGAAGGCGCTGGTTGCCCGCTTCGACGGCGTCCCGCTCAAACGGCAGTGCCCAGCGGTAATGGCCGACCGAGAGCCGTTGAAACCCAACCGCATCGGCACCACCGAGTTGGTGAAGCGGCTCCTCGCGGACTGCTGCGAGATATGCGGATCAACGAGCCGGATTGAGGTCCCTCACATCCGGAAACTCGCCGATCTCAAGCAACAGGGCCGAGCCGAGCGCCCCATGTGGGTGAAGTGATGGCAATGAGACGACGTAGGACCGACGGGTACGGGGTCCCGGACATCGACCGGCTGGTCCCCGAGGACGCGGACGCCTGCCCTGATGACGGTCGACGGGCAGCGCAGCGTGTTCGGAGGCCGGCTCGATGAGGAACTGCGCAATGTCGAGGACCTGGTGGCCGCCACCGGCCGCGCCCGGGCCACCATCCAGCTGGTACTGGGGCAGGTGCCACACGGTCGCGAGGGCCGGGCGCGGATGCTCGACATCGTCTGCGGGCTCCGTGACGACCCACGTGCAATCGCCGGCGTTCTCGCCTCACCACTGCGGCGCTGCGCGAGGTGGCCCTGCAGCGGCCGGCGGACGCGTGGGTCGGGCAGTGACAGTGGGCATAGGGTCCGGACGCCACGCCGCGGGAGGTCATGCCCGACGAGGAGCGACCGACCGCGTCACACTGACAGCAGGTGTGCCGACGAGACGGGGTGGTCGCGAATGAAGTTCGGAGTATCGACATTTGTCACCGATGAGGGCATCGGCCCCAAGGCGTTGGGACCCGCCCTGGAGGAGCGTGGGTTCGACTCCCTGCTGCTGGCCGAGCACTCGCATATTCCGGTCAAGCGGGAGTCCCCGTACCCGGGGGGCGGTGAGCTGCCGCGGATCTACTACCGGACGCTCGACCCGTTCGTGGCGCTCGCCGCGGCCGCCTCGGTGACCCGGGACCTGCTCCTGGGCACCGGCATCGCTCTGGTGATCCAGCGCGATCCGATCCACACCGCGAAGGAGGTCGCCTCCCTCGATCTGATCTCCGGCGGCCGGGCCGTGTTCGGGGTCGGCGCGGGCTGGAACCGCGAGGAGATGCGCAACCACGGGACGGATCCGGCCGTCCGCGGGCGGCTCATGGACGAACGCATCCGCGCGATGATCGAGCTGTGGACCAAGGAGGAGGCCGAGTTCCATGGCGACTTCGTCGACTTCGATCCCGTCTACGCCTGGCCCAAGCCGGTCCAGAAGCCCCATCCGCCCATCTGGGTCGGGGGCGACAGCGAGCGCGCTTTCGAACGCGTCGCCGCGTACGGTGCGGCGTGGATGCCGAGCGCTCTGCCGCTCGAGAAGCTGGGTGAACGCATCGCGCGTATGCGGCGGACGGCCGGTGACCGCCCGTCCGTCGTGGTGTACGCGGGCCGGCACGACCGCAAGGCGCTCGACACCTATGCCGAACTCGGCGTCGAACGCGTCCTGTTGTATCTGCCGACCCTGCCGGAGAACGAGACGCTGCGCACCCTGGACGAACTGGCCGAGGCCACGTCCGGCCACCGGTGACAGCCCGCGGCTGCCGCTGAATAGGAGGTGACCGTGCCGGACATGGCCGGGGACGAGGCGCGCCGCCGGTTCATGACCGCGCGGGTGGCGCGCCTGGCGACGGTGGACGCGGGCCTGCGCCCGCATCTGGTGCCGGTCGTCTTCGCGGCCCACGGCGAGGAGATCGTCACCGCCGTCGACTGGAAGCCGAAGAGGTCACAGCAGCTGAAACGCTTGGACAACATCGCGGCCCACCCGGCTGTCTGCCTGCTCGTCGACGCGTACGACGAGGACTGGGAGCGGCTGTGGTGGGTCCGCGCGGACGGTGACGCCCGCGAGCTGCCGCCCGGCACCCAGGGCGAGTACCCGGCGGCCGTCGCCCTGTTGCGGGAGAAGTACGCGCCGTACCGGCAGCGACCGCCGACCGGTCCGGCGCTCGTGATCGCCGTCCGCCGGTGGCACGGCTGGCGTGCCGCGTCGGGGGGTTGACCGTAGGGCAGGAGACAGGCCGCCCCCGGCACCATCACGGCTCGTCGTCGCCGCTATTCGGCTACCCGACACCGCCGTTGCCCCGGAGAAGCTGCGTGTCCATCCGCTCGCCGTCCCGACACCGCTCGTCTCCCCCGGCGCGCGGCGAACGCCGCAGCTCAGCCAGGCCCGCTCGTGCTGCTCCGTCTCACCTACCTGACCGCTGCTCACCTCTTCGCCGCTCTGGGCCTGCCGCACACGAGTGACCACGCCAAGGCCACAGAAATCCTCGCCCTACGCACCAGCTCTCTCTCCTCGAGCGCCAACTCGACTCGCAGAAAGTAGAGTTCAGCCCCCGTAGACCGGGCGGCCGTCCTCGCAGCGCTCCTGGCCCCGCTCCCCCCGTGCGGTGCTGCGCGGCTACTGCTACTCGTCCCTCCGGCCACCATCTTGCGACGGCATCACGACCTTGCCCTTGCCGAATACCTCATCCATCCAGGTGGAGCGGATTTCGGCGCTAGCCGAGGCCGCTCAAGTCACCGCTATCGCTTGACAGCGGTGGGCGCGGCATGATGATCAGTCGTGCTGCTGAGACTGGCGTACCTGGGGGTGACGAACACGTTCGCGATACTGCGACTGTTACCGATGAGCGACCGTGAGAATTTCCGAGCGGCACAGGGCGCCTCGCCATAGTTCTCACCGTCGTAGGCGGTGCGGACGTCGGAGATCACGTCCTTGGAGCGGTCAGGCGTGTCAGCACACGCAGCTGCGACAGTCTCCACCCGCGAGACCAGCTTGAGGATGTTGGCGCTTGTGTTGGTCCCGAATTCGGTGCTCGTGCAGCGGTTGGCGTACGGCCGATGTACTACCGGGCACCCGGTGGAGCCTTCACCCCCTACAGCCGCAAGCTCGCCGCTTCCCGGGGCACGCGCCCGCTGGGCTGGAACGTGGACAGCAAGGACTTCGAGCGCCCCGGTACGGACACCATCGTCGCCACCGTCGAGCGGGAGCTGCCCAACGGACCGACGATCCTCTTCCACGACGCGGGCGGCGACCGCGCCCAGACCGTCGAAGCCCATGAGGATATCGGCAGGGGCAGGGTGCGCGGATTGCTGCGGCCCGGCGGCGCGTGGGCGCAGGCGACTGAGCGGAGGCAGCAGTGACCGGCCGGGGGCCTCTCGCGTGCCAGAAGGTCACGGAGGCCGGCCACCGGCCGGTGTCTGTGCCAGGAACTACCGGGACTACATCGTCGGGTCGATGTCCGGCTTGCCCGTACCGCCTGCATGCTCACTCTGCTCCTTGAGCTGGCGGGCCTTGTCCTTCAGACGCTGACGCTCCTGCGGGTCAGAGGCGCGTTCCGCGGCCTGTTCCAGGTCCTGAGCCTTAGCACGCATCTGCTGGGCACGACCGGACTCGCCTGCAGCGCTCATGATCACTCCTTGGGTGATGAGGAAGAGCGGGCCGCACCAGCGAAACAGGCCCCGACACCCTCTGCATCTTCAGCGGTCACCCACTGCTACCTGTGCAGGTGGAACAGCCCTCGCAGTTCGGCAACAGCGTGTGGCGAGGCGGTACCTCTGTCCAGTCCTGGGAACCTCTGTGCGTGGTCTGCTGCAGAGATGCCGGCGAATTCCAGTACCACCGGGGATCGGCTGAGCTGCGCGTCCGGCAGCTTCGTTGGCTTGGGACGCGAGATGCAGTGCTGGCTGGTCTCGCCCCGCTGGGGTCGACGGAGGAGCATAGGAAATGAGCGACCGAGGGAGGCCCGCCATGAAGTCCGAAGCCTCGGATTACGACACCTGGCTGTACTCTCACACACCCTCCCAAGCTGAGGGCGAGCGCGACGAGCCGGCTGAGCGTGCAGCCCAGCACCCGGACGTCCCCAGGACCGAGCCGTCCCAGGCGGAGGGCGAGCGCGTGGACGACATCAAGACCACGTGACCGCAACGAGCTGGGCGTTGCCGGGCCCGGCTCACTACTGCTCGGCCCGGAAGGCCGTCCCGAAGGCGTCGCCTGTCGCGACGACTTCGACTGCGGCGCTCGTTCTCTCGCTGTTCACCGGACTCCCAGGCCCTGTCCGGCGGATCATGCCGGGCTGCCCACCGGCGCTGAACACCGCCCGCGCCAAGTGCGAGGGCGTCTCCGCGGAGAACGCCCGCAAGGCGCTCCTGCCGGGCTCACCACTGATGACCATGAGCGGAGTGATCAACCACCTCCGCTGGGTCGAGTACTACTGGTTCCAGGTGGTCTTCCTCGGCGAGGAGGACCGGGCCCCCTGGACCGAGGAGGACCCCGACCGCGAGATGCGTATCGCCGTCGACTTCCCGCTCACGCAGCTGCTCGACGAATACGCGGAACAGAGCGCCCACTACCGCGAACTGATCGCCGGGAACGGCCTGGACAAGCAGGCCCAGCGAACCATCCGCAACGGCCTCCACGTCGACCTGCGCAGGATCCTCCTCCACCTCACAGAGGAGACAGCCCGCCACAACGGCCACCTGGACATCCTGCGCGAGCCGCTCGTCCGTGCGGGAGCCCGGTTCGAGAGCAGCGTCCTGGTCGAGCGGTCCGAGGCGGCCGCGTGAAGGACATGTCCGCTGCACTCGAAGCTCTGACTGACCGCGATCCGGGCCGGCGGGACGTCTCCGCCGCCTCGCTCGGGGATCTCCTACGCGCCACCACTCTCGACGCCGATACGGCTCGCCTCATCGTGAGGCGTCTGGTCAGTCTGACCGTCAACGAACCCGTCACCCGGGTTCGGGAGTCCGCTCTGAACGCGGTCAGTGAGGCGTTGAACCACCGCCGCCTGCCCCTTGACCTCGTCAAGCCGCTGGCCGCCGCCATGCCGACGATGGAGACAGAGATCCTTGGTCACACGATCTACATCCTCGGTGCCACGCACCCCCCAAGGCGCTGCCGATGATCGAGCCCTTCCTCAACCACCCCGACCAGGACGTGCGCGAGGAAGCCCGCCTCGCCGCAGCCGAGATCACCGCGTCGAATCCAGAAGACACCCTCCGCACCGCTTGACGATTGCTCGTCCGACACACGGTCTTGGGAACGCGGAGCGCCGGCGGTCGGTGCTCGCTCATCGCCGACCGCAGTGAGGCCCCCACGGTGCGAGAGATCGCAGCGGCCGTCGGCCTGGCCAGCCCTTCGTCGGCGCTGTACCAGCTGCGCCGCCTTGAGGAGGCCGGGATCGTTCGGCGCGCTCGGGGCGCCGGCTCGCGGGACTACCGGCTCAGTTGACGTCCGACGATGCCCGCCCCATTGACACGTTCCCCTCACGACGGCAGCTTCGCGTATCTCATCGTGTAGATCGTCCACAGAGGTACGCATGGCCAGCCCACGGATGCGAACGCGGTAGTCAGCCTCCCAGGCTCCTTCTACCTCGGAGACGGCTCCAATTCGGTACAGCCCTCCGTCGATTCGGTCGACCAGGTAGGGGCCATGGCCGATCAACATGGCGGCGGGATTCCGGGTGCGCACGCATTCCTCGGACTGCCAGTAGACCTTCCAGACCAGCTCGTGTTCCTCTACATGCAGCGCCGTTGTGCGCACCGGGTCCACGCCCAGAGCCGCCCACTTCTGGTTCTCGTAGTCCAGTTGAGCAACACGAATACCCCCGCCAGGACGTCAACCGCAGCGCTCACGACTGGGTCTGGGCATGGACTTCCGAGAAGACCTTTCACGCCAGATGCGGCCCCGGCAATCTCGCCGAAGCCCTCGCCTTGTTCCGCTCCTGGGCGACCGCCAGGACGTCGCGGTGGCGGGCGTTGGAGGTCCATAACGTGCTCGATACGGTCCAGCTTCGCCTCACGGTCGGGGTCCGGGGACTCCTTCCAGGTCTTGGTGCGCTGGAAGGTGACGCCGCGGCGGGCGAGCGGGGACCGTAATGCCTCGCGGCCGATGCGGATCACCCGGCCGTGCACTCTGCGCAGGTAGGCGACCAGCTTGCGCAGCGACCAGCGGGTGATGGCTGACCGAGCTTGACCGGGCGGGTGGTAACCGTCGCGATGACGAAGTCCTCGTCGTCATCGCTGAGTTGGCGGGGACGACCTCAAGCCCACTGAGGGTCCAGGCAGGCCAGGCCGATCTCGTTGAAGCGGTGGATCACGTCCCGGACGGTGTCCTCGTCGGCCTGGACCAGCTGGGCGATCACCGGCACCCAGTTCCCGCCGGCCGAGGCCAGCAGCATCATCGCGCGCCGGTAACGCACCGAACTGGTGCTGCCCCGGCGCACGCTCTGCTGCAGCTTCTGCCCCTCCTGGGAGGTCAGTTCTGCGCACCCTGACGGGCTCGGGGCCATCGCGCCTCCAGCGGTCGGATCGGACGTCAGCGCACATCCAACCGCTACAACCGCCGCCCCGGCGAACCTATGCGGTCACAGCACTAGCTGCGTAGAGAACAGTCATGATCACCCATGGTGCGGGCTTCCTGCGTCCAGGACCCGACTCACCCTCCTCTCAATATCTGTGACGGTGTGGCAGGTCGACTACAGCCAGACCCGCTCAAGTTCCAACCCTCGCCATCGGGCCCTTCGCACAGCTGGAGTGAAGACGTCACGGCCGGCCTGCGCCGCAACGCCTGCACCCCCCTCTCACTCCTCGGCCTCGAATGAGCGCGAACCGGACATCATGCGACTACGTCGAAGCCCCTGCTCCCGGAACAGCGATGACAGGACCACGGCTGCGGTGTCAGTCTGCTGAAGTATCCTTCCCGCCACCGCACACCGACTGGGGAGGACCAAGAGAATTGACTGGCCTGTCTGCTTTCCCGCTGCCCTTTCATGCTTCCCGTTCCATATCGTTCGCGCCGCCCCGAACGCTGCGGGAACTTCAGATGATGCAGTGCAGCTCACTCATTCGGGCGAAGCCAGGGTGGTTCGACAAGATGAACGATGCCGACATCGTCGCCAGGTGGACGCAAGAAGCGGTCGCTCAGGGCCTCACCGAAGCGCAGGTTCGTTACGTGCTTGCCGAACTCCTGCATTACGCCGCGCTACGAGACGGACGAACCGGCGTCGAGGTGTCCGCCGTCGATGGGGTGTGGCAGTCGGACACACTGGTCGACGACAAGCTCAGATCCCGGCTGCGCAAAGCGGTTCGGGTTCTGGAGCAGGTCCCCGAAGCAGAACAGGACTGGCATCCCGGATCCAACGGCCAGGTACGGGATCTGGTTCATCCCTCACTGTTCTGCCTGGTGAGAGAGGTGGGCGGTGCGCCCGAGAGGGCTTGGCAGAACCCGACAGACCGCTACTCGAGGTACGAATTCTCGGAGAAATTCCAGTGGCTACCCACGGACGTCGATGTCAGTGACGACGGCGATGTCGCCTTCCGTTCGTACGTCAACAACGTCCACCCCAAGAATCATCGCGAACTAGCCTCCGTCCTGCCAGACTTGTTCGCGCGCTTGCGCCCGCTGCTGGAGAATGTGCTCACCGATTTGCGCCATCCGCGGCCCCTGCGGATCGAGGCCGATCCTTATGGGTGGTACGACTCGGAGCCGGAGTATCCGCCCAAATCCTCCTACAGTGATGATGAGGCCTACGCAGAAGCCCTCCGTACATGGGAAGAGGCCCAGGACGACTGGTGGGAAAACCGCCGCCCGGCCATCCCGGACGCCCCGGCCTTCACCCCGCCCGAGTTGCCCGATGAATCCGCCCGAGTCGACCTGCGCGGCCGCCGTCTCCAGGTCATCGTCAAGCTCGCCACCATTCATCTCACCCCGGACAAGCCCGAATACCCCGGCGGTTCCTGGCATGTCGAGGGGATGATGAACGAGCGGATCGTCTCGACCGGAATCTACTACTGGGACAGCGAAAACATCACCGAAAGCCAGCTGAGTTTCCGGGCGGCACTCGACGACCCAAACTACGAACAGAACGACGACAACGGCCTGCGTGAGGTCTACGGCCTGGAGAACGAAGACGAACTGAACCAGATGCTGGGATCAACGTCGACCCCAGCGGGCCGCTGCCTGGCGTTCCCGAATATCCTGCAACATCGCGTCGGCTCATTCCGCCTCACAGACCCCGCCCGCCCGGGATATCGCAAAATTCTCGCGTTCTTCCTGGTCGACCCGTCGGAAAAGATCGTCTCGACATCCGATATGCCACCGCAACAACCATGGTCCGACACCTCGACCATGACGCTTGAACAGGCTAAGAACTACCGTGAACAACTCATGCAGGAACGCAAGTTCTTCGTCGACGAACACAACGAGCAGCTCTACGAACGAGAATTCTCCCTCTGCGAGCACTGAACCTCTTCCATCCTGAATACAAGTAGGTCAGGAGGGTGTGGACGATGATGCCGATGCGGCGGGTGGGGCATCTGGCCCGCCGGGGCAGTCGCCAGGATTTCAGCTACGCGAAGGCACGTTCTCCAGGAGCCCGCAGCCATGCGCGATCACGGTTGAAGTCCTGGTAGCGCTTGGGCTGTTAGCGGTGGGTGCTCTCCCGTATCCGCGCAGTGGGCCGCGACATCCTTGACCGCCTGGAGCACGACTGCCCGGTCCACGCCCGGCTGCATGGCCAGCCGCACCTGGAAACGCGCCATCCACTTTTCACGGTCCTCCTCCCCCGCCGCGTCCATCCTCTGATCCTTCTTCGTCACGTGCTCTCCCGGGTGATCGGCAGCCGTCCGTCATGGAGTTGGACGCTGGATCATCCAAGTGGGTTGCGGAAGCAAGCACCTGATGAGTCTCAAGTGACTGCCGGGGAGCCGCACTAACGGGACAGCGCTCTACCGACCGGTCCACTGCTACAGAAGGTTACAGATCACGGGTTCGGGCACAGCTTCCAGCCTCGCGTGCCCTGTCTGGAAGTCCTGGTGACAAGAGTCTGCCTTGGTGATAGCTATCGCGCTTCGGCTCAACTCCGGTTTTACAGCAGTCTCGAATTGCGCACTGTTAAAACGAGATATCGAGTCATTCCACGTCCGCGAATTCCACCTGTAGGCTCGCGCGCCCGCCGTCTTGACGGAAATAGGCGGCAGGGCTGGTGTGGTCCCACACCAGCCAGCTGGACAATTCTTGTGCCGCCTTACGCGCTGCCCGGACGGGCCACCATCGGCTCTCACGGGGTTCCGCCGCCGCGAGAAGAGCACAGCGCATGGTCCACGAGAGCTGTGACGTCCCCGATCTGCCGCCCGGCAGTTCCCTCATCGCCAGGTCGGCTATGCAAGGAGACAGTGACGGCGCTCCGCCCGTCCGAAATCGTGGCAGGCCATACCAAGTAGCCGAATCCATCGCCACTGTGCCCCCAGTACCCGCCGCCACAGGACAATGGCGTCCAGTCCAGTCCGAGCCCGTCGCGCGTGCCCGGCAAAGCACCGTGGTCGGCAGGCACCTCGACCGTGCGCTGCATCTCAGCCAGCTGGGCAGAGGCCAGAATCTCACCTCGCACCAGCGCTCTGAAGAACTTGTTGGTGTCCGCTGTCGTACTGATCATGGCTCCGTCGGCGTCGCCGTCGAAGGGCAGATACGCGATCGTGGTGTCAGCCATGACTCCGCCCGGCTCGAACTGCTGGTAATCACGGGCATGGGGATCTGGCAGGATCGGCCAGTTGCCGGGTACGACAGTGTGCGTGAGCCGTAACGGACGCAGAATCCTGGCTCGAACCTCGTGCTCCCAGGAATGGCCTGTGGCGGCCTTGATCACCATCCCGATGAGGACGTAGTTGGTGTTCGAGTACTCCCAGTCGCTGCCAGGCATAAAGGACGGCGGGTGCTGCATCGCGAAGGCAACCCGCTGCTCGGAGGTGTAGGTGGTCCAGCGATTCTTGCGATACCCGGCCGCGCTGAGATCTGGGACCACGTCACCGATGTAGTCGGGCAGCCCGCTGGTGTGCTGAAGCAGTTGACGCAGGGTGACCCGGCGCCCGTCATTCCCGTGGCCTCGCACCACGCCCGGCAGCCACTGGTCAACCGTGTCGTCCAGCAACAGTCGGCCTTCACCTACCAACTGCAGCAGAACGGTCGCGACGAACGTCTTCGTAGTACTGCCGATCCTCACATACCCGTTCTGAGGCATCGGCTCTGTGGTGCTGAGATCGCCGACCCCACTGCGAGCGGTCCGCACTCCCCGAGGTGTCTCCAGCCTGACCGATACGCCTGTTACTCCGTCGTCACGCAACGCGTCGGCATCCCGCTGCAGTTGGGACAAGGGGGTAGAGGCCGCCGCTCCGGCCTCCGCTGGGACGAGTACCGCCAGAAGGGCAACAGCGAGGACGATCGCTGTCCGACGACTGATCCGACTCCGCGTGATCGACATAGCCCAACGCTAGGAACGGCACACCGGGCGAACCATCCGGCCAGCCAGAGGTCTCATAGTCGGGTTCTCCCCAGACCACTTCCTGGTGACAGCCAGACCGACGCCGGTGCGGACTGGTCAAGGCGAACGTGAAACTCACCAGCCAGACGAAGTATTCTCCCAGCCGCCAACTCATGGGCTCACTCGCCAAATGAAGCACTCAGTCACAAAATGCCGGGGCCAGGTGTTGGGTCAGGGCGGCCTACAGCTCGATGTCGAGCCGTGATCGCGCCCGTCCCCGCGCTGCACGCGCGGGGCCCTGACCCGCCCTCGCGGGGCGCACACGCCGCCGCCGAAGAAGGAGCGGCAGCGCATCGCCGCTCTCCCGCCGCAACGCAAGGTCGTGCAGAAGACAAGCGGTCTTCCCGTGAGAGTAGAACAGAGCCTCAAAGGCCAGTGTCCCGTTCCATGTCCCGTCGCATGGCGTCACGCGCGGCGTTGAGTGCGTGGTCATACTCCATCGCGATCCGGTCGCCTTCGGGGGTGCCGATCACTATCCCGTCTGCGACGGCGTTGCGTAGTGCCCGTATGCATCCGAATAGGGTCACCGCAGGGACGACAACAGATCTTGGCGCGAGGATCTCCAGTTCATATCTCGGGCCGTAGCAAGCACTGACCGCGGCGCGGGCCGCACGAGAACGCTCAGGGAGCAGACCATCTCGGTCAAGCAAGAGAGCGATCAGCTCATCGCGAGCCGTAGCGATGGCCGCCAAGTAGGTGCCGTACAACGACCTGCGCGTCGTTCTCCACTCGACAGTCCGTTCCCGACGGCGCTTCTGGTGGTCAACGACCAGTGCGGAACCCAGGGCGATTGCCGCTCCACTGACGGTGGGTAACAAGGTCGTCCAGTTCATTGCATCGGCATTAGCCGCGACCTTTCGTGACGGTGTGTCGGTTCCTCCGGCGGTCCGTTTCGGCTTGTCCTGGTGGTGATGGGCAGGCAGGCGGCCCGACACCCGCACGCGCGGATATGGCCCGCTGAGACCTCAAGCGGCGGCTGCCAAACGGCGCGCCGCTGCTTCAGCGAGCAGACGGGTGTCGGCAGTAAAGGTTCTAGCCGGTGCCCCGAAGCTGAGAAACACGTGCGGGCTCGTGATCCGATGCCGAACCTCGATCACCAGCTCGACTGCGACGCACGCGTCGAACCGAGGCCGCTGCAGCAGCGGGTCGGCGGACAGCGGCGCGGTCGTCACAGGCTGGCCAGGCGAGTACCCCGTCCCTGTGGCCCTCGCCGAGGCCGGGAACATGCTGAACAGCGTGGAGTTCGACCCGCCCCTGCCCGAGACCAAGCGGACCGCATCGCAGGACCGGCACGCGGGCGCCGGCAGGAAGTCCTTCGAGAAGGTGAAGGGCGACACCGGCAATTTCAGCGTGCTCGCCCCCGAGGCCCAGGCGGTCAACTGGGCGGTGACCTACGCCCGCGATCCACAGGGGACCTGGCTGATCGTGTTCTCCGCCAACCCCGAACGCCTGCACATGAGCGCCTTCGACGACACCGCCGGCATGCAGGAGGCACTGCAGCCGCTGCTGCCCGGCGTCGAGGTCGAATCCGTCGTCGGATGGGACTGGGCCAGCGACCCCCTCGCCCTGGGCACCTGGTGCATCTACCGCCCCGGACAGCTCGCACAGGTGCTGCCCGACCTGCGCACCACCGAAGGCCGGCTCTTCTTCGCGGGCGCCGACTCCACGGCCGCCTGGCGGTCCTTCATCGACGGGGCCATCGAGAGCGGCTACCGCGCCGCCCGCGACATCGACAGCCACCTGACCGGCTGACGCCGGCAAAAGCAGCCGAGACCAGCTCAGTCGGAGGCAGACGAGCTCTCTGGTGGAGGCGTCTGCGTCAGCATTTCGCACCACGTGGTCTTGCCGGTGGCCGTACGGGTGCTGCCCCAGGCGTCCGCGAGCAGGTCGAGGAGTTCCGTGCCGCGTCCGCCTTCTGCGTCGATGTCGACGACGCGGCGTACGGGGCCGCCGGGGTCAGTGTCCTCGACCTCGCACCGCAGCCGGGAGTCGCGCACCTGCAGGTTGAGCCGCAGAGGGCCTCGCGTGTGACGCAGGGCGTTGGTGACCAGTTCGCTGACCAAGAGCTCGGCGGTGTCTGCGAGGTCCTCCAGATTCCAGTCGCCCAGTTGGGCGGTCACCTGGTGCCGGGCCTGGCGGACCGAGGTCAGTTCCCGCGGTACAGGCCATGAGGCGTCCCAGGCGGTTGCGCGGGCGCGGGGCCTGTCAAGCGGCCGCAGAGGCTCCAGGGTGCGCGACCAGAGAGCCAGGTTACGGGCGACCCACGATGCGCCTGCGCCCTGCGGAGACGAACCCTTCCCCTGTGCCGAATCCGCGGCGCCCTTCCGCCCCGACTCCTCAAGTCGGCGGCGGTAAAACCGGGCAAAGCATCCCCGGTGAGAGGTCGTGGAGGGGGCGATGGCCTGGGAGGCCATACGGATCAGTCCCTTCTGAAGCCCTGGCCACCATGGCCGCCAGGCAGGCGCAGGGCCGTCGATGACCGGGCCGGGCATGCACCAGATCCTGCGTCACGTAGCACTCGCTACGCTTACGAATATACACGTAGCAGGTGCTACAGTAAATACCTGGCGAAAACTTACGAATCAGGCATTCGGGATTGATTCGTCTCGCGCAGCTGCAGCTGGGAGCCTTCATGCCACGCCCGCCCGACCCGGCCAGACGACGCGCCCTGCTGAACCAGGTCCGTGACTACGTGATCCGCAACGGCCTGGCCGACCTTTCCCTTCGCCCGCTGGCCCGGGCCCTGGGCACCAGCGACCGCATGCTCTTGTATTACTTCGGAACCAAGGAACGCATGGTCGCCGAGGCACTCGCCCTCGACGAGAGGCGACCGCTCCTGCGCGCCCGGAATCTGCTCAGCCCCACCACCTCCCCCGAGAACCCTGCGCGGCTCCGCCGCTTCGTGGAGCAAACCTGGCGGGAACTCAACGCCCCGGACATGCGCGCCTGGCTCCCCCTCTACCTCGAGATCATGACCGTCAGCGTGCTCCATCCCGACCGGTACGGGCCCGTCATGCGCGACGTGCTCACTGAGTGGACGGGCCTGTTCAGCTCCGTCTTCCGCGGCCTGGGCATGACGGAGGCCCGAGCCCGAACGGAGGCCGACCTCCTGGTCGACGCGACCTTCGGCCTGCTCATTGCACCGCTGACCGACGGCGACTGGGACCGAGCTGACGCAGCCTTCTCCACCCTTCTCGACCGCCTCGAACCCGGCTGGCACAACACCTAGAGAAGGCCGGCAGCCGACTGGCCTTCTCGCCGTGGCATAGGGCCATCGGCGCAGGCGCAATCCGAGACGCGCAATGCACTCTGTCTCTTTGCCTTCGAATTCGAACATGCGATCTACTCGAAGGCATGGACCCCAATACCTTCCCTCGCGACCTCGTGGAGGCCCAGACGGCCTGGTACGACGCGTACTGGCAGCTCGCCAGCGCCTCACCCGCCAACGGCACCGCTGCTTACCGCCGACGCCTGCAGGAGCTGTCCAGGATCATCGCCGGGCACCCGTACTGGCAGACGCCCGCCGGCACGCCTGCGGCCCGCATGGCCCTCAAGGAGCTCGCCCGCATCCAGGTGCGGCCGTGACGCTCACCGACCGCCAGATACGCATCATCCGCAGTGCCCGGGAGTGGATCACCCAGTACGGAGAAGCTCCCTCCGTCCGCGACCTCGCCGCGGCGGTCGGGGTCTCCTCCTCGTCGTCGATCGCTTACCAGTTGCGGAAGCTGCGCGAGCAGGGAATTGAGGTGGAGACCCGCGGCCGCCGCAGCGGGCGATGCCCGTACTGCGGGCACTGATCCTGGGCAGGCATCCGTCAGGTCCACCTACGTGCCCTCACCTGATGAAGTCACCGCCGCGCAGACCCGATGGCGGCTGGACGAGGAAGCAACTCGCCGATTGGGGAGTGCCGTGGCCGCCGCCCCAGGGTCGGCGCAAGCATCTTGAGGCCAAGTGGCGAGGCGAGGACGTTTCACCGCTGCAGAACCCACAAGACCCCGATCAGGACGCCCTGTTCTGGATGCGCCTCCGCCAGAGCCTGTCAGCATTCCGCTGCACCCGACGTAGCGGTCCTGCGTGCGAATCTGCGGACTGACCAGCCTCCCTTTCCCCTAGCTTTCCGCTTTGGCTTCGATCACTTCTCGCGACAGCGTTTGTTAACGAGTTTTGACGGCATCGTCCGGTCGGGGGCTTCGCGGATCGTCATGAGTTTTGAAGGCACCTGCTGATTGAGGTGAGTCGGGTCGGCGGCCAGGCGCTGACCGTGCTTGCCTCAGCCCTGGCCGCGCACCCGGCCCTGCGCCTCAGATCGCTTCGGCCTCGGGGCGGACGACCTGCTCGGCAAAGGTGCCGAGTCGCGTGGCCAACTGCTCGAGCGCGGCGGCCGCGTAGTGGTCGGGGCTCCAGCATGCGTGGATGGGGAGCTGGACGGGAGCGCCATCGGTGTCGAGGACGAGGACGGGACGAGTTCCGAACCGCGGCAACTCGGTCCCGATCGCGACGCCACGCCGCCCTGCAGCCAGGGCGTGGCGCATCTGTTCCCACGGGACCTCTGTGTGGCGTTGATACCGGAGTCGGGCCGCGATGACAGCTGCGTCGAGAACGGTGCGTGTCGGGTCCGTTCGGCCCGGAAGGAGGAGAGGCTGCTCCATCAGCTCGTCCAGCGTGACGCTGGTGTCGCGGGCCCAGGGGTGGCCCGGGTTGACGTAGGCGTGGAGCGGCACGCGGGTGAGGTGTTGCCAGGCAAGGCCGCCCGCGGGGGGCACGTTCGCGGCGATGCCGAAGTCGTGTCCGGCGGCGACCGCCTCGTGCACCTCGTCGCCGAGGACCGAGACGACGGCGATGAACGGGTCGTCGTCGTCGAGGGTGGCGACGAACGGAGCGAGGACGTAGTCCAGTGTGGTGGGGGCGGCCACGCAGGAGATCCGGGTCAGTTGTCCGTCGGCCAGCTGTCCCGCGACCGTCGTCAGCCGGTCGGCCCGGGTGAGCAGGTCGCGCGCCACGTCGAGCGTGTGGCGGCCCGCGTCCGTGAGGGACAGCCGATGGCCCTTGCGGCGGAAGAGCGTGACGCCGAGGTCGCGCTCCAGGCGCTGGATCTGGCGGGACACCGCGGGCTGAGCGATGTGCAGTTGGTCGGCGGCGGCCGTGACGGTACCGAGTTGCGCGACAGTCAAGAAGCACCGCAGGTGTCGTAGCTCCATGCCTCATCATGCCGAAACAGCATCATGATGGGTAGTAGTTAGGTCTTGGACAGCAGTAGGTGACCGGGATCACCATCTCCTCCATGGCCTCCTCAGACATCTCGTCCGGCAACTGGCTCACCCCACCTCACCACCGACTCGGTCTGCACCGGGTCGAGGACGTGGTCCCCTGCACGGCCATCGCTCGCGGTGAGGCACCGGTACGCATGCTGGTGCCCGCGAGTGAGCCCTTGGACTGGGACCTTCTGACCGTTCCGGGCCCCCGAGGGGGGCCGATCAGCGCAGAGGAGTTCCTCGCTGGCACGCACACCGACGGCATCCTCGTGCTGCGCGGCGACACGATCCTCGCGGAGCGCTACTTCGGTGAGTTCACCTCCGCGTCTCACCACATCGTGATGTCCATCTCGAAGTCGTTCGCCGGCATGCTGGCCGGGGTGCTGGCCGCCGCCGACCTCCTCGACCTCGAGGCGACCGTCCCGACGTACGTCCCGGAGCTGGCGGCGGGTTCGTACGCCGGTGCCACCGTGGGGCAGCTGCTCGACATGACCGCGGCGCCGCACTACGACATGTCGTACCTGGAGCCCACAGCAGAGGTTCACGCGGGCGACCGGGCTGCCGGATGGCGGCCGCGCCGGCCCGAGGACGTGGTCGGCACCCGGCCGTTCCTGGCCCAGTTGCGCGGCGCCGGCCGGCACGGCGCCGACTTCCAGTACTGCTCGGGGACCACCGACGTCCTCGCGTGGGTGCTCGAACGCGTCGGCGGCGCGGGCTACGGCGAGCTGATGCGGCGACATCTCTGGTCGTGGATCGGCGCCGAGGACGACGCCTTCGTCACGGTCGACGACCACGGAACGCCCTATGCGTGTGCCGGGATGGGGATGCGACTGCGCGATCTCGCGCGATTCGGGCGCCTGATTCTCGACGACGGGTGGCGCGAGGGCACACCCGTGGTGCCGGCTGACTGGATCGCGCGGACGCGCCGCGGGGGGCACTTCGCGACCACCGCTGAGTCCGACTCGGCTGCGGGTGGCACCTACAAGAACCAGTGGTGGATCCCAGGCGACGACCACGGGTCCTTCTACGGTGTCGGCATCTTCGGCCAGTACCTCTGGCTCGACCCGCAGAGCGACGTCGTCATCGCGAAGTTCTCCGCCACCGACCAGCCGGTCGCCGACACACCCGCTCACCTGGACGCGCTGGGCGCCATCGCCCGCGCGGCCGCCCTGACCCAGCAGGAGGCGTGAGATGGACCGCAACCGATCACGCGGCGAGTCGATCGAGCAGCACTCGATCGACTACGTCCCGCCCGAGGAGCGCCACGGCAAGCCGTGGCACCTGTTCACGGTCTGGTTCTCCAGCAACGTGCAGATCACCGGGTTCGTCACCGGCGTCCTGGCGGTCACCCTCGGACTCGACCTTCCCTGGGCCGTCGCCACGATCCTGATCGGCAACCTCGTCGGTGCCGTGTTCATGGCCTACCACTCGATCCAGGGTCCCCGTCTGGGCGTGCCGCAGATGATCCAGAGCCGTGCGCAGTTCGGATTCCTCGGCACGCTGCTGCCGGTCGTGATCGTGCTGTGCATGTACATGGGATTCGGCATCGAGGGTGGCGTCATCACGGGGCAGGCCTTCGCGAACTGGGCCCACATCTCGTTCACCTGGTCGGTGATCATCCAGGGCGCGGTCCCAGCGGTCATCGCGATCGTCGGGTACAAGGTCATCCACCTGTCGACCCGGGTGGTCAGCGTGGTCTCGGCTCTGCTGTTCCTCGCCCTCACCATCGCGTTGGCCGGTCACCTGCCGGAACACCTGCCGAGCGGCCCGACTCCGTCGTTCGGCACCGTCCTGCTCGTCATATCGATCTTCGTCTCGTGGCAGCTGACCTGGGCGCCGTACGTCTCGGACTACTCGCGCTACCTCCCCGAGGACACCCCGTCGCGGACCACGTTCCTGTGGACCTACGCCGGCTCAGCACTCGGCTCCTCGTGGGTGATGATCCTCGGCGCGTTCGCCGCCACGATCAGTGCCGAGGCGGTGGGCAACGATGCCATCGGCATGCTCAGCCAGCAGATCCCGGCGTTGAGCTCAGCCATCCTGCTCGCCATCGTCATCGGCATCGTCCCTGCCGGCGTGTACGGCTACTACGGTATGTACCTCACCGCGATCAGCGCCTTCTCGGCCAAGGGCCACGGCTCAGCGACGCCGCTGGTGCGCGCCGTCTTCATCGTGGTGAGCGCCGCGCTCACGATCGCAGCCACTCTGATGGCAAGCGGCCACATCCTGAGCACTGTTGAGCACATCACGTTGTTCCTGCTGTATCTGCTGGTGCCGTGGACCGCCATCAACCTCACCGACTACTACGTCGTACGGCGCGGCCACTACGACGTCGGCGAGCTCTTCCGGCCTCGGGGCGCGTACGGCTTGGTGAACTGGCCGGCCGTCGTTGTCTATCTGGTCGCCATTGCGGCGCAGATCCCCTTCATCAGCAGCAGCCTCTACACCGGGCCGCTGGTCGACTACCTGGGCGGCGCTGACATCTCCTGGATCGTCGGCCTGCTGGTGGCGACGGTGCTGTACCTGGCCAATACGCGGCGTACTCGAAAGGTCTCGCAACCCGTCGGCGCGCGGGCATCGGCACCCGGCTCGGACGCGCCGCTTTCGGTCGACTGAGCGTCCAAGGTCTGCGCAAGCCGCGACGGGGCTGCTCGCCGGCGAGGTCAGGCGAAGGGATCCCGATGGGCGTCGATGGGGGCCGTCGCGTGCTGCGTGCGGGAATGGGGGCTGCTGCTGGTCGTGACGGTGTGACCTTGGCAGGATGCTCCGGATCGTCGTCACCGTCCGATCGGGCCGGCGATGCGAAGCTGGTCAGGTCTCGGCAGTGCGTAGTGCCGAGCACGACGAACCGCAGGGACTTCGAGCGTTTCGCGCAGGCTCTCGCCAAGCAACACAGTCAGCATTCCGGGGTGTTGAGGGAGCGCGGCTCCGCGCTGCCCGGCGCGGCCGCGGCCCTTGACGCCCTCAGCGCTGCGCATGTACGACAGACCGTAGTGACTGGCAACGTCCGCGCAGTCGCACAACTCAAGCTGAACGCCTTCGGCCTCGACACACACATCGACTGAGACGCTGGCGCGTACGGCGAGGACGCAGACCTCCGACCCGCCCCAGGGCGAGCTGCTCAAGCTCGGCCACCACGTGGGCACTTCCACTATCCGCAGTGTCCTGAGGCGCCAGCAGATACCCCCGGCACCCCAGCGGCAGACCGACACCACGTGGCGGCAGTTCCTGCGCTCCCAGGCCTCGACCATGCTCGCCGTCGACTTCTTCCACGTCGACTGCGCGGTCACCCTGCGGCGGCTGTGTGTGTTCTTCGCGATGGAAGTCGGCAGCCGCTACGTGCACATCGGCGTGACCAGCCATCCGGACGGCCGTGGACCACGCAACAGGCCCGGAATCTCATGGCCGACCTCGGCGACCGGGCATCCAAGTTCACGTTTCTCGTGCGGGATCGGGCAGGTCAGTTCAGTGCGTCGTTCGACGCTGTCCTGGCGGACGCGGGCATCGCCGTGGTGAAGATCCCTCCACGTAGTCCACGGGCGAATGCGTACGCGGAGAGGTTCGTGCTCACCGTCCGCTCGGAGGTTACCGATCGGATACTCATCTTCAGCCAGCGGCATCTACGGCTGTCCTGGACGAGTACGCCAAGCACTACAACGGACGCCGACCCCACCATGGACAACAACTGCATCCGCCACGGCCCGACCACCCCATCGCCAGTCCTAGCCACAAACGGATCAAGCGCCGACAACGCCTCGTCGGCCTCATCAACGAATACGAGCGGGCGGCATAGACACGCAGCTCAGCGCAGGTGACCCTGTTCTGGAACCCAACAGGTACTCGTTGATCAAGCCCCCAGGACGGACCGTCTCCGTCATGCCGCAGTGCCAGCACTTCCGCGTCCTTGGCCACGCTGCTGCACAGCACCGCAGCAGGCACCGTGATCAGATTCCGGACCAGCGCGGTGACAACCGCCAGCGACATCCGCAGATCGCCCCAGAGCAGTCGAGCCCGCTTCGCCAGGATCAGCAAACGTACAGGCCACAGCAGCGAATCATATGTCCGAGCGGGACAGGTTCGTGCGCTTCCGGGCCGAGGACTGGCCCCACTGACTGGAGCCACTGAACTCCGACCTTCTTGATCAATTTCGTTGAGAAGTGCTGTCAGTGGGCGTGCGGGCGACAACGTCTTAGCTCGGGGGCTGACCTGCCGGTCACGAGTTCGTCTGCGATGAGTCGTCCGGCGGTGGGCGCCAAGGTGATGGCGGAGTGCATGACGGCGACGTAGACGGATCGATCGTGTGTCACGTATCCAATGACGGGTCCGTGCGCAGGCATGGGGCGTTGGCCGGTGCGGTAGCCCAGCAGGCGGCACTGGTCGCTTCCTTGGAAGGTCGTCTTCAGGCGCTGGAGCGCGTCTTGCGCTGACTGCTCCAACGCTGTTGTGCCTTCAACGTGCGGCACGACTAGCAAGAGGTCGCCGTCCCGTACCTCTCGGACCTCGAAATCTGGGCTGGCCACAATGGTCTTGACCAATCCAGGCGGTGCTGTGACCCGCGCGAGGGTGGCCGGGGAGGCGGCAATGGCCAGGTCGGCCGATAGCGGCTCGCAGAGCTCGGGGACGCCTGTTCCGGCTGTGAGCACGACGGTTGCGGCGGTGTGGAGTCCGTTCGAGGTCAGCACTCCCTCGACGCGTCCGTTGGTCACCTGCAAGGAGGTGACCGCGGTGTTGTGGAGCACGGTTGCCCCGTGGTCGCCGGCGGCTGCCGCGAGTGCGTGGGCCAGTGCCGTTGGGTCGACGCCTACGTCGCTCGGGGTGTGGATGGCCTGGTCGGGTGGGTGTCGGAGGTTGGGCTCCAGGGCTGCGATGTCACTTCGCCCGATGCGGAACTGGCCTGGCCCCGCCCGTGAGTCCTGCGCCGGTGTGTCGGACCAGGACAGCGAGCCGGTCCGGCGGACGTCGATGTGGGGCAGTTCGTCTTCCAGGCGTCGGTAGTCCGCCCGGACGTACTCGCGGAGGTCTTGTGCTCCACCGGGCCAGTGGCCTCCCGAGCTGCGGATCCACGCGAAGGAGTCTCCGGTGACCCCGGTGGCCGGTGCCCTTCCTTGCTCGATCAGAGTGACCGGGACGCCCCGACGTGCCAGGTGGTAGGCCACTGAGGAGCCGACGATTCCCGCACCGACAACAACAACGGCAGACATGAGGTCCCTCTCGACAGGCCAACGACCGTTCAGGCTGTGGCTGCAGCCGTTGAAGCACAGTCAGGCCGCTGCCGGGATAGTGCAACGGGATTTGCTGCGACTCGTCTTGTTCAGCCGGCTCCGGCCACGGCCCACCCAGGGCCCGACGGACGGTCCTCCATGTCACGTTGAGCCACCCCACCTGGATCTTCTAGCACCCACCACTCGTTTGATGAAGTGCAGAGAAGGAAGAAGGTGCGGCACTCGGACACGGTCGACGCGGACGTCGTCGGGTACGTGGGCCCGGCGTCCCGGCCACACCGGGTGGCGGTGCAGCTGCCGGACGGAAGCCTCGTGCCGTCGCAGGCGTTGACGGCTCCGGTCGCCTCGGAGGAGGACTACAAGAAGCGCCACGCGGTGGAGTGCGGGATCAGCAGACTGCAACGGAACCGGACGGTGGCGACCAGGTACGAGAAGCTGGCCGTCCGCTACGAGGCTACGGTCACCATCACAGCGATCAACGAGTGGCTGTGATCCGTTCAGCTCCCCTGCGGAGACATCGAGGAAGCGAGCAGTTCCTGCACGAGTTCCACTATGAGATGGGGCTGCCCGACGAACGGAGAGTGCCCCGTCTGCCACTCGTGCACGTAGGTGCAGCGCGTGGCCAACGTCCGCTGCAGGCCCGGGTCGATCGCTCGGTCCTGAGCGCAGACGACGTAGGTGGAGGGAGTCTGCTTCCAACCCTGTTGCTCCGGGATGCCTCGCCCGCAGCCAGGAGCCTGCGCACGCAGCAGGCCAACCGCCCGGGCTGCGAGGGGTTCGGGGCTGTCGCCATAGAGAACGTCGGCAGCCCCGTCGGGGTGCAGACTCGTCGATCCGTCGGGCCCGGGGCAGATCGCTTCCTGGAGCTGCCGGGACGCCCCACCCAGACTGGCGGCGCTCTCGCCGGCATCCGGCACGAAGGCCGCCAGATAGACCAGGTGTCCCGCTCCTCGCAACCCGGTGATCACTGACCCGCCGTAGGAATGACCGAGCACAATCGGAGGTTCTTGCAGCCCGTCGACGACCGCCTGAACCACGGCGGTGTCAGCGGTCAATGATCCCCGGTGCAACTCGGGAACGACCGCGCTGGTTCCTGTGGCTCGCAAGCCTTCGGCCACCGCAGCGAAGTGCTCGGGGCGGTGATACAGGCCGTGAACCAGCAGTACAGCGGCCACTTCGCCCGCCCCTCAGGTCGACATCAAGGCAGTGATCCTAGTTCCTGGCGGTACCCGGTGGTCATCCACAGCCTTGATCCACTTTCCCAACATGGCCTAATCTTCAGGGAACTCGCCCTCTGTCCCGATGATCACGCACCGTCCAGAATGCCCCCATGGCAACCGGCGCACCAATCAAGTACCTGCATCTAGCGACAGAATTGAGACGCGGGATTCGGGGAGGAACCTGGCCGCCCGGCAGCAAACCGCCGACCGAGGTCGAGCTGGCCGCGCCGCACGGCCTATCTGTCAACACCGTGCGGCGCGCCTTGGAGGTACTGGCTGCCGAGGGGAGTGTTGAGCGGCGCCAGGGTGTGGGAACGTTTGCGCGGCCGGCACCCCGCCCACCCGGCGCGCGGCGGCGGATCGCGGTCGTGCTGCCCGAACGCGACCGCTACTTCCCGCCCGTGATCGCAGGAATCGAGGCGGCCGCCGTCCACACCCGAACCACGATCGACCTGTACACCACCGGCTACGCCGACCGCGGCTGGGATCGGCTCACCCACCTTGCTGATCACCTGGCAGGGGCGGAGGGACTCCTCATCACGCACCCGGGCCCCGCCGACGCCGCTACCCCCGCACACACACGCCTGTTGCGGAAGCTCCCGTTGCCGTACGTCCTACTGGAACGAACCCCCTCTGGAATCGACGACCCCAGCGAACACGTCTCCACCGACCACGCCGGCGGCGCCTACCTCGCCCTCGCTCACCTTGCCGCACTGGGCCACCGCGATGTGGCGCTCGCCTGCCGGACAGACTCTGCACCCAGCCACGGCATTTCGACAGGTTTCATACAAGGCGCCGCCACACTCGGGCTGAGCGTCGCTGCCCGGTTCGACTGGCCGTCTATCACTGGGCGCGCCAATTTCGAGGACGTCCTCGCCGCCCAGCCCCTGCTCGCGGACGCCGCCCTGGACAGTGTCCTCGGCAGCGGCGCGACCGGGCTGGTCTGTTTCGGCGATATGGAGGGATCCGCCCTACTGGCGCCGCCCGCCGGGCCTGGGTGTGCATCCCCGGCGACCTCGCCCTGGTCTCTTGCGAGGACCGGCACGTCGCCACCGAGCAGGTGCCGCTCACTTCGGTCGCGCCGGAGAAGTTCCGGCTCGGCGGGGTGGCCCTAGAAACCCTGCTACGTCGCCTAGACGAACCGGGCGCCGAGCTGCGCCAGGTTTGGCTGCGGCCCCGGCTGACCGTCCGAGAGTCCTGCGGGGCGCGGGCCGCCAATCCTTCTTGATTCCGTCCGCCGGACTCCGGAAGCGTTCCGCACATGCCGACAGAAACTCATCGTGCACGTGTCGCTTTCCGCTTTTGCCCGGTGTCTTCGCTGTCTGCGTGGGTGCGTGGCCATATCAGGAAACGGCCGCGTGTCCGCGCCCCGCGCGCCACCGTGACCGACATGTTGACTGCTGCCGTGCTCGGCTCGGACCCATCCGCCGCCACCTTGCTCGGACAGGGCCGTACCACCCAGAACAAGGCGCTGATACTCCAGCAGAACTCTGGCCTCAGTTGACCAAGTAGCGCGCTAGATGTAATGCCCTGGAGCGTTGTTGGGTCTGCTACAGGTTTGGGTGACACGTTGGCCTGCCCCACCCCTCAGGTTCTAGTTTTGGTGGCTAACTGACGGCCTTCACGAAAGGCTGCCGGACATGCTCCGCGCCTGCCCCGCTGAGTTCCGCGCCCGTGCCGTCGTGCTGGTGCGGCAGGAAAAGAACAGAAGCAGACGGCCGTTGACCTCGGCATCCATCCGGTCACGTTGTCGAAGTGGTTGCGTCAGGACGGCGTCGACAACGGTCTCCGGCCCGGCAGGGTCTCGGAGGAGTCTGCAGAGCTGCGTGCAGCGCGGCGGCGGATCCGCGAGTTGGGAACCGAGCTTGAGATCGTCCGCAAGGCCGCCAAGTTCCTCGGCGCGGACAAGCCGGCCCCGAAATTCTCTACCCGGTGATCGACCGTCTCGTCCATGCCGGTGCACCGGTCGACCGATGCTGCCGGATCCTCGGCGTCGCCCGGCAGAACTACTACACACACAAGCGCACCCCTCCACACCGCGGCAGTTACGGCGGGAGTGGCTGATCGGGCTGGTCCCCAGGCGTTGACGGCTCCGGTCGCTGCCGAGGTGGCCCGACATGTTCTCGAAGGTGGGCCGGGGCGCAGGGCGCGCACGTCGGCGGGTGAGGCTTACGTGACGACCGGGGGCGGTGTCGTGGTGGAGGTCCTCGCGGGGACGACCCGGCACACTGTGATGTTCCCTGTCGAGTTCCTCTGTTCAGCCCGTGAGTTGTCTCTGAGGGAGGGGCAGATCGGATGGGGGTGCCCCGGCGTGGAGAGGGACACCGGCGAAAGGTGTCCGGCAGTGCCGACGAAACTGGCTCACTTGATCACGATGAGCCCGTTCCCCTACGAAGGTGCCCGCCCAACTCGGCGCCGATGTTCACCGGCCGTGGCAGCCTTGCCCGGATCGGGCCCGGTTCTGCACACGGTGGGGAGGGCAAATTTGGGGCAGTTACTGCTCAATGCTGCTTACTCCCGCGCCGGGGATGGTTCGTGGGTGGTTCGGGCAGCCAGTCGCGGGTCGGGTCGTACTCCAGCCATCGGCTTCGCCCTGCTTCCTCAGCGCAGGCGGCGGCGAGGCCGTTCAGCCCTGGGTGGCCGTTTCCGGTGCGCCACAGCAGTGACCAGGCGTATAGCGGCGTGGGATCGACCAGGGGGAGGGAGCGCAACCCGGGGACCTGCGGCAGTGGCACATCGGCAGGCATCAGCGAGAAGCGTCGCGGGGCCGCCGTCACCTCGGCGAGGAAGTGGGCGAGCCCCAGGTTGACGCTCGTGGCCGTGTTCTGGATGTCGAATCGGTCGGCGAACCGGTGGAGGAAGTCGAGCCGGTCCAGCGCGCCGGGTGCCCACAGCGTGCTGTCGCGCAATTGGTCGGGCCGCAGAGCCGGTTCGGCTGCGAGCGGATGGTCCGCACTCAGTACGGCGTCCACCGGTTCGAGGCGGACGAAGCGGTGTGCAAGGCCGGCCGGCAGCAGGGGGTGGACGCGGCCGAAGGCCGCGTCGATGTCGCCGTTCAGCAGTGCCGTTGTCACCGACGGCAGATCGCGCCCGTGCCCCAGCGCCAGTTCCCCGGCTCGTCCGGCGACTTGGGCCAGCGTCCGCATCGGCGCGTAGAGGTGTCCCCAGACGTCTACGTGCAGCGGGCGTACCTTGTCGATTGCCGCCGCGACTGCGGTGTCGGCGGCGGCCACGGTCTGCCGGGCTGGTGGGAGGAAGCGCTGTCCGGCTTCGGTGAGGCGTACGCCGTTGCCGCCGCGCTGGAACAGCTCGGTGCCGAGCAGAGATTCCAGCCGCGCGATCCTCTTGGACAGGGCCTGCTGGGAGATGCCGAGCGTCCCGGCCGCCCGCCCGAAGTGCAGTTCCTCGGCGGTGCGCACGAAGGCACGCACCTGCGCCACGTCGAGATCCATGGCTCCCACCATAGGTGACAACCAAAAGTTGTCGGCTTTGCTGAGCTGTTGTTGGATCGCGGGGCGGCCACAGGGGTTGCATCATCTCCATGCAAAGACTGATTCCCACGGGAGACGCGGCGCGCCCGGTCGCCTTCGCCGAGGTCCCCCAGCCCGTGCCGGAGCCCGGTGAGGCACTGATCAAAGTCGAGGCGTTCGCCCCGAACCGGGGCGAGACATTCCTTCTCGAACAGCCCCGGCCGGAGCTGCTGCCCGGCAAGGACATCGCAGGGCTCGTTGTACAGGCCGCAGCCGATGGCTCCGGCCCCGGCATCGGCGCCCGCGTGGTCGGGCACCCGGCGCAGGGCGGCTGGGCCGAGTACGCCGCCGTGCCCACGCACTCGCTCGCGGTGCTCCCGGACAGCATCGACAGCGCGAGAGCCGCTGCTCTGCCCCTGGCTGGGATCACTGCTCTGCGGCTGCTGCGTACGGCCGGTTCCCTGGCCGGCCGACGGGTACTGCTGACCGGCGCCTCAGGTGGCGTCGGCCACTACGTCACCGAGCTTGCGGTTGGGGCAGGAGCCGAGCTGACCGCGGTGACGTCCACGCCGGTGCGCGGCGAGCGGCTCGCGGAACTGGGTGCGAATGTGGTTCACGCGGTCGCGGCGGCTCAAGGGCCGTTCGATGTTGTGCTGGAGTCCACGGGTGGGCCCGACCTGGCACTCGCCCTGTCGAAGGTGCGCCCGGGTGGCCTGCTCGTCTGGTTCGGTCAGGCGAGCCGCACCCCGGTGTCCCTCGACTTTTTCCAACTCCTTGGCGGACCCGAGCGGGTCACGATCCAGCACTTTCACTACGCCGGCGCCCCGTACGGCTTCGATCTCTCAGCACTGGTGAGCCTCGTAGAACAGGGCCGGTTGCACCCGGAGATCAGCCGCACCACCGACTGGGTACAGACCGCCAACACCCTGGTCGACCTGCGGGAGCGCCGGATACGCGGCAAGGCCGTCCTGCTGACCGGAGGAGGACGATGAGCACCACCGAATTCGCCGCCGCGCAGTGGACACGCGCCACCGGTGCGGGCGTGGACCCGCACGAGTACCAGCGCGTCACCGATGGCCTCACCTCCGTCGCCGACTGGGGGCCGGCCTTCCTGCGCACCGGACAGAGTTACCTCCAGCGCGCGGAGGACGCGGGATCGCCCCGCTCAGCGGGTGAGTACCTGCTGATGGCGGCCCGGTGGTTCCACCTGGCCACCCTGGCGCCGTACGCGGAAGCGCATGGTGCTGCCGTCGAGGCCGATCACGCCTTGAGTAGAGCTCTCACCGTGTTGGAGCCTGGTGCGCGGCGGGTGAGTGGTGAGGGATTCACCGGCTGGCTGCGTGGCCCCTCCAACGCGCCGGGGACCGTGGTCGTCGTCCCCGGCCTGGACTCGGCCAAGGAGGAGTTCCTCGATCTGGTGTCCGCGCTGCTGACCAGAGGGCTGGCGGTGTTCGCGATGGACGGCCCCGGACAGGGCGTGCTCGCGGCCACCACGACCTTCGTGCCGGACTACGAGCGGATCGTGGGCCGGGTCATCGACGCCCTCGGCGTCACACGCATCGGGCTTGTCGGCCTGAGCCTGGGCGGCTATTTCGCTGCCCGGACCGCGGCGCTTGAGCCGCGCGTGGCAGCCGTCGCCACCGTCAGCGGTCCCTTCCGCCTCGACTGGGAGGAACTACCCCCGCCGGTACGGGACATCATCGCCCTACGCGCCGGAGGAATCGACGCCGCCCACGAGTTCGTACGTCACGTGGACCTCACCGCCCTAGCCCCCCGCATCGCTACCCCGCTGCTTGTCGTGGACGGCGACCAGGACGTCATCGCCGGCGTGACGAACGGCGAGCCCCTGGCCCGACTGGCGCCCCACGGCACCCACCTGTCCGTCCCCCACGGAGACCACCTCCTCGGCAACGCGCGGCCCGACTGGCTGCCCCACCTCAGCGACCACCTCACGCACACCCTGACGGGAACATCAGCATGAACCGCTTCACTGACAAGACCATCCTCATCACCGGCGGCACCAGCGGCATGGGTCTGGCGACCGCACACCGCCTCGTCGCCGAAGGCGCCCACGTCATCGTCACCGGCCGCACCCGCGCACGGGTGGACCCCGCAGTCAAGGAGCTCGGCTCCAACGCCTCGGGGATCGTGGCCGACGCCGCCGACCTCGGCGCGGTGGAAGCGCTGATGGAGACCGTCCGGGACCGTCACGGCCAGTTGGACGGCCTCTTCGCGAACGCGGGCACCGGCACATTCCTGCCGTTCGAGAACATCACCGAGCCGGACTTCGACCACGGTATCGACGTGAACTTCAAGGGCGTGTTCTTCACCGTCCAAAAGGCGCTGCCGCTACTGGCGGACGGAGGCTCGATCGTCATCAACGCCTCCTGGACCCTCCACCGGGGCAACAGCGTCCTGACCCTCTACTCGGCGACCAAAGCCGCCGTGCACAACCTGGCCCGAACCCTCGCTGCCTCACTCGCCCCGCGCGGCATCCGCGTCAACTCCGTCAGCCCCGGCTATATCGACACCCCGATGTACCCCGCCGACGCACTGACCGAAGCGGAGGCAGCGGCGGTCACCGGCCAGGTTGTCGCCGGCCGCTTCGGACGCCCGGAAGAGGTCGCTGCGGCTGTCGCGTTCCTCGCCTCGTCCGACGCGTCCTACATCAACGGCCAGGATCTCGTTATCGACGGCGGCCTGGTCGGCGCCGTACCCGCCTGACGGTCGGCAGCGCAGCCCCCCGCAGCCAGCCAGCTTTTGTGCGCCAGGCGTTCACACGCCACGCTGATCCCTTCAATGCCGGCCATGATGGCGCTTCCTGTGAGCGGCCTCGGTATTCAGGGGTGACCCCAGACCTGCTCACTGATCTCTCAACCACAAACCCTGACCCGTGGTCGGGCGGTCGAGCGGCGAAACGCTGCCCTGTTCAGCATTCCGCCGCCTGAGTTTCCTCGATTCCCCTGGTGCGAGGCGATCGAGTGAAACAGGCACTACACCCGTTATCCGGCCAATCAGCAAGGCGTTCCCGGTGTTGACCTCCCGCCTGAACCGCGCTCCACCCTGCGCGGCTCGGGCCGAGGGAGACCTTCACGGACAGGAGAAACTCGGAATGGAAAAGCACGGATTGAGACGGCGGATCTCCGCGTTCACGACGGTACTGGGGCTCGGCATCGCGCTCCCGTTTGCCGCCGGGGTCACGCCCGCCCAAGCTCAATCGTCTTTGAGCGTCGCCAAGAGCCACGAAGGGAACTTCGCACGGGGAGGGCAAGGCGTCTACACCATCACGCTGACGGAGAGCGGTGGTGGTGAGAGCGGCGCTGTGAACCTCACGGACAGCCTTCCCACCGGCCTAACGGCCACGAGCCTCGGAGGCTCTCTCGCGTCCTTTTGCGAGATCGCTAACGGCGGTACGACGGTCCTCTGCGACGTCTCCTTCATCTCTGGCTCCAACACAATCACCATCACTGTCAACATCGCCGACAACGCACCGTGCACCGTCACCAACACCGTCACTGGAACCGAGGCCACCGCTGAAGGCCCCTTCCCCTTCTCGGCCAGCGACCCGACAACGATCACCGGCGGAGACTGCAACGGAGGAAACGGAGGCGGAGGGGGCTCGATCCTGCCGATCAACCTCAACGGTGTCATCCCGATGTTCAACAACATCGCCATCAACCACAACATCGACAGCCCCGGTGCGAGCAACAACAGCCGCCAGAACTTCGGGCTGAACGCGCCCTGAGCCGTCGGCTTCCATGCCCCAGCGTGACGCAAGCTGAGCTATCGCTGGGGCAACTGCAAACGTGCACCGATCCGCTGCCATCTCCTATCGCCCCGTTCCGCGCGATGGTGGCATCGGCCTGTGAAGGCTGGACGGCGGCAAGTCCCCGTTCCGCAGGGGCGGCCTGCTCACGCCTTCGTGTCAAGGCACGCCTTGAGTTCGCCCCCACGACTCGTCCGCGGCCTGCTCGGCCAGTGCGACGCGGGCGCTCGGCGCGCTGCCATAGCTGCCGATCCATGACCGGAACTTCCCCTCCCCGGTCTCGCGGGTGGACCACTCGCCCTGTGCGGAACTAAAACGGCCCACCGGCCATGCCTCGGCAATCACCGACCGGCGATCATCGAGGCATGCCGGCCTGCGAGGCACCGTCCCAACCTGGCTCCGCACCCGCCCACTATCCGCCGCCCGCGTTCCACCGGTGTTCCTCACTGCGTCTCCCTGGCGTTCCTGGGACGTCTCCCGCGTGTCGACCGGCCAGCCGACGCCGGAACCGCGATGCCCGGTCGCGCAGCACGCCGCTTACTCGGCACCGGTGGCGTGCCGCCTCCTTCGGCGAGGAGACGGCACGGGTCTATCAGGAATGAGGGTCTGGTCCGTAGTCGGTGGTGACACCGGCGGGTAGCCGCCCACGATCTTGATTTTGCTGCCCGCCGGTGAACTACCCGGCAGGCAGCAGACGTTCCGGTGGAGCGCATCGCCGAAGCCGCTGACAACGGTGGTCCCCGCATGGTGTGGACGGCCCGTGACGAGGACTCCACGGGCGACTTCTGGAAGCGTGGTCTCCTTCAGTCCCTCGCCGCCCGAACCACGTCGAACTCCGTCGACGGCGTCGGCCGGACTGGGGTCGTATTCGCGGGCGCCGAGGTGGGTGAGGTCGGTCGGGTCGGTAGTGCCACCGACGTAGCCGCGGGTGCCGGGAATGGCGTCGGCCTGTTCGGCGCGGAGCTCGCCGCAGGGGAGTTGCTTGCGGCGGCTGACGGCGAGGGTGGCCATGGTCACGGCTGCCATGGATGTGCACGAGAAAAGCGGGGGCCGACCGGAGTGTCTCCGGCCGGCCCCCGCTAGTGGGGTGGTGCGGTGGGGTCAGGGGCGGCGGCTGGTGTAGTAGCTGCCGACCTGCTCGTGGTACCCAGCGTCACCGACGTGCTTGTCCCTGTCGAACTCGGGGGAGCCCTTGATCTGATCCTTGGTGAGGTCGACGAAGACCTTCCGCTCGGCCTGGTCGACTGTGCGTACGGTGCCGGCGGGCAGCAGAACGTGCTTACCGAAGATCCAGACACCGGTGTCGACGACGAGGTACGCGGAGTTGACGTCGTCCGAGTGCTTGTCGACCTTGCCGATGCTGCCGTCGGTGGCCTCGACCTTGTAGCCGATCAGGTCAGTCCCCGCAGTGTGGCCGGCGGTCGGCTGGTAGCCCCAGATGCTGTCGCTCATAAATCGACTCCCTCATCAGAATTTACTGCTCCACAGATGAAACGGTGGAGTCGGATTGGCGTACCCAGAAATGCGGTGACGCGCTCTCTTTAGACCGCATGCCCTGAGTATCGGACTCCACACATTTACACGTCGGGAAATTATGTGTGGCCGGAGGCGCCGTCCTGGAGGTCAGGTTCCTGACAGCGCATCCGGCCACGCATCCCGTATGCCCTTGACTGTGCGCACCATTACTTCTCATTACTTGCGTCCCACACGAGACTCGATGCGGTCGGCGGCCGACAGCCGACATGCGGGTGGGCCGCGACGAAGGTTCGTCGCGGCCCACCCGCAAGGAATTGTGCTGTTCAGGCTGGTTTACCAGCGGTACCAGCGGCCTCGTGGCTTGCCAGCGCTTGCAGCCGGACGGATCACGAAGCCGAGCAGCCACACCACCAGCACGATGACAGCGATCCACCATAGGGCCTTCAACGCGAAACCGGCACCGAAGAGGATCAAAGCGAGCAGAAGAACAAGAATAATGGGAACCATGATTATCAACCTCCGGGCACTCATGTGCCCCGCCGGAATCCCACCATGCCTCAAAAACTGGTCTGTTTACTCAGGCCTCACGCGGGAAGTGGTATTCGCCCCAAAGCGAGGTCGTACATGGTGCGGAAATCGCCTAGGCTTATAGATACCGGCGGATGAGCAGGACAGCTATGTCACGGGCGCGCTGCGTGAGCGAGCCCATTAGCCTTGTCCGGGAGGGTGCAGCGGATCCCCCGGCGGCGCAGGTAGGCGCGGTTCCCGCGGGAGGCGTACACCTTGTCAGCCCGCACGCGATTGGGACGGACACGCGGCCGACCCACCCCGACACGGGGCACGCGGACCACTTCCAGCATTGGCTCGAACTGCGGCGAGTCCCCACGCTGCCCGGCCGTCACCACGGTCGACATGGGCTTTTGGCCCTGCTCTACGGCCAGGTGCAGCTTAGACGGTGTCCTACGTGGTGAGGCTGGGTAGTAGTGCTCCTCAACATGGTTCAGGGGACGTGGAGTTGGATTGTTCCGGACGGGTTGTGGGAGATCGCCAGGCCGTTGATTCCGGCGGATCGGGTGCGGCCGCAGGGTGGCGGAAAGCAGAACACGCCTGATGAGACGCTGTTCGCCTCGATCATCTACGTACTGGTCAGTGGCTGTGACTGGCGGGCGTTGTCGCCCTGTTCTGGGGTGTCGAAGTCGACGGTGCACCGGCGGTTCATGATCTGGTCGAGAGCCGGTGTGTGGGGTCGGCTGCACGAGGCGGTTGTGCACCGGCCGGACGATGCCGGCCTCGTCGATGTCTCCCATGTCGTGCTGGACTCCGCGCACGTGCGGGCGAAAGAAGGGGGCGAACACACAGGTCCGAGCCCCGTGGACCCGGGCAAGCCCGGTTCCAAGATGCACATCTTGTCGGACGCGAACGGACTGCCCCTCATTATCGGTCTCTCCGCCGCCAACGTCCACGACAGCCTCGCGCTGGAGCCCATGGTCGCAGGTCACCAGATGAGACATGACCCCTATCGCGGACGCTACTTCAAGCCACAACGCCTTCACGCCTACAAGGCCTACGACACCCCTCACCTGCGGCGATGGCTCTGGGGCAAGCACATCGGGGTCCGCATCGCCCGCAAGGGTGTCGAGACCTGTGATGGCCGGCAGAGGTCACGGCCCTCCAGTGATGACGCTGAAAACGTCGATAGCGCGCCTGAAGGTGCGTCCGAAAGCGATGAGCAAACCGGTCATCAGCACGATCGGGTAGACGAACGGTTCGGCGCTCTCTGGGACGGCGCCAGTGAGCGCCAATCCAGTTACGCCGCCAGCTCCAAGCACGAAGGCGGTGAGGTACCGCAGCACGTCCCAATTTCGAGTGGGTGCCACGGCGGTGAGTTGTTCTTCGTCCAAGAGCTGACTGAGGCGGGTCTCGCAGTAGCGGTCAGAGATGGTCAGCAGAGCTTCGGCGATGTCGCGGAGCGCTTCACCTGGGGCGTGATCCAGTTTGGATTCAAGTGCCGCCAACGCCGCAGATACGTGCCGTTCGTGGATTTTCAGCGGCTTCCTGCGGTGAGACCAGCGGGCAACGGTTCCGCGGCTGTGGTGTGCGTCCAGTACACCGCGTCGGACGGTCTTCAGTCGCTTGGCGAGCTTCTTGAGCTGCGCCGGCTTCTGCTCGCCACCGCGTCGGGCCTGCGCGCAGGCGTGGATCGCCTCGGCGCACTGCGTGACGAGGGCATATCGGCGCGCGATGAACAGCCTTGCCACCCGGCTGGTTGTACGTCGGGGATTGATCGAGAACAGGTCTTCGCCGAATGTGTCCAGTGCGATGTAGAGGGCCATGCCGACCACCAGAGCCAGCTGGAGGATCGACAGGGCCTGCTGCCATGGGTCTGACGAGGTGAGGTCCATAGACAACACGCTGTCGTCGCTCTCCTCCGGCAGCCAGCTCTGATGAATCCACAACTGGCTGAAGGTGGCCACCGCAAGCCCTCCTGCCCCACAAAGCCCCCAAATGAGCGTGTCCCGCTTCCAGCGCTGAAGGCGGAGGCGTCGCCGCAGAGCCACTCTGACCCGAAGAGACACCTGGCGTTCGACACCGAGCGCGGCGCAGTCTCGCTTGAGCTGGTCAATCGACTGATCGAAAGGGCGGCGGGCGCTGTTTGGCGAGTCGTCAGAGCGGTCACTCGTCGCGTGACACGGCGTGGCCCCCAGCGGTTCCGGTCGGGTCGTCATGGCGGGTCATCCTGCCAGGAATGAGGCGGGCGGGGGACCCGGCCGCAGCGAGGCCGCTGTCTCGTCGACGAGGCTCCAGGTTGATGGGTTTCTTAGTCCGGAAAGCCAGTTGTGTTCGGTCTCCTGGCATCGCGGCCGGCCCCGTCCGCACAGCCCAGCTCCGGCCCAAGCTGGCCTCGTGCGGCTAGGTTCTGACTCTCCGATCACGCTGGGTATCCGGATACCAGCCACTGGCCGGCCTGCAGCCTGGAGCTGATGTCGACCACCGCGGCACGTGCTTCACGGCCCAACTTCTCCACGAGCCCCTCCGCGCTCTTCGTGACCCTGGCACCGGACAACCTCACCTTGGCGACGCCTGGTTCGAGTCGGCGACCTCCGAGGACGACGCCTGGTTCGGGGCGGCGACCTTCAAGAGTCCGGTTGACGTTGGGCCGTTTGTGTGTGCCGGAAGGGTGTCGTTGAATGGTGCGGTGTTCGACGGCCCGATGACCATGTCGTGTGTGGCACGCCGGGTGGAGTGCCGGCGAACCCGTTGGATGTCGACAGCCGAACTGCGGCTGCGCTACACAACGGTGGACTTCTCCCATGCCGTCTTCGAGTACCCCCTCACGAGTGCGGGCGAAGCCGCCCCCTTCCTGCTCACCGACGGCCAGGAGCTGGAGAAGCAGGCTGTTGCTGTTGGGACCGATGCCACGGTGCGGATGGCCTCGATGCGTGGGGTGGACGCGGCCCATCTGGTCCTCGCCGACGTCGATCTGTCGGGATGCCTGTTCGCGGGGACCGTGCACCTGGACCAGATACGGCTGGAGGGCGCATGCACCTTCGGCACGGTCCCGCCCGCAATGCATTGGCGGGGCGGGCGTCCGATCCGGTTCACCCAACGCCGCACCCTCGCCGAAGAACACCACTGGCGCGCGAGCCAACCAGGGGCCATCCCAGGCTGGAACGTGGCCGTGTTCGGTGCCGGGGGCGTCGGGCCGTTGCAACTGGCGCCGGTGTACCGCGCGCTTCGCAAAGCGTTCGAGGATGGCAAGCACGAGCCTGGGGCCGCCGACTTCTATTACGGGGAGATGGAGATGCGCCGCCACGCCGACGACATACCTCAAAGCGAGCGGGGTCTTCTGACTGCTTACTGGGCACTGTCTGGCTACGGCATGCGCGCTTCCCGGGCGCTGGCGTGGCTCGGCACCGCCATGCTCGTCACCATCGTTCTGCTGATGGGCCTCGGTCTCCCGAAGGACGCCCCGGAGCAGGCAGCGACCGGCACCGTCCCGGCCGGCGGCGGCAAAGTCACTTTCAAGATCAAGAAGGACGATCCGACGATCCGCAGAACCCCACCGGGGACAGGTTCACCAGCGACCGCTTCGACAAGGCCCTGAACGTCACGCTGAACTCAGTGGTGTTCCGCTCCGCCGACCAAGTCCTGACCACTTCCGGCACCTACATCGAAATGGCGTCCCGTGTGACCTAGCCCGCCCTTCTGGGCCTTACGACCCTGCCCGTCCGCAACCGTGTCAAACGCTGACTCAACGGGAGCAGAAGAACCCCTACCCGGGCTCGGGCACCGGCGAGGCGCGCAGCGAGCGCCGCCCGCGCAGCCTGAGCCAACGCGTATCCGTGGCTCGGCCGCCACAGGCAGGCCAGGTGGAGTACCCCGTCACCATGGCCCTCGCCGAGGCCGTGCCAACGCTGCCCCGCGGCAAGGGCTGGTGGTACGAGATCAAGTTCGACGGACACCGCACGGTCCTGCGGCGCGATGCCGAGACCGTCCGGCTACAGGCCCGGTCCGGGCGGACGGTCACCTCCGCGTGGATGGATCTGGCCGTGGCCGGCATGAACTCGCTACGCCCCGGACGGTCCTCGACGGGGAGGCGGTGATCTACAACGACGGGAGGGTCGACTTCGCGGCCGCGCCGTCCCGCGCGGCCTCCGGCCCGGTCCGTGCTCGCGAGCTCGCCGCGGTGCTCCCCGCCTCTTACGCAACGGGAGTGCGCGCGGGTTCCTCTGGCGCCCCCACGGGCACGATCACGGATGTCAGCAGGTGAGAGACCCCTGTTCGACGCATCCCTCGACAGCGTGAGGTTTTCGCAGTTACTCGCAGATTCCAGGAGTGACGCTCGTAATCTGCGACTCCGTGGGGAATTTCGACACCCGCACCCCGAACTCTGGACCGCCGCCGGACGGGCTGGCGGAGGTCTTCTCACTGCACACCCACCGATCGGGCCGCTCCGGACAGCAGGACGAGCGGTCGTACTTCTTCGACACGCTTGCGGAGTACCAGTGGGCACGTGACGCGGTAGGCCTGATGCCGTCCACGATCGACCAGCTGGCGAAACCGGTACTTGAGGTCTGCGAGCACTACGACCTGGTTCCATGGCAGCTCACGCCGACTCTGCTGGACCGATACTTCGCGGGGCCCGGCATGCGCCGGGACCCGCATCAGCACGCGATGAACGTCCGGCAGCAGTACGCCAGCGCCGATTTCGCAACACGCCCCAGGCCCTGTCTGATGGGTCGGTGACGAGCCGAGGAGCCCGTCCCTTACCTGACGGAGTATCAGCACACAGTGGCTCGTCTGCGGTCGTTCGGCGAGGATTGCTTCGCCGAGCCGGCTGGCCAAAGTGGGTGAATATCGGCCAGGTCCGGCAGGAATGGGAGTAGTTGGCGGACCGGCGGAGAAGCCTCCTTGCACCAAGGTCATCTGCGTCTGGCAGAGGTCAACGAGGCGAGGAGCTGGCTGTGGCGGATGGCGAAAAGACACCAACGGAGGAAGTAGCAGTGGGCTCGCCGGTGAGGGCCGAGCTTGTGGGCCGGGCGATGAGGGCGCAGACGGAGCTCCAGGTGTCCAAGGAGGCCGTAGTCGCACTTCGGAGCGCCTTGACCTGCCTACTGCGGGAGATCGTTGACGGAGCCAAGGCGGCTGCCGAGTTCGATCTGCGGCAGAAGGTCGTGCCCAAGCACGTCCAACGGGCCATTTCGATGGATCCCGAACTGGGGTCACTGGGTGCCCAATGGCTGCTGGGCATTGCCCCCTCCGAAGTCCGCAAGTCGGGGCCCGAGGAGCAGCCAGTAGCTGGGGAGGCCGAGGGCACCCGTAAGCGGGGCGTCACGTCGCACCAGTTCCTCTCTAGCATCAAGCGGGTTGCTGGTGAGAAGGGTTGCGTTCTGGCTGCGGATGGCGCGGACACGCTGGCGGCCGTCGCCGCCGAGATCACGGGGGACCTGACCCGCCGGGCTGACGAAGTCGCTCGGGCGAACTCAAGGGAAATGCTCAGGGCTGAGGATGTCCGCGCGGTTGTGGAGCTGCATCTGAAGGGCGAGCTGAAGGTCTACACGCTCAGTGCGATCGATACCACCATGGCGGAGGCCGCTCAGTAAGTGTCGTAGAGCGCCTGCGTGCGCTGTGAACGAAGGAGGATGCCTTCGGCCTGCTCCGGGGGCGTCTCCTTTGCGTTGGGCCACGGGGCGATGCCGTGGGGGAAGTCCTTCACGATCGGCTTCAGCCTGGCCCCCTCCGCGTCACTGAGATCTCCCAGTCGCAGATGCCTCCGAAGGCGTTCTCCTCTCGGTTCGTCACCGACCCATCAGACAGCGGGCTTCCGTGTGGGATCTCCTCGCCCATCCTGAACTGGGCGACGTCCGCAGCCGCCCGTACACCGAGCGGCGCGCCCTGCTTCTTGATCTGCTTCACGATGTACCGCCTCCGATCCAAACCGTCCGGCTACCGACGATCCCGATGTCGCGCTGCTTTGGTACGACACGCTCCGGAACCAGGGGATCGAGGGGGTCTTGTAGCCAGAGTTCGTAGCTGACCAACTGACCGATGCGCAGCACGATCTGGTCCAGGCCGGGCCGGAGGTCAGATCCTCACGTGCCACGAATCAAGATCATCTCACCTCGTAGAGCTCCGTCAGGAACGATGCTGTTGAGCAGTGGACAGGGCCGCCAACCGATGAGTCAGGAGACCGGTCATGGCGTGCACACCGTGGCCGATCGCGCGCTCGTCGGCCGCGAAATCAGGAGAGTGTGGCGCACCGTCGATCCCCGAATCTGCGTCTGCAACGCCGAGGCAGAGCTGGGCGCCCGGAGCCTCGTTGAGGAACAGGGCGAAGTCCTCACAGTTGTAGGGCCACGCTGCGCGGGCCCACAGGACGGACTCCGGCCCCAGCGCCGTGCTCAGGTAGTCGCCGGCCGCCGTGCTGAGTTCCTCGGAGTTCACCATTGCGGGGAACGGGACGCCCTGGAACTCGGCGCGTCCGCCGGCGGCCGCCGCAAGCTGCTCGACCTGCGCGCGCACCTCCGGCACTCGTTCCTGCGGCCAGACGCGCAGCAGGATGCCGACGACCGGCTGCCCGTCGGACCCTGGTTCGATCCACGTGGCGACGGACACGGATTCCTGGTGGGACACGGCCACTTCGGGGTCCAGCAGGGCATGGAAGCCCGCGTGGTATTCGGTGACGTTCTGCGGGAAGGTGACCGTGCCGAGTGCCTCGACCTCGGCTGCGACGGCGGCCGCCGCGTCCCCGCCACCCTGAAGCACGATCCGGATCTGGTCGAGCCCGGGCAGCCCATAGCCCGGGGACACCGCAATGGTGCCAGTGGGGAACGGGCTGCAGTGCAGTGCGTAGAACTCGCGCGGCGCGAGCCGCTGCACCAGTCCCGTGTCCAGCATCGCGCGTGCGCCCTGCAAGGGCTCCTCGGCCGGCTGGAACACGAACACCAGCCGCCCACGTACCTGCTCGGAGCGCCGGGCCAGCTTCCTCGCCACGCCGACACCGATCGCGGTATGCAGGTCGTGCCCGCACAGATGCGCGACACCAGGGACACGCGAGGCGAAGCCCTCGTCGTACACCCGGCCCGAGCGCGGGAACGGCAGAACATTCCTCGTCGCGTCCACGGCGTCCATGTCCGCCCGGTACGCCACCGTCGGCCCGTCTGCCGAACCGTCGAGCACGGCGACGACCCCGTGCCCGCCGACACCAGTCGTCACCTCCAGCCCCGCCGCACGCAACTGCTCCGCGACCAGCCCGGCTGTCTCCCGCTCCTCGCCCGCGAGTTCAGGTCGGCGATGGATCTCCCGGCGAAGCTCGATCAGTTCCTCATCCAATGCCATGAAGAGAAGATCGCGAGGCTGAGGACCGGCGCGCAACCGAATTGTTGGACCGCAGTCGCGGAGGACAACAGCGACCGCCGAAGTCGCTGTCAGCGTGGCCGCTGGACCAGCGGGGTGACGGAGTGGGCTTCGTGCAGTGCCGTTCGCAGACGGTCGTTGTCCACGCTGAGCCGTTGGACGGCGGCGATGGCGAGTTCGAGCTGTTTGGTGAGATCGCGTTTGTCGCGGCGCAGGCGGGCGTTGTCGGCCTGCAGCGTGCTGTAGGCGTCGGAGGCCTTCTGGGCGGATGGTGTGGCCGTGGCTGCGGCCAGCTCGGCACAGATGTCGGGGTAGTTGCGGCGGAAGGTGGTGTCGGCGAGCCCGAGGCGGGTGGCGAGGGCCAGCACGCTCGGGCCGCGGCCGGTCTCCGCGGTCAGGGCGTCGGCGGCGGCGCGGACGGTGGTGCGACTCGCCGCTACGCAGGGCCATCGGCACAGACGCGAATGCACTCTGCCTCTTTGCCTTCAAATTCGAACATGAGAGTCGAGGAACAGAAAGCCTCGGCTCTTGGGCTCAATGACGCGCTCACTCACGGTGTGGTGCCCCCCAGTTTCGTCGCGGATATGGGACGGGGTGGCCGCCGCGGCCACCCCGTCCCGCAAGTCCGCGGCGATGCGCACGAGCACGGTGATCTTGGCGGACACAACGATGCCCAGCCGAACTTGGAGGGTCCCCCACTACCTCGAGCCGGGCTCGCTCGCGACGCCAGTCCCATCCACGAGGCGGGCGAAGAAGTCCGGCCTGTGCCGCAACCGGTTCCCCTCCAGCCCCTGCCAGGACAGTGTCAGGGAGCCATGTCGGCGAGCTGCGCACTGACAACTGCCTTGAGACAAGACAGGCGAGCGATCCGGCTGGGATCAATGGGCTTGGACGTCACGGCGTCGATGTCTCAATGGTCTTGTCAGCTCAGGCGAGCGCCGACCAGGCAAGTGACAGAACCACAGAGACCCCGCGCGGTGGATTCTCATCGATCTTGTCAGTTTTTCGAGCCAACACCGCCTCATCGGAACATGGCCTGGCCGCAGAACGGGCGCTCCAACGCGGCGCCATGCGGCATGAGCGGAGTCCACGCTGGCCTTCCAGGTCCTCGGCGCCGTCGCGATCATCGGTGCGAGCACGGCACTGCTCACGGTCAACCCGCCCCGTGAGGCCCAGCGCGTCCTCGCCGGCCGGAGCGACGCTTGACCTTGCCCCAGAGGGCAAGGTTTAACGTTGAAGACGAGGTGAGCGGCATGAAGATCGGTGAGCTTGCACGTCAGGCACACGCGACGACCAAAGCAGTGCGCTACTACGAATCGCTGGGGTTGATCACACCCGAACGTCTCGCCAACGGCTACCGCAACTACGACGAGGACGACGTACGCCTCGTACGGGAGATCAGGATCCTCCATCAGCTGGGGATCCCCGTCGAACGCACCCGCCCGTTCCTCGAATGCCTGGCCGCCGGAAGCCTGCACGCCGACGACTGCCCTGCGTCGCTGGCCACCTACCGCGACTCCATCGACGAGCTCACCGAGCGCATCGAAGCACTGACCGCTCGCCGCGCAACCCTGATCAACAACCTGAACACAGCCGCTCACCGCGGCAGCAGAGTCGTACCGACAGCAGACACAGGAAGCGGAGGCGAGGACTACGTGACGCTCCCCCTAGACCTCCCCAGGCCCGCGGACGACGGCGCCGCCGACCACCTGCCCGGCCTGAAGGCCCCCGGGATCACCCTGCGCAACACCGCGGGCAAGGCCATCGAGCTGGACGCACTCGGGCCGCGCCGCACGGTGATCTACATCTATCCCCTCACCGGCCGACCCGGCACCGACCTACCGGAAGGCTGGAACTCCATCCCCGGAGCCCGCGGCTGCACCCCCGAATCGTGCGGCTTCCGGGACCACTTCCAAGACCTCCTCGGAGCCGGCGCCGGCCGCGTGTACGGGCTCTCCAGCCAGGACACCGAGTACCAGCACGAAGTCGTGGAACGGCTCGGCCTCCCCTTCGACATGCTCTCCGACCCCAACCTCAACCTGGCCCACACCCTCGGCCTGCCCACCTTCGAGGTCGACGGGACAAGGCTGTTCAAGCGGCTGACACTCGTCATCCGCGACGGCGAGATCGAGCACACCTTCTATCCGATCTTCCCACCCAACGAACACGCCCAGCAGGTCCTGACCTGGCTGCGCACCAACCCCCTGTAAGGCAATCGCAAGGACCCGGACACGCGCCGGACCCTCCAGCCGCCATGCCACAGCAATCAGATTGATCCACATCTATCCGAGAGATCGATCATGTACGTTCCCGAACACTTCGTGCCCAGCGAGGACGCCGTCTGTGACCTGCTGACCTACCACCATGCTTCCGACCTCATCACCGTCACCGCGCAGGAACTCCTGTCCAGGCTGCTGCCCTTCGAGTGCGACCCGGACACCGGCGAGCACGGCGCCCTGATCGGCCACATGGCACGCGGCAACGACCAGTGGGAGGAGCCCGCGCAGGGCGATCTTCGCGCAGTACGCCTACCTGCCACACGTGGCTGGCGAAGACAGGCATCACGGTCACCGTGCCACCCGACACCTCGGTCCTCGAAGCCGTCGAAGCCGTCGAAGAGGCCGGCGCAAAGGTCCCCACCTCCTGCCGCGGAGGCATCTGCGAGACGGACGTTCTGGACGGCATCGTCGACCACCGCGACTCCGTCCTCACCAGCGAGGAACAGGCCGCGCACGACACGATGATGGTCTGCGTCTACCGCGCCGCCTGCCCACGCCTCGTCCTCGGCCTCTGACACCACACCCGGCCACCCCGCCCGGCGGCCGCCTGCCCCCTGGAGACCCACATGTTCCGCGGCCTCAGCGCCTTCCCCCTCACTCCGACCACCGAGCACGGCGTCGACGAGCAGGCGTTCAGCACCCTCGTCTCCCGTCTCGCCGCAGCAGGCGTCGACTCGATCGGCGCTCTCGGATCCACCGGCAGCTACGCCTACCTCACCCGCGAACAGCGCGCCCGCGTAGCCGCACTCGCGGTCGAAGCCGCCGATGGCGTACCGGTCATGATCGGCATCGGCGCCCTGCGCACCACACAGGTCCTCGCGCTCGCCGAGGACGCGCAGAAGGTCGGCGCCTCAGCCGTGCTCCTCGCCCCGATGACCTACCAGACCCTCACCGACGAAGAAGTGTTCGGCCTGTACGAAGACGTCACCCGCGAGCTCTCGGTCCCCCTGTGCGTGTACGACAACCCCGGCACCACCCACGTCACGTTCACCGACGAACTCCACGGCCGCATCGCCCAGTTGCCGAACGTCGCCGCCATCAAGATCCCCCCGGTGCCCGACGACCCCACGCAGGCCAAGGCCCGCATCGACGCCCTGCGCACCCACATCCCCGACACCGTCACCATCGGCGCCAGCGGCGACTGGGCCGCCGCGAACGGACTGAACGCGGGATGCGAAGCGTGGTACTCGGTCGTCGGCGGCCTGTTCCCCACCGCTGCCCTGGCCATCACCCGTGCTGCGCAGGTCGGAGACACCACCGAGGCCACCGCCCTGTCCGAGCGGCTGGAGCCACTGTGGCAGCTCTTCCGCCGGTACGGCAGCCTGCGCGTGATGTCCGCCGCCGCCGAACAGCTCGGCCTGGCCGAGGACTCCAACCTCCCGCGCCCCCTCCAGGGCCTGCCGCTGCCGGCACGCCAGGAACTCGCTGCAGCCCTCGCGGCTACGGGCCTCACGGCCTGAACCAGGACGCGTACTCCATGACCGACACCCACCGGGGAATCCGTCCCAGCGTCCTCTGCTTCGGCGCACCCGTCGTTCTGCTCACCACGCAGAACGAGGACGGCACGTCCAACCTCGCGCCGATCTCATCCTTCTCGCTCGGGCCCTGGCCAGGGCGGCGGCATGGCTCTGGTCGGCCTCGGCACGGGTCCGGGGCTCCAGGTTCTTGGCTGCTGAGCGACTGCTCGCTGACTCGGAACTGAGGGGCGAGCAGAGGAACGAAGTTGTTGCGCGCTGGTGCAAGCCATCGCATCAGGTCCAGACCCCGCCGTCCCTTCGGATGCGGGACCGTCACGGCAACCTAGATCGCCGCTACCGCCGCCTCTGGTGGCATTGGGCCATTCCTGGAACTTCCCTAGTTCAGACGGGTAACAGAGGGGTCGTTGTGTCGGGCCCTGCCTCTACGAAGAGGCGGGGGGATGCGCTGGGTGCCCACGCCGGTGACGGACGGCCACCACTGACCGTCGTCATCGCAGAAGCGGACCTCGACCGTGGCCTTGCGCGGCAGCTCCCGCAATTGGTCGCCGTTGTCGTCCAGAAGCCACACGGCGACGGTCATCCTCTCGCCGGGGTGTAGCGGGGGCCGGGACAGGCTGGAGAGCTGGCGGCCGACGTTCGGGTTCGGCTTCCACGAGCGCCAGGGACCTGCGTCCGTCGGCGTAACGTCCAGCAGCTCCACGTCGGTCACGACCCGGAGGGCGTGGTTGGTGACCTGAACGGTGAGCGATCCTCCGTCCGAGCTGACGACGAGCCGCACTTTCTCAGCTTCACGCTGTGCGGCGCTCATGGCCTCGGCTGCCTCGATGTGCTCCTTGGAGGCTTGCTGGGCCATCTGCTGCCGGGGCAAAACCTGCATCGTCCCACCGCCATCCCGTAAATCCTGTGGGGCTCGTAACGTCATCGCTGCAGGTGGGAGCCTACGTGCCAGGCCCTCCGCGGTGGCTGGGATGCTGCGCGTGTGATCACCTCGATGCTGTACCGGGCCACCCGGGCGCTGCTGTCCATACCCGCGATCCTGCTGCACCGGGACACGGCCAAGGACGCCGAACTGCTGGTGCTGCAGCACGAAAACTCGGTGTCGCGACGACAACTCAACGGTCCGGTCCGCTACGAGCCCGCGGACCGGTTCTGGCTGGCCGCGCTGTCGTCGCTGATACCGCGCCGCTGCTGGAGCAGCATCTTCGCGGTCACGCCCGGGACGCTACTGGCCTGGCACCGCAGGCTGATCGCCAAGGAGTGGGACTACTCCGACCGACGCCGACGCACCGCGCGTCCACCCACGGCGGCCGCGCTCAAGAAGCTGGTGCTGCGCCTGGCGCAGGAGAATCCGCGGTGGGGCCACCGGCGGATCCAGGACGAACTGGCCCGACTGGGCCACCCGATCACGCCGTCCACGGTCTGGGAGATCCTGCACAAGGCCGGCATCGACCCCGCCCCGCCCCGCACCGGCCCGAGCCGGCGCGAGTTCCTCACCGCGCAGGCCGAGGAGATCATCGCGGCGGACTTCTTCCACGTCGACACGATCACCGGCAGCCAGCTGTACGCGCTGGCGTTCCTCGAACACGGCACCCCCAGACTCCACATCACCGGCGTCACCGCCCACCCCACCGCACAGTGGGCGACCCAGCAGGCGCGCAATCTCGCCGATGACCTGGGCAGCCGCATCGAGTCGCTGCGCTTCGTGCTCCGCGACCGCGACACCAAGTACACCGGCCCCTTCGACGCCGTCTCCGAAGCCGAAGGCATGGACGTGCTGCTCAGCGCACCCCAGGCACCACGCATGACCCACTGCGAGCGCGTGATCGGCACGATCCGCCGCGAGGCACTCGACCACGTTCTGCTCCTGAACGAGGCCCACGCCCAGCAGGTCCTCGCCGAGTACCAGGACCACTACAACAGACATCGGCCGCACCAATCCCGCGATCAACGACCGCCCGAGGCCCAGAAACAGCCAGCAGTCCTGGACGGTTTCGAGCCCCGCAAGCTCTTGCGCACCCGGATCCTCAGCGGAGCAATCAACGAGTACCGACATGCCGCTTGAACTGCAGCGATGACTTCTCGAGCCCCACAGGGCTACCGGGGCAGGTCTGCCCGGATCTTCTTACCCTTGGGGCCGCAGGTGACGTGGATGGCTCGCGCCAGGGTCTGAACCATCGCCCAGCCGAACCCGCCGGTTCCGCCAGTGAGGTCGGGAGTCCGCTCCCGTGGCGGTTTCGGGTCAGCGTCGGTCACTTCAATGGTGATGATGTCCGGGCTCGCCCGCAGCTGGAGTGTGCATGATGTGCTGCGGGCGTGCCGCACGGCGTTGGTGATGAGTTCGGAGACGACGAGTGTGACGCTTTCGGATGCCTGAGTGTCGATAGCCGGGCTGAGGTTGCCTACGAATGCTCGGGCGAGGTCTCGCGCATCCGCGACGGCCTCAGGACATGTGTTGAAGACAGCTCGGTCCGAGGGCCCGGCATGGATTCGCATCTGCCGCTCCATAAGTCCCTCCTCATTCGGATTGGCCTGTCTGCGGTGAGCACTTGCCCCGAAGCGGCAGCTTTAACATCACCTCGGAGTGAACCGCGAAAATGCCTCATCCAGGTTTGCTCGAACCCAGATACTTGTTCAACCTGCAGATTCGCCGTATACCAGCGCATCAACTGTGCGTGGACCAGGGGTCATTGTACTTCCGCAGGCGCCTTGCACGCGGCGCCGATCAGGCTCGTGACGGGCGTTACGGGCCTTGAATGGGTCAATGGGAGGATGAGGCCGCGAGGCGGGGGTAGACGGTCGTGCACGGGTCTGCCGGGACCACGGCAGCAAGCCGGCGGACTGGGGCTGAACACGATGGCGGCGATGACGACACCCACCGGGGAACTCGCAGACTCCGGCATCACTGAGCTGCCGGAGATCGCCGACCCGCAGGCGGTCGCGCCGAGTGACGCCCGCGACATGTCGCAGCTTTTTCTTCAGCCGGCTCGCCCCGCTGGAAGAGGGCACGCCCGGCTACCAGTACGCGCGCAACACTCTGGTCGAGATGAACATGACGCTGGTCCGCTACGCGGCCGGGCGGTTCCGCCACCGCAGCGACGAAATGGAAGACATTGTTCAGGTGGGCATGATCGGCCTGATCAAGGCCATCGACCGCTTCGACCTGTCCCGCGAGACGCAGTTCGCCACCTTCGCGGTGCCCTATATCGTCGGCCAGATCAAGCGGTTCTTCCGCGGCACCTCCTGGGCAGTCCACGTTCCACGCCAGCTACAGGAGGCCCGTGTCGAACTCGTCAAGGCCACCGAAGAGCTCAGTAGCCGGCTCGGGCGCGCCCCGAAGGTCAGCGAGCTGGCCGCCTTGATGAACCTCACCGAGGACGAGGTCATCGAAGCCCGCATGGCCTCCAACGGCTACAACTCCACCTCCCTCGACACCGCCGTCCACGGTGACGGCGAAGCGGCCCTGGCCAACTTCATCGGCGAGGAAGACCCCGCTATGGAGCTCGTGGAGAACTTCCACGCCCTCGCCCGCTCATCGCCGAACTCGGCGAACGCGACCGGCGCATTCTCCACCTTCGATTCGTCGAGGAACTCACTCAGTCCGAGATCGGCGAGCGTCTCGACGTCTCCCATTGCACGTATCTCGCCTCCTGTCCCGCACCCTGGCCCGCCTCAGGAAGGGAATGCTCGCGACCCACTGACCCGGAGTTCGCGGCCCGGGGCTCGCGGGGTGCAAGCCCGTCCCCGCGAGCCGGCGCGCAAGGTCGAGGCGGCGAGTCAACGCCGTTCTTGAAAGCCTGTGGGACGGGGCCGCCTCTCGATCGGTGCGATCCGGCTATGAACACGGAATCGCTCAGTCGTCTCGCGATGTGCCGGACGGAGGTCCACGGCCACGGGCCCGGCAAAGGTGTACCCCTGCTCAGCTGCGCGCCGCCGCACCTGGTTCACCAGGTGCGGCTCGACTGGCAGTGCATGTGTCGTGAGCTTGCGATGGGTATCGGGAAGCAGATCGATGACGAAGACATTCGGCACGACCACGCGCTGACGGGCCACAATCAGGGCATTGTCGTCGCACTCACGCCGGAGCACCGCAACGACATCCCCCGGCCGCCGCTTCGGACGAAAGAGTATGCCCCACAAGGTCGCGGTCCATCGCTCCATGGCAAGCTCGGCGGTCTTGAAGGGTTCCATCGTGTTCGCCTGCCTGCCTCCCCCACACACACTCTCACCCATGCGAGTGGCCCTGCGGTCCTGCGCGTTTCGCGCCGACGTGGAGTCCTCTCGCAACATGGTCCACGAACCTGGTCAGCCAGCGACGGTTACGCACCAGCCGCGCCCCGTGCACAGGGGCACGCGTGGCCTGCTGGAATTTACGATGCCGCAGATCCAGCAGGCCGGCACACAAGCAGCACGACACCGTCAAGCGGAGCACTGAGCACCCAAATGAGGGGCGCGCTCGACTCGTTCCTTGGTACGGGGTGGCCAACGGAATTATCGCCCGGTCCGGCTGCTTGCCTTGGTGTCTCCCTACCTTCCGTCAAGGAGCCGACCTAGCCGCGACCTAGCCGTCCTCCGCGGCCGGCTTGGTAACGCGATGCCACCAGTGGGCGCGCCGGGGGTGCACGGCGCGGCCCAGTCGCCGGCCGAGCAGCAGGTACGCCAGCAAGGCGACCGTTGTGGTGAGCAGGACGTCATCGATATCGAAGGCTCGGCCGGTGATGAGAGCACCCTGGGCCAATTCGCCCAGCATCATCACGAGCGCGGCGATCGCCACCACACGAACAAGCCCGCGGGCGCGGGGCGCGAGCACGGGCAGCAGCATGCCGAAGGGCAGGCCGAGAACGATGTTGCCGCCGAGCTGCTTCACCGTGTCACGGAATGCGGGCTGCATGAGATAGCTACGATGGAATCCCCCGTGCGCAGGTTCGTGTGCGTCAAGGGTACAGAGGCGGCGGAGGGTTCCAGCGTCAGGCGGGCCAGCAGTACCGCGAAGACCACTGTCCCCGCGAACGCCGTAAGCATCGCCAGCGCACGCCCCTTCCTGGATAGGGGCGCCTTGCCGGGAACGCGTCTTTCTGATTCCTTCGCGGGCTTGTCGTGCAGAACGGTCCGTGCCATAAGGGGCCCCAGTCAGGGATTAGGTCCGCGTTCAGGTTCCATCGCACTCGTGGCGGGGCGCCTATGGCGCCGCCGGTGGCTTACACGGGGTCCGTGCGGCCGAACAGTCCGGCGTGTCCCGGCGGAAGCTGGGTGAGGATGCGGCGTAGCAGCGCGTCGTCGGCCACGTCCGCGACGGTGGCCAACACTGCGGTGACGGCGCGGCGAGCCTGCCCCACCTCGAGGTCGTCGCGTGCGGCGACCGCCTTGACGAAACCCGACGGCGTCAGAGGTTCGCTGGCAGGTGGGACGTCTGTGATCAGCGGGCCGCATGACAAGGGCAGTAGGCGGGCGAGGTCTGTGCGGTCGTCGCCCACCAGATGTGCCCCCAGCACCTCCAAGACGCTCTGCACCACGCCGGCCGCCTGCTGCCGTGCTGCGTAGCCCCCGCGGTCCTGAACCTGGTCAAGCAGCACTTCAACGGTCGCGTCCATAACCGCTCCTCCTCTTAAGTCCCTCCACTGCGTGAACTCCCAGGCTGGGCTGCCACGCAGGGTGACCGTCCAGATACCCAGCAAAGGGGGCCATAATCCTGCCCTGCCTCAGCTGTGGGCCACATGGCCGCGCCCCGAGCGACAGGTACCGCCGAGAAGGGAGGGGGTGCGACCTGCGATGAAATGCGATCCGCCCGGCATGCGAGCTGTGCTGCCGCGGTGAACCCCTGCGCCTGAGCCACGGTGGCCGAAGGTGCAGGGAATGTCTCCACGGGTAACAGGCCGTCACATTGAGTTAGCTACCCTGCCGCAGATCCTCAAGCGAAGCGGAGTACGTGATGACGAGTCCGGGAGAGACGATGCACGCAGCCTGTCCCTGAAACGACATACCGACGGCCGCACTCTCGCCCCCGGGGCCGGTCGCGCCGTCGGCCCTGCCCCGTCCCGGGGCCAGCATCGGCGTTGCGTCGGCTGACGGCCCTTGTTTGTCCCAAGCGCTGCTCGCTCGGCTGGACGCTCTGGAGGAAGGCACCGCCGAATACGCCTATGTGCGTAACACGCTGGTCGAACTCAATATGACCCGAGAACCTCGTCGCGCTCAAGCCGTTGATCGAGGGGGTTGCCGGAACGCGACCGGACGATCCTGGCGCTTCGGTTTATCCACGATCTGACCCAGGCGGAGATCGGGGCCGAACGCGGCCTCTCTCAGATGCACGTCTCCCGCCTTCTGGCCCGGGCGCTGACCCGACTGCGCAGCAGACTGCCAGCTCCGAGGTAGTGACAGCGCGTCAGGCCGTTGGCTGCGGGATGGAGGCTCCCTTCGCTCATCTCGCAGCCAACGGCGTGAGCCTGCCTGTAAGTACTGCCGCTGGGACGGCGGTTGCAAGAGGGCGAGGTCTCTTGGCCGCAAGATCGCACCAGCGGCCGACGTTCATCCGAACCCCTGACGTCCTCTTCTCGCTCGCAGCGTCTGTGTAGGGGCCTGGCGGTCCTTCAAGCGGATGGGACCTCGGGGATGGGGATGCCCCTGCCCTTCCCAGCACTCCATTCCTGCCCGGCATTCACGCCGACTCTGAGACCAGTGCCTGCAGGGGACGGGGGCCCTCCGCGTTGAGCGATTCCTGATGCGCCACTGCCGGCTGCAGGAAGGCGTCTGCTACGTCGAGCAGCGATAGCCCCTCACGCGTACTGACTTCCTGGAGCCGTGCCAGGCCATTGACTGCGGCACTGTCTTCGCGCGCCGCGACCAACTCCGCTGCCTGGTGGATACGCTCCCAGCGTGCCGCACGCGTGTCGGTGGTCCACACCGGCCGCGGGCAGGCGGGGCTTGGGTGTACGGGCCGCCAGCGCAGCAGTTCCTCCAAGGCGAGATTCGCGGCCCGTTGAGCGTGGGTCACGAGAATGTCGGTCAGTTGGGTGCGCTGCGTGTAATAGAGGCAGATCACACCGATCGGCCTGTGCCGAGAGTGCAGCGGGAGTGCCAGCACCTGCTGGGTGTCGGGGAGTTCCTCGGACAGGCGCGGGGTGCTGCGGCAGCGATCTTCGCGTAGCCCGTGCTCCAAGACAGGCCGCACTTCGAGTGCGGCGCTGAGCGAGGGGCCATTGGCGCAGGTGAACTGTGCGGCCTCAGCCTGCAGGGCCCGCTCGTCGGTGGCATGCAGCAGCTGCCAGTCCTCGAGTCTGGGCAGGAAGGACAGGGCCGCCCGCTGCGCGCCGAGTGCCTGCATAAAGGCGTGGCAGAGCCGGTTCGGCAGGGCACGCCGTCCCACTGCCGCCGCGAGCGCACGCCACATTCCTAAGGGTTTGCAGGGGATCAAGGTGTTGCTTCCCGTCCTGAAGCTCGTTGGTGTGGTATGCGCATCCCGGACGAGACTCGTCACCAACTCGTGGTGAAATTCGCGGTGTTGTTGCCGCACCTGGGCGAGCGGCAGCGTCGGCTGTTGATGGCTGCCGAGGCCCGTGTCCTGGGCCATGGCGGCGTTCGGGCCGTCGCGCTGGCGGCCGCGGTGAGCGAGACGACGGTCCGCAAGGGCGTGTTCGAGCTGGAGGCCGGCGAGGGGCCCTTGGGCCGGGTGAGGCGTCCGGGAGGAGGCCGCAAACGGGTTGCGGAGCTCGATCCGGAGCTGCGGCCGGCTTTGCTGCCGCTGGTCGAGCCGGATATGCGGGGCGATTCCATGTCGCCGCTGCGATGGACGGCGAAGTCGACCCGCGCACTCGCGAGGGAACTGACCCGGGCCGGGCACCAGGTCAGTGCCGACACCGTGGCAGATCTACTGCGGGAGGAGGGCTTCAGCCTGCAGGCCAACGCCAAGACGCTCGAGGGCAGCCACACGTGGACCGGGACGCGCAGTTCCGTTACCTCAACGAGCAAGCCCGCGATCACCGGGACGCCGGTCAGCCGGTCGTCAGCGTGGACACCAAGAAGAACGAGCTCGTCGGCGAGTTCAAGAACGACGGCCGCCAGTGGCGCCCGGTCGGTGATCCGGTGCCAGTGAACATGCATGACTTGTGGGCGGCTGTAGCGCTGCCCTCCTGCCGCCAACCTATCCGCCAATTCAGATTCGAGACTCCCGGTGCTGGCTCCCCAAGCCGGGGTCTAGTAGATCGCCTGTCCGCCTACTTCCGAAGCGTCGAAGGTCGGATCCGCAGCAAGGCCCAGCGTGGCTTCATGCTCGAATCCAACTGCCACCCAGCAGCAATTCCAGCTACATCACCCCACAATGCCTTTCGCGTCACCTTCCACCAGATGATGCAAAACCCTGGGTACCGTCTCCGATAGGGCCCACTCGGATACCTATGCCAAACGTGGCTACTCGACAACAGAGCCCCACGGCAGCGAACACGAGGGCCCCCAATCGGGGAGTGCGGCTGTACTACGCCCCACTCCCGAGGTGGTTCGCAGCTGAAACCTCCAGGCCCGGCACACCAACAGCGTGACGCACCCCGAAGAGCACGAGGTCACTACGGACGAGCCATCTGGTCGATCACCGATCGACCCCGCTGACGAATAGAAGCTAATTCCTCACCGCTTCTTGGTGGCGGTGCCATACGCGCCGGACTCTGATCAGGGCATACACGAAGATCAGCACCTGTAGGACCGTCCACGTGATATTGCCGATGCTGTCACCGTCGATCACTCGCCAAGCCAGAAGGGGGAGTGCGACGATGAGCATTGGCCAAAGAAGCCATGGCGCCCAGCGCACGACCTGTACCGTTCCTGGCGGCAGTAGCCGTGGTCTTGATTTCTCTGCCCTCACTGCGCTCCCCACCCGGTAAGTCCACTGACCTCTGCCTCTTCGGCTCCATTTGCTCGGTGGCTGCCTCCGACAGCTTCAGGACCTGAACCCGCATCTTTGGCTTCGAATCATCAGGAATCAAAGCGGAATGTCTGCGACTAATTGATGCCGTCAGGTACTCTTCTTTGATTTAGGGCCACGGATCATGAGAGCAGTCAAAAGTACCCCGGAGGCAATCACCACGATGCCCGCCGAGAGCATTACATAATTCTCACCACTAAGACCAAAAATTGCGGCAAGCACCCCACAAATCATACCCAAGACAATAAATGCTACCAATTTACGCTTGGAGTTCTTATCCATCGGATTCCTCTCTACATTGACAGAAACTTCTAACTAAATGACACCTAGCCCGCGCAATCAGCCAATGGTGGCGAGCCCGTGAAGACTCGCCACCGGAGCGCGGTCACAGAGTTCAATTCCGCTGCAGTTGAGGTCTAACTGGCCACGCTCACCCCGTTAGGCTCTGAGCAAGGGTGACGACATGAAACACCGGCGCATAACGCACGCACGTTCCCTCATCCGTAGCTCAGAACATCGGCATTTGCCTCAGCGGCTACCACACCGACCCCACAGGCGAAGAGGCCGGCCCCTACGGTTCCCGCAGGCCCGAGTGTGCTGGCGGCCAAGACGATGCCGCTTTCTGATGCTGCTCCAATCCCGGCAATGCAGCCAGCAACATCTCCGACGATGCGGCCGCCTACGTCGAGAACGTCGGAGAAGCTGAAAAGTCCGGTGGGGTCGATGCGGTTGACCGGGTCGCCTGCGGCGTAGAGGTAGGGGTTCTGTTCCTGGCCGGAGGGGTCGGGAGTGGTGAAGCGCCCGATGTTGGGGTCGTAGTAGCGGGCCTCATAGTGGTAGAGGCCGGTGGGGTCCTGGTAGCCGCCGGCGAACCGGTAGGGCTGTGGCACCGTTTCGCTCCCGGTGGTGCGCTGAACGCCGCGGGGGCTATAGCCATAGTTGTTGACCTTCGTGCCGGTCTCGTCGGTCATGGCGACGACGCTGCCGAGCGCGTCGGTCAGGTAGTAGTAGTTCTTCCCCCCACGGGTCATGGAATTCAGCGTGCCCCCGGGTTCTCGGTTGAACCCCGTGTCCACTCCACCAGTTGAGGTGCCGGCCAGGCCGATCGGCCCGTTGTGGAAGAAGGTGTCACCGAGCTTGATCCGCTCGGACTGATCCGTGGAGCCGTACTGGCCCGCGTACGTTTTCCCAGCGACGGTGAGGGAGGTCAACTGGGAGTAGTCCGACCACTTCTCGCCCGTGCGGGTGCCCTCGGGGGTGGAGGCTGCAGCGGTCTCGTTGCCGATCTTGTCGTAGGACCAGTTCGCCGTCGAGCCGTCCTTCGCGGTCATCTGCTGGGCGTCGTTGATCGTGTAGGTGGTGCCGCGAGGGCAACCGGGGTCTACGCCCTGGGAGGTTAGGTTTCCCGCGAGGTCGTAGCAGTATTGCCACGAGCTCCGCAGGGTGGTGCCCTTCCCTTCCTTGGCGTACGAGAAATGGCCGGCGCTGTCGTAGCTGTAGGACGTGTTGTATCCGGTGACCGCGTCCGCGCTGGTGCGGATCTTAGTTCCGTCCTTGCCTGCGTTGGCGTAGGAGTAGGCGAGGTCGACCAGGGTGCCCTTGGGTGATGTGGCCTTGATCTTCTCCGGGCGGCCTGACTGGTCCGGAGTGACCGTCTGGACGGTGCTTCCGGGATATGTGGTCTTGGTGCGGACGTCGTTCTTGTCGTACTCGTACGACGTGGTGTTGCCCTTGGGGTCCTTGAGCTCCTTGAGTTTGTTGACCTCGTTCCAGGTGTAGTCCGTGGTGCCGGCCGGGTCCTGGTACGTGTCGACGTTGCCCGCTGGGGTGTACGTCAGGAGGGTCTGGGAGCCGTCCTGCAGTGTGCGGACGGTTTCCCGGGAGAGCGGGTCGAAGTCGTACTTGATGACACCGGTGCCGTCGGAGCGCTGCTTGAGGTTCCCGTCACCGTCGTAGGTGTACGTGACCGTGGCGTAGCCGGAGGTGTCGACCTTGATGACGCGGTCGCGGTTGTCGTAGGTGTACAGGGTGGTGACGCCGCGGGGGTCCTTGGCCGTCAGGGCACGGCCGAGGTCGTCGTAGGTGTAGGTCGTGGTACCGAGCGGGGATGGCGGGGTGACCTTGGACAGGTTGCCCTTCGCGTCGTAGGTGAACGCGGTGGACACCGACTTCGCCGATGTCATTTTTGTCGTGGCCTTGCACCGCTGACCTTCGAACCCGCCACAGGTGGGGGTGGCTGGGTTGTATTCGAAGGTCTGGTTGCCTCCGCCCGCGCCTTCCACGGCGACGGATTTTGTGTTGCCCGCCGTGTCGTAGGTGTAGTCGGTCTTCTCGCCGTCAGCCGTCTCCATCGTGCCCGGCAGATCGGCCCCGGAGATCGTCTGATAGCCCGTCACCGAGGCTGAGGCGCCGGTCGGGAGTGTCTGTGAGGTCGGGTTGTTGCGGCTGTCCCACCCGTACTTCATGACGTTCGCGCCTGACCCGCCGACGCCCATGGCATCGGAGGCGGTCTCGACGTTGCGGTTCGTGTCGAACGTCTTCGATCGCTCGTGGCCGAGGGCGTCGGTGACTTTCGTGACCTGCCCGTCCCCGTCATGCTGGTACTTCGTGGCGTGCAGTTCCGGGTCGGTGACCGTCGTCGTGCCCGCCGCGGACGGTGTGGAGGCCGAGTAGCCGTAGGTCCAGGTGGGACCGGTGTGCCCGTCGCTGTTGAATCCGGTGCCGCGCAGCATGGAGGTGACGCGGTTCTGGTCGTCGTAGGTGAAGACCGTGACGCGTCCTTCGGGGGTGGTGATCTTCGTCAGACGGCGGGAGGCGTCATAGCCGAAGAGGGTTGCTTTGCCCTCGGTGTCCGTGGCCTTGGCAAGGTCGCCGGACGGGTTGAGGTCGAAGACCGTCGTGCGGCCGGTGTGGTCCTTGGCCTGCCACTGCGACGCGTCCGTCTTGACCAGATCGATCCAGCGCCCGGAGCGGGTCTCGGTAAGCTTGAGGCCCTTGTTCTCCCCGCTTTCGTCGTGCTGGGTGACGGCGACCGCGCTGTTGTTGCGGTCGGTGACCTTCGTCAGGGTGCCGCTGGCGTTGTAGGTGTCCTTGGAACCGGACTTGCGGTCGGTGAGCGTGTAGGTGCCGTCCGCGTTCTTCTTGAGGTCCTGGGAGTACCCCTTGGGCGTGGCGAAGGTGCCGTCGCTGTTCTGGGTGAAGCGGACGGCCGCGCCGCTCGCGTCGTAGATCACGAGCTCGGAGGTGAAGATCTGCGCGTAGCGCTCGTACTCCTGCCACCAGCGCTGCGTGACCTTGCCCCAGGGGACTTCCAGGGAGTTGTACGTCCGTGCCAGGCGCAGGGACTTGCCGGCCCCCGCTACCTCGAAGTCGGTCGCGGCGAGCATCAGGTTGCCGTTGGAGTGGTTGACCCGGGCCACCAGGGAGTCGGTGATGCGGAAGTCGGAGATCTGATGCCACGGCACCGACCCCTGGCCTTCCGGCACATACGTCGTTATCTGCGCGTCGCCGGCGATGCGCGCCCCGCCGGCAGGCTTGGGCGCCGGGCGGGCGGCGCGCTGCCTCTGCTCTTTGCGCCATGCCGCGATGTCAGCGGACCGGCGCTTCTCCGTCCGGGAGGGCACCGGCTTCGTCGAGCCGACTTTCACTTGCGGCATCGTGAAGCGTGGACTGCCCTTTCCCCAGGCCGACAGCGGCCCCGGATCGGCTACCGGCGCGGCCGGTGCCGGGAGCGCGGAGGCGCCCAGCGCTGCGGACACCAGAGCTGCGGTCAGAGCTGATCTGGCACGTATACGGGCACGCCGAAACGGCGTGCCGGAAGCACGCAAAATCATGGATCCCCCCCAGGAACAAGAGACCCAGAGACCGATGCGGTCACTGGAGCATCACACGCTGTCACAGCACGGTTCACAAATGCTCCTGCCACTTCCCGTTGCCTGCTCATGACCCGTCAGAACAGGCCGATTTGCATGTCCGTTTCATCCCGCAATTATTCCTACATGGCGACAGTTCCCCTAGGGCAATGGTTAACAGGGGCGACACAAGCCGACCGAAAACCGACGGTCGCAGCGTTCCCCTCCTCGCCGTTCTGCGCCGTTGCGGTCAAGGTTCGACACGAGATGGCCAGCACGTGACGCCAGAGCAGCGCCATATGCATACAGATGAATCCGGTGCCGCTGCTCCAGGGCCTGCTGACGGACCATCACTCAGACACGGTGTCGACTATGGGACGCACCGCTCACACAGCTCTTCCGGGGGGACAATGACTGCCCGCGCCATGCCTGTAAGACCCGGCGGTTTCGCACGACTGAACCGGGCGGTCCGGTGGGCCGGACATCTGCTGTGCTGGTCGCATGCGATCGCGATGGCGCTCACAGCAACCGAAGCCCTCATCCATCCCACGGCCCCGTGGTGGCCATATCTGTGGATCGGCGCCTGGGCTACCACCGGTGCCTCCCTGCTCACCTGGGCCGGCCTGCGAACCGCACAGAAGTTCCGCCGCCGAGACGTTGGCGGCGACGGCAGTGATGGCAGTGATGGCAGTGATGGCAGTGATGAGCACAACGACCCTCAGAACACAGGGACCCGCACGACCCACAATCGGGCAGCCTGAACCGCCGGCTGCTCGCTGCTGTGGTGGCACTGCCTGCTTGAGCCGCCATGACCGAGGCCTCCACCTGTTCCGCGGAAGGCGACGATTCCACCGTTGCCAGACCCATTGCGCGCGCACGATGCATCATCTTCGCCTCGGTTGCGAAGACGGTGGCCTAGCCAGTCTTGTCGGTGAGCTCCCCGGCCATTTTGAGTGCATCGATCAGTGCGTTGCAGTTCAGGGAGGGGCCGTCGGCTTGCAGAGAGCCGATCTCCGGTCCTCCCCGCTCTGTGGCCGCTGTTGCCGGTGGTGCCCTCGCCGCTGCCGACGGCCAAGCTGAACCACCTCTGCGGACGGAGGCGTCAGGCGCCGGTAGGGATAGGCGGCGCTGCGTTCGGGCCCGGTCGTGCGCAGCGAATTCTATGTGCAGAGGTGTAGCAAGCGCATGAAGCGATCTGGACGGCTGTGGAAGATACCGGGAGCGGGCAACCGGTTGGCCGCGTCCCTGACGATGAAGCGTCCCGTGCGCGGGACTCCTTGACACGCCTGCTGCGCAGGGTTGCCGGGCACAATACCGTGCGGCTGGGTGCCGCCGCCGTGCTCGGGATGTCGGGCGGCAGGAGTGCCCGCAGGGCCGCGCTGCGGGGCATCGGCTCCGTGGCCATCGCCGCGGCGATCGATCGCACACTGGCCAAACCGCCGACTCGTAGCGCCCGTCCCGTCTTGGACGCGCTCCCCAGGATCGTTCCCCGCCCGAGCAGCGCTTCCCTGCCCTCCAGCCCAATAGCATCGGCCGCCGCCTTCGCCTCCGGTGTTGCCCTGGAATCACCCTGCTACGGCCTCGCCGTGCTGCCGTTCGCCGCAGGACAGGCCTACGTACGGGGCCGTGAGGGCCTCGGCCACCGGGGCCGCACGGCAGCCGGGGTGATCGTGGGCGTGGGTGCCGCACTGCTCACCTGCCGCTGGTGGCCGGTGAAGCCGGAGGCCGCGGCCGCCGCAGCTCCTCCCCGCAGGCCGGCTCCGGCGCTCGTGGCCGGCAAGGGTCTGCATCTGGTGGTCAATCCGTCGTCGGGCATCTCCTGGAGCCAGGACACTGCCGAGACCCTGCGCAATCTGCTTCCCGAGGCCGCGATCACCGTCTTCGAGCCAGGTGACGAGCTCGTGGCCCTGCTCGACGAGGCAGCGCTGCGCGCCGGAGCGGGCGGTGGTGCCTTGGGAGTGTGCGGCAGCGACGGCACTGTCAACGCGGGCAGTACGACGGCCGCCCGCCATCATGTGCCCCTCGCTGCCTTCCCCGGCGGTACGTTCAACCATTTCGCCGTAGACCTCGGGAACCAGACTCTGGAGGACGTGGCCCGCGCGCCCCGGGTGGGCGACGCGGTCACGCCGACGTGGGCCGGGCATCGTCACCCGAGCGTCGCGGCCGCCCCGACGGTGGTGCGCCGGACGGTTCACCCGACGGCTCGGCCGGCGTTTCGCCGAGCGGCGGTGAACAGCAGCTCTTCCTCAACACGTTCAGCATCGGGGTGTATTCGGAACTCGTCCACGCCAGGGAGCGTCTGGAGAAGCGCATCGGTAAGTGGCCCGCGTTGGCCGTGGGCCTGGCCAAGGTCCTGACCACCGGCAGCCCTATCTCCGTGGTCATCAACGGCCGCCCCCGCAGCATCTGGCTGCTCTTCGCGGGCAACGGGATCTCCCACCCTGCCGGTTTCGCCCCGACCTACCGCACCCAGCTCGACGACGGGCTGCTCGACGTCCGTGCCGTGGAGGCCGGTACCCCGCTGGCCCGGACACGGCTGCTCCTCGCCGTCCTGACCGGGACCCTGCACAGCTCCCGGGTGCTGACGACGGCCCAGGTGCGCCGGCTGGACCTGGAAGTCCTGCGGGGCGAACCGCACTTCGCCTACGACGGCGAAGTCACGCACGCCACCTACCGGCGCCTGGTCCTCGACAAGATCCCCAAGGCGGTCACCCTGTACCGCCCCGCCGACCAGGACCAGTGGCTGCGCTGACACCAGGCATCAGACGAAGGAAGGCGGCTGTGGCGACGGGAAGTTTCCGCCACCACAGCTGCCGTCGCGTACCCGGGTGTGCCGCGTTTCGCGTCCGTCAGAGTTTGCGCCAGCGGGCGTTGGCCCCGTGACGTCCAGCGAGCTCTTGTCGGAGTTCCCGCTTCCGCGGCCGTTGCCGCTCCCGCAGCCATGTTCCTGCCGGATGCCCCGGCGAAGGAAGCGATACATCGCGCCGACGCTCACCGCGTCAGCGCGCCAAGGAGGCTTCCGTCCTGGCGATACGACGCTTCCTCTGACCCACTGGGCCCGATGCGCACACCAGGTCGTTCCTATCCGTTGACCTGAATCTCGCCCAGGAACCAGCCGTTCACTTCGCCGAGTCCGATGCGGAACAGCCCGCCGTGCTCGGGGAAGGCGGCCGCTCCATTGACGACCTTGCCTCTGTTCAGATGGAGATAGTCGGCGTCTCGCTCGGGCTGCTCCTTCTCCCAGGCGAAGTCGGCGGAGAAGGCGCTCGCATGGCTCTCCGAATCGGCGAGCTGCTCGGCGATGTGCTCGGCCCAGACGTCATGCGGCACCACCTCGCCGGTGACGGTGGTGCCGTACACGATGAGCGTGATCGGAAGGGCGAGGCCCTCCCTCTGCACTCGGTCAGTCAACCTCTTCAGCAGGGGATCCACTTGGCTCATGTCCGGACACTAGCTCGGCGTCAGATACCGGGAAGCCGTCACCCCAGAAGCTGACGTGCTCTGGCTGCCGCCGTCGTGGTTGTTGTCCTGTTCATTGGGGTTCGAGCCGCGCTGCCAGGACTTCCCCCTGCGGGGGCAGCATGCTTATATTTGCCTCATGGAAACAGTTGCATGGCGGCTGTGGCCTGATATCCAGCATAGGCAGTCCACCGAGCGGCGCGTGCCGCTCATGGACCGCTCCGTCGAAGGGTTTTCGGGTGAGTAGCAGTGAGGCCGTCGTTCGGCAGCATGTGACGACGGCGCTGCACGGGCGTGCCGACGAGGTTGCTGATCGCTGGGTGCAGCTCCAGCAGAGCCAGCCCGGGCTTGGCTCGGGCATCGCCGAGCGCGAGCTGCGGGAGGAAGCGGATGCCCTGGTTGCCGCGCTCGTCGGCGGGATGGACAGTGCGCTCCCGGTGGACCGGATCGTGAATTCCCACGAGGAACTCCGACGGGCGGTCAGCGACTTTTCGCTGCGCCGGGCTCAGGCGGGCACGACACCCACTGCTGCCTCCCTCGCCGTCCTCTCCCTCAAGGAGGCGGTGCTCGAGGCTGTGCAGCAGAGCTCTCATCAGGACGAGGATCTGTTTGCTGCCGCGCTGCTGATCAACCGGCTGCTGGATGCGGCGGGTGCGCTGTCTTTCGACACGTACGTCGAAGGCCGGGAGGAGATCATCCGCAGGCAGAGTCGGCAGCTGCTCGAACTGTCGACGCCCGTTGTGCGGCTGTGGCGGCAGGTGCTCGCCGTCCCGCTGATCGGTACGCTCGACACCGCCCGCACGCAGGTGGTCATGGAAAACCTGCTTCAGGCGATCCAGGATCACGAGGCGCTGGTTGCGATCATCGATATCACCGGGGTGCCGACAGTGGATACGGCGGTCGCGCAGCACCTGATGCAGACCGTGAACGCGGTGCGTCTGATGGGCGCGGACTGTGTCATCAGCGGCATCCGTCCACCGATCGCGCAGACCATCGCCCAACTCGGTATCGACCTTTCGAAGATCCTTACGCGTGCCACCCTCGCCGATGCCCTGTCCGAAGCCGTCAAGCTCACGGGCAACGCTGCTCCCGAGTCCCCTGGGACAGCACGTTGATCGCGGGTCGGCCGACGGCGAGTGTCCCCATACTGCGGCTCGGCGATGTGCTGGTCACTGGGCTGCTCAACGAACTCGACGACAAGGCTGCCGCTGCCTTCACCGACGAGCTCACCGATCGCATCTCGGCAGAGAGCATCCGAGGGGTACTCATTGACATCTCGCGCCTCGAGATCATCGACTCCTTCGTGGCCCGCATGCTGATGGAACTGACAACCATGGCCCGGCTGTTGGGAGCGCGGGTGATCGTGGCCGGCATGCGGCCTCCGGTGGCCATCACGCTGGTCGAGCTGGGCGTCGAACTGGCCGGTGTGGAAACCGCGCTGGATGCGGAGCGCGGCATGTCGGCACTCGGATGGCGTCACAGTCCTCAGCCCCCGGAAGGGGCGCGACGTGACGCAACTCGCTGACAAGCCCGGTGCGGCAGAAAGCCCCGGGGCCAGACGCCCAGCACCCTCCGCCGCGATCGAGCCGACCGCTCAGACCGGGCTGCGTACCGAGGAGGACTTGCTGACGGTCCGGCATGCGGTGCGGGCAGCGACGCTGAAGATCGGTTTCGGCATCGTCGACCAGACGCGCGTGGTCACCGCGGCCAGTGAACTGGCCCGCAACGCTTACATCCACGGGGGCGGCGGCTCCCTGTCCATCGAGTACCTGCGCCAGGGCGACATGCGCGGAGTGCGCTTGACTGTCCGGGATGACGGACCCGGCATCCCGGACCTGGACGCCGCCCTCACCGACGGCTTCACCACAGGCACCGGTCTCGGCCATGGCCTGGGCGGCGCACGCCGCCTCATGGACAACTTCGAAGTGCATTCCATTCCTGGTCACGGCACCACGGTGATCGCCACGCGCTGGGCACGCCAGTGACACCTCAACCGGCGCCGGGAACCATGCGCGTGGCGATCGACCACTACAGCGCCGTTCACCTCGCCGCCTCAACCGCTCGCTCGCTCGCCGAGCAGTGCCGCTTGCCCGGTGCCATGCCGGACCAAGCAGCGGTGATCGCCTCGGAACTGGCCAGCAACCTCGACAAACACGCACGCGACGGCACGCTGTACATCCAGCCGCTGCCGCTCGGCGGAGGCCTGGAAATCCTGGCGGCCGACCGGGGCCCGGGTATGCCCGAACTCCAGCGATGCCTCACCGACGGCTACACCACGACAGGAACCATGGGCGCCGGCCTGGGCGCCGTGACACGCATAGCAACCGACCTCACCATCCGGACCGACAGCGAAGCGGGCACCCTCGCCTGCGCACGGCTCGCCCTGCCGGAGCAGACACCGGCAGCGCGGCAACCGGTCGGCCTGATCTGCGTCCCCGCAGACCGAGAGCAGCATTGCGGCGACGCCTGCGCCGTCATCGACACCGACGGCGCGCGCACAGCGATCGTCATCGACGGACTGGGCCACGGCCCGCACGCCGAAGAAGCCGCGCAGACAGCCCTGCGGTCGTTCCACGCCATCGCAGACCGCCCACTCCCACACCTGCTCACAGCCATCCACCGCTCATTGCGCCGAACCCGCGGCGCGGCCGTGGGCATTCTGCGCCTCGAGGCGGAGCGAGCCGAGTACTGCGGCGTCGGCAACATACGCGTGGCGGCCATCTCCCCCCACCAGGTCCACCAACGGCTGACCGGACAACCCGGCGTCGTCGGCTGGAACCTCCCCACGCCGCAAAGCCACTACTTCCCCCTGCGCGCGGGAACGACAGCCGTACTCCACAGCGACGGCATCGACAGCAGATGGACGCATGCGCCCTCGCGCTTCTTGTTGCGACTGCCCCCTTCGCTGCTCGCCGTCGCGGTCGCCCACAACCACCGCTCCACCCGGGACGACGCCGCCGTGCTCGCCGCCAGGCCCTGCCAAAGGCACTCATGACCACGAACTTCTTCTACGCTCTTCCTCAACTACGCGAAGCCACACGCCAGGTGTCCAACGACAACCGGCTGCCTCTGGAAGTCCGGGCGCGCCTGGTGCTGTCCGTTACCGACGCGGCCGCCGGCGAACTTGGGGCAGGTCGGCCCGTGGTGCTCAGCACGTCCCGGGAAGCCGGCTCGCACGACGACTCACCCGTCTTGGCAGTGGCCCTCAAGGCCCCACGAGCACGCCGGCCGCTCGACATCGCGAACCTGCCGCTGCCCGGCGTGGCGACCGGCCCGCACTGCGTCACCTGGCGCGTGCCCCTCCCCCGCACGCAGAGCACGCAACCGCCGGGCTTCGGCTCTGACAGCGACGACATCGCAGGCCAGCTGACCCTGGCCGAGTCCCAAGCCATCAACGAAGAGCTGCGCGCCGCCCTCGCCCGGGCCGACGCACTCGCGGCCGAACACCGCCGACTCAAGCACGAACTCGGCGAAACCAACGGCGGCGTCCTCGCCCTCTACGTCCAGCTCGAAGAACGCGACGAACAGCTCCGCAAGGCGCACGGACAGGTGCTGCGTGACCTCGAAGACGCGCTGCGTCCCCAGCCGGTGGACATCGACGGCCTGGAACTCGCAGTCCACTACGCCCCGGCAGAGACGAACGCCCCCACCGGCGGCGACCTCTACGACTGGTTCGCCCTGCCCGACGGCACCTTGCACATCACCATCGTCGACGCTCTCGGCCATGGCGTGCGCAGCACCCGCAGCGCACTCAACGTCACCCACGCCGTACGAACCCTGGCCCTCGAAGGCCACCCGCTGCAGTCGATCCTGGAACGCACCCACGAAATCCTCATGCCGTTCGACCCGGACCTCATGGCCACCGTGCTGCTCGCACGGATCGACCCCGCCACAGGCAAACTACAACTCGCCAACGGAAGCCACCCGCCCGCGCTGCTGCTCCGGGCCGATGGCACATCCGAATACCTCCAACTGCGCGGCCGTGGCATCGGCTTCCCGCTCCCGGGCAGCGAAGAGCTCCTGCACACCGAGATACACGCCGACGATCTCCTCATCCTCTACACCGACGGCCTCACCGAGAGCCGCAGGGACCCCGTGGAAGGCGAGCTCCGTCTCGTCGCAGCAGCCCGCCTTCTCGCCGGGAGCCCTCTCGCCGAACTCCCCGGCGCCCTAGCAGCACAGATGCACACCGTCATGCTGCACCCCGACGACACTTTGGCCCTGGTCATCCGCCGCACCGGCGCTTCTCCGTGACCGGAGGTCCCCGCGTCCGCTGGGTCACTCCACAGTGCCAGTCCTGCCGCCCGCTTCTCGCCGCTGAGCGCGGCCTTCTGCGATTGCGACGTGTTCCTCACATGCCCGTCCGGTTCTCCGTATGAAGCTCTTCTCTCACGGCAGCCGCCGTAGCCCGGACCAACCATGGCCGGGTCCCGGCCAAGGGCTCCAGCGGAGCGCGCCATCGGCAGTCGCGCCGCCTCCCCTGACCACGCACGAAGTCTCCCTTGTGCGGGCCGCACTGACCCTGGTCGAGTCTCAAACAGCTGAACTGACGGTCTACTTCTACACCATTCTCTTCACCCGCTACCCCCAGGTGAGGAACCTCTTCCCTGGCAACATGGATGTCCAACGCGGCCGTCTCCTGCGGGGCCTGCTGCGGATCATCGACCTCGCTGACGACCCAGACAATCTTGTCCGGTTCTGCACCCGGCTCGGCCACGATCACCGAAAATTCGGCGCGATCGAGGCCCACTATCCGGCAGTCGGCGAATGCCTTCTCGCCGCACTGGCCCGCTACAGCGGCAACGCCTGGACTCCCGAGATGGCCGCGGCGTGGACCCGTGCCTTCGCCGTCGCCTCGCGCGTGATGATCCTGGCCGCCGCTGACGACGCCCGCGTGCGCCCCGCCACCTGGGAAGCCCGGGTCGTACGCCACGTCGACCGAGGCCACGGCATCGCCGAGATCACCGTGGAACCGGACATCCCTTACCCTTACGCGGCAGGTCAGTACGTCACCCTGGAGACACCCTGGCATCCCTTGGCTTGGCGGCACTACTCCCCCGCAAACGCGCCACGCCAGGACAACAGACTCACCTTCCACGTCCGGGCCGTGCCTCATGGGAGCGTCAGCAACGTCCTGGTTCATCAGGCATCTGTAGGGGACTTCGTACGTCTGGGACCTCCTCAGGGCGACATGACCCTAGACGTCGCAGCCGACCGCGACTTGGTGTGCGTGGCAGGCGGAACCGGGCTCGCCCCGATCCAGGCCCTTCTGGAGGAAACAAGCCGCCGGGACATGCACCGCCATGTCGACCTGTTCATCGGAGCCCGGACAGCCGACGAGTTGTACGGCCTGGACGCCATGCTCAGAATGGCTCAGCGTCACCATTGGCTTTCCGTTCGGGCGGCTGTCTCCCACCAGCGCATCCCCGGCCTGGAAGGTCAACTCCCACAAGTTCTACGGGAGTTCGGTCCCTGGGATCAGCACACAGCGCTCGTGTCCGGTCCTCCCGCCATGGTGACTGCGGCAGCACGGACCCTCCGGGAACACGGGATGCCGTCGGCCCACATCCACCATGACGCACTGGACGTGCCCGTGCTTACCGCTCCCCTCCTCCCTCCTGGACAACGCCAAGAAGACGACGCACCCCAGTGACCACACCCAAAGCTCTGCTCCCCTGGGATCAGTTCTCGCGGCGAGCCGCTCCACGTATGGCGACCATGTCGTGTCCCGCAGCGCATACGTACGTGGCCTTGGCTGGGGCGGCACGCCGTCGACCGGCGCAGCGTCTTCGGCTTCGGCGAGGTCTGGGTGTAGCGAGACAACGAGGGGTTCTTGTCGGTGTGGAGGACCGCATGTGTGGTGGCGGGGGCGAGACGGTGGCGATGCCGGGCGCGGCTTCGGGCCACACCAGCAGGACGGGCTTCGGGATTGGAATAGCCATTGTCGCTAGCCAGACGGCCATCCTCGCGACTTCACAGGGCTACGGACGGAAGTCGCGGCCGAACCAGTCAAGGCACACGACCAAGGCATCGTCATCGGCATCGGCATTGAGGTGCGCCGCGAGTTCCTGCAGGATCGCCCGAGGCACTGCGGCCGCCGGGAGGAGACCGGCGGCCTGGATCGCACGGGCCAGCTTCTTCTCGCCGTAGGCCTCTCCCGCCTTGGTCGCGGCGGCGTAGACACCGTCGCTGACGAAGACCAACCGGTCACCTGGCAGCGCCTCAAACTTCTGCGCGACATACTCGGTCTCTTCGAACATGCCCAGAGGGAGTTGCGCTTCGAAGGGCACCCGCTCCACGGTCTTGCCGCGCTGACGCCACAGCTGGGGGGAGCCTGCATCCACCACCTCTGCCTGTCCTGTGGCCAGGTTGAAGGAGAGCAGCAGGGTCGAGACATATTCCCTGCCTCGATGCTGCGCGTAGAGCGCCTGGTCGGCCAGGCATGCCTGGTCCGCGATACCGATCCCGGCCCGCCGCGCGTTGCGCAGGGCGTTCACTGCCAGATTGGTGAGCAGGGACGCCTGGATCCCCTCGCCCATGCCGTTGGTCACGCTCAGGGTGAGCGTCTCAGACGTGGTGGCCCAGTCGAAGTTGTCGCCGTGGATGTCGTACGCCGGCTCCAACTGTGCGCCGATCGCGTATTCCTTGCGGGAGCAGGCTCGCCCTGGCAGCAGTTGCCACTGCATCTCGGCGGCAAGCGTGAGGCGGCTGGCCCGCCGGGCCTGGAGGTAGAGATCGGTGTCCCGTTCGGCCACAACGATCTCGTGTCCGAGGAGTTCGGCGACTTCGGTGAGCTCTGCCACGGTGTCGGACGTGCATCTCTCCTTGGGGATCCGCACGGAGAGGATGCCGAGTCGGTCGCCGCGGACCGTCACGGGCAGGTACAGGTCGACGGCCCCTTCACGGCTCACGAACCGGCCGTAGGGCTCCTGGCTGCCGAACGCTCGGCCCTCGGGGCTGGATTGCACGGACAGGGCCTCAGCAGTGTGCGGTAGCTCGGTAACCGGCTGAAGGACGGTGAGGCTGTAGTCAGCCATGAGCAGCTCGACATCGATGGCTTCATAGTGCTCGGCCAGAGTGACACGCACCGTGTCGATGAGGTTGTGTGGTGCGGCCGTCCGCACAGCACGTTCCACGGCCAGGAAATTCGTCACGGTGAGGCCTTCTTCGTCAGGGAGTCGGGAGATGCTGAGCGATTGACGGGGCCGGGGACATCGGCCTCGGGTCGCTCACTGCCCTGGAAGAACGCTCCCGGCGGTGTACGTCCTTCGCTACCGCGGTGCCCGCATAGCGCGGCCTGCTGAGGCCGAACGGGAACTTCATGGAGCCGCAAATATTGCTGTGCGGCAATTATCGATTGTAGCGCGTGGCCATGCAGGGGCGACTGTCGTCGTTCCTGTCCCTCCAGAGCGCGCGAGCGGAGCGCCCGGCACTGTGGCGACAGGGGCGTCGTTCCGGTTTGGGTCTCACCGACTCAGCGCTGTCCGCGAGGCGGTGTCCCAGCGAGGCCGGGCGTACGGCACGCCCGCCCCGCGCGGGGATTCCCGGCCCCACCCGGAGGCGCTCGAACCTTCGGACGGGCATGCTGCTCACCGTCGGATCGACGCCGGCGCCCGTGCAAGGGATATTTTCAACGTAGCGGGCAGAAGACCAGGGCGAGCCTGGCAGCCGCATGGCCTGCATTCACTTGCCCGCGACGCGTGCACACCCTTTCACGGAGAGTGACGGCCGTATGGACCGCGAGGGACAAGGCGATCCCCGGCACGAGCTGGCCGAGGAGACGGCCGCCGCAGTGGAGACGCTGGCGTCTCTGTGGTGGCGGGCCTCCCAGGAGGTCTCTCCACGACTTTCGGCCTTGCAGTTGGACGCCCTACTCATCACGCGTCGCAACCCTGGTATCAACCTGACCGGTCTGGCGGTAGCGGTCGGCGCCGCACCGCCCGCCGTGAGCAGGCTGTGTGACCGACTGGAGGCCGCAGGTCTTCTGCGCCGAGAAGCGTCGCCAACGAGCCGTAGGGAAATCGAGCTGGCACTGACGCCGCGCGGGCACAAGATCATCGACAGCTTGTTCGCCCGGCGGTCCGAACTGCTCGGTAACGTACTGGGCCGCATGGCGGCCTCCTCGCAGCGGGAGTTGCTGGCGGGGTTGCAGGCATTCTCCGAGGCAGTGCGGGCCGGGCGTCTCGATGGCAGCGAGCTTTCCTGATGCCTGGCATCCGCCCGCCAGGCAGGGTCCGGGTGAGCCGGTCATGTTCTGCCCCGCCAGTCCAGGCAGACAACGGCGGCGTCGCTGGAAGGGTCGCTGTCATCGGCGAGTTGGATCAATCGCCTGACCAAGACGCGGGCTGCTTCGTCCGTCGAGGAATCGCGAGTTGCGGAGATCATGGCACGCAACGCGTCCTCGCCCGATCCGCCGCCTCCCGGCGCTGGGGCGCCCTGCGCGGCGCGGTGACGATGACGAGTCGGTCGCTCGGTGCGACACTCAGCGGCTGTTCGCGGTAGTCGGTGTCTTCGAACATGCCCAGGGGCAGCTGAGCCTCGAGTTCCTGCATTTCCGCCGCGAGCGTCAACCGTTGACGTCGGCGAGCCCGCAAGTAGAGGTCAGTGTGGCGGTCAGCGATGACGAGTTTGCGTCCGATCGTCGCAGCGAAGGCTCTCAGCTCCATCACGGCCGCCATCCCCAGGGACGACTTCGGGAGGTTCACCGACAACACGCCAACGCGATCGCCGCGGACGGTCACCGAAAGGTGCAACGTGACCGTGCCGGGAACACCGGCCTCCAGGGTCGGTGCTTCGGTGGCAAAAGCACGGGCCACTGGTGCCCCATCGTGCACGGAGATGACGCGCCCCGTGTGCGGCGGCGTTGTGACCGGACGCAGTTCTGTCAGGCCGTAATCCGCCAGAAGCAGCGCCACGTCGCGTGCTTGCGTGTGGGCAGCGAGCAGCTCCCGCGCGGTCGGCACCAATGCCTCGGGCGACGCCGAACGCAAAGCGTCCTCCGCCGACTTGAGCCAGCCTCCCCCATCTCCCCCACCGGCTTCCCGGCCACCCGGAACGGCCGGCCCCCTGCGGGGACCCGCACCTCGTTCCCCTCCAGACCAGCACGCACCGGCACCACCGAATTGCACGACTGAAGCGCCCTTTCCCGCTCCACCGGTGGCGCGCGTCGTTGACCGGTGCAGGGACAACCAGGCCCGACTGGGAACACGAAGGGATTCAGCTGCTGGCAGGGCGAAGTGCGGGACGCTGTCGCATCACGACCAGTCGCGGCCGCTAGAACCTGTCGTCAAGCTCCCGTCGTACGCCCGGAGGCGGGCCCAGCAGCGCCTGGCGCGTGCCGATCGCAAGGCGCCGGAGACTCCTCGATGAGGTCCCCATGGCTCTCAAGGCCCTGGGAGAGGAGCTCCTAGGCGATGGACGCCGTAGGGCCGTCGTCCGATTCCACTTCGCTCGGCAGACCGATGTGCGCGGCAGCTGCTGCTCGGAAAACTTCCAGCCCCTCGGCCAGGGTCGCCAGATGTGCCGGCGGCATCGATTGCAGCACGGCCTCTACCTCACGCGCGCGTGCGGTGCGGAACTCTTCGAGAACGACAGATCCGCGCCGGCTCAGTCGCAGATCGACTTCCCGGCGGCTGGTGGTGCTGGGGAGCCGTTCGACCAGGCCGGCTGCCTCCAACCGGTCGCACAGACGGCTTACCGCCGACGGGCGCGATCCGAGCGCGTCGCCCAGGGTCCGAAGATTTACCTTCTGCTGCTCCTGGATCACTGTCAGCGCCCGGAACTGCGAGGGCGAGAGGGGCCCTGAGGGCGCGGATTCCTGGCCGCGCCCCCACAACACCTCCAGCAGTTCCGACACACTGCACGCGGCGTGCGCCACCTGCTGGCTGCGGGACGGAAGGCTTCGGGGCATGCCAACACTCTCTCACTCGTACGTGAGCTTTGTCAGCCATGGGGTGGGCTGGAGAGCCCCTCCCGATCGGCGCCGGGAACGCATGGGCGGACGGGAGCGTCACAGGCCTGGCGGCGATCGCGCCGGCCTCCGGTTGGACGCCCCCGGGCTCGATCCGGGTCAGGCGTGCCGCCACCTGACCGAGCCGCATCCGGTCTTCACACAGCGGCAGAACGAGCACACGTACCCGCTCGGTCAGTTGCTCGTCGGACACAGAGGCCGTCGGTTCCGCCCTGTGCGATTGCCTGGATACCGGCGTGCGGATGCTGTCTCGTCGGTAACCGCCTCGGTCAGGCGACGGCGTGAGGTGACGTAACTTCTGAGCACGTCCGGCGCTCTCAGCATGCGGCTTCACGGTTGGGAGTTGCGGTGCCCAGGAGCGCCAGTGTCCCGGTCCGGAGATCCTGTCGCAGTAGCGGCAGATGCGGTCGATGATCTGATCTGCGGTCTTGGTCCACTTGAAGGGCCGAGCCTGTTCGTTCCAGGTCTTGATCCACTCTTCGAGCCCGGTCTTCAGTTCATCAAGTGAGCAGAACACGCCGCGTTCGAGGCAGCGTCGTTCCAGCTCGGCGAACCACCGTTCGACCTGGTTGATCCAGGACGAGTAGGTCGGGGTGAAGTGCAGGCGGAACCGGGGATGCGCAAGCAGCCACTTGTGCACCACCGGCGCCTTGCGGGCGGAGAGGTTGTCGCAGATCACTGGCCGGGATCGGTCTGGCGGTCGATCTCGTCGGGGAAGTCACGGAAGTCGACCGCGCGGTGCTGTGCGGACAGCTTCCCGATCACCTTGCCGGTGGCGGTGTTCAGGGCGGCGAACAGGTCCACGGTGCCGTGCCGGACGTAGTCGAAGCTGCGGCGCTCAGGGGTGCCCGGCACCGTCGGCAGCACCGGCGCTGTCCGTTCCAGGGCCTGGATCTGCGGTTTCTCGTCGACCGCGAAGACGGCCGTGTTCGCCGGCGGGGCGAGATACAGTCCGACCACGTCACGGATCTTGTCGATCAGCAGCGGGTCCAGAGAGATCTTGAAAGTTTCCGTGTGCCAGGGCTGCAGTGCTTGCAGGTCAGGAACGCCTTCGGGTCTTCGTAGACCTGGAGGCGGGGGTCGGCGACCAGCGCGCGTAGTGCGCGTTTGCCGAGGCAAGTCCCGGCGTAGCGGTCCTCCTCGGCACCGTCGTCGACGAAGGAGCCCGGCGACACCAGCGCCTTCTCCACCAGGACGTGGAAGGCGTCCGTGTCGGTCGCGGCCAGCAGCGCCGAATAATCCGTCCAGGCGAGATGCGCGATCTGGTGGGCGACTCTCCAGCCGGGCGCCGGGGTGGCGAGCGCCCACTGCTCGGCGCTCAACTCGGCCACCAGCCGGTCGAGTTCCTCGCTCTCCTCGCGCAGGTCGTCGAACACGGGCGTCGGATCGGACACGGGACGCTCCCCCTCGGGCATGGCAGCGCCGAAGAAAACAAGCAAACATGCTTGCATAATTGCGGCCGTTCGGTGCACGACCCGGGGCGAGGGCTGCGCGGACCCTGTGGGCTCAATACACTCGGCGATCGCGCCCATCGCGGCGCACACTCGCATATCGGGGGACGAACGATGAGCAACTGGAACCCGGGCGGACAGCCGCCCCAGGGGCCGCAGCCCTACCAGCCGCAGCCACCTCAGCCCTATCCGCCCCAGCCCTACGTGCCGCCCCAGCCCCAGCCGCCCTACCCGGGGCCGCCGGTGCCGCCGCCGGGCGGGCCGATCACCCGGCTGCGGCGGCGGATCGGCCCCATCCACACCGCGCGCAGGGTCTTCACCCCGTCACGGCCGGGCATCGTCTCGGATCCTGAGGTGGCGCGGATGCGGAAGATCAGGACCCTGGTCGGCGTGGGCGCGTTCCTGTGGATGTCCTACGCCTACAAGCTCGCCCCCAAGCTCAGCGATGCGGCGGACGAGCAGGTCGACAAGTCGTGGACCAGCGCCCTCATGCTGGCGGCGACCCTCCCGGTCGTCGTCGGCGTCCTGTACGGCCTGGCCGCTCCGGCGGCGCGACGGGACCTGCTGCGCCGGGCGGGGCGGTGCTTCGGCGCGATCGTGGCCATGATGGCGGCGGCCTCCGTCTTCCCGATCGTCGTGCTCTCAGGGTTCTTCGAGGGCCAGGAACCCCTCGTGGAGGGCCACTTCACCGTGACGAAGGGCCTCATCCTCGCGTTCACCCTCTTCGTCCTCTTCTGGGTGACGCCGTTCGTCGTCTGGGGCGTGGGACTCGCCGTCCAGCACGTGTTCCGCACCGCGGACATCCACGAGACGGTGCCGCCGCTGCTGATCATGGCGTTGGCGTGGGAGATGGCACTGATCGACATGTTCACCGGCGCCCACGAGGGCGTGCCGACGGTGATCCGGTACGTGTTCATCCTGGGCGCCCCGCTCTCCGTCACGGCGGTGGGCCTGTGGGAGCTGCACCGGCTGCGCGTGCACTACGGGCTGGGGATGCGGGGACTGCTGATGCGCTAGGAACGGCGCCTCGCAGGACGTACTAGTGATCTGGTTTTGAGGTCGTGGGTCGCCACGTGAGGCGTCCCCTCTTTCAGATTGCGGCGTTCTGCTGCGGCGGGTAGCGCGCTCGCGCTGTGCTGCGTGGATGGGCGATACCCGGCTGGAACCTGTCGTGTTGTCGGAGGCCGAGCGGCTGACGCTGGAGAGCTGGTCCGAGTGCCGCTCGACCGCCCAGGGACTGGCCGTTCGCGCACGCATCGTGCTGGCGTGCGCGAACGGCTGGAACAACACCGTGGTCGCCGCGCGACTCGGTGTCGGCAGAGATACCGTGCGCCGCTGGCGCACACGGTTCCTTGCCCGGCGACTGGACGGACTCGCCGACGAGCCGCGGCCCGGGGTGCCGCGAACCATCACCGATGCCCAGGTGGAAGAGGTCGTGGTCCGCACCCTGGAGCAGACGCCGCAGGGCGGGACGCACTGGTCGAAGCGGGAGCTGGCCAAGGTCGTGGGGATCTCGCCGGCGAGCGTGCTGCGGATCTGGCACGCCTTCGGCCTGCAGCCGTGGCGGAGTGAGACCTTCAAGATGTCACCCGACCCGTTCCTGATCGACAAGATCCGCGATGTCGTCGGCCTTTACCTCGCCCCGCCGGCCAATGCCGTCGTCTTCGCGATGGACGAGAAACCACAGATCCAGGCTCTTGAGAGGACCGCACCGGTCCTGCCGATGATTCCGGGAGTGCCCGAGCGGCGGAGTTTCGACTACGTCCGGCACGGGACCGTCGACCTGTTCGCCGCACTGAACACCGCCACGGGCAAGGTGATCACGAAACTGTCCGCCCAACACCGGGCCGTCGACTTCCGCGACTTCCTCGACGAGATCGCTACCGCCAGACCGACAAGAGCCTGGCGGTCCACGTCATCTGCGACAACCTCTCCGCCCACAAGGCGCCCGTGGTGCACAAGTGGCTGCTCGCGCACCCCCGCTTCCAGCTCCACTTCACCCCGACCTACTCGTCCTGGATCAACCAGGTCGAACGGTGGTTCGCCGAGCTGGAACGACGCTGCCTCACACGCGGGGTGTTCTGCTCGCTCGACGACCTCAAGACCGCACTCGAAGAGTGGATCAAGGTCTGGAACGAACAGGCTCGGCCCTTCAAATGGACCAAGACCGCCGACCGCATCTGCCGCTACTGCGACAGGATCTCCGAACCAGATCACTAGTGTCAGTGCGCCGCTGATGTCCGATCGAAGGCGATGCCGCGATGGCCGATGACGCTTACTTGTTCCTGCTCCCCGACCGGCATCCACGGTTGGGGAGCAGCTCATGCCGCCGTGGGCCTTCTGGAGTGTGCGGAAACTCCCGCCGTACATGGTTGGTTGCAGGCCCACGGTGCATCAGCGACTTCCGAGCAGGTGCGGGTTCTTCCCGCTGAGGCGCAGTCCCTCATCCCTGCGGACGCGGAGCGGTTGCCGGTTCCGTTGAGCGAGGAGGAGACGCTGAGGGTCCAGCAGGAGTGTGCGCCCCAGTCCGTCACGGACGTGGAGGCGGAGTTGCTGGAATTCCGGGACCTGACGCAGGACTGGCAGGCTCTCGTACAGCGGGCCCTGACAGCTGGCATTCCCGCAGCGCGCATCGCTCGGCTGACCGGCTTGGACCCGCAGGACGTGGGCCGCCTGATCGTGTGACCAAGGCGCGAGCGCGCGGTACGGGCCCCAGGCTGAGGCCCGTACCGCGTCTGCATCCGTGGCTCGCGGCAGTGCAGCGTCAGACGAACATGCCGCTGCGGAGTTTGGCCAAGGTGCGGGTCAGGATCCGGGAAACATGCATCTGGGAGACGCCGATGGCTGCGCCGATCTCTGATTGCGTCATCTCCTGCCCGAAGCGCATCTCGATGATGCGGCGCTCACGCTCGTCGAGGCCTTCCAGAAGCGGGGCCAGCGCGTGCAGGTTCTCCACAGTGTCCATGGCCGGGTCGGGGTCACCCAGGACATCCGCGAGCGTTCGTGATCCATCGGGCCGGGGCTCACTGGGATCGCACGGCATGTCGATCGACCCCGCTGTATAGCCGTTGGCGGCGATGATCCCTTCGACTGTCTCCTCCTCGCTGAGTCCCAGATGCTCGGCGAGTTCCTTGACGGTCGGATCGCGGTCCAGTGCGGTGGAGAGCTCGTCCTTACCCCTGGCAAGTTGGACACGCAATTCCTGGAGTCGGCGCGGCACATGGACGGCCCAGGTGGTGTCGCGGAAGAACCGCTTGATCTCGCCGACGATGTAGGGGATGGCAAAGGAGGTGAACTGAACCTCGCGGGTCAGGTCGAACCGGTCGATCGCCTTGATCAGGCCGATCGTGCCGACCTGGATGATGTCCTCCATATCGCCGCTGCCACGGTTACGGAAGCGGGATGCCGCGAATTGAACCAGGGACAGGTTCATCTCGATGAGTGTATTGCGGGCGTCCTGGTACCCCGCGGTCCCCTCTTCCAGCGCCTGCAGCCGTTCGAAGAACACCTTCGACAGATCCCGCGCGTCCTTGGGCGCGATCTTTCCTGCGTCCTCGACCCACGGCAGTTCACTCCCCTCATGACCGATGCCAAGGCCAGGAGTCTCCGTTGCCTGCGCTCTCACACCTTCATGAGCGTGCACCGATGTTGCCGTCATTTCGCTGCCTTCCTCTGCGTCTCTGCCGACGCCTCGTCGCGCCCACAGGCTCTTGGTGTGCTCGATGACCGTTTGCACCTTCGCCTGCTCCGGTGCGTTACCGCTTCCGGCCTGACCCTTGGGCGTCTTGACGGTCATGTCGACCTGCTGGCGCCGGATGCGGCCCTTGTCGTCAAGCCACAGTTCCATCGGGAGGGTGGGGCCAACCTGCTGCTTCAGTTATTCGCCGTTGGCCAGTTGGGCGACATCAACCTCGACCCTGTATCGCGCGGTCCGCGCGCCCCCGATGGTGGCGGTTCCGATCTTCTTGACGTCCTGGTCGGTGACGCCCTGGCGAATGCCGCGGACTGCGCAGGGTCGCCGGCCTGATCGCCGGCGGCACTGTTCCGCTGGGCCTTCTTCAGGTCGATCTTGATCCACGGCTTCTTGCCGGGCACACGCGCGCGTTGCTCCGCAGGAGCCTTCTGATAGAGGACCTGGTCCACGACCCGCTGCTGAATCTTCTGCCCCTGGGTGACCACGGTGAGGTCACTACGGCCGTCGGTGAGGTAGGTCGATGACGCCCTGCCCCTCCACCGTGAGTGTCTTCCCACCGACCGAGGCCTTCGACCGTAGAGTCAGCCGGGCCGTGTCGACTGCAGCGGTCTTGTCGAATGCGGTGCGGTCCGCTGCCGTGCCTTCCTCGCGGGCACCCGGGCTTGACGCGGCCGCACCGTTCCCGCCTGCGGTATTTTCGTCGTTTTCACAGGCCATGAGCGTGGTGCAGGCGAGCGTGCCCACCACGCCGACAGCTGTCAATCGGGCCCCATCACGTAAACCGATCATGCGCGCGACTCCCCTGGTCGAAGAACGGTGTTGCGGCCAATAATCGGCGGTGAAGGCATCTCGATTACCCCACCATTTGTCCAAAATTCTGGCCTGGTAGGGGAATTGCGATAGAGCGCCCGATTCCACGGACGTCACGGCCGGCAAGAGCGGGCAGGGACTCCAGGGCCCCGTTGGACCAGACCCGGCCTACGAAGCGTCGCGGAGCACCTGGTGGTGCGGCTTGGACAACCACGGAACATCGACCCTTCGACTCACATACGGCCGTCATGCGCCGCAGGGGCCTCGTGACCGCTGAGGAACCGCCCGCACCGAAGACCCAAGCACACCGGCAAACTATTACCCTGAGGCAAATATTGACACACGTGACAGGTTCGGGGAACCCCACCCCGTGCCAGGCTCCGGTTGCCCACCGGACAACGGGCGGCCACTCAAGCCTCTCGCCAGCCGCCACGGCCGCTCTACGTGGGGTCTTCGGCAGCTGCGTCGAGAGCGTCAGAGACGGCTGGATGGAGCGAGAGGAACTCGCCCAGCCCGGCAATCTCGAGCAGCCTCTGGAGCTGGGGAACGAGAGGGCCGGCGAGGTGCACCTTCTTGCGACTGGCCCAGAGCAGGAGGTTCAGTGCCGTGGAGTCGGCAAACGTCACACCGGACAGATCCAGAACGACCGACCGGCCGGAGCGGAGTGCGGCCCCAAGCGCCGCTCGGGCGTCGGGCTCCGTCTCAATGTCGATCTCTCCGACGAGCGCGACCACTTCAACTGCGCCTTGATCGGTGCGGTCGTTGCCGCCCGACTCGCTGTTCCACTTTGGAGCACCAACAGTTGTCATGTGGCAATACTTCCACGAGGCCTCCTCGGATACGAGGGCACTGACCGCGGAACGCGGCGCAGTCTCCGCTCACCTCGGCTCTCAGCGCCCGCAGCGGGCGCCGCCAGCCCACATCCGGAGTCGGCGTGCCCCTGAGATGACACTGACCGTGCACCGCATGCGACACGGACCGGGACCCGGAAGCCAGAATCTCCGGGCTTCAGGCCCAGGAGCGGCCCCGAAGCCGGCACTGAGCCCCCGTTATCTTCTTCGCGGTCCTGCAAGCCGCTGGCCTCCGGGCCCGGCATGACTGTTCCCCCCTGTCGAACCGATGACCTGGGGAGTGGTGTCACCGGGCTTCAAGAGGCGCCGTTGGAGACGCTGATGAGTGCCTCTGTGTGTCAAGTGACAGCAGCAAGCGTCGTGTGGCGGTCGCGTTTCAGGGTGCGGTAGACGACGTTCGACAGGCGTCGTTTCAGCGCCCGACGGGCTTCGGACGGGGTCTTGCCTTCGGTGATCTTCCGCAGGTAGTAGTCCTGGCCGCGACCTCCGTCGCGGATTTGGCAGACGGCGATGATGTGCAGCACGGAGTTCAGCGCCCGGTTGCCTCCGGTGTTGAGGCGGTGGCGGGTGTTCTTGCCGCTGGAGGCGTCCAGGGGCGCTGTGCCGGTGTAGCTGGCGAAATGGTGCTCGGTGGGGAAGCGTGCGACGTCTCCAACGTGCCCGAGGAGTTTGGCAGCGAGCACGGTGCCCAGGCCGGGGAGCTCGGTCCGCGCAGTGCGGGCGGCTGCCAGCGCGTCGCGCATCTGGGCTTCGTTGTCGCGGACTTGCCGGTCGACGCGTCGCAGGTCGGCGAGAAGGTCTCGAGCGAGATCACCGCGGCAGCAGTCGGTGGCCGTTGCAGGGCGGATGCCCTTCATCAGGACTGGCCGCCGACCAGCTGCCGTCCGGGGCCCGGGTGTTCGTCGGCGTCACCGACCCGATCGACCCCCGCGTCGAGACCCGCGAGGAGGTACGCGACCGCGTCCTGGAGGCCGCCCGCCACATCCCGGTCGACCAGCTGGGCACCTGCGACGACACCGGCTTCACCCCTACGCCGACGACACCTCCACGTCGCGGGAGCTGGCCTTCGCCAAGATCGAAGCCCGCTTGCGCGGCACCGAACTCGCCGCCCAGGACCTCGGCCTGTAGGCGTCGCCCATTCGCGGAGCAGGTCAGCGGCATCCACCTGGATCGTCGTCAGGTTGATGACCTGCGGCTTTGTCCGGATCGGGGAGCGGCTCAAGTTGCATGGGATGCACTTCGTCTCGGACTCGCACGAAACGGACCGGGTGGCGGTAACGGCCGGCGTCAACGGCGGTGTCGGCGACGAACTCGGCGACCAGGTCCGGCTGGACGAGCCGGTACTCCAGCTCGGTGCGGGTTCCCCATCCGGCTCTGAAGTGCCGCCCGTGCCAAGGGTGTTCGGGCCGCGCGGCCTTCAGCTGCGGGGCCACATCGCGGCGGGCCGCCGTGGTGAGCGGGCCGCTACGACGCGGCCAGACGCAAGCGGCCGGCCGCGTCGTAGCGGCCCAGCAAGAGGGTGAGCGGCGTCGTCACGGTGCTGGTGACGGCGGTGATCACCGCTTCGGTCGTGGTGTGGGCGCGCACCTTGATCCAGGCTCGCCTGCCGGGTGATACGACTGCGTCGCCTTCGTGGTCGTGGCGCTCAGAGCAAGCACGACCGCGGGATCAGTCGTCGCCGGCGGACTGGGAGCGGTGGCGGCGGGTCTGTCGGGCTACGTGAGCAGGACGTTCGTGCGGTCGCAGGAGGCGTCGGCTGGCCATCTGCGTGCCTACTTTGATCAGCCCTTGGAGTTCTCGCGGTACCTCGCCGCCGAGCGTCTCGTCGCCGACTCGAACTTGAGCGACGAACAGCGCGCCGAGTCGTGACGGAACTTGCGAAGGCCATGATCGCCGGGCCCACCCCTCCAGCAGTGGATACCGCTAGTGGCCCGAACGGTGATGCTGGAAACGCGAGGGCCTAACTACTGCGAGGGGAGGCGGCCGCAACCGCGCGCGATCGAGCCCCCGACCAGTCTGGACGGGGGCTTCGTCGTGACGTGTGCGGCAGGCGTTCACACGCCACTCTGTGCGCTTCCGTACAGGATCACCCTTCGCTATCCGGCCCTGAACAGGGCAATCATCAATCCCGCGAACAGCACGGCAGACACCATGCTAAGGACGACGTAAATGATCCTGGACCACCGCTCAGGACTCAATGAGCTCCCCCTCCCCGGACAACCAAGCCCGGTAACTCTAGGGCCGCGTCAGCCCAGACGCACGGGTGCCAGAAGAAGCGGAGCCTTACTGGCTCTAACAAAAGCTGTTGATCATGTGGCTGTTGGCTTGTCGGGTCGCTGGTCTGTTCATGGCGAAACGTCAGTCGCGGCCATGGATCGTGTCGGACGAACTGTGGTCGCTCATCGAGCCGTTACTGCCCAAGCCGGGCCCGAGCTGGTCGAGGGCCGACCTCGGGTACCGGACCGGCAAGCGTTCTGCGGGATCCTGTTCGTCCTGCACACCGGCATCCAATGGGAGTACCTGCCCCAGGAGTTGGGCTTCGGATCAGGCATGACCTGCTGGCGGCGCCTGGCCGCCTGGAACGAGGCCGGCGTGTGGAATCAGCTCCACGCGGTGCTGCTGAAGGAACTGCGGTCGAAGAACCAGCTGGACTGGTCTCGGGCGGTGATCGACTCCTCCCGCGTCCGGGCGGCCCGGCGGGGCCCCAAAGCGGTCCCAGCCCGGTCGACCGCGCACGTCCGGGCAGCAAGCACCACGTCATCACCGACGGGCAGGGAATCCCGCTCGCGGTGTCGCTGACCGGTGGAAACCGCAACGACGTCACGCAGTTGCTGCCCCTGCTCGACAAGATCCCCGCCGCCGTCGGCGGGGTCGTCGGCCGGCCACGGCATCGGCCCGACCTGCTCTTCGCCGACCGCGGCTACGACCACGACAAATACCGGCGCCTGGTGCGGGCACGCGGCATCCGCCCCGTGATCGCCGAACGCGGTCAGCCGCACGGCACCGGTCTGGGCGCCTTCCGCTGGGTCGTCGAGCAGACGATCTCCTGGCTACACGGCTTCCGCCGCCTGCGCATCCGCTGGGAAAGACGCGACGACATCCACGAAGCCTTCCTCGGCATCGCCACCTGCCTCATCACCCACCGCCACGTCCAACGCCTCTGTTAGGACCTCTTAGACGGTGGTGGTGCTCATGCTCGGCTCATCTAGCTGAGGGCTGGGGTGGTAAGGGGCGCCGGCCCGGGCGGGCCCGGCCAGCGCCTTGGCGGTTCAGGCGCCGACTTGGACGTCCACGTGGTCGGTGTAGAAGGCCACGTGACCGGCGATGGGTGCGACCGCCTCGTACGGCTCGCGATAGGTCCACACGACATCGGCCCGCCCGCCCGCGGGCAGGGTGACGTGGTAGTACGAGGCGTCGCCCTTGTAGGGGCAGTACGTGTGGGTGTCGCTGGCGGTGAGCAGCGACTGGTCGACGTCGTCGAGCGGGATGTACTGGATCGGCGGGTAGCCCGCCTCGCGCAGCGTCAGGGCGCGGGTGGTGTCGGCGACGACCTGTGATCCGATACGGGCCACGACACGCCCGCCGGTGGGCTCGATGGTGATCGGGTGGTCGGGGCCGGGGATTTTGGGTTCGTGTGTCGTCATGGGTCGTTGCTCCTGAGTCTAGGGATGGGCAGGGCGCTCGGCTCAGCCGGCGGCGATGAGGTCGAACTCGTTGCCCTCGACGTCGGCGAACGTGGTCCAGCGGGCGCTGCCCCGCTCGACCTCGTGGAGCTTGCTCGCCCCGAGCGCGAGCAGTCGCTTGCTCTCGCCCTCGTAGTCGCTGGTGATCAGATCCGGGTGGAACCGGTTCTTGGTGTGCTTGGCCTCGGGGACCTGATGGAAGGCCAGCCGCGGCCCGCCGGCGGGCCCACCGGCCTCGATCACGGCGTCGTGCGCGTCGGCCCCGTCGGCGACCTCGCGGTCCAGGACGGCAGCCCAGAACGCCGCGGCACGTGCGGCGTCGGCGGCATCGAACGACGCCCCGAAGAACGTGGCGCTCATACACCTCTCCTTGCCTGAATATTTGACTAGAACGGTCTGTCTAATCGACACGAAAACCGTAGGCAGCGCGCTCTGCGACTGTCAAATTACAGGGCAGAGCACTAGGCCATCCCACCAATTTGACGAGACCGGATCGACCTGCTTAGCTCGATAGCAGAGCAGACAGACCGGTCTACTCATTTCGTAGGGAGGTGCCACCATGTCGAACACCCGCACAGCTCTGGTGACCGGCGCGACGTCCGGCATCGGCCGGGCGACCGCGAAGAAGCTCGCCCGGGACGGCTTCAAGGTCCTGGTTCATGGACGCGACGCCGACCGCGGCGCCGCCGTGGTCAAGGAGATCGAGGGCCTCGGCGGCCAGGCCGAGTTCCACGCTGCCGACCTCACGGACATCGCCGCCCTCAAGCAGCTGGCCGAAACGGCCCAGGGCGTCGAGGCCCTGGTCAACAACGCCGGGTTCTCCTGGTTCGGCCCCACCGCGGACCTCGAGCCGGACACCTTCGACGCGCTGTTCGATGCGAACGTGCGCAGCGCCTACTACCTCACCGCCGCCATCGCGCCGCAGATGGCCGAGCGCGGCGGGGGCGCCGTGATCAACCTGGGCAGCATGGCCGGGCAGATCGGCCTGGCAGGTGGCGCCGCCTACGGCGCCACCAAGGCCGCGCTCACCTCGCTGACCCGTGCCTGGGCCGCCGAGTACAGCCCGCGAGGAGTGCGGATCAACACGATCGCCCCCGGCCCCGCCTACACCGGCGGCTCCTCCCGGGAGAGCCTGACCGCCCTGGGCAAGACCACCCTCCTGGCCCGCACCGCGGAGGCCGAGGAGATCGCCGACGTCATCGCGTTCCTGGCCTCGCCGGCCGCCGGCTACGTCACCGGCGCGGTCATCCCCGTCGACGCCGGCCGTACCGCCGTCTGACCCCCCCCACCCCGTCCCCCTGAAGAATCGAGCAAGACCATGGATAACTCTGTTGTTCTGATCACCGGCGCACTCACCGGCATCGGTCGCGCCGCCGCCGTCGCCTTCGCCAAGAAGGGCGCGAACGTGGTTGTCGCCGGACGCCGCGACGAGGCCGGCAAGGTCCTGGCCGAGGAACTGCGCGCCCTGGGCGCCGAAGCCGAGTTCATCAACGCCGACGTCCGCCACGAGGACGACGTGCGCACGATGGTCGACGAGACCGTCGCCCGCTTCGGCCGCCTCGACATCGCGGTGAACAACGCCGGCACCGAGGGCCGCCCCAGCCCGATCACCGAGCAAAGTGCGGACACCTACAACGCGACGTTCGACACGAACGTCCTCGGCGTCCTGCTGAGCATGAAGCACCAGGTCCGCGTCATGCAGGAGCAGGGCCGCGGCAGCATCGTCAACATCTCCTCGACCTATGGGCACGAGGGCGCGGCGGGGGCCTCCGTCTACGTCGGCAGCAAGCACGCGGTCGAGGGCATCACCAAGTCGGTGGCCCTGGAGGTCGCCTCTTCGGGGATCCGGGTCAACGCTGTGGCCCCCGGCCCCACGGACACCGGCATGTTGACCCGCTTCACCGGCACCCCGGAGAACAAGGCCGCCCTGGCGAGTGAGGTCCCCCTGGCGCGCCTGGGCCTCTCGGAGGAAGTCGCCGCCGGGATTGTGTTCATCTCCTCGCCCGACGCCTCGTACGTCACCGGCCACATCCTCAACGTCGACGGCGGCCACACCGCCAACTGACCCACCCGGCACAGGGGCCCTTCCGCGCCGAAGGGCCCCTGTGCGGCCGCCGAAACCGCCCACCGGCCCAGCCCCCCGTCCCGCTGATCCAAGGAGAAGCGCCGCCCATGACCGACTACACCCACGACACCGCCCCGACCCAGTTCGTCGAGGCCGGCGGCATCCGCTTCGCCTACCGGCACTTCGGCAACACGGCCGCCGGCCGCACCCCGGTGGTGTTCTTCCAGCACTTCGTCGGCAACCTCGACGACCACGACCCGGCGATCAGCGACGGCTTCGCCGTCGACCGTGAGGTCATCCTGTTCAACAACACCGGCGTGGCCTCCACCAGCGGCACCGTCCCGGACACCATCGAGCAGATGGCCACCGACGCTGGCGCCTTCATCGACGCCCTCGGCCTGACGAACGTGGACCTGGTCGGCCACTCGATGGGCGGCCTGGTCGCCCAGCAGGTCGCCCTCCAGCGCCCCGATCTGGCCCGCAAGCTGGTTCTGGTCGGCACCGGCCCGCGCGGCGGCGTCAGCATCGGCGAGATGCCGGCCGAGACCGCCGCCCTGTTCGGCGTCACGCTGGACCAGCAGGAAGACATGTGGCTGCCGGTCCTGTTCGCCCCGAGTGAGACCAGCCAGCAGGCCGGCCGCGCCTACGTCGAGCGGATCCTGGCCCGCAAGGACCGTGACGCCTCCCCGTTCGGCGAGCAGGTCTTCGCCGGTCAGGGCACCGCGATCCACACCTACGGCACCACCAAGGACCCCGCCTACGCGATCCTGAAGAACATCACGATCCCGGTCCTGGTGGTCAACGGCAACGACGACATCATCATCCCGACGATCAACTCCTACATCCTCCAGCAGTTCCTCCCGGACGCCGAGCTGATCCTCTACCCGGACGCCAACCACGGCGCCCACTTCCAGTACCCCGACCGGTTCGTCACCCACACCACGCTCTTCCTCGACCGCTAGAAGCAGAGCCCACGAACCAGCAGGCCCGGCGGGTGGGGGCGGTCACCGTGCTGTGGTGACCGCCCCCACCCGCCACTTGGGAAGACAGACCTGTCTAGTCTTGTTGTGCAGGCTGGGAGCGGGAAAGCCCCCGAACGGAGCCGTAGACTGGACCGCGAGTCCGAAATGGAAAGAGAGCGCGCCGTGCCGACCAAGACTGCTACCGCACCGAAACCATCCGCGCGCGAGCGTCTGCTGGCCGCCGCCGACGAGCTGTTCTACAGCGAAGGCGTGCAGAGCGTCGGCATCGACCGCATCGTGCAGAAGGCCGGCGTCGCCAAGGCATCCCTCTACAACCTGTTCGGCAGCAAGGAAGAACTGATCCAGGCATACCTGGACGCCCGCCACGCCAACACCCGCGAACAGGTCGAACGCGCCCTGACCCGTTTCCGCACCCCCCGTGAACGACTCCTGGGCGTCTTCGACGCCCAGGGCCAGCTGTTCACCGAGCCCGACTTCAACGGCTGCGCCCACATGACCGCCAGCGCCGAGGCCCAGCCCGGCAGCCCGGTCGAATGCGCCGCAGACCGCTACCGGCAGTGGGTACGCGCCATGTTCACCGACCTGGCCCGCGAGGCCGGCGTCGCCGACGCCGAGGGCCTGGCACGGCAGCTGCACCTTCTGTACGACGGCGCCGGGGTCTCGGCACGGATGGACCGCGACCCGTCCGCGGCGACGACCGCCCGCGCGGCAGCCGCAGCGCTGTTCGACGCCGCAGCCAGGGACTAGGAACTGGTGGACGCCGGGCAGTAATCCGGTGAGAAATCCGGTGAGACTCCGAAGCCCCCGCAAAGGACCAGCTCACCCGGGGCGCCCGAGGGCCATCCTCTGCGGCCCCGAAACGCTGGGCGGTGGAAGCACCGACGGATCCTGACGTCCACCCCCGCGCTCATTCACGGATGAAACACCGCGAGAAGACCACCTATCGCGGCCTTACGCGGTACTGGTGCGGCTGCGTAGGTCGGTGCGTGCGCTGTCGAGGATTTCGTCGGCGAGGGCCGGGTCGGCATCGGCGACGGCGCGCGACAGCAGCAGGGCACCGGCCATCTCGCTGAAAAGTGCGATGGCGCGCGCTCGCCGCTCGCCTTCGTCGAGTCCGGGCGCTTGGACGATCTGCGTGAAACGGTCGAGGTTGGCCGCCAGGCCCTTCGCGTAGTGGGCGCGGGCGGCCGGGTCCAGTCGGCGGGCGTCGCCGGCGAAGCCTGTGTTGGGGCAGCCGTGCTCGATGTCGGCACGGTGCTCAGGCGACAGGTACCAGTCGATCTGTTCTGCGAGCGGGTCGCTGCCGCGGGTCTGGGATGCCGTGATGGCTCCGTCGAGGTTGTCGAACCCGTCCGCCATGGCCTGGGTGACGACCGCGTCGACGAGCGCATCTTTCGAGGCGAAGTGGTTGTAGAAGCCGCCACGCGTCATTCCGGCCGCGCGCATCAGCTCGACGAGGCCGACGGCAGCGACGCCGCGCTCGCGGAACAGTCCGTCCGCGGCGGCGATGATCGCCTCTCGGTTCTCTGCTACTTGCTGCTTCGAGACGCCCACGGTCTCCTCCCGAGCTCAGTCTTGGGAGGACTGTAGCGAGCCGGACCGAAGATCTCAATGTCGATCGTCATTGACATCGCCAACGCAGTGGGCGTAGAAACAATGTCGATCGACATTGTAATGTGGGCGATGGGTCCCATCGGTTACCTCGTGGAGGCCGACATGACTACACCCGAACAGAACAAGACACTGGTCCTGAATGCATTCGACACACTGTTCAACCAGCGTGACTACACCGCCGCCGAAGACTTCTGGTCCGAGCGCTACATCCAGCACAGCGCGCACATCGCACCAGGGCGTGCGGGGCTGTTCGACCTGATCCGCTCCCTGCCGGACACGCTGCGCTACGAGCACCAGCTCGTGCTCGCCGAAGGCGACCACGTCATGCTCTACGGCCGCTTCACCGGCAACGGCAGCCCCGCCGCCTCGGTGGCGGCCGACGTGGTGCGCATCGAGAACGGCAGACTCGCCGAGCACTGGGACGTCCTGCAGGACGAGGCCACCCGCGCCGAGTCCGTCAGCGGCCTGCCGATGTTCGGCGACCAGTTCCCGCCCGGCAGCTGACCGGTAGAGCCGCATGCACAGACGGTGCTTCAACCGTTCCACTGAGTGCCCCGGCTGACGCCGGTCACCCAGGAACCCGGCCGTTCGCGGAACGTGCAACAGCAGCAGCGGTTCGTGGACGCCAAGTCCCGCACGGCTCGGAAGCCCGGGCACCAGCCCGCGGGGCGGCGTTGCCTTCCTCTCCAAGGAGCCTCAACGATGGACGTGTCCTGTCAGTTCGCCACCTCCTTGCACTCTCCCGAACACATCACCGTCGCAGAGCAGTTGGGATACCACCGCGCCTGGCTCCACGACACCCCCGCCCAAAGCCCCGACGTCTGGGCGATGCTGGCGCTGGCTGCCGAACGCACCCACCGCATCGGCCTCGGACCCGGCGTCCTCGTCCCGACACTGCGGCATCCGATGGTCAACGCCTCTGGCGCCGCCACACTCGCCGCCGTCGCGCCTGGCCGTGTGGCCCTCGCGTTCGGCACCGGGTTCAACGGCACGCGCGCTCTTGGAGCACCCCCGGCCACCTGGTCCTACCTCAGCAGGTACGTCCGAGCCGTACGGGGCCTGCTGCGCGGTGACACCGTGCAATGGGACGGCGCCCCCATCCGCATGTTGCATCCCGGTGCGAATGCACCGCGGCGCCCCATCGACACCCCGGTGCTGGTGTCCGCTCTCGGCCCCAAGGGTCTCGCTGTCACCCACGAGATCGCTGACGGCCTCTTCACCGTCAACGGCGAAACCGCTCACGCCCACGAGTTCACCTGGTCCGCCCTGGGCATCCATGGCACCGTCCTGAGCGAGGGCGAATCACTCGACTCCCCCCGCGTCCGTGCAGCCGCCGGCCCGGGCAACGCCCTCGCCTACCATGCTGCCTACGAATTCGGCGGTGACGCCACCTCCCTGCCCGGCGGACAAGCCTGGCTGGACAGCATCACCGCGCGTCCCCACAATGAACGCCATCTCGCCGTACACGATCAGCACCTCACCGACCTCAACGCAGCCGACAACGCCGCCTGGAACGCCGGAAGCTGGCAGGCAGTCACCGCCACCACCGTCACCGGAACGCCCGACCGCATCCGCGACCAGCTCAGCGCCTACGCCCAAGACGGCATCACAGAAATCGTCTACCAGCCCACCGGCCCCGACATCCCCGGCGAACTCACACGCTTCATCGCCATCGCCGGGGCAGTCCCGACGACGGTGTAACTCGGGCGGTGTCAGTTGTCGGCGGCCGACAGAGAGTTGACTGTCGAAGGCGCTGTCGAAGGCCTGGAGCGCGGGCTTCCAGCGTTTGCGTCCTTGTCCGGTGAGGTCGAGGCCACGTGATGTGAGGCAGCGCCATCAGGAAGACGACCAGCGAGGTCATCGTGATGGCGAAGCCGATGACCGAACAGGTCGACCCGGCGGGCGATCTGACGGAACCCGCTCTCCGCAGCCTCTCGCGGTGGGTCCCTGGGGCTGGTGATGGCGAGTCCGCCGACCACCCCGCCGCGTATCAGCGGCGCGTCGTGTCTGCGGAGCAGCGCGCGGGGCGGGGAGGGCGAGTCGCCGTCCGGGAGACGGGTCCAGGCCGGGCCGCCGAAAATGGACTCCCAGTCGTTGGGTGGCAGGTCACCGCACTCGCCCTTGCCTGGCTGGAAGTGGAATCGCTTGCGCAGCGCGGAGCAGGGGCCTGCCTGCACCGCCCTTTGAACCACTCGCGCTGGTCGGAGACGTGGTTGGGAACAAACGCGTGGCCAAGAAATCGAAATGGGGCCAGTGGCCCCGAGTGGGAGCAATCCGTAATGGGGACTGGGAGGGAGCGTGCTCCCTCCCGTCGCTCCCAGGGAGCGGGCCCCGGGAACAGAAAAAGGGCCGTTCGGAAACGGCCCTTCACCTGCGACGTTCGATACGTTCGAACTGTCGGGACGACAGGATTTGAACCTGCGACCCCTTGACCCCCAGTCAAGTGCGGGTTGCTCGGGCAAGTTGTGTGCTCCGTTGAGCGACGTCGCTCATAAATGGGAACGCAGCAAATGCCGTTCGCCACCTGTCTACGCTCTTCAAGGTTGCCACGCGCGGGCGGTGGCTCTTCGATTCCTTATCCGCCTGTCAGGGCTTTGCGCGTCCGTGGAGCGACTCCCCCCGGCCCAGAGGGACTTCCCGGCGCCCCACCACGGGCAACCGCTCTGCGAAGCCGAATGACGCCGGTCACCGCTCTACGCGCGCCATTCGCCGGCCGCAAGGGCCACTGCCCGACGCTACCCGCTCCAGCTAGGGTCAATGCGACTCTGGCCTTCCCGCGTACCCCTGCGAGCGTCGGGCGCGTGCGCGGCGGGTAGGCCCTCGGGACTGGTGGGCTCGCATGTTGACGCGTCGCGTATTCCTCGGTGAGGTCAGTCGTGGTGTCACCGTGTGTGGTCGCCGAGGGTGCCATCGTTTACTGGCAAGGCCCCGGTCGTCCGCTGCCTCTGCGCCGTTCCCTACCATCCGCTGGTGATATTCCGTCTTCTCTCCACGCCACGCCGCCGAGTCGCAGCCGTGCTCACCGTGACGGCCGCCGTCGTCGCGTTCGGCTCGTGGGCGCTGTGGCCGGTCTACGACTCATCGTGCGTCGTCTACTCCGGGTCCTACATCCCCCTGAATGCGCCGAAGGCCGAGATCGACGCCGCCGTGCAGCGGCGCTACGACAAGGCCCTCGCCGACGGCGCGTGCGGGCCCAAGCGGGCGCGCTTCCACAACTGGACTCGGTGAGGTCGGTCCTGGCGTCACCGTGCGTGGTCACCGGGGGCGTATCGGCTCCAGGTTCCGCCGGCCTCCGTGACGAGGTGGACGGTGGTCTTGTCGTGGTAGCCAAGGGCCCGGGCGACGACGGGTGCGGGGGCTTGAAGGACGAGGTGGCGGATCGCTGAGGCCCGGCCACGCTGGGCTGGAACTCCGGCGGCTCGGAGTTGGTCGAGCAGGCTGGTCGGGTCCATCGGGTGCCCGGGCTGCCGGCCGGGGAACAGCCAGGCCGTGCTGCGGCTGCTGGCGCGGGTGAGCCGGGGCTGTTCCGCAAGGTAGGCGCGAACGAGACTGGCGACGGGTCCGGGCAGCGACGACGGCGGTCTCCGAGTCGGACGATGAGGGCGTCACCGTCGTCGATGACGTCCTCGGTGGTCAACCGGACAATGCGACAGACGGGTTGGGCATAGAGCAGGACGAGCGAGGCCGCAATTCGAGTTCGCAGCGCAGGGTCTCGTGCAGGACACCGCGGAGGACGGCGAGGCGGCGGTGCTGGTGCATCGGGGCCTGGTTCTGCTTGATCACGTGGGGCGGCAGGCCGAGCCGCCGCCCCGACTTCCGGCAACCTGGGCCATGACGCTCCTCGTCGTCCTCCACGCCGCACTCACGCTCGCCTGGATGCGCAGCTACGTGTTCCTGCTGTCCAAGGGCGAGCGGACCCTCGAGAAGCCGCGGATCCGCCGCGCTCCGGGGCGGACCACAGGCGTCGTGCTGATCGGCTTCGGCCTCGCGGTCGCGACCGCCTCCGTCTGAGCTCGGACCGGGGTTTTCCCCACCCCGTACCGGACTGCAGTAGCCGAGCACGATGCGCTGGGAAGCACTCCTGATGGCCGCCACTGGTCTCCGGCTCGGCGCCGGCATCGCCTGGACCACGCTCATTCCCCTCGCCCACGGCCTCACCGGTGCCGCACCTCAAATCTCCGCCGGCGCGGCGGTCGCCTTGGTGGCCGACACAGTCTTCCTCGGCCTGGCTGCCACCGGTCTGCCCACGCGTGCGCTGCTCCGCGACCACCCCACGGAAGCGGCGGCCGGACGGCAGTGGCCGTTCACGTGCGACCCGGGGCATTCGCGGTGCTCCGGGCCGGGTTCGTCGGCGCGTATGAACAGGCGGCCACGGATTCGTCGGCATGGACCAACAGCGGTGCCTGATCCCCCTCCTAGGGTCGCACTGGAGACCAGCAGGTGCTCCAGTGCGTCCTCGACGAGGAGACGAAAGCGTGCAGACACTTTTGCGTGGCGGCCGTGTCATTGATCCGGGAACAGGGTTCGACGGCATCGCCGACGTCCTCGTGTCCGACGGCGTGGTCAGAGCTGTGGCCGCGGGGCTCGACGTGCCACCGGGATGCGAGGTCGTCGACGTCACGGGGTTGATCGTCGGTCCGGGGTTCGTCGACCTGCACAGCCACGTGCACTCCGTCGCGGGGCAGCGGCTGCAGGCCATGGACGGTGTGACGACGGCCCTCGACCTGGAGTCGGGCCTCATGCCCATCGGGCGTGCGTACGCCGAGGCCGCCGCGGACGGACGCCCGCTGCACTACGGCTTTTCCGCCTCGTGGGGCGGCGCCCGGGCCCAGGTGCTCGCCGGTATTCAGCCCGACGCACAGATCGGGAGCGGCCTCGCGGTGCTGGGAAACCCCGCATGGCAGCGCTCCTCCACCGATCGTGAACTCGCCGAATGGCTGGCCCTGATCGAGGGTGAACTGGCCGCAGGAGCGCTCGGTATCGGAGTCCTCCTCGGGTACGCGCCGCACAGTGATCCGGCCGAGTTCCTCGCCGTCGCCCGGCTCGCCGCGAAGGCCGGTGTGCCGACGTACACCCACGTCCGTGAGCTGGTCGAGGTGGATCCCGGCACTCCGGCGGACGGCTCCGAGGAGATCGTCATCGCCGCGGCCGAGACCGGCGCCGCGATGCACCACTGCCACGTCAACAGCACGTCGGGCCACCACATCGACCGGGTACTCGGCGCGTTGGACGGCTCACGGCGGTCGGGATCCCGGGTGACGGTCGAGGCCTACCCCTACGGGGCGGGCAGCACCGCGATCGGCGCGGCCTTCCTCGACGCCGAACGCCTGCGGATGAAGGGCCTGTCCCCGTCGAGCGTCGTGATGCTCGAATCGGGCGAACGCATCGCCGACGAGGGGCGCCTGCGGCAGTTGCGCAACACTGACCCCGGGGCGCCCTGCATTCTGGAGTTCCTCGACGAGGGCAACTCGTGCGATCTCGCGATGCTGCACCAGGCGCTGGCCTTCCCGGACGCGATCGTCGCCAGTGACGCGATGCCGGTCTACTGGCCCGACGGCAGCAACGACAGCACCGAGTGGCCGCTGCCGCCCGGGGGAACGACGCACCCACGCACCGCGGGAACGTTCACCAAGACGCTGCGCGTGATGGTGCGGGAGAGCGGCGCCTGGGACTGGCCGGAGGCGTTCCGGCGCTGTGCCCACCTGCCGGCGCGCGTCCTCGACGACGTGGCGTCGGGCGCGCGGGGGAAGGGACACCTCGGCGTCGGCGCGGACGCCGACATCGTCGTCCTCGACCCGGTGACGATCACCGATTGCGCGACCTACTTCGACTCCACGCGGCCGTCCGTGGGCGTGCGGCACCTGTTCGTCGGTGGTGTTCCGGTGGTCAGTGCGGGGGAGCTTCAAGTCGACGCGCTCGCCGGACAGCCGCTGCGAGGTGAGCCGCGATGACGGCGACGCGTTCCGAAGTGACGGTGGAGGCGCTCCTCGCCGACATCGAGACCCTGGTGCGGTGCGAGTCGCCGTCCTCCGATCACGAAGCCGTCGCCCGCAGCGCAGACGTCGTGGCGGCGCTGGGGCGCAGGCTGCTGGACGCGGAACCGGACCGCGTGGTGATCGACGGGTGTACGCATCTGAGGTGGCGCTTCGGCGAGGCGCCGCGTGTGCTGCTGCTCGGGCACCACGACACCGTGTGGCCCGCCGGATCGCTGGAGACGCACCCGTACTCCGTCCTGGACGGAGTGCTGCGCGGGCCGGGCTGCTTCGACATGAAGGCGGGCGTCGTGATGGCGCTGCACGCCGCCGCGGCCGCCGGGAACCGCTCGGGTCTTTCGGTCCTCCTCACCGGCGACGAGGAGATCGGCTCCCCGTCGTCGCGGCGCCTGATCGAGGATGAGGCTCGCGGCTGCGAAGCGGTCTTCGTGCTGGAGGCGTCGGCCGACGGCGGAGCGCTCAAGTGCCGCCGCAAGGGCGTCTCCTTGTACCGGATCGACGTGGACGGCCGGGCCGCGCACGCCGGGCTCGAACCGGAGAAGGGTGTGAACGCCGGAGTGGAGGTGGCGCACCAGATCCTCGCCGTCGCCGCACTCGCCGACGCCGAACGGGGTACGACCGTCGTGCCGACGGCCCTGTCCGCCGGTACCACGACCAACACCGTTCCCGCGCGTGCCGGCGTGGCGGTCGACGTACGTGTGTGGGACGAAGCGGAACAGCGGCGGGTCGATCAGGCCGTGCGGGACCTGAGGCCCGTACTCGACGGCTCGCGGATCCGGATCTCGGGTGGCATCAACCGCCCGCCGCTGCAGGCGGACGCGTCCTCGGGGCTGTTCGACCTCGCCGCGACGCTCGCTGCCGAACTCGGTCTCGGAAATCTCACCGCCGCCGCTGTCGGCGGTGCCTCGGACGGGAACTTCACCGCCGGACTCGGGGTCCCCACCCTCGACGGCCTCGGTGCCGTGGGCGGCGGTGCGCACGCCGACGACGAACATGTCGTCGTCGCCGAACTGCCGCGGCGCACTGCCCTGTTGACCGCCCTGATCGACGCCGTGTCGGCGAAATGAGCTCCGTGCGCCACGACGAACGCGGCGGACAACCCTGGCGCGGCACCACCGTGGCCCGCCAGGCAAGCCCGGAAAGGACAGTCCCGTGACCGATCTTGCGACACATGAGTCAGCTCTGGTTTCCCCGGCTGTGAGTGCAGCCGCGCTGGCCGCCGCGACCGCTGCGGCCGCCGCCTCACGTGTGGAAATCCGGGACCTGACCGAGGTGTCCGACCTGACCGAGGTCTGCCGGCTCTTCGCCTCGATCTGGCAGCCGGGCGCCGGTGCCCAACCGGTGACGACCGAGCTGCTGCGGGCGATGGCCGCGGCGGGGAACTATGTCGCGGGGGCGTATGAAGGGGACGAGCTCCTGGGAGCCTGCCTCGGCTTCTTCGGCAGCCCGGCCAAGGCGAGCCTGCACAGTCACATCGCCGGGGTCGCGCCGCGAGGCCTCGGCAGGGGCATCGGGTTCGCCCTCAAACTGCACCAGCGCGCCTGGGCGTTGCGCCAGCACGTCTCGCTGATCACCTGGACGTTCGATCCCCTGGTCCGGCGGAACGCGCATTTCAACCTGGCCAAGCTCGGCGCCGGTCCGGCGCGCTACCTCCCCGACTTCTACGGGCCGATGCGCGACGGCATCAACGGCGCCGGTGACACCGACCGGCTGATGGTCCGTTGGGACCTGTCAGGCCCGGCGGCCTCCGCCGCCTCGCTCGGTGAGCCCGCCCGGGTCGATGCCGCCGCGCTGCGGGAGCACGGTGCGGCAGCCGCCCTGTCCGTCGCACCTGACGGGGGCCCGCTGACCGCAGTGGCCGACGGGCCGGTCGTCCTGGTGGGTGTGCCGCCGGACATCGAGACACTCCGGCGCACGGACCCGGGCCGGGGCCAGGCGTGGCGCGTCGCGCTGCGGGAGGTGTTGGGAGGCCTGATGGCGGAGGAAGCCAGGGTCGTCGGATTCGATCGTGCCGGATGGTACGTGGTCTCAAGGGAGAAGCCGTCATGAAGCCCAGTGGTGTGGAACTTCTGCGTGTGCAGATGCCGTTGGTGGCACCGTTCCGGACGTCATTCGGTACGCAGGACGTACGGGAACTGCTGCTCGTACGCGTCGTGACGCCGAACGGCGAGGGCTGGGGCGAGTGCGTCACCATGGGAGGGCCGCTCTACTCCTCGGAATACGTAGACGGTGCCGAACACGTGCTGCGGAACTTCCTGGTCCCGGCCCTGATGGAGGCGGGCGAGGGCACCGCGAGCCGGGTCGCGCCCCTTCTGGCCAGGTTCAAGGGTCACCGGATGGCGAAGGCCGCGCTCGAAATGGCCGTGCTCGACGCCGAACTGCGAGCACACGACCTGTCCTTCGCCGCCGCGCTCGGGTCCGCACGGGACTCCGTTCCGTGCGGGGTCTCGGTCGGCATCATGGACTCCGTCCCCCAACTCCTTGATGTGGTGGGCGGCTATCTCGACGCCGGCTATGTGCGGATCAAGCTGAAGATCGAACCCGGTTGGGACGTCGAGCCGGTGCGAGCGGTGAGGGAGCGTTTCGGCGACGACGTGCTGCTGCAGGTCGACGCCAACACGGCGTACACCCTGTCCGACGTGTCCCAGCTCGCCCGTCTGGATCCCTTCGAGCTCCTCCTCATCGAGCAGCCCCTGGACGAGGAGGACCTCCTGGGCCACGCCGAGCTGTCCCGTCGCATCCGCACGCCGGTCTGCCTCGACGAGTCGATCGTGTCCGCCCGCTCCGCTGCCGACGCGATCACGCTCGGCGCCTGCCGCATCGTGAACATCAAGCCCGGCCGGGTCGGCGGGTACCTCGAGGCGCGGCGGGTGCACGATGTCTGCGCCGCCCATGGGATCCCCGTGTGGTGCGGTGGCATGATCGAGACCGGGCTCGGCCGGGCGGCCAACGTCGCGCTCGCCTCGCTGCCCGGGTTCACCCTGCCCGGAGACACCTCGGCGTCGGACCGGTTCTACCGGACCGACATCACCGAACCGTTCGTCTTGAAGGACGGACACCTGCCGGTGCCCCAGGGGCCGGGCCTCGGTGTCACGCCGATTCCCGACCTGCTGGCGGAGGTCACGACCTCGAAGGTGTGGCTCGGTTCGTAGCACGCGACGAATTCGCCGTGAAATCCGGTCGGATCGGACCAACAGGTTTCGGTGCGCCCGGAGTTACCTTTGGGCGGTGCTGACACCGACGTCTGGCAAGCCACACACAAGCCTGGCGCGCGTCCTCGACGACCTCGGGGACGTGCTGCTGGAGTCGATCGCCGGCGGCGGGAGCACGCGCCGGCAACTGAGCGGCGTAGTCATCCACGACCCGCTCGACGAGGCGCAGTTCCCGGCGCGGGCAGTCGTCCTGGGTGTGGGCGTCCACGAACCGGACGACGTGGTCCGCCTCCTGTACGACCTCGGCAGCAAGGGCGCGGCAGCGCTCGTCGTCCGGTCACCGTTCACCGCGACCGTGGAGATCCGGCGGGCCGCCGACGAGTCCGGCGTCGCCCTGCTCGGACTCACCCGCGGAGCCTCCTGGGCGCAGGTCGCCGCCATGCTCCGCACCCTGCTCGTCGAGGGAGACATCGGCGACATCTCACCGCAGACGCTGGGCGGCATGCCGTCGGGCGACCTGTTCGCGCTGGCCAACGCCGTGGCCGCGCTCCTGGACGCGCCGGTCACCATCGAGGACCGCAGCTCACGCGTGCTCGCCTTCTCCGGCCGCCAGGACGAGGCGGACCAGTCCCGCGTGGAGACGATCCTGGGGCGCCAGGTACCGGAACGGTTCACCCTGGGCCTGGCGCGCAACGGCGTCTTCGAGCGACTTCATCGCGGCCATGCGCCCGTGTACGTCGATCCGCTCCACGACGAGTCGATGACCGTTCCCCGGGTGGCGCTCGCTGTGCGGGCCGGCGACGAGATCCTCGGCTCGATCTGGGCCGCGGTGCCCGGGCCCCTGTCCAAGGAGCGGACGCAGGCGCTGATCGACGCCGGAAAGCTCGTCGCGCTCCACATGTTGCGCCTGCGCGCGGGCGCCGATGTCGAACGCAGGCTGCGCGCCGATCTGGTGAGCACCGCGCTGGAAGGCGGCACCGGGGCACCGGAGGCGATTGCGCGGCTCGGGCTCGTGGGACAGCCCGCGATCGTGCTCGCCCTGGGGCTGTTCGGCGGATCGGAAGCCGATCCGTCGACGGAGGACGGTCTGCGCCGGGTCGCGGACCGCCAGCGCGTCGCCGACGCGCTGGCCATGCATCTGAGCGCGGTCCAGGCGCGCTCGGCCGTGGCGCTGGTGGGCGACGTGGCCTACGGCATCGTGCCGATGCCGGGGAGCCAGACGGACTGCCGGGAGCGGTCGGTCCGCGTCGCGTCGACCTTCCTCGAGCGCACCGGGCAGCGCGTGGACGCGGCGATCGGCATCGGCCCGCCCGCTCCCGACGGCTCCGTGCTCAGCCGCTCGCGTGACGGCGCGGACCGCGCGCTGCGGGTGCTGCTCGCCAACGGGGGCGCCCGGCGCGTGGCCACGGCGGAGGAGGTCCAGGTCGACGCACTCATGCTCGACCTCGCCGACCTGGCCGCCGCGCGCGGGGACGTGGCGACCGGCCCCGTCGCCCGCCTGCTCGACTACGACGCCCGGCACCAGTCGCAGCTCGTCCACACGCTCTCGTGCTGGCTGGACGCCTTCGGCGACGTCGCCGCCGCTTCCGCCGCGGCGTACGTGCACCCCAACACCTTCCGGTACCGGCTGCGACGGGTCGCGGAGGTCGGTGAGATCAATCTGGACGACCCCGGCGAGCGGTTCGCGGCGATGCTGCAACTCCGGCTCCACCCTGCTCGCCACCACGAGTAGAAGCCGGAGGCCGCACCAGGACAACGTTCGTCCGCACCGCCCGAACACCACCTGAAGGTTTGTGGAACTCCACGAACCCGCTGCGTCACCTGATGTCCAGGATGGGCCATCAACCCCGACGCAACGGTACGGAGGTAGCCATGACGGCGGTGATCACCGAGGACACCTGGACACCGAAGCGGGTCAACCGGACGGCAACGATCACGATGGTGGTCATGCTGTGCGCCTGGTCGATCGACTACATCGACCGTTTCTCGATCAGCATGGCTCTGCCGTCGATCGGAGAGGAGTTCCAACTCGGCAAGACGGCACAGGGCTCGCTCGTCACCGTCTTCGCGCTGGTCTACATGATCTGCCAGATACCCGCCGGTTTCCTTGCCGATCGGTACGGCTCCCGCGGACCCATGCTGATCACGCTCGTGCTGTGGTCGCTGTTCACCGCGCTGACCGGGATGGCCGGCACATTCGGTCTGCTCCTGCTGTTCCGCGGTCTGTTCGGTGCCTGTCAGGGCGCTTTCCCGGCGGCGTCGTTCAAAGCCATAGCGGAACGGACGACACCGGCGAGACGGGGGACCGCCACGAGCGTGATGCTGTCCGCCAGCGGGATCGCCGGCCTCGCGCCCCTGCTCGTCGCCCCGCTGCTGACGGGCATCGGCTGGCGGCACACCTTCCTCTGGATGGCGGGTTGCGGCGCGGCCATCGGCATCGGGTTGTGGGCGCTTCTGCCCAAGGCACTGCCGGACCGGCTGAGCCGGCTTCCGCAGACGACGGCGACGACGCCCGCAGTCTCGCGCGCACAAGTACTCAGGTCCCCGGCGGTGTGGAAGTTCGCGGTGCTGTTCTGCGCGATGAACATGCTCAGCTACGGCCTGGTCACCTGGGTGCCCAGCTATCTGCTCGAGGCCAGACACCTGTCGCTGAACGAGACCGGGGTGCTGTCGGCGATCCCGAGTCTGGTGGGCTTCGCGACGACCATCTTCGGCGGCTGGCTGTTCGACCGGTACTTCCATGACAGGGCCAGGTGGTACCTGGTGTCCATCGCGACGGTGACCGCGGTCCTGCTCGTTCTGATGGTGTCGGCGGGCAGCGCGGCGACGTTCACTCTCTACGAGACCTTGGCCGTCGGCGTGTTCGGGATGGCGACGATGTGCGTCTTCGGCCTTCCGCTGCGCGTGCTTCCCACGGCGGTGGCCGGCCTGGGCTCCGGGATGACGAACTTCGGCGGCCAGGTCGCCGGCGTGATCGCGCCGCTGGCGATGGGCTGGCTGGCGGACGCGTTCTCCTACACCGCCGCGTTCGGCTTCCTGATCTGCACCACGCTGCTCACCGCGGTGATCGCGTTCTGGGTCCCGCAGCGAGCCGAACAGTTCAACTTCCCGCCGGCCGCCACGAAGTAGCCGGCCGGCGCTCCCAACGGACAGATCCAGTCCGGACAGAAACTCCACCCCCGACAGACAGAAGGTATCGCCCCATGGTCACCGAATCGGAACTGGTCGAGACAATCACCGGGCGGGCGGCGGAAGCCGGCGTCCAGGTATGGCTGCACGCGGCCGATCTGGACAGCCCGCGACACGTGGGCATCGACGCCGACGAGCCGGTGGTCACCGCGTCCGTGTTCAAGGTTCCCGTAGCAGTGGAACTTGCCCGGCAGGCGGCCGACGGTGAACTCGACCTCGCCGAGCGGATCACGGTGCCACCGGGACATCCGACCGCCAGTCCGTACGGCCTCGCGACGTTCCGCCACGACGTCACGATGTCCTGGTACGACCTCGCCGTCCTGATGATTGGCATCAGCGACAACGTCGCCACGGACCTGATCCTCGGGAAGGTAGGAAAGGCCGCGGTCGCCGGGACGCTGCGCCGGCTCGACCTCCCGCACACGGCCGTCCCCCACGACTGCGGGGACCTGTTGCGCACGATCGGCGAGGACCTCGGGATCGACTACCAGGACGACGAACGGATCCTGGCCGCGATGCCGGCCGAACAACTGGCCAAGCTGCGCGCGTTGACACCCGAAGAGACCTGCCGGACCACCGCCGCGGAGAGCACCCGCCTGCTGGGCCTGATCTGGCGTGACGAAGCGGCACCCGCGACGGCGTGCGCCGACGTCCGGCGCTGGCTGGAACTGCAGGTGTGGCCGCACCGGCTGCGCTCCGGCTTCGCGGACGACGACGTCAGGATCAGCGGCAAGACCGGCACGCTGCCCTCGCTGCGCAACGAGATCGGCGTGGTGGAGTACCCGGACGGTGGCCGGTACGCGGTCGGCGTCTTCACCAAGGCCGTCGACGCCCGTTCGAGAGTTCCCGAGCGTGACGCCTTCATCGGTTTCGCCGCCGCCCGGGCGGTGGACTGGCTCAGGCGGTAACCCATAGCGGCGGCCGGGCGTTTCGTCGGTCGCGATGAAGGTTTCGGCAATTCTCGTCGTTTCTCACGAATCGGCCATGAGCGCACAGGTCATACCCTCCCGGAATCACCCGTTCTCCCTCTCCGAGACAAGAGGTGCACATGTCCGAACTCAATGAACTCCATGGCTGGTTGGAAAGTCGCCTTCCCGAGTTGCTGGCCGAACACAAGGTGCCGGCCGCGTCGATCGCCGTATACGCGCACGGAGAGATGATCGACCGTGCGGCCGGGGTGCTGAACAAGCACACCGGCGTCGAGGCCACCGCGGACTCCGTCTTCCAGATCGGGTCGATCACCAAGGTCTGGACGACCACGCTGGCGATGCAGCTCGTCGACGAGGGCGCGCTCGACATCGACGCCCCGGTCCGGGCGTACCTGCCCGAATTCGCCGTCGGTGACGAGACGGCCTCCGCGAAGATCACCGTACGCCAACTGATGTGCCACACCTCGGGGTTCGAGGGCGACGTCTTCCTCGACACCGGTCGCGGGGACGACGCGGTGCACAGGCTGGTCACCCTCCTCGCCGACGTGCCCCAGCTGTTCGCGCCGGGCGAGATGTTCTCGTACAACAACGCCGCCTTCTGCGTACTCGGTCGCATCGTCGAGGTGCTGCGCGACAAGTCGTACGACGACTGCCTGCGCGACCACCTGTGCACGCCGCTGGGGCTGACCCACGTCGCCCCCAGCCCGTACGAGGCCGTCAGGTTCCGCGCCGCGTCAGGGCACCTCACGCCCGACCCCGACGCCGAGCCGCAGCCCGCGCAGGTCTGGGCGCTGCCCCGGTCGAACGCGCCCGCCGGATCGATGCTGGCGATGCGGCCGCGGGACCTTCTGACGTTCGCCCGGATGCATCTCGACGGGGGCAGGGGGCCCGACGGGACGGCGGTGCTCACTCCGGAGAGCGCGCTCGCCATGCGGCGCCGCGAGGTGGAACTGCCGGATCTCGGTCTGATGGGCGACGGCTGGGGACTGGGCTGGTCGCTCTTCGACTGGCCCGGCGGCACGGTGGTCGGCCACGACGGAGGCACGCTCGGCCAGTCGGCCTTCCTGCGGGTGGCTCCCGAACACGACATCGCGGTGGCGTTGCTGACCAACGGCGGCAACCCGCTCCCGCTGTACGTCGAACTCGTCGGACGCGTGCTGCGCGAGCTGGCCGGAACAGAGATGCCGGCGCTCCCGGTGCCGGACGCCGACGCCCCCCGTGTCGAGACAGCGAGGTTCGTGGGCACGTACGCGTCGTCCGTCGGCGACACCGTCGTCAGCGAGGACGCCGACGGCAGGCTGTGGGCCGAGCGGACCCCGAAGGGAGTGTTCGCCGAACTCGACGGCGGTCCGCCGGAAAGGATCGAACTGGTCGCGTACGACGGCGACAGGCTGATCCCCGTGAAGCCGCAGCGCGGCATGCACATGGTGCACGCGTTCGTCGGGGACGACGGGACCGGGCGGGCGCGGTTCCTGCACACCGGCCGGGCCGATCGGCGGGTGAGCCGGTGAACGCCATCGCCGACGAGATCGCCGCGGTCTTCGCCGAGGCGGGAGCGCAAGGATTCCTGCACGCCCGTGAGATCGGGGTGACCGACGGCCCCGAGGTCGCCGTCGGCGCGGACGCCCCGGTGGTCCTGGCGTCGGTCTTCAAGATCCCGGTCGCGGTCGCCTACGTCCGCGAGGTGGCCGCCGGACGGCTGAACGAGACCGAACGGACCCGGGTCACCGCGCGCTACCGCGTCGGCGGGATCGGCACGGCCGGGTGCGTCGACGACGTGGAGATGAGCTGGCGCGACCTGGCGCTGTTCATGCTGACCATGAGCGACAACGCGGCCACCGACGTCGTGTTCCACCGGGTCGGACAGGACGCCGTGGACCGCGTGCTCACCGACCTCGGGCTGTCCCGAACGGGCATCCGCGGCTGCTGCGAGGACCTCTTCGCATCGTTGCTGTCCGACCTCGGTGCCGGCGAAGGCGACGACGCGGAGGCCGTGCTCGCCGCGGCCACCCCGGAACAGCTGTGGAAGCTGGCGGTGCTGGACCCGGCCAGGACGACGTCGTCCACCCCGCGGGAGATCACCCGGCTGCTCGACGCGATCTGGACCGACCGCGCGGCCGATCCCGGGGCCTGCGAGAAGGTCCGCGCGATCATGGGACGGCAGATCTGGCCGCACAGGATCTCGTCCGGCCTCGACACCGGGGTCCAGGTGGCGGCCAAGACGGGCACGCTTCCCGCGATCCGCAACGAAGCAGGTGTGCTGACCTACCCGGACGGCAGGCAGTACGCCGTCGCGGTGTTCACCCGCGCGGACTCCCTGGAGGACCGCCGGCCCGCTGTCGATACCTCGATCGGCAGGGCCGCCCGGCTCGCCGTGGACCATCTCCGCCACGGAGTGACGTCATGAGGCGCCGGGTCGTGCTGCTCGGCGCGCTGGCGCTGACGGTGAGCGCGTGCGGGGGAGTCTCGCAGTCCACACCAGGGCGGACCGCACACCAGAAACTGGCGGACGGCAGGACCTTCACGCAGGCGATCGCGTCCGACCCCGGAAGCCTCGACCCGCAGATGACGGTCCTCTCGGTCGCCATCCAGACCGACCGCTACCTCTACGACTCGCTGCTCAACGTCGACTCCACCGGAAAGCCGGTGACGGGACTGGCGGCCAAGTGGCGCGCCACGACGACGAAAGCCACCTTCAGCCTGCGGCGCGGCATCACCTGCGCCGACGGCTCGCCGCTGACCGCCGCGGACGTCGCGGCGAACATCAACTTCGTGGGCGACCCGGCGAACAAGTCCCCGTTCGCGGGGGTGACCATCGCGCCCGGAACGAAGGCGACCGCCGACAACGCGAGCCGCACCGTCACGCTCACCAGCGGAGCGCCGGACGCGTTCCTGCTGCGCAACGCGGGCCGGCTGCCGATGGTGTGCGCCGCGGGCCTGCGGGACCGTTCGCTGCTGGCCAAGGGCGGCGCGGGCACCGGCATGTTCACCGTCACCGAGGCCGTACCCAACGACCACTACACGCTCACCCGGCGCAAGGACTACACGTGGGGGCCGGGCGCGTGGAAGACCAACCAGCCGGGGCTGCCCGACAAGGTGGTCGTGCGGGTGGTCCCGAACGCCACCACCTCGGCGAACCTGCTGCTCTCCGGCGGCCTCAACGCCGCGGCCACGGTCGGGCCGGAAAAGAAGCGGCTCTCCGCGCAGAAGCTGTTCCACGCCGACTACCTCGCTCCGATGGGAGAGTTGTTCTTCAACGAGGCTCCCGGTCGCTCCGGCCGGGACGAACGCGTCCGCCGCGCCCTGGTCCAGGCACTCGACCTGACGCAGCTCGGCAAGGTGCTCACCAGCGGCACCGGCACACCGGCCACAGGCATGGTCACGGCCGAACCCCGGGCCTGTACGGGCGACACCGTGAAGGGCAACCTTCCCGCGCACGACCTCGCCGCGGCCAGAACTGCGCTCGACGCGGCGGGCTGGCGCGTGGGCCCGAGTGGCGTGCGCGTCAAGGACGGCAAGCGGCTCGCCCTCACCATGATCTACGCGACGCAACTCGGGCCGACCATGGCGCCCACCGCCGAGCTGGCGCAGCAGACCTGGAAGAGCATCGGAGTCGACGTCAAGCTGAAGGGCGTCGACAGCTCCGGGCTCAACCAGGCGCTGTTCACCACCGGAGCGTGGGATGTCTCGATGGCTCCCTTCGGCTTCGAACTGCCCAGCCAGGCAGTGCAGTTCATGTCGGGCAGGACGCCGCCGCAGGGCACCAACTTCGCGCACATCCGGAACGCCGGGTACGACTCTCAGGTGCGCCGGGCGTCGGCGCTGGTCGGCGACGACAGCTGCCGCGCGTGGCTCGCGGCCGAGACGTCGCTGATCAAGCGCGTCGACGTCGTCCCCTACGTCCACTCGGTCATCCCGTTCTTCGGCACCGGAGCGCGGTTCGAGGTCAGCGCGGGCTCCATCACGCCGTCGTCGATACGGATGTACGGCTGATGGCCACCGCTGCGGTGCCGGCCGCCTCGCGTGCCGGAATCCGGGGCGGCCCGTGGCTGCCGTTCGCACGGCGCAGGCTGCGGCGATTCCTCGTCGCGCTGTGGGTGCTGCTGACCACGGCATTCCTGATGATCCACCTGGTCCCGGGCGACCCGGTCCGGGCGGCGCTGGGAATGACCGCACCCACCGAGCTGGTCGAGGCCCGGCGCCAAGCACTCGGCCTGAACGACCCGTTGTGGGTGCAGTACGGCCACTACCTCGGCAACCTGTTCACCGGCGACTTCGGTACGTCGATGACGAGCAACCTGCCGGTGGCGCAGGTGATCGGCGACCGTCTGCCCGCGACGCTCGCGCTGGCCGTGCCGGCGTTCGTGGTGGTGGTCGCCCTGGCGATTCCGCTCGGCGTGCTGTTCGCGGTGTTGACCAGGGGCGGCAGACGGCGGGGCGTCGAGCTGGGATTCACCTCGGTGAGCGTGTTCCTGGCCGCCGTCCCTGAGTTCCTCGTCGCCGTCGGCCTCGTCGCGTTCTTCGCCGTGCGCCTTGGCTGGTTCCCGGTCGCCGGGAGCGGCGGCGCGAGCACGTTCGTGCTGCCGGTGACGGCACTGGCGACCGGGGCGACGGCGGTGCTGGCGCGGATCGTACGGGTGGAGATGCTGTCTGTGCTCGGCGACGACTTCGTCCGCACCGCCCGGGCGAAGCGGCTGCCCGCCCGGCTCGTGTACGTCCGGCACGCCCTGCCGAGCGCGCTGACCGCCACGCTGACGTTGGGCGGGCTGATGCTCACCGCGATGGTCGCCGGGACGGTGCTGGTGGAGAACGTCTTCGCCTGGCCCGGGCTCGGCTCGACGATCGTGCAGTCGATTCTGGCGAAGGACTATCCGACGGTTCAGGGCATCGTGCTCGTCTACGGCATCGGGGTGCTGCTGGTGAACCTGGCGGTCGACGTGCTGCTGGCGCTGCTCGACCCGCGCTCGACCATCCGGGAGAGCTGATGACGTCGACATCGCAGTGGAGAAGGCGCGGCTCGGCCTGGTCGGCGGCCGCGCGCACCCCGATGGGGGCGTGCTCACTGGCGCTGTCGGTCGCGTTGGCCGCACTCGCCATCCTGGGACCGGTGCTGTGGGGCGAGCAGGCGGCCGCGGTCGACACGAATGCGATCGGCCAAGGCCCCTCCGGGGCACACCTGTTGGGCACCGACTCGCTCGGCCGCGACATCTTCTACCGCACGCTCGTGGCCACCCGGTTCTCGGTCGAACTCGCGGTGATCGCCACGGCGGTAGGCGTCACGGTCGGGTTCCTGCTGGGTACCTTGCCATCGGTGCTGCCGCGCCGGGCCGGCAGGCTGATCACCTCCGCCGTGGACATCGCGGTGGCGTTCCCGGGGCTGCTTCTTGCGTTGTTCTTCGCAGTCATCTTCGGCGTGGGAACCCGAGGCGCGGTCCTTGCGATCGCGTTCGCGACGGCGCCGGGCTTCGCCAGGCTGGCGCAGACCCTCGCCGCGTCGGTGGCAGGGCGGGACTACGTATCGGCGGCGCGCATCGCGGGCGTCAGCCGGCTCCGGTTGCTCGTCCGGCACGTCCTGCCCAACATCGGCGAACCGCTGATGGTGAACGCCACCATCAGCGCGGGCGGCGCACTGCTCGCGTTCGCCTCGCTCTCCTTCCTCGGCATCGGCGTCCAGGCACCCCGATACGACTGGGGGCGGCTCCTCGGCGACGGACTGGACGGGATCTACGTGAACCCGGCGGCCGCGCTCGCTCCCGGCGCGGCGGTGGTGCTCGCCGGTCTCGCGTTCAACCTGGTGGGCGAGACCGTCGCCGCGGTGGTCGGCGTGCGCACCCCGACCGTGCGGATCCCCGCCCGGCCGGCGCCGCCCGCCCGTCCCGCCGCGGCCGAGGAACCCACGGCGAAGCCGGTGCTGTTGGTGGAGAACCTGCACGTGGCGTTCCCGCGTGCGGACGGGTGGACGGTCCCGGTGCGCGGCGTGAGTTTCACCGTGCGCGACGGTGAGGCGATCGGTGTGGTCGGGGAATCCGGATCGGGCAAGAGCCTGACCGGACTGGCGGTTTCGCGGCTGATCGAGACGCCGGGTGTCGTGACCGCGGACCGGCTTGAGTTCGCGGGGACTCCGCTCCTGACGACCCCGGAGCGGGAGTTGCGCGAGTTGCTCGGCACGTCGCTGGCGATGGTCTTCCAGGATCCGACGAGCTCGTTCAACCCGACCCGGCGGATCGGCCGCCAGCTGGCTGAGGCATCGGAGCAGCACCACGGCCTCAACAGGCGCGAAGCCTTCGCCAGAGCCGTGGACCGGTTGCGCGAGGTGCGCATTCCCGCCGCGGAACGACGTGCCCGGCAGTACCCGCACCAGTTCTCCGGCGGGATGCGGCAGCGCGCGATGATCGGCATGGGGCTGATGGGCGAGCCGAAACTGATCATCGCCGACGAGCCGACGACGGCGCTGGACGTCACCGTGCAGCGCCAGGTGCTGCGCCTCCTCGCGCGGACGAGGGAGACCGAGAACGCGGCCATCCTCCTGATCAGCCACGACATCGCGGTCGTCGCGCAGACCTGTGACCGGATGCTCGTCATGTACGCGGGCCGCGTCGTCGAGGACCTCCCCACCGCCGACCTCATGTCTGTACCGAGACATCCCTACACCCGGGCGTTGCTGGCCGCGACGCTGGAACTGGACACCGACCGCGACGAGCCGCTGGCCGTGGTCCCCGGCCGCCCGCCCGAGCCGGACCAGGTGCCCGAGGGTTGCGCGTTCGCCGCCCGCTGCCCGGTGGCGACGGACCGGTGCCGGAGCGAGGACCCGGTCCTGGAGCGGGTCGACCGGGCACACCGGGTCGCCTGCTGGCATCCGAAAGGCGCCGTCGCGCGGGAGTCCGGCCGGGAAGCCGCCTACGGAGGTGCCGAATGAGCGCGCTGGTGTTTGACGAGGTGAGCGTGCGCTACGGCGCCCGGCGCGGAGGCCTGACCGCAGTGGACCAGGTCAGCCTGACCGTGCCCAAGGGACAGGTGGTCGGGCTGGTCGGGGAGTCGGGATCAGGCAAGTCGACCCTGGCACGGGCCGCGGTGGGCCTTGCACCGGTGAGCGCGGGCCGCGTCCTGCTCGGCGGCGTGGATGTGAAGAGCCTGCCGCGAAGACGGCCGCTGCAGATGGTGTTCCAGGACCCGTACTCCTCGCTGGACCCGCGGATGAGCATCGGTGAGTCGATCACCGAGGCCCTGCCGCGCAGTGCGCACGCCGGGGCGGCAGACAGACGGGCCGAGGTGGCGAGACTGCTCGAACTGGTCAACCTCGACCCGGACCGGGCGGGGATGCTGCCGAAGCACCTGTCAGGCGGGCAGCGGCAACGTGTCGCGCTCGCCCGCGCGTTGGCCGGGCAGCCGCAGGTACTGATCGCCGACGAGATCACGTCCGCGCTCGACGTGTCGGTGCAGGGCGCCGTGCTCAACCTGGTCCGCACACTGCAGCGACGACTGGACCTGTCGATGCTGTTCATCTCGCACAACCTGGCCGTGGTGCGCTATCTCAGCGACGTGATCGCCGTGATGTATCTCGGCCGCATCGTGGAGATGGGCCCCGCCCAGCAAGTCCTCAACGACCCGCAACACCCCTACACGCGCGACCTGCTCGCCGCGGCCCCGTCCGTCCATACCGGCCTGTTCGACGTCTCCGGTGACGGCATCGGCGACACGGAACCGCCCGACCCGCACCACCCACCCACCGGTTGCCGCTACCATCCCCGCTGCCCGATCGGCCCGCTCACGCACACCGAGCGCACCGTCTGCCTCAGCTCCGACCCGGCCGACGACGCGGTGACCCGCCGGCACCGAGCGGCCTGCCACTTCTCCCCGAGCGCCAGCGAACAGCCCGCAATCCCACGAGGAGGCCTCCTGCGATGACCCGACGCCTTGGCATTGATGATCTGTACGAGTTGACAGTCCCCGAGCAGCCGAGCGTTTCGCCGGACGGAAGCCGGATCGTGTACGTGCTGCGCGCCGCCGACCGTGACGGCGACCGGGACGTGCGGGCGCTCTGGCAGGTCGCCGCCGCGGGCGGCGAGGCGCGGCAGCTCACCCGGGGCACGACCGACACAGCACCGACATGGTCGCCCGACGGCACGCGTATCGCGTTCCTGCGTGCCCGGGACTCGGCCCCGCAACTGTGGTTCCTGCCCACCGCCGGGGGCGAGGCCGAGCAGGTGACAGAACTCCCGCTGGGCGCCGGCGCGCCGGTCTGGAGCCCGGACGGCAACAAGGTCGCCTTCGCGGCGCCGGTCGACCTCGCCGCGGCGGACGGCGAGGACGCAACCGCACGCGCACGCCGGGCGAATGCCCCGGTCGTGACGGACCGGCTGGACTTCAAGGCCGACGGCACAGGTCTGGTACGGACCCTGCGCAGGCACGTGCACGTCCTCGACGTAGGCACACGGGAGATCCGGCAGGTCACATCGGGGGACTGGAACGCGGGCGATCCCGCCTGGTCCCCCGATGGCACCCGGCTGGCGTTCCCCGGCGCCCGCGAGCCCGACGCCGACCTCACGCTGCGGTCCGCCGCCTACGTCCTCGACCTGAGCGAGCGCGCCGCCGAACCGCAGGTGACGGGCTCCGGCGACGGCACGGCAGCCACGGTCACCTGGACCCCTGACGGTCGGGCGCTGCTGGTCGTCGGGCGGGGGGACACCGAGATCGGGAACACCAAACTACTGCTGGTGCCGCTGGACGGCGGCGACACCATCGACCTGACGGCTGCCCTCGACCGGAACGTGATGCCGGGCGGCCCCGGCTATCCCGGCGCGGCGCCACGCCCGACAGCGGACGGCCGCGTGCTGTTCTGCGTGCGGGAGCGCGGCTGCACCCACCTCTACTCGGTCGACCTCGACGGCGGCGCGCCGCGACCAGTCGTCGGGGGCGCGGGGAACACCGTCGGCGACCTGGCCGTCGCGGGCGACACCGTGGCGATCCTCCTCGCCACGCCGTCCTCGTTCGGCGAGATCGCGACGGTCGGCCCCGCCGACGGGACGGTCGAGGCGCGCACACACCATGGCGAGAGCGTCGCCGACGTGGAGCTGTTCGCCTGTGAGGAGCGGGAGTTCACGATCTCCGACGGCACCGTGGTCCATGGCTGGCTGGTCCGTGACCCGGCCCGTACCGGCCCTTCGCCTCTGCTACTGGACATCCACGGCGGCCCGCACAACGCATGGAACGGCACAGCCGACGCCACCCACATCTACCACCAGGTGCTCGCCGCGCGCGGCTGGGCGGTGCTGCTGCTCAACCCACGCGGGAGCGACGGCTACGGCGAGAAGTTCCTCACCGCGGCGCTCGGCGCGTGGGGACAGGCGGACGCGCCTGACTTCCTCGAACCACTGGATCACCTCGTCGCCGAGGGGGTCGCCGACGCCGACCGGCTGGCCGTGTCCGGCTACAGCTACGGCGGCTTCATGACCTGCTACCTGACGAGCCGCGACAACAGGTTCGCGGCTGCGGTCGCGGGCGGGGTGGTCAGCGATCTGACCAGCATGGCGGGCACCTCGGACGCAGGCCACTACATGAGCGTGCGCGAACTGGGCGGCACCCCGTGGGCCGAGGAACAGCCGTACCCGCAGCAGTCGCCGCTCACCCACGTCGACCAGGTCCAGGTACCGACGCTCATCGTGCAAGGTGCTGATGACGTGCGCTGTCCGGTGGGGCAGGCGGAACAGTGGTTCACCGCGCTGCGCGAGCGGGGCGTTCCGGCCCGGCTGGTGCTGTACCCCGGCAGCTCGCACCTGTTCATCCTCGACGGCAGGCCGTCGCACCGGGCGGACTTGAACCGACGCGTCGTCGACTGGGTGGAGCGGCACGCAAGGCCCAAGGGGAGCGCGGCGCGGGTGCCGATCGACGCCGCGCACTGGCAGCGGCGGCTGAGCGAACTGGCTTGCGTACATCGGGTACCCGGAGCGGCGCTCGGCATCCTGCGCATCGGCGGCGACGGCGCCGACGAGCTGGTGCAGGCGAGCCACGGCGTCCTGAGCAAGAACACCCGCGTCGAGGTCACCGACGACTCGCTGTTCCAGATCGGCTCGATCACCAAGGTGTGGACGACGACCGTCGTGATGCAACTGGTCGACGAGGGGCTGCTCGACCTCGACGCGCCGATAGCGGACGTCCTGCCCGAGCTGCGACTGGCCGATCCGGGGGTGGCGAGGCAGGTGACCATGCGCCATCTGCTGACCCACACCAGCGGCATCGACGGCGACGTGTTCACCGACACCGGCCGTGGCGACGACTGCCTGGAGCGCTACGTCGACCAGCTCGCGGGCGTCGGACAGAACCACCCGCTCGCGGCGACCTTCTCCTACTGCAACTCGGGATTCGTCCTCGCCGGCCGGGTCATCGAGAAGCTGACCGGCAAGACCTGGGACCTCGCGATGCGCGAGCGGCTGTTCACCCCGCTCGGCCTGAGCCACACGATCACGCTGCCGGAGGAAGCGCTGCTGTTCCGCGCGGCGGTCGGCCATGTCTCCCCCGGCGGCGGCGAGCCGACGTCCGCGCCGGTCTGGGGGCTGCCGCGCTCGGTCGGTCCCGCCGGTCTGGTCGGCGCGGCGACCGCGGACGTCCTGGCGTTCGCCCGGCTGCACCTGACCGGCGGGCTGGCACCCAACGGCGAGCGCCTGCTCGCGCGGGCGTCGGTGGACGCGATGGCCGACAGGCAGACGAACCTGCCCGATCCGCACAGCATCGGCGACTCCTGGGGCCTGGGCTGGATACGTTTCGACTGGGACGGGCACCAGGTCATCGGCCACGACGGCGCCACGATCGGCCAGGCGGCGTTCCTGAGGCTGCTCCCCGAGCAAGGACTCGCGGTGGTGCTGCTCACCAACGGCGGCAGTCCACGCGACCTGTACGAGGAGCTGTACCGGGAGATCTTCTCGGAGCTGGCCGGGGTGGCCATGTCGCGTCCACTCGAGCCGGCCGCCGAACCTCCCGCCGTGGACGCGCGGCGGCACGCCGGTGTGTACGAGCGGGCCGGGGTGCGCGCCGAGGTTCTGCTGACCGGGGAAGGGCTGCGCCTGCGCCAGACCCTCACCGGTCCCCTGGCCGAACTCTCGCCGGATCCGACGCAGGAGTACGACCTGGTACCGGTCTCCGACAGCCTGTTCGCGTTCCTCGCGCCGGAATCACGGACCTGGACCCCGGTCACGTTCTACACGCTGCCCACCGGCGAGCCGTACGTGCACTACGGGGTGCGGGCGGCCCCGAAGGTGGCCTGACCGTTCACGGCCGGCGTCTGCGGCTGCGATGTGGAAGGGCCCGCTCGACCAGCCGTCCTGTCGACTGGTCGGGCGGGCCCGCGCGGACGCCCTGGGAGGAGGTGAACTCATGGAGAGTCCGCTCGCATGACGCGGAGGGACCGGCCGCACCGCCGTCGAGCAGGGGCGGCCTTTGTCGTACGTCCACCGTGAATTGCCTACGCTCATCAACGACGAACGACGAGGACAAGACGACGACCAACAGCCCTGGGAACATCCGCAGGTCGCCGCTCACCTGGGTACCAGTGCCAGAACTGCCCCCACATCCGCAAGAGTCGAGGCGTTCTTCCAAAACCCGACGACACCAGGTCGGCGGACCGGCCACGTGGAAACCCGCCACCCTTCAGGACTGGAAGCCCGCCGGTCAGGGGTTTCGCAGCGTGTGGGGCTCGTAAAGTCATCGCTGCAGGTGGGAGCCTACGTGCCAGGCCCTCCGCGGTGGCTGGGATGCTGCGCGTGTGATCATCTCGATGCTTTACCGGGCCACCCGGGCGCTGCTGTCCATACCCGCGGTCCTGCTGCACCGGGACACGGCCAAGGACGCCGAACTGCTGGTGCTGCAGCACGAAAACTCGGTGTTACGACGACAACTCAACGGTCCGGTCCGCTACGAGCCCGCGGACCGGTTCTGGCTGGCCGCGCTGTCGTCGCTGATACCGCGCCGCTGCTGAAGCAGCATCTTCGCGGTCACGCCCGGGACGCTACTGGCCTGGCACCGCAGGCTGATCGCCAAGGAGTTGGGACTACTCCGACCGACGCCGACGCACCGCGCGTCCACCGACGGCGGCCACGCTCAAGAAGCTGGTGCTGCACCTGGCGCAGGAGAATCCGCGGTGGGGCCACCGGCGGATCCTGCACAAGGCCGGCATCGACCCCGCCCCGCCCCGCGCCGCACCGGCCCGAGTTCCTCACCGCGCAGGCCGATAGTGGGGATTCTGTGTGTGGCCGGATGTGGCCCAGCACGACGAGGTTCTGGGGGGAGTTCCAGGACTTCATCCGCACAGTTCACTCGGATACGAGGACGCGAGCTTAGCAATGGGCTTCTTGAGTAAATGGACCGGAACGAGGGTCCCTGATGGCCATGTCACCCCGAAGCCGGTGGCAGATGGTTGAGGCCAGAACTCTCCCAGCATGCCAGCGCGTCAATTTAGCCTGCACTGGGCGAAACTGTGGAGATAGGCTCCTTTGATGACCAGAAGTCGGAGTGCACATTGGGCTCGGGGACCGGATAGTCGTAGTTAGGACCCTTTGGCGGTGTTGTTGGATCTGCCACCTTCGACTTCTTGGCGCACGGGGAGTCGACGGAGAGCACCACCTGCCCGGCCTTCACCACGAGCAAGGTGATGCCGAACCCGTCCGGCGACTGAGCAAAGACGGCAGGGAACTTCTGGCTCTTGTTGACCGATTTGATTTCGTAGCCGTTCTTCTCCCAGAACCTCTGTACTACACCGATGAAGTTGCCCCTCCTCTCCTTCGAGATGACGGTCATCACCGTGCGTTCCCGGGACACGTCGCATTCACCCTCGGACGCGCCACTATGGGTCCAGTTGACCTCCGGCTTGATGGCGTTCAGTGTCGCGTCGAGCATCGCATCCGCGCGTTCTGCCGCCTCTTGCATGGTGATGTTCATAGTGGGCCCCCTGCGCTCGCCAGTCGGGGAGTTGCCATGCCCGTTGGCGAACCCGCAGCCGACCAGTAGAGAAGCCAGCATGGCAACGGTTCCGGCAATCCGAAGGTGATTACTCATCGCGGACGCTCCGTAGAAATTTCCTCAGGAACTCCGGCAACGATACGCGCAATATTGTTGGCAGATTCCTTGTCCTTTTCTGGACTGAAGTAGTTCGAATGGGCAGGCGCTGGGTCATGGGGATCCTTGAACGCCGGCGGCCCATCGTCCACGAGGAACCGGTGAGCTCCAAAGTCCTGGCTGGCTGGGTCCGTGCCAAACCACCGTAGATCGGGATCACCGGCCATCCCTCCGACGATGAATCCGGTAGCTCCTCCGGTGACTCCGCCCACGACACTGCCTATGAAGCCGCCGGGACTGCCTGGGGGGCCGGCGGCGTAGCCGCCGCGGGTGCCTTCGCGGAGGGCGCCGTCCAGCATGCCATGTGCTTGTTGGTGACTGGGGAGTTTGGTGACGGGATCGTTGTCAGCCGCCCCAACGAAGACGTGGTCCTTGCCCACGTTCAAGTCCGCTGCCTTGTCGGCCCCTGTGCCGGGGCTACCGACGAGCACGATGTCGTCGGCTCCGGGGATGCCGCCGTCCATTTGGGCTGCCTGTCCGACGGTGTACGAACCGTAGGAGTGCCCGACGGCTGTAACGTGCGGATCACTGTGTTCATTTGTGGCCGAGATGCCAGCCATGAACTGGTTGTAGGCGGGGGCTCCCGCCTTTGCGTCGTCCGCCGTCATCACATCGGCGCTCTGCGGCGCGTCATAGCCGAGCCACACGATGGAAGCGCTCGACGGATTGTAGTTTTGCGCATCATTCGCAGTGTCTGCGGCCCGGCGAAGGTCGCCCGTGGCAAAGGACTCATCGAGGGCCGTGCCCAGGCCGGGAACATACGCGGAAACATTCGCGGCGGCGTCGGGATTGCCGTAGCTCACGATCGCCCGGCCGTTGCCCTGATCTCCGATGCCCAGCAGATAGGGCTTCGGATACTTCGGATCGGGGTGCTCCAACTGGCTTTGAATCTTAGTCAGCCCGGCCAACATCGTCTTGGACTTCTCATCGTCGCGCCCGTCCATCTTCCCGATGAGTACTTGGAGGTTTTCTCGGTTGGCCTCATCACGCACCAGAGCCGGAATCCCGTCCATGTTCCCGATCAATTCCGGAAACGCGGCGATGTACTCCTCGCGCTGCTCCTTGCTGAGATGGTCCCACCACTCCTTGCGCTCGGCAGGCGTCTTGTCCAGTGGGAGCTGCTTGCCTGCTACGTCACTCACCGCATCGACGTCTGACGCTACATTCGCCCAGGTTGCGGCGTCGACGTCCAGCCCGCGTGCTGCCTTGAGCTTCTGAAGGGTGCGACTGTATCGATCATCGATCTCACGGGCTTCGCGCACGGAGTGGGCGACGCGATCTGCGATGTCCTGGGCTTTCGCACGGTGTGGGTTCGGGCTCTTCAGCTCCGGGGCATCCGGTCCCATACCTGGCGTGTACTTCGGGCCTCCGCCTGAGCCGAGCATGCCGTTGTTGCCCGCGACGGTCCCGCCGGCCACCTGATCACCCGTGACTTCGTTCTCGCCGCCCGGCGGATAGGTGATGCTGCCGTCCGCATGGACGGTGTAGCAGTACGCCGCAGCGTCGCTCAGTGCCTCGCTCAACCGCTTCTGCGGCGCTGCCAGTTCAGTCGCCAGCCCATCGACGGAGCCACGAATCAGCCCGCCCTCGGTCTGGATGTAGTGGTAGTTCTCGCCAAGGCGCTTCAATCGCTTGACCGCCGACTTCGCCGACTCGCTCTCCTGCGTCTTGGCGAGCTTGCCGCTCATGTCACCGTCAACGCGCTCGCGTGCCGCATCCGCACGGCGCGACAGTGCAGCCCACCCGTCAGCCGCATCGGTCAGCTCGGACAACTTGAGGTCTTGGAGTTGCTGCCAAGTAAGTCCAGATGCCATGGCTACAGCCCCATTCTCGTGCCGGGAACCTTCACGCCCTTGGTCATGGCACCCACCTCGGCGTCCACCTCTCCGAGGTCTACCGCAACTTGACGCAACTTGGGTTCGAGCGAACTGCATTCTTCCCGAACCGACTGGAGGCGCTCTTCCCAGGAGTTGAGCACGATCTTCAACGAGCCTAGGCTGGCCAGTCCTTCAAGGCCGCTGCCCATGCCTTCATGAGCGGAGCGGAGCTCGACTCTGCAGGTGCTCGTGGTGGTCTGCAGGTCGTCAGCCGTTCCGGCAGCCTTGGTCCAGGGGCCGCTCTTATGCTTGAGCCTGCCCGCTCCGCCCGCAGTACCTGATGGCTTCGCATATCCGCCCTCGCCCTGCAGACTGTTGATCTGCATGTGCGTGGTCTGGCGCTGCGCCGCGTCGGCTTTGAGCTGATCCCACTCGTCCCACGACATGTCCGAACTCCTCCCCGTGTCCCGGACACTGCCCGGTCAAGCATCCCAATGCGTCCGTCGCGCTCACTGAGATTGATGTTGTAGACGTTACGGCCCGGGTGCGCTGCGTCACGTCCGCACGATCACTCAAACCGGCACTGAGTATCTGTACCTAGTCCTGAGAGCGCGTCAGCGCATGTGCGCCATGGCTCAAAATAATCACCACCCGTCGGCGGGACCCTGGCTGGTCGGGCGGCGAGGTGGCGGCGCCTCGTACACCGGGCCCGGCTGCGGAATCTGACCGGATGTTGCGGGCCCGTACATGGCCGGTCCGGGCCTCCGCCGGCGCCGCACGACAACCCCGGCCGCCACCACGCCGAGCATCACGACCGCGCCCGCGCCTACGGCCACCCCGAGCACGGTGCTCCCGCCGTCATCCTTCGCAACGGTGGCACCTACCTGTTCGTGTTCAGCGGCTGGCGTCGAGGGGGAAGCCGGCGTGGCCGCCTTAACGGGGAAGTCGGGCAACGGGTACGTGTCAGCCGGGCCTGGGTCGCCTGGCTTGGGCAAGGCGATACGAGGGCGCACGATGCCGTAGCCGATCGAGTCGGTGCGCTTAGCGCCGTCGACCGGACCACCGATCGTGTTCAGCATGACGCGCAGCACCTGGTTGTTGGTCCAATGCGGGTGCTCGGAAGGCCTGCAACACGACTCGGCTGTCGCATCAACTCGCCAGCGCCAGGGATACCAACGCCTCCTCAGGCACGACCGTCTCAGAGCTATGCTCCATCGGCCCCTCCGGTACAGGCGACGCGTCAGCCTGCCTATCAGGCTCTGCCAAGGCGGCTTGTCAGCCGACGACGCGAAGGGCGAAAGCTCGGGAGTGTTGGGGGCGCTTGGCGCGTCTGCTGCGGCTGCCGCCGGTGCAACCGCCGCAGCAGCGAAGGCTATGGGCGTCGAGGGCGAGACGCTGTCGAAGTTCAAGCGCCGGGTCGACACCCAATTGCGTGACCTGGAGAAGTCGCACGCGGCGCCGTCGGAGATCGCGACGGGGACGCTGAGCACAGGACGCCTTGGGACGTTCGACGAGGCGGACGCGCTGCACTCTTCCTACACGCACATGCACACGCAGCTGGAGAACCTCTCCAAGATCCTGGGCGCTTCAGATCGAGGGGCTCGTCGTCACGGTCGACGCGTCGAAGACCGGATACGACAACCTCGACGAGGACGTGCGCGCCCGCCTGAGCCGCGTCCGCAGTCATGCCGACGCCCTGACCGGCAGCTCCAACGCCAAGTCGCCTGAGAAGCATCCAGGTTCGACGGGCGGAGAGCCTGACGAGCCAAGCCCCAAGCCTACGGACAGCGAAGCGGGCCGGCTGTGACGCAGCGAGCGCAAGACACCGAAACTGCCGCGGCAGCGGCCAGGTCCGAGCAATGCGAAGCCGAGGGCGAAGCATGAGCGGCGGTCTTGGATCCCGCATGTGGGGCATGGTCAAGCACTACCGCTTCGCCGTTCAAACTCCCGATCAACTGTGGGCGATGGTCGAATCGGCGGACGGCTCGACGCCCGCGGATCTCGGGGCGCTGCTGACGTCGGCGGCGAAGACGATCAAGGAGATCGGTGACGACCTCAAGACGCACAGCACGGCCCAGCCGACTCCGGCAACGGACCTGGATTCCCGTCACATCCGACGACGACGGGTTCTCGGTGACTTCATCGACCGCCATCGAGAACCGGCCCCCGATGGCCGGCGAGACCCAGTCTGACTGCCGCGAGCCCCCTGCCCCCACCTGTGCAGTGTCCCGCAACAGCGTTCAACGTCTCGATGCCGCGCACAACGGCCCGGACAGAAATCCGACATATGGGGTCTCTGGAATCGGAGATGGGGCCAAGATTTCGCATGGCCCCATATCGTCGGTTCCCGTTATGGGGACGTCGCTCCCAGCCCCGCTCCCACTGGGAGCGAGTGTGACCTGCGCGAAGAGCGCAAGCCCATACCCATAAGAGCCCCCGAACGACGGGGAGCCAGCGGCCACAAAACGGACACGGATGTGAACGTGTGGCCAAGAAATCGAATATGGGGCCAGTGGCCCGAGTGGGAGCAATCCGTAATGGGGACTGGGAGGGAGCGCGCTCCCTCCCATCGCTCCCAGGGAGCGGGCCCGGGAACAGAAAAAGGGCCGTTATGAAAACGGCCCTTCACCTGCGACGTTCGATACGTTCGAACTGTCGGGACGACAGGATTTGAACCTGCGACCCCTTGACCCCCAGTTGGGCGGTCGCTCCCGCATTGGCCCTCGAAGTCTCCAGTGCGCCGTTGAGAGTTGCTCGCGGCGACCGCACCGAGGTTCGCGGAACTACACGCCCAGGGCTCACAGTTCGGCCCTCCCGACAGAAGTCCCCAGCTACTCCCCACAGTACGCGCCGTTAGCGGGCTATCAATCCCCGTCTCATTCCGAGGCGCCCTGGACGACTTGCCGCTCTCGGGCCTGCTGCACGCCGTTGCGCAACGCCATACGTCGATGCCGGAGGTTGCCAGCAGAACAACACCCCTGCGCCCTAAGGGTATATCGCTGAACCAATGGCCGAGACTCGAGAATCAGGCCAACTGCACCGCGCGTCACGTCAAGGGCCCAACGCTCGCCGGAGCCAGATTCGCCTCCGGCCCTGCCGTCCCTCGGCCTCCGCCTCAGATCTCAATAGCAGAAGCCTAACCAAGACAGGCTGCGCTTCCTCAATACGAAGCGTTCAGTCGGATGCAGCGCTTACGGTGGCGTCCCGCGCGTCACAGGCACGCAGAGCCATCCAATGACGCGCCATGCAGGCAGCACCTGCTTCGTCATCCGGCAGAACGGAGACCCGCGCCCATGCCCGAGCCCGCTGGAGAACACAACAAGCAGCAGGCCACGGAAGGCGACCAGACGCCCATGCAGCGTCTCCGCGCCCTCGACCATCTCACGCCCCGCGAAGCCGCCAAGCGCTGGGGCGTGCCCAGGGATGCGACCACCTCGGTCGCTCGGCAGATCACCTACATCCGTGAAGGGCTCTGGGGGCAACTCGCCCCAGACCGTGAACGGTGCCCCGTACCCGTCGCTTCGTTCTATGGCTTCCCCTGCAAGAATCCGGTCGAGGAGGGTCGCGCCTCCTGCGCCATGCACCGCCAGGCAGCCGAACACCCGGGCCCCACCCTGTCCGAAGAAGCTCTCGCTATCGTGCAGTCCCGTCCCGGCTGGGAAGAGCTGCGCGAACGAATTTGGAAATTGGACAAGCGGGCCCTTCAGAGTGAACGGCTCCGACTCGCCAAGGCGCTGCGCTCCTACGCATCCCTCCCCGAAGAGGACTACCGGCTAGCCGCACTTCTGCTGCCGTCCGACGATCCGGCCACTCAAGGCCGGCGAGCTATGGGCCTGCCCGGCCCCAACGACGGACTCGGTGATGCCGCTCGTCTCCGCGGGCTCGGCGTGCTCCTTGCCGCAGTGGACGCGGCCGTCCTCGGTCTCCCAGTTGAAGCCCCGCTCGCTCGCCCGCGAGGAAGACGGACCACTGCATCAGGAGACGACGTCTCTCCGAGAGCGAAAAAGGAAGAGCCTCTCCTCTACAACGTGCAAGAGGCCTCGAAGCGCCTCGGTATTTCTGCCGCCTGGCTCCGCGACGAATCCGCCCGCGGGAACGTGCCGTACAGGTCGATCGGTTCACGCCGGATGTTCAGCGAGGAAGACCTGGAACAGATCGTCAAAGACGCCTACCGGGCGCCCCACCAACGACGAAGAAGCTGGTGACCGCAGCTCCCTCGCCCTCCTACGGTCTGGTCACGCGTCCCGGCCGTGAGATTTTCGACCATGCCCGGATGGACGGGCATTGACACCTTCTCGCGGCCACTTCTGGTGAGTAGGGCTTGCCAACTGCCATGCTTCATCGGAGAGAAGGGGGATCAATGTCCATCGAGCGAGACCGGGCCGGAAATGACGCGGACAGTCGTGAGCCCGTTTACAACGGACCCGTTTTCAACGCAGATGTCAGTGGTGCCGTCTTTGCCTGGGTGACCACGATGGCGGCAGCGCCGTTCCTACAGTCGGTGGCGTCCCACTTCGGCAGCCGGCTGGCAGGAGCAATCGACAACGGCACACGGTCAGCGCTACGCCGGTTTCTGTTCCGTCAGATCCCTGAGGGCGGCGGAGCACCAGTACCTTCAGTCGTGTTGACGAGCGAACACGGCTGGTGTGTGACCGTGCGTGATGACCTTCCCGCAGAAGCGATTGGACAACTCCTTGCACTGCACGACGCAGATGCCCCGAATATCGTCATTGACCTTGCCATGCCCGCACGGTTGACATGGGACAACGGGCGATGGCTCCTCGCCGGACGCTCCGCCAGCGGCGTGGCCATCTATCGATGGGATGCACAATCAGATAGTTGGGCTGAGGTCTCTTAGAACCACTAACGAAATGAGTAACGGGGAACGCTAGGCTCCCGGGGCATGAGTCAGAGTGGTTCGCAAGCGGCAGCGTTCTTCCGAGAGGCCCGCCAGAGCGGAGTGGTCTGGTTTGTCCGGGATGACGAGGGAAGCCCCGCTCCCCTCTCCGCGGACGGCACACGAAGTCTTCCCTACTGGTCGACCATGACCCGCGCCCAGAGGGCGGCGAAGATCTGGGGGCACGGGCTACGTGTTGAGTCGATGCCCCTGGACGCCTGGCGCGATCGCGATCTGCCCGATGCCACCCAAGAGGGATACATGATCGGGATCAACTGGAGTGGACCGCGCCTCGTCGGCTGGAGCTTCACCCCGGTGGAAGTCCTCAACCGACTCGCAGCGGGTGATTAGCCTACGGCGCCGCTCAACACAGAGCGCAGCCGCCGCCAACAGATAAGAGCGCATCCGAGAGTGAGGAACGCTTCGTGGATGTCGTCGCGTATCTCCCAGCGGATCCGTAGGCGGCGGAACCAGTGCAGGTGAGTGAACGCGCGCTCCACGACCCAGCCTTGGGTACCCAGGCCGGAGCCGTGCTCGATGCCACGGCGGGCGATCAGCGGTTTCACGCCCAGGTCCCACACCAGGCGGCGGTACTTGTCGTGATCGTAGCCGCGGTCGCCCAGCACCACGTCAGGTCGGCGTCGAGGTCGGCCACGCTGGCCGCGCACGGGCGGCACGGCCTGGAGGAGCGGGATCAGCTGGGTGACGCCGTTGCGGTTGCCACCGGTCAAGGTGGCTGCAAGCGGGATGCCGGGCCCAGCACAAGAGGCCATCCTCGAAGCCTTCGGCCGAGGGGCGACGGTCAAGTCGTGCGTACCGCCCTGCAGTACGGGCCTGAGGCCAGGACCTGTCCGTAACACCGGCCGGCATCACTTCCGCGCCCAGCAGCCCAATGGTTTTTGTCCAGCTCTGTCAGCGCTTCGAAAGACCAACTCGACCTAAAACCGGCGCACATATAGCGGCAGTTGATAGAAAGCAGTACGCGGCCACCGTCACGGGACGATGGCGTTGCCCCCGTTCCGGTCACTGGAGGTAGTGAGTATGGCGGCCACGCTGTACCGAGACACCGGCTACGTCCTGTCGCATCTGATCGAAGAGATCAAGCACGGCAGCGTCGCGCTCCCGGACATCCAGCGTCCGTTCGTCTGGTCGACTGCCAAGATCAGGGACCTGTTCGACTCGATGTACCGAGGCTATCCGGTCGGCACTCTGATGTTCTGGGAGACCGGCGCCGAGGTCGGGACGCGGCAAATCGGCGGCCGAGACAACGATCGCGTCCCCCGACTGCTGGTCGTCGACGGACAGCAGCGTCTGACGTCCTTGTTCGCTGTGCTGACCGGGGAGCAGGTGATCACCAAGACGTTCGAAAAGCGGCGCATCCGCCTTGCGTTCCGCCCAGCCGACGAGACGTTCGAGGTCACAGACGCGGCCATTGAGAAGGACCCCGAGTTCATCGCCGACATCACAGCGCTGTGGGACGGCGGCTACAAGTCCACCGTCCGCACCTTCTTGAACCGGCTCGCCGAAGGCAGGGACGGCGAGCTCAGCGACCGCGAGCAGGACCTGCTGGAGGAGCGGGTCGACCGAGTCCGTGATCTTCGCGATTTCCGCTTTCAAGTGATCGAACTCGGAGCCACCGCCGACGAGGAACAGGTCGCGGAGATCTTCGTCCGCATCAACTCCGAGGGCGTGAAACTCAACCAGGCTGATTTCATCCTCACCTTGATGTCGGTGCACTGGGAGAAGGGCCGCCGCGAGCTGGAGGTCTTCTGCCGAGCTGCCGTCGACCCCGCCGTGACTGGCCCCTCCCCGAGGAACCCGTTCCTGGAGCCCAGCCCTGACCAGTTGCTGCGGGTCGGGGTGGGACTGGCCTTCAACCGCGGCCGGTTGCAACACGTCTACAGCATGCTGCGCGGCAAGGACCTGGAGACCGGGAACGTGAGTCCCGAGCGGCGCACGGCGCAGTTCGAACTCCTGCGACATGCCCAGGACGACGTCATCGACCTGACCAACTGGCACGAGTACCTGAAATGCCTGACCGCGGCAGGGTTCCGGGGCCGCAGGATGATCACGTCGGAGAACGCGGTCATATTCACGTACATCCTGTGGCTGCTCGGGCGCCGCCGCTTCGGCTTGGACTACCCGGCCCTGCGGGCGATTATCAGCCGCTGGTTCTTCATGGCCCACACCACTGGCCGCTACACGACCTCCCCAGAGAGCCAGGTAGAGGCCGACCTGGCTCGTATCGCCGCGCTTGAGCCCGGCAACCCTGACGCGTTCCGCACAGAACTCGACCGGATGGTGCGGTCAAATTTCACAGGGGACTACTGGGAGATATCCCTGCCCAACCGCCTGGACACATCCGCGTCCCGGTCCCCGGCGTTGTACGCCTACTACGCCGCCCTTAACCTGCTCGATGCCGAGCTGCTGTTCAGCAGATTGAAGATCCGCGATGTAATGACGCCCGACGTGGTCACACCACGATCGGTGGAGCGCCACCACCTGTTCCCGAAGTCCTTCCTGGCCGGCCAGGGCATCACCCATGGCAGGCAGGTCAATGCGATCGCCAACATGGCGTTCATGGACTGGCCGGAGAACATCAAGATCGGTGCCGACGACCCGCACGACTACTGGGCAGCCATGACCCACGATCTGGGGTCTGGGCGACTGAAACAGCAGACGTACTGGCACGCGCTGCCTGTCGGCTGGGAACAGCTCGACTACACCACCTTCCTGGAACGACGCCGAGGACTCATGGCCCAGGTCATCCGCGACGGATTCAGCCGTCTCTGGGACGACCGGCCCTTCTCACCCTCTGCAAGTGTCGAAGACCTGATCGAAGCCGGCGAGTCCCAGACCATCGAGTTCAAGTCCACGGCACGTTGGAGCGTCAGGGCCGGGCAGCTCGACCGCAAGCTTGAGCACGTCATCGTCAAGACCGTGTGTGCCCTCCTCAATGCCGAAGGCGGTGCTCTGCTCATCGGTGTCGACGACAACGGAAACATTCTCGGTCTCGACTCGGACTGGAAGACCCTCGGACCGCGGGGCACTCGGGACGGCTATGAACTCTGGCTCCGGCAGCTTCTGGACACCAACCTGTCCCAGCAGACTGCCGGCGTCGTCCGGATCCGCTACGAATCCGTCGACGGCAGGGAGGTCTGCGCCGTTTCCGTCGCGGCTTCCGGGAAGCCGGTGTTCGCCAAACCGGACGGTGGACGAACAGCGACAGAGTTCTGGGTGCGCATCGGTAACGCGTCCAAACAGCTCCACGGCGACGACATGGTCAACTACCAGACACGGCACTGGGGGTAGTAGTCATGCGCTGGTCACGGATGGCCTATGGCTGATCCAGCCCGGCAGGGGCACGTTGTGTGGACGGCGGGGTTTCACGCGACAGAGGTCGCCGTCGGACTTGCGCCAACTCTCCTCGCCCGAAGCGAGATCATCGACCGGCTCCGCCAGCTGAACCACCAGGTGTACGCCAGCGAGATGTTCCTCGGGCTTCACAAAGGCCGAAGAATCACCCGCACATGCCCCCGGCTTCTGCCGGAGCCCACCGGAAGAAGGCAGAGCAGAAGAAGCCCGGCGACATCCTCGACTTCGAGTACGTCGGACTCCCCCGCCCCGAGGGCACTATCTTCTGACCCCCGAGCACCACTCCGCGTCGGTGGCCTCACCACCCCCGCCGACGCGGTGTCCCGCACCCCAAGGCCGCGCGCAAGCCACCCCACGGGCCGTACCGAACACCGAGGCAGATCCATGTCGACGACCCAACACATCCTCGACCACCGCCGCGTACAAACCGCCGTCATCGGCCACAAGAACTCCGACCTCCCGGTCCTCCTGCCCATGGACGCTCACGAGCTGGACCTCTGGCGCAAGGCCCATCCCAGCTACAGCTACTGGTGCGGACACCACCTCGGCGGATGCGGCGGCGAGTTGAGTGACCGTCGCTACACCGAGAAGGTCTGCCACTTCGCCCACCACCCCAGCGCCCCCGTCTGCCACCGCACAGCCAACGGCGAGTCCAGCGCGGACCACCTGTTCATCAAGCGCGGCGTGCAACGGCTCCTGGGCAAGCAGCAGATACACGGCGACGTACAAACCCGTGACCTGGGGACCGGGCCCGGCGACGCCGTCGACGTCTACCTTCCACACACCAGCCGCATCATCCGCTTCCAGCTCAGCCACTGCGACTACCCCGCCTGGCGCCGCCACACACGAGACGAGGCGGGGCCAATGATTATCGAACTTCGCTGACCTTGCAGCTGTTCGTAAGCCCGCCGCTCTGCATGATCGCCCCCAACCGGTGATGGCGCCGAGCCGGCGGGGTCCCAAAGCGCGGGCGGATAGGCTGCTCGAGATCAACCACTGACGGGGAGGCGTTCGTTCATGCCAGATCAGACTCCGCATTCGGCCGCTGACCACTTCGGCAGAGACGGGATGCGGCGCCTGTCGCTGTCGAATCTTGGTTCCACCGTGCAAGAGGATGCGCGTGCTGTTCTGGAGCAGGTCGGCGTGCCTCTGGTAGTGGCTCCATACTTCGCTGCTGCGGGCGAGACAGACGGTTTGACGCTGGGGCTGTATGCCGGGCATCAAGGGCTACGCTGCGATGAGTCGCAGGCCCATTGGGTGCGCGTAGGTGCGGACGGGCTGGCTCACATCGCGGTCAGTGCGGACGGCGTTGTACACGCGGTCTTCTTGGATCGGATAGAGCCGGGCATGTTCGTGAACTCGGATGTGTCTGCGTTCAGTCAGTGCCTGGCGGTCCTGGATCGGCGCTTGGGTGTGATCGCTGCCTCGACGGATCTTGCCGGTGGGGCGGCTGCGTTCCGGGAACTCAACGCGGAGCTGCGTCTCATTGACTCAGGCGCGTTCGAAGGACGCGAGAACTGGTGGCCGCGGGTCTTGGACGATGTGCGGCATGCTCTCAACATCGCCTTCTCGGCGGCGATCGAGCACGTCGACGCGCGCGGGCAGAAGCACATCGTCACGGACGCCACCGGTCCAGGGAAACTGCATCCGGAAGAGCTGATCTGGCAGCAGCTCCAGGACGCCGGCGTCGATGGGCAGCAGGTCACACGCGTGTACTGCGAACTGGAAGCGTGCATGATGCCCGGGCACTACTGCGCGGCGTGGATGGCACGGGAGTTCCCCAATGCTCAGTTCACGCACAGCTTCGACTACGGGGATACGGCTGAGTCGCGGGAGGAAGGCCTTAAGGAGTTGATCCGCTTCGCGGCGGAGCGGGCGCGCCAGTGACCCCGCAGGCATGGCCTCCGCCGCCGGCGGGGCGGGAGCCTGCTGGTGTGGCGATTCTGGGGTGGCTGGGTGACCCACGTGCTCCGCGCGTCTGTGTGATCAGCGGTGATGAGGGTTGCGGTAAGTCGCTGTTCCTGGCGTGGCTCGCCGAACAGGCGACGCGGCCGGATGTCGTGGTGGAGCGTCGCGTCCACGGGCTCGTTCCTCTGGCCGGGCAGTCGGCGTTGACCGCCTCTTGGATGCTGGCCGAGCAGTTGGGCTCGGCGGCGCGCACGCCGGGTGATTTGATCGCCACAGTGGCTGCTGACCGGCGTCGGACCGTGATCGTCTTGCCCGACTTGCATCACTCCGCCGCACCCGAGGCAGTCGAGGAACTGATCTGTTCGCTGGCCCGGTTCGAGCAGGTTCGGCTCATTGTCGAGACGCGCGAGGTGTCTGCGGAGCTGTCGGCCTTGAGCCCTGCTGTCATGGATCTGCGGGCGGCTCAGTGGCGGGACGAGGAGCGCTACGCGGCGTGGGTGGCGTCTGCACCATCGCCGGAGCCGGATGCGCCGTCGGGCGGCCAGCAAGCTGCTCCTGACCTTGATGACCCCAGCTCGGTGTGCGGCAGCGATCCTGGGCAGGTCACGGCCCTGTACGAACTTTCCGAGGAATCTCACCGAGGGTTGCGTGCCGCGTGGCTGCGTGCTGGTGGTGCCCTGACGCGGCCCTGCTCACCAGCCGAGAGGGCCCTGGTGCTGTGGGCAGCCTTGGGAGACGACGCTGATCCACGGTTGGCGGACGAACTTCAGGCGCTGGCCCACAGTGCAAGGTGGGCCGTGTGCTGGAAGCGGATGCGCGGTGATATCAGTCCGCCCTGGCCTGGGCCCGCGTTGGCTCTGGGCGTCGGCGTGTGCAAGACGTCCGGCAGTGTCGCGGTACTCGATCATCAGGGCATTGTCCGTCTGGTCGCTGCAGGGAATGGCGAGGCTCATGGCCGGCTGCCGCACGCAGTGCCTGGGGCCACGGCGGCGGCCTTCGGACGGGACGGCGGCCTTACTGTTCTGGACGGCCACGGGCGCATGACTCTGCAACATAGTCCGACGGTGCCGCGCTCTACGGGGATCGCCAGCTTGCTGGAGACAGAGTCGAAACCGCTGGAGCAGCTTGTTGCCGCTGTCGAAGCATCCGCTACGGCTGTCGCCTGTGTTGGTGGTGCTCTCGCGTATGGGGACGGCACCGGCACCGTGCGGGTGATGACGCTGAACGGTGACACGATCGATGTTGCCCACGAGACTCTGCACGAGGGGGCGGTGACGGGCCTGGCCGGGCTTGAGTTGGCCGAAGGGGCCGCGCTCGTCTACAGCGGAGGCCAGGACGGTCGCGTGCGCATGTGGGCGCCAGGCCAAGCACCGCTGGCGTCTGCGCTACGGGAGAGGGCCTGCGCCGTGACGGCTCTGTCCGCGGCCCGGACACCCGATGGGCCGGTGCTGGTGATCGGCTGGGAGGACGGCTTGGTGGAGTACTCGTCGGTGGAGGCCGAGCCTGCTGAGCGGTTCTTCCGGCCCGGGGCGCCCGTGCGATCAGTGGCTGCATTGGCAAACGGGGACGTCATGGTGGGAACCGACGAGATGTTGGTTTGCCTCACGCCGTCCTGAGGCGGGTTGCTTGGCCTGATGTGGTGCCAACTGTGTTGACGCCTCGTCACGTCATGGCCTAAGCAGGGAATACTTTTGTTTCACGGGGGAGATGAAACGCGTGGGCAAGACGCTGCCCGATGATCTCGTTGAAGTCCTTGACCTTGTCGGCGTCAACTGGCCGAACATAGACGAGGACGAGGTCCGAAGCACAGCCAAGGACTACCGACACCTCGCCGAAGGCATCAACGATGCGATCACACAAGGCAATCGGGCCTGCTCCTACATAGTCGGCGGCAAGAGCAAAGGCAAGACGGTCCATGCCATCGACCGGCGCTGGGGCAAGCTGAGCACCAGAGATCTCGCGACGTTCTCCAAAGCCCTGGACGACCTGGCCGAAGCACTCGATGACTGCGCCGGCTTTATCGAGGGCTGCAAGGTTGTCTGCATCACCGAACTAGGTGCGACAGCTGCGACCGCCACAGCAGGCGTCATCGGCATGTTCTTCACCGTAGGACTCAGCGGGCTGCTGAGCGCAGCCGCGATCGCTGCATGCCGTTTCGCCCTACATGAGGCGATCGACTATGCAGTAGGCCAGATCACGCAGATTGTGACCGACAAGATCGAGGCAAAGATCCTCGGCAAGATCGAGGACCTGTTCACCGACGCGCTGGATGCCCACGACGACGGCAAGGCCGGTAGCTACATATCGGGGTCGGCGGACATGGCAACGGACTTGGCGATCGAGTTCGACGACTTCGAGAAAGCCTCCGGCGGCTACGACGAGACGAAGCGGGACTTCGACAAGAAGAAGCAGCTGCACAAGACCGGCGGCGGCAAGCGGCGCAGCTCGGTGAAGAAGGACAGCCGCTTCCACAAGCTCGCCACCGTCATGGACAAGGCCGAGGACGCCGTCGACAAGAAGGCGGACGAGACCGTGCACGTGCTGGAGAAGCACGGTGCCGACATCGAAAAGGCCAAAAAGGAACACAAGAAGAGCGACAAGAAGACCAAGGACGACATCGACAGCTGCAAGGACGTGCGCACATACCTCCTGGACGCGGACGGAACGGTGCGCCGGCTTGAGGCAGACGGCGATCTGAAGGCTCTGGACAGCACCGACAAGACGCGCCTGGACGGCATCCTCGACAACGGCAAGGCGTACCGGCCCTCCACACGAGGGGATCGCGAAGAGTTCAGCGTCGCGGACTCGTACAAGCAGAAGGTGAAGTCGACCAAGGTCGATCCCTACACCGATGAGCTGGGCCAGGCCACGCAGTTGGCCCGGTACGCCCGTAACGACTACAGCGGGAACAACTATGCCGCCGGGCGGTACATCGACCCCGACGAGCGGGGAGAGAGCATTCTGGTCGGCTATTCCCAGAAGAGCCTGCACTCAGAGCGGTCGATCGGCTATCCCCTCTTGCACAACGGCAAACAGGACGGTTTGAAGGAAGTCTTTACGGAACGGGAGCCATGCCAGAAACGGCCCCGTTGTGACGCATGGCTGGACAAGTACTTCAAGAACGCGAATACCGTCCATCACACCAACACATACGATCAAGACGTCGGTCGACACAAACGTGACATCGAGCACCAAAAGTACATGGAGGAGCTGCAGGCTCACCATGGCCGATAGCATCGATCATCAGTTGCCCTCCCAGAATGCAAAGGTCCCAGCATGAACTTCGTCGTGTCCCCGGACGAGGTACGCACTGCGTTCGGGCTGACGGGTGTCGTCTACTTCCCCCGTTACAGCGCCCCGCACAACCAGCTGAACGACCGCGCCGCGCTGTTGCTGAGCAGCATCGGCCTTCCGGACACCGAGTGGTTCATGTCCAAGGCCAGCCTGCGCGCCGACGACTCCATCAACCTCAGCGAGTGGTACGCGGACAAAGGCACGGTGCCCAAGGAGTGCAACGACTGGCTGATTCTCGGCATGTTCGCCGACACCACTCTCGCTCTCGCTCCGAACACAGGCACGGTCTACGCCCTAGGCGACGGTGAGACGGAACTCGTCTACAGGGTGATTCACCGTGACGTCGAGTCGCTCGTCTATGCCCTGACCAAGTTCCAGATCCTCCAGCAGGAGCTGGAAGACGGTGACGACGAAGACACGGAAGAACGCGTTGACGCGCTCCGTGCCGAGATCACCGAGTTCGACCCTCTGCCCTTCGAGGACGAGGACTCGCAGTGGCACCTGACCTTCGAAGAAGTCATCGACGGCATCTGGTAGGGCGAGCAGCCGGTCGGTGAGCTGGGAGATCACCCACATTTCGAAGATTTCGATGGTGTCGGCCTGGTGTCAGGGGCGAGCGCTATGGTGCTTGGCCGTGGATGCTACTGATCTTGACTACCGAGCCCGGACGCGATCCGGCTGCATCCCGCCGGAGCTGGTCTCGCGGCTGCTCGAACGAGGCCATGCCGATGTGGTGGAGCTGCAGGCCGGACGCGGGGAGTGGTTCTGCGCACTGGCGTGGGCGCGGGTGCTGGGTGAGCAGGGTAGAGAGGCCGACGCGTTGGAGGCACTGGCCCCGTACGTGGCGACGGGCTGGTGGACGGCTGTCGTTGCCGCGGCCGAGTTGCTGGAAGGCTGGGGCCACATCGACGAGGCAATCGAGGTCAGCCAGACCCGCATGGAAGCAGGGCACCCAATGGCTTTGGAGGCCTACACGCGGCTGCTCGCCCGGCACGGCCGCGCCGAGGAGCCGTTCGCTCTGCTCGTGCCGCACGTCGACGACTGGCTGCTCGCCACCGCCCTGGTCGACATTGCCCCCGTTGCCGGCCGCGAAGAGGAGGCCGCCGCGCTGCTCGCCGGCCGGATCCGGGCCGACCACTGCTGCGACGGCCCGTGGTGCTGCCGCGGCCTCGATTCCGACATGGCGCTCGGCCTGCTCGCGACGCTCCGCGAGCGCCAGGGCAACATTGATGAGGCCATCGCTCTGCTCCGCCGCCGACAGATCACCTCAATAAACAGCCGAGACCAACTCGCCGACATGTTGGCCCGACACGATCGAATCGAGGAACTGCACGCCTACGCCGCGCTGGACGGGCATGAGGAGGCCGCACAGCAGCTGGCGGAGCTGCTGGAGGAGGAGGGCGACGTGGACGGCGCGATCGCCGTATACGGGCAGGCCGACGGCCCCGCAACCCGGGACCCGAACTCGGCTTACGAGCTCGCGCAGCTCCTGGCCCGACACGGACGGGGCGGAGAGGCGATCGCCGTAATGCGCGCCCAGGCCGACGCGCACCATAGCGACGACTGGCTTCTCCAAGCCTTGTCCGAGCTGTGCCTCGACCAGGGCCGCCCCGCCGATGGCCTGGCCCACCTCGATGCCCTCGACGCCCAGCGCGGGAGTGAGGACGAGTGGGAGCTGTTCTGGATGCGGTTGCCTCTGATCGCCGCCTGCAGTGGGGTCGACGAGGCGGTTGAACGGGCCCGAGCCCACCCCGAAGGCACCACCTGGTACGCGGCGGAGCACATTGCGCACCTCCTCGCCGGTGCCAGGCGCACCGAGGAAGCCGTTACCGTCCTCCAGCAGCACGACCACAGGAACAGCCATGACCTCGCCGGCTACCTCGTCGACCTGGGCCGCGTTGAGGAGGCCCTGGCCATCATCCTGCAAACCAGCCCTCCGCCACCGCTCGTGCCGACGACACACCTGCGGTCCGACGAGCCACCATTCTGAAGCCCCGACCGAGTGCGGGCGATGACGGTCCGTCACTCGATTGTTGATGGGCCGGCCTTGCGGTTGACGGCAGCCAGCACCGTGCGCCACCGTCCCGGGTGGACATACGGGCTTCGACGTAGGCGGTCCAGTCAGCGGCCGCTCGGCGCCGCCAGTGCTCGGCGGTGACTGCGTGGAGTCCGAGCAGGGGTGCGAGGACGGCTGGCCGCAGGTCCTCGGCGAGCTGGACCAGTGCGGTGGCGCGGGCTGGCCGGATGGGGATGTGGTGGGCGGCCAGGCGCCTGGCGAGGGCAGCGGCGGACACGTGCTGGCCGGGGCGGATCATCAAGCTCGCGCAGCAACGCCAGCAGATGCGCTTCGCTCTCGGTCATACGCTCATCTTGCCGAGCCAGCCACAGGTGGAGCGGTTCGGGGTACCACCACTCTCCCCGTCCCCGACATCACCCATTCAAGTTCAGTATCAGCGCAGGGCGGAGCATTTCCTCGCCCTGCGCAGGGTTGCCACCGCCCTGATCTGCGACCGACGACTGGATGGAGCGGCCGATTCACACGGCGCCGAGAAGGCTCGGATCAACTCCATCGAACTGTCGGCATGCGTTCCGGGCGGCGCCAAGCAATTCTCTCATCGGAATGGCACGACGGCTGGTCGCCGAAATGTCCTGGCGCGCCTCGGCAGACCACAATGGCGGGAACATCGACAGGCCCTGACTGCTGTTCAGCGCCCGGACTTCCTCCTTCCAGCCGGGCCAGCGCAGATCGGCGTAGAACGCATCGAGTGCCCCGGACACTAGCCAGGCCAACCACGTCGAGTGACTGACACCCAGAGGCTCCCAGCGAAGGGAATCCGGAGCGAAGTAGACAACCTCGCCAGGGGCGCCGGGACGGTCGGCGTTGGCGGGAGCGGCGCCGTTGAGAGTGAAGACGCCGCCCAGCACGTCGTGTGCCACCGTCAAACCGGTCTCCGGTCGCCATAGTGAGTCGAACGTTTCGGGGAACTGATTCACGCGAGACAGGCCCGGCACCCCGTGCGCAGCCCCACTCATAGGGCTGCCGAAGACTCGCAGCCATCCGTCGTCCACCAGTAGACCGCCGCAGTGCAACACCACCGCACCGAGGTACGAGCTGGCCGTGACCTGCAGCTGAAGAATCGACGCTCTACCCAGATCGCTATCGGGCGGAAGCACCTCGACAGACACCGGACTTGCATCGAGTGTCTCCCTGAGTTCCGGCCAAGCCGGATCCTCGACATCGATCAGCTGACTCAACTCACGCATGCCCGCATCGTCGCACCCGCACCGTACGTCCCAACGAGCAGGGCGCTTCGATGAACCACCCGCCTATCGAGATGACCGAGCAGGCCGGTCTGTGAAGGATCAAAGTGACTCCACGCAGCGCGTGGCGTAGGCAGACAAGGTCTGCCTACGCCACGCGCCTCGAACCGAACGTGTGCGTCACTTCACCTTGACGCACGCCAGGGTGGACGAACCCTTGAACTGCGTGCACAGTCGCGAGCGCGCCGGGATCTTCGGACCGTTGTGACCGATGGCACCCCAGTTCACTCCTCGCCAGGTGTCCCCGCTCCAGCGGGCGCTCGGCTTGCGCCAGCCCGCCCCCACGCGCATCCGCCCGCCAGGCGAGGTGTACACCCACCGCGCAGCTACCGCTGCCTTGTTGCGCGTGTTCTTACCGGCAAAGACCGATTCCACTACCCGCGCAGAGCCGCTCTTGTGGTACCTCAGCACCACGTCATACACGCCCCCACCGGCATGCCCCACCACCCGGATACTCGCCGGCTTCGCTGCCACTGGCGCGGACACAACCGTGTCTGCCGACGCCGTTCCCGACACCAGCACCGCCGCCACCACGCCCGTCATGCTTGTCATACTCAATTTCATTCGCATGCTCGCGATAACCGATGGACCGATCATGCGGGCACGGGCGAGTCGCCCTTGATCACTCCGTCGAGCGATATATGACTCCGGCAGTTTCACTGTGTCACTCGTCCCGGTTCCCGCCCCCACCACGCAAGCTGTCACCCGTCCGGGGCCACCGCCCCGTGCCAGCCTCCGCACGCTCACGCACCGTCGCCTTCGAATGCGAACCAGGGTCTGGCTTCTATCGGCCTGCCAGCGGGTCATCGCGGGGTGTCAGGAGCAGTGGCGGCGGTGTGTGCCAGAGCGTGGTGGGTGAGGGAGCGTTGCCACCGGGCTTCCAGAGCTGCAAGAAGGCGGGCGTCGACGCTGTTTGCTACGTGGGCGTAGACGTCGGCGATGCCTTTGAGGGTGTGTCCCAGACGGCGGGCCTGGGCTACTTCGGGGATGTTGTCCTCGATGAGCCAGGTCTTGTGGGTGTGGCGGAGGTTGTGGAAGGTGAGGCCGGGTTTGAGCGCGGGCCAGGAGGTGCCGTCGGGCAGGGTGGTGCCGCGGGAGGCAGGTGCCCAGATCCGGCGGGCAAAGGTGGAGCGGCGCAGGAGTTTGCCCTTGGTGCTGGTGAAGACGTGGTCGTGGTTGTGGCGGGCAAGGTCTTGCTGGAGGAGGGCGTTGAGGAAGGGCGGAAGGGTGACGGTGCGTACGGAAGCAGCGGTTTTGGGCGGGCCGTAGCCGTGTCGGCCGTCGACTTCGAGGAGGTTGCCGGTGTCGGGGTGGATAGTCAGGGTTGCGGTCTGGGGATTGTGTGCGGGGCGGGTCAGGGCGGCGAGTTCACCCCAGCGCATGCCGGTGTAAGCAGCGGTGATCACGAGAAGGCCCTGCGTGGCGTCGGCGAGGTGGGTGATGCGCCGGGCCAGGGTGATGACCTCGTGTCCGTCGGCCCACAGTTGGTCCTCACCGTGGCGTTCGCGGCCCCGGCGGCGGGGGACGCGTACGGGGTTATCGGGGATGAGGCGTTCGGTGACGGCCGCGGCCATGACCAGGGCGAGGAGCTTGCCGATTGAGGTGGTGGTGGCGCGGGCGTAGCGCGGTTGGAGGGACTTGAGCCACACGGTGACATCGCTGGGCGCGATGAGGTGCAGGGGCATGGCCCCCCAGCGAGGAAGGATGTGGTTCTTGAGGAGACTGCGGTAGTGGGAGGCGGTGTTGGGGCCGATGTCGGTAGTGAGCCACCAGCGGTGCACCCAGTCCGTGAGCAGGGTCTCCCGTACCCCAGAGTATGCGGGAGCAGGCAGCACGGTCGCGGTGAGCTGCGGTGCGGAGGAGACGGACACGACTGGCGCGATTGGCGGTCGAGTCAGAGCCGACGGTGAATGTTCCCGTCGGCCGGGGCGCGTGGCCCGCCCGATCTCCGGGCGGGGCGGCAGGGCGCGTGGCACGAGGGTGACGGCCGCGGCGCTCGGTTCGCTTCCTTGCTCCGGGGTGGGTCGGTTGTCGCCGCTCGTATCGGCTGCGGTGCCGACAGTGTGGGCGGGCAGGCGCTGTGGCGGCCAGGGGGGTGGCACGTACACGCCCTGGGTGTGCTGCGTCGGCTGGAGCACGTACAAAGTAGCGGGAGGGGCCGGCGAAGCGGCGAACTCGACGGGGTGGACCCCCAAGGCCCTTGGAACGGCAGTCTCGACAACTGTCGTCGTGGGAGGGGTAGGTGTGGTGCGGGAGTCGGGGACAAGAGTGGCGGCGTGCTCGGCGGCTTCGTCGCGTGTGGGGAACACTCCGGCGGTTCCGGCACGGCCGTCCGGTGTCCAGTAGCGCACTCGGTAGCGGTTGCCTCGGCGTTCGACCCAGGCCATTAGCTTCTCCTGACTTTTTGCTCATCCCTCAGCGGTGCTTCGCCGCACGAGAGTTGAGGTGGGTGGGGGTGCCGGGGAGCGTCTGCACGTGCACTACGTGAGGACGCTTTCGGCGTTGAGCATCGGGTTATGTGCGCCCACTGGGCGCCGGACCATCAACGCTCCACCGGCAACCGAAGGGGAAGCGGATCACATGTGCGGGCCGTCACCCGCGCCGGGCGTCGGCGGGCCCGCGCTGCCCCGCCGCGACGAGACGCTGCAAGTCACCGGCGCTGAAGCGCAGATGACGGCCGATCCGGGTGTGCGGGATGGCACCCGCCGCGGCCTTCTTGCGCAGCCACGACGGCGGCACCTGAAGTACCTCGGCCGCCTGCTCTGCGGTGAACAGCCGCGCCACCTCCGCGCGATTGGTGCCCACTGCGGCGTTGGCCGGAGTTGACTGGGCGGTGTGCACGAGGTGGGAGCTCCGTGAGTCTCGCGTGGACCTCGTCCTCGCGCTGCGCGCGGCGCGGGGCGCAGTGCTGGTGGATGGCGTGGCTCGGCTCGACGAGGTAGGGGTCTCGCCCAGGGGTAGTGCGAGTAGAGAGGTGATGTCCGCAACTGCACGATCGGTGTTGGCTGGTTCTTCGGCAGGCTCGGAAGTCATGTCGCGCTCCTGGAGTTACGGGCGATGCTCTGCACGCTGACGCGTGTCGACGAGCACGGCGACACGCGTCTGCTTGATGTGGCGGAGGGCTCAGCGCGTTCTGGATAATCGCGCGGCGCCGGGGAAGCGGGGACGAGTTGGCCGGTCCGTCGCGTCGCGGTGCGGACCGGCGATGCTGGTCGGGGCGCCGTGTGTCGGTAGGGATGTCCGGGATCGTCGACGGCGGTTCGTAGTCGCAGTGACGCGGACGCCGCATGGGCCGTCGGCCCTGAGCGTCATCTCGGCCGAGCCGACTAGGCGCTCATTGTGGTCCGGCGTCTTCGGGGTGCAGTGGGCGCGCTGTTGTTCTTCTGCGGCCCAGTCAACGTGTCGCTGCCCAGGGGGCGGGCGGGGTGGGCCTCCGTGAGGAAGGAGTAGTTGATGGCGTGGGGTGGCCTGATGGGGAACGACGCTATTTCCCAGGGCGCGGGAGGGTGCGGTGTCGCTCCGCTCCCCAGGGACGCCGAGATCTACGCCTCCTATTGCGGAGCAGAGGCTGCCGATGCGCAGGCCGGTTCCGTGACGGTCGGCGGCGCAGGGGCCATCGGCCGGGTCACCGTCCTGTCCGCGTGGGAGTCGGACGGTATCTGCAGCGCGCCGATTGGGTGGAATCTGCTGCGGGACGTCCGGCCGATGTTTGCCGAGCGGGGGCGGGGTGTGTGGGGCGTCGTACGACGAGGGTGTCTTCGTGCTGGATGACTGCGACCGGCAGGCCACGGCGGCGGGCGTCGCGGACGTTCTTCATCTGGAAGAAGGAGGGCCGGGCGACGAGTTGGCCGTCGCGGATGCCGGCCAGGAGGGCGACGCAGCGTTCTACGGGGATGAGTCCGGCGCTCTCGGCCGCTGCCAGGACTGCGGAGGGTAGGTCGATGAGTTCGCCGCGTTCGCGCCAGGGGCGGGTGGTGATCACGGCGTGACCGCCGGGGCGCAGAAGGTGGCGGCACTGGGTGAGGATCTCGGTGAAGGCCTCAAGGAGGGTTTCGAGGCCGACGTGGGCGAGGTTCGCGGGGTCGTGGCTGTAGCGGTAGTCCTTCTTGACCACGCCGCGTTCGCCGCTCTCTCTGGTGGAGCGGACCTGGCCGTGGACGCTCGCCCCGTACGGGGGTGAGGTGAGCACGAGGTCGACCAGGCCGTGGAACGCGCCCGGGATCAGCGTGGCGAGCTCGCGGGCGTCGCCTCGGTAGACGGAACCGGCGCCCGGCGCGCCCTGGAGGTCTGCGTGGCGCAGGTTTTGGTCGGCGAGGTCGGCCCACTGCGGTTCGTATTCGGTGCCCAGGGCGTGGCGGCCGAGGTGGACGGCTTCGACGAGGGTGGTGCCGATACCGCACATCGGGTCGAGGACGAGGCCGCCGGGCCGGGTGTAGGTGGTGATGGCATGGGTGGCGATTGCAGGGAGCATCTTGGCCGGGTGGGCCGCGGAGCCGGGTACATAGCGGCCCTTGCGCTGGGCTGGGGCGGAGGTGGGGGCGGTGTTCCACACCGAGAGCGGGTACGGGTTCATGGCCGACTCCCCTGCGCACGCAGGACGAGCAGGTCGCTGTGGATGAGCCCGGGCAGGGCATTGTCGGGTGGGGCGGGGACGATGCGGTCGCCGACCGGGTGCCCGTGGACGATCACGATGTGCTGGAGGTAGCGAAATCCGGCGGTGCGGGCGCCCGCGACGAGATGGCCGAGCGGGTCCGTCAGCCCCTCGGCGTCACGGCGCTGGCGAGTGGCCAGCAGCAGGAGACCGTCTCCGCGCAGCAGGCGGTGGGTGCGGTGGAAGAAGCCAGGCCAGGCGTCATCGATGGCGCCCTGTTCCTCGCTGCCGTAGTGACTGTGCACACCGGCTGTGGGGAGTGTGTCGGGGTGGAGTTCCGCGAGGATCACCGGCGTGATGCGCGATGAGTTGAACGGGAGGCCGGGGGTTGTGTCCTGGGTGCACGGAATGCGGGCGTCCATACCCGTATCGGTGTCGCCGATGGCCAGGCGCAGGAGCGGGGCGGGCGTGCGACCCGGGCGGTGGGTGAACTCCGTGCGGATCTTTTCAATGGCCCATTGAGGCAGGACCTCCGTAGCGATGGGCAGGATCTCGGTGTCATGGGGGCCGGGCAGCCAGACCGTGGCCGGCAGCGGGGACGGGTTCGTCGTCGTACGGATCTGGGTCATGAGTGGGCGCGCTGAGCGGGCCGGGCGCCGAAACGTGCTGACACTCCCTTAAGGAGGATTTCGAGGCCCTATCGTGCCAACCACCGCCTCGATCTTGTCCAGCCGATCACACGCGTGGTGTTCACCGCTCTGTCCAAGCACTCGAACGCGACGTCCGGGCCTGCCTTGCCGACTGGAACGACCACCCCAAACCCTTCGTCTGGACGAAGACGGCCGACGAGATCCTCGACAGATTCGCCGCCTACTGCCACCGAATCTCTGACTCAGGTCACTAGGTGTATTGCCCTGGACCGTCCCCCTCGGCGCCCGCGAACCAGTCGCGGCCCTGGGCCCATTTGGTCGCCCAGCCCGTGAAACCGGGGACACCGGGCATCAGGGCGTTGGCCGACTGAGTACCGAAGGGCATCGCACCCTCGCTGGCGATCTGCCAGACGTGACCACGCTGTGGGCCGGTGACGATCAGGTGCCAGTACATGCCGCAGCCATCGGTGCCCAGCAGCAGCGAGCCGTGGTCGAACACGGAGTCCGTCCGGGCCTCGAACTCCTGCTGGGGCAGCGCCTCCTCGTCGCCCTCCGCCTCCCACAGCCATGCCTCCGTGAGGGGAAAGGGCTCGGCAAGCAGGCGTTCGGGGCGATCTGAGCCCCAGTCCGGAGGCGTTTGCGCCAGGGGCAGCAGACCGTAGTAGGGCGGTCCGGCGCGCAGTCCGTCACAGATCTCCGCCACGAACGTGCGGTACGGCTCCGGAAGCACGATGCCGTGCTCCGCCTCGAAGGACCGCACCTCCTCCCAGCCTGCTGGCGCCGCTGCCTCGGGACGGGACGCGAAGATCTCGCGGAGGGCGGCCAGCTCGACCGGGTCGCATCTTTCTGTGTTCATGCCAGCCATCATGCAAGATCCGAAAGAGACGCCCTAGGCGAGCCCGCCGCACAAGCAGGGCGACGAACCACACCAGCCACAGATTCAGTGTGTGACGGCCCTGGGGCTCAAGACGGCGGTTGAAGCGAAAGGCATCCGCTGAGGCGGACGCCTACTCGAGACCGCGGCCTGACCAAAACGCTCCAGGCGGTCAGACATCAGCGCCGCGTGCAGCGTGTTGAATGCCTCACGAAGTTCCAGCGTGGCGATCGGATCGACCTCCATCTGCAAGTGACACACGTCGTCGTCGCCATTGGGGGTCAGGCGCACGAAAAGGGCGAAACCGTCTCCGCCTGGCTCTGCGTGCAACGTCAGCGGATTGTTGCGACCGGGAGTCACCGCCGCCGAAAAGCGTCCACCCGACGGCGCGCGCAGGTGAGAGAGCATCCGCCCCACGAAGTCCACAGCCTCCGCAGCACTGAGATCCGCGGTGAAGTCAGCTGTCAGCCAGGAGCACCAATCTGCGGTGATCTGCCAGCTGTCTCCACCGGTCCGAGCCAGTTCCAGCCACACATCAGCGTTGCCGAGGCGTATCCGCGGCTGTTCCATCGTCGCCCTCCGACATCCCCGGCCTGGGCTCAAGTTCTTATGGGGCGGATGTCCGTCGTCGACAGTCGTCGCACGTCGTCCCCCTCCCAGCAACCCGGCGAACCTTCCCGGTCAGAGCACCAGAAGCGCACAGGACCAACGCAGTCGAACTTGCAGCACCAGTGCCAGGGAGAGGACAACCTTCGCCTGAACCTTGGCGCGGGGTGTGTGGCTGTATGACGGGCTGACTTATCCCTACTCGCGAGTGAATCGGCCCGTCGTGGCATCGACTCGGCAGGCGGCATCCCGCTACGAAGGACCTCACCCGTTCTTGACCTTCGAGGAGCTTCGTGCGCACCTTCGCCCGCACTACCGCCCTGCTCAGCGCCATCGCCGCGCTCACTATCCCCACCGCCACAACAGCCCAGGCCGCATCCGGACCCTTCGGCAGCCCCGGCAACGTCATTACCACCCCGCTCCGGTACGCGTTGAAGGCCCTGCCCATCGCGGCCGAGGACCGCACCGGCTATCAGCGCACCAGCTTCAAGCACTGGATCGACGCAGACAAGGACGGCTGCAACACCCGCGCCGAAGTCCTCAAGGCCGAAGCGTTCATGACCCCCGAGCAGGGCCCCAAGTGCAAGCTCACCGGCGGACGCTGGTACTCCGAGTACGACGACCAGTACATCGACGGAGCCAGCGGCCTCGACGTAGACCACCGCGTGCCACTCGCTGAAGCCTGGGACTCCGGAGCCTCCGACTGGACCGCGGCCGAACGCCAGGCCTACGCCAACGACCTCGGCGACGAACGCGCACTGATCGCCGTGTCCGCTAAATCGAACCGCAGCAAAGCCGACCAAGACCCGGCTACCTGGATGCCGCCCGCCGAAAGCGACCACTGCGACTACGTGCGGGACTGGATCGTCGTGAAGGTCCGCTGGCAGCTCGCCATCGACCCAGCCGAACAGACCGCACTCTCCGAAGACCTGACCCACTGCCCCAACGCCCCAGTGAAGGTCACCCTCGCCCGATAACGGCAACGCATCGCCCCCGCATTTGGGAGGGAACCACGGGTAGAGCCTGTTTTTCATCCGGAGCCCGGCGACGCCTGAGGTTTGTCAGTGGGGCCCGATAGCTTCGCCCCATGACGACACGTTCCAAGCCGTTGACGGCGCTGTCGACCGACCCCACTGGGAGAAAACTGGGTCTCAGCCTGCCGCCGGGCTCACTGGTGACCGAGACCAACGAGGGTCCTTGGCGTGAGCCATTGCTCTGGGTGGCCGACGGGACCGCAGCGCCCGGTACGTGGGCCCAGTACCTGCCAGCCCGGGATGCCGCCGGACTACAGCCGGTGCTCCTCCAAGACGAGCCCCGCATCGAGGAGTGGTGGGACGGCGAGCTGGATCCCGGCATGATGTCGGACCCCGGCGATCACCGGGCCGAGGAAGTTCTCAAGACGTTCTGGGAGTCAGAGGTATCGGATACGTTTGAAGAAGACGAGGGCGAGACCATCGCCCCGTTCACCGGTAGCTGGCCTGGGCTTGCATCGGCAGAGAGGACAGTGGCAGATCCGGACACGACTGCTGCGGACACTGCCGATGCTCTGATCAAGCACTCGCTCGACAGCCCTCGGCTGGCGCTGGTCCCAGTGGGCCGGGCTGCGGACCTCCCCGCAGCAATCGGCTGGTCAGGTCCGGTCAACTATGAGAGGGATGTCGCCCGTCGGTGTGCCGTTCTTCGTTCCTGGGAAGACCGCTTCGGCGTCCAGGTGGTCGCTCTGTCCTACGCGCGGCTGGACCTGTCCGTGGCCGCACCGCCGCAGACACTCGATGAAGCGCTCGCGGTCGCTGCGGAACACTTCGCGTTCTGCCCCGACAACATCTGGCAGGGATACGAGACCATCCGTCTCTACGCGGAGGAGGCACTGGTGGGTAACACTCACTGGACCTTCTGGTGGGACTGAGGAAGTGCCCGGCGCTTGAGGGCGAGGCGCCTTGCCATGATGTGGCCAGTTCAGGTGCGCTTCGCCGTGCTGCGGGAGGCGTTCGTAGTCGCGGGCGTCTCGACAGGACTTCATAGGCCAGCCGGCGGTCCGCTCGACATTCCAGCGGCGAGCAGGATGACGAAGGCTCTGGCACCGCGGAGGCTTGGGGAGCGGTCTCGGAGCATCACCTGGTCGCCCGGTAGGCCAGCAAGACTGATTGCCGCGCCGCGGGACAGCGCGCACAAATCTCCGTCGTGATCTCTCAACGCCGCCACCACAATCGTCCGGGCTTCGCCACGCGCACTGAGGATCACCACCTTGAACCATGTCATACGTGAGTACCGCCCCGCGGACGAGATTTCCTGGCTGCGCTGCCGAGTGCTCTCGTTCTTGAGCACCCCGTACTTCGACGACGTCTTGACGACCAAACCCCAGGTACGCGCCCCAGGCTTCTCACCGGTCGTAGCCACCGAGCTGGGAGCCATCGCAGGGATCGTTGATGTCGGCGTCGACGACGAACTGGCGACCATCGACACCTAGTCGGAGCGCAATGAGGTCGGGGTCTGAGGAACATCCATCTGGTTCCGCTGATACGACAGCACATCCGTTCCCTCGTTGCCACACTCTCCTGGTGTCCACTGGGGGCGGTGCCCGACGAGAGATTGCCGGTGCGTCCCCACTCGATCACCAGCTCGGCGACATGCCACAGCTTGATGCTCGTATGCATGGAGACCTCCCGCAGGACGTCAAAGGACTCACCCGGGCTCATGTGACCTGTGGCCAGCGCGTCACCGAGCGGCGGCGTACATCGTTCCCGCGCCGAGCATGCCCAGGAACTCAACCGGAAGGAACCCCGGTCCTGATCAGGGCTGCCGGCGAAAATCGGATCCTGGAGGCCTTTCTCGAAACGCTTGCCCGAGCGAGTCCCGTTAGTCGGCCGGACGGCGTGAGGTGGGTCTACCTGTCTGCGGCGTCGAGACTTGCGCGCATGGTGGCCTGGAGGTCCTTGCGGGCTTGGTGAAACTGTTCGAGTCCTTCGAGATACTCCGACGACGACAGGGAGAGTCCTGGGTGTGTGTCGAGCAAGTCGCGCCATTGTCGAAGGAGCCTGTACGCCTGGTCGGATTTCTCTCGAACGGCCGGTGGGGCTTGCAGGGCGACTCTGTATCGCTGCGTCAGCACGGAGGCATCGCGAAAAGCATCCAGGGCCGCCTGGTATCGCGCAGCCGTGTCGTTCTCCCTGAGGATGATCACGCGCAGGACGGACGAGCTGTCGTTCAACGCGGCAAGGTATGTGCTGTAGAGATCCCGCAGGGTGTCGTGCATGCGGTTTGCACGCTCGCGGCGGGATCGTGTGTGGTCAGCGATTAACGTCGAGCCGATCCCCAGCGCAGCGCCAACGACTGTGCCGAGCAGAGTCCCCCAGTTCATGACGGGCACCGTAGTCCGACCAGCTGGCCAAGGAAACGGGGTGCCAGTAAGAAGCGTGCGGGCGGGAGGCCTTGCGCGGTTAACTGCCCGCTCCTCCAGAGTCGATGCGGCTCGCCAACCGGCGGGCGCACCGACCGACCCGGAGGCCTTCCGATGCCGTCCTCGCCTACCCCGCTGCCCACCGACCGGACGGCTCTCGCCGTCGCCGCGGTCGGCTCCGCCCTCGCCGTGGTTGTCGCCGTGCACGCGCTCGCCCTCGTCCCCGCCCTGGGCGTCTGACTCGCCGTGCGGGCTGCGCTGTAGGGCTCTGAGGAACATCCGTGTCAGATCGTGCGCTAAGAGATCGTCTCGATTGGTGATCAACCAACGCTCCGTCACGCTGGAACGGGCTGTCAGTGGACAATCCGCGTGCACCGGTTGATCAGGGTAGGGAACACTGTGCTGATGAGCTCTGCAGCCTCCCAGACAGCGCAGGAACGGGCCCTTCGGCATGTTGCGGAACTGGCGTCGGGCCCTCCGATGGACCCGGCATTGCGGGTGACCCTCAACTTCCACCCGGACCGTCTGCTGCACGGCAAGCCGATCCTGGACGCTATGGCCGAGGGCGCCGTCTACCACTCGCAGTTCGTCACTGGGACCAGCAACGGCGGCCTGACCGCGCATCCGGGCGGCGACCGGTGGCGTTGGGAGAGCCGGATCTTCGACGGTGCGTACGACGAAGCGACCGCTCATGAGCGGCCTGTCTACGGGGCGTTGAACTTCCGCCGCAAGCCGTTCGGCGGGGCGCCGCGGTTCGGCTCGGCCCACTTCCGGCTGACGGCCCAGACGCTGACGCGGAGCACGTTCTGTTACCCAGACAGTTTCCTCGAACCGTCGGATTTCGGTGTCGCGGCCCGCATGGGGCTTATCGAGCTTGCCTGCGCCGATCGTCAGGACGAGCTTGACGACTACATCGAGGCGCAGGTGCACGCGTCGGTCCAGCTGCAATGCGATGTGGAGGCGCTGGTGTTGGACCCCTGCTACCGAGGCACGACGGTCGAGGTAGCGGCTCTGCGTCTTGGCTGCCCGGTGGAGTGGCACCCCGGCTTCCGACTCGGGGTTGAAGAACTACGACGTTACCCCGACTACCGCGGCCAGGAATACGTCGACTTGGGCACGCAGATCGCGGTCGACGGCATGCTCGATCCTCGGATCATCGGAGACTCCGCACGCGCGGGCCTCTATGACCTCCAGGCGGTCAAGAAGGTGTGGCACTACCTGGCGCGATTCGGGGCCCCCTGGAAGGCCATGGACAGATCGGTGGTTCCGGCGCCGATGGAAGGGGCTGTACTCGATGGCCTTCGTTGAGGGGCTGGTGCCAGAGGGGCTGTGGAATTTGTTCCGGGCTGTGAGACCGCAGATCCCCACGAGGCCGCAAGGCGGAGGCCGACGACGGGTCGACGATCGTGCGGTCCTCGCCGCGATCGTCTTCGTCGCCACGTCGGGGTGCACCTGGCGGCAGCTGCCGCCAGTCTTCGGCGCGCCTCATGGCAGACAGTCCACCGCCGGTTCTCCGAATGGACCGCGGCGCGGGTGTGGGCGAAACTCCACCGCCTGGTGCTGGACGAGCTCGGCGCCCGCGGGGAGCTGGACTGGTCGAGGTGCGCGATCGACTCCGTGAACATGCGAGCCCTCAAAGGGGGGATCTGACAGGACCGAATCCTGTCGATCGCGGCAAGAAAGGCTCGAAGATCCACTTGATCACAGAACGGACGGGTCTGCCCCTCTCCATCGGCATCTCCGCCGCCAACACCCACGACAGCCAGGCTCTCGAACCTCTCGTCCGAGGCATACCGCCCATCCGCTCCCGCCGTGGACCGCGTCGCCGCCGTCCGGCCAAACTGCACGGAGACAAGGGCTACGACTACGACCACCTGCGCAAATGGCTCCGTTCTCGGAACATCACGCCGCGCATCGCACGCAGGGGCATCGAATCCTCCCAGCGTCTCGGCCGTCACCGCTGGACCGTGGAGCGGACGGTGGCCTGGTTGTCCGGCTGCCGTCGTCTGCACCGCCGCTACGAACGCAAAGCCGAGCACTTCCTCGCCTTCGCCGGCATCGCCGCCACCCTCATCTGCTACCGAAGATTGACCAACTGAGACGATCTCTAAGGGCGCCGGGCCGGTTGGCCTTTTGACCTGGGGTGATTGAACGTCGGAGCCTTCGCGGGTCGTTGTTGCCGATCTCCGGAGAGCTGTTGTGGCAGTCGAGATCCTGACGGATGAGCAAGCGGCCCGGTACGGGTCGCTTTCACGAGGCGCCTTCGCGGGCAGAGTTGGAGCGGTACTTCTTCCTGGACGACGCTGATCGGGAGGCGGTGCAGGCCAAGCACAGGTCGCACAACCGGCTCGGGTTCGCGGTCCAGCTCACGAGCGCGCGGTTCCTGGGCCGGTTCATGCCGGACCCGCGGCAGCTACCGGCGGAGGTGGCCGACTACCTGGCCGAGCAGGTGGAGATCGCGGACGCCTCGGGCCTGAAGCTGTACGGCAAGCGGGACGGCACTGCGCCTCCCTATACGTCGCGATCCAGTCGCGGGCACTGCGGATGATGTGAAGCTGCCGCTCGGTGAGAGTCACGGTCGCGCTTCCGCACGAGCGAGCTCTGGGAGTGGCGTCCTGCCGTACTCGTCAGGGCATGCGGCGCAGGAGCCAGAGCAGCTGCCTGATCTCCTCGTTCCAGGCCCCAACGAGAGCCTTGGAACCCCCGTTTCTGATCGCGCCATCGCGCGCTTGGATGGCGATGTTCAGCGCAGCTTGAGGCGTGAAGTCCCCCCTCAGTGCGTTAGCCCAATCCCAGGCCAGATCCATGAGTTGGCCGCGGATCGCTTCGTAGGCACCAGTGCCGCCGGACGCTGCCTGCAGTGGCAGGGTCATCGGTTGGAGTGCCAACAGGTCAGCGAAGGTCTGGATCGGCTTGTCATAGACAGGGGCCGTGTCTGTGGCTGGGTCACGCCAGATCGGCACAGCTCGCGGGTGAATGTCGGTGATCGGCACGTGTACTGACGGTGGCCCCGCGGCTGAGTCGTCGAAGATGCGCTTCCACCAAGGAACGCTGGCTGCCTGTTGTCGCTGATGTTTTGCCCAGGGAATCAGGAGAAAGAGGAGTCGCGGCTGCTCAGGGGCGAGACGAGCGTTCATTGCCGCGCTAAGGAGCGCGGAAGTCTCCTCATAGGTGAACGCATCGTAATCGCCGCTCTGCGAGTCATCCAGGCGGCCAAAAACCCAGTATGGCTCCCAGAGTGTGGGAGACGCAGGGATCGGCATACCGTCGTTGCGCTGCCGGTACTCTGCTTCCGCCCACTTGAAAGCTCGTACCTCCGGACGACCAGCACCGATGTCCACTGCAGGAGCGTAACTCGATCTACTTGACCAGCCACGGCGACACCCTCTGCCGTGACGAACTGCCCCTTCGAGACGTGGTGGTAGGCGTGCCGCCGCCCCCGTACCTGACGCTGGTCTCGGCGAGCAGGTTGTCGAGGTAGGTGCCCATGTGGGTGCCGCTGGCCTCGGTGAGTCGAGAGGGCCACACGACCGCCGTGTCCGACAACCGATCGGTTGTTGGACACGACTCCTTGCGGGGGCAACTGTCAGTTTCCGTAGTCGCGTGCACGGATGAGCTGGGGATTCGGCGTCGTGTGCACGGGAGTATGAACTCGCCGGACGTGCCGAAATCGCCTGCGCTACGGTCGAGTTGTCCGTAGTCGTGTGCGCGACGGGGGGCTTCCGGATGGCAGAGGGCCCGGTGGCCGAGCGTGGGGTGCTGACCGCGTCGACCCAGACGTGGGAGACCGCGGTGCGGCAGGCCGAGGTGATCGGTCCGCTCGCCGCGAAGGGCACGATAGGGCTGGCCGAGGCGGACGAGGCTGCCGCGAAGCTGCGGATCTCCCGGCGCCAGGTGTACGTACTGCTAAGGCGGTGGCGCGCGGGTGAGGGCGTGGTGTCGGACCTGCTCCCGGGCCGTTCCAGCGGGGGCCGGGGCGGCGGGCGTCTGTCCGGTGACGTCGAGACGGTCGTCCAGGAGGTGCTGCGCAGGCGGTACTTGACGCGGCAGCGCCGCTCGGTGGCGGCCGTCTGCAAGGAGATCATGAGGCAGTGCCGGGCTCGTGGACTGCGGTCCCCGTCGCGGGGGACGGTGGTCCGCCGGATTGCCGCGCTGGACCCGGTGGCATCGGTCGCGGCGCGCGAGGGAAGCGAGGCGGCGCGTCCTCTCCGGTCGGCTGGGGGTGTGCCGCCCGCGGTCACCGGGCTATTGGAGCAGGTCCAGATCGATCACACGCCGGTGGATGTGATCGTGGTCGACGAGCGGCACCGGCTGCCGATCGGCCGGCCGTACCTGACGGCGGCGATCGACGTGGCCAGCCGGTGCGTAGTGGGCCTGGTGGTGACGTTGGAGGCGCCGTCGGCGACCTCGGTCGGGCTGTGCCTGGCGCATGCGGCGACAGACAAACGGCCGGGGCTGGAGCGCCTCGGCATGGAGGCGGTGTGGCCGATGAGCGGCAAGCCGCACGCGCTGTACGTGGACAACGCCGCGGAGTTCAAGAGCGAGGCCCTGCGCCGCGGCTGTGACCAGCACGGCATCGCCCTGCGCTACCGGCCGCGTGGCCTGCCCCACTTCGGCGGGATCATCGAGCGGCTGATCGGCACCATGATGCATCTGGTGCATGAACTGCCTGGCACCACGTTCTCCAACACTTCTGAGCGCGGCGCCTACGACAGCGACGGCAAGGCCGCGCTGGCCCTGCGCGAGTTGCAGAAGTGGCTGGCGTTGGCGGTGGCCTGCTATCACGGTGAGGTCCACGAGCGGCTCGGCCGCACTCCGGCCGGGGTGTGGGCCGACAAGGTCACCGAGGCGCCGCGGCCGGTGACCGTGACGAACGAGACGGCGTTCCTGGTCGACTTCCTGCCTGTGATCCGCAGGACCTTGTCGCGGTCGGGGTTCGTGATCGACCACGTGCAGTACTTCAGCGACGCGCTCAAGCCGTGGATCGCCCGCCGCGAGCGGCTGGGCCGGTTCGTACTGCGCCGCGACCCGCGCGACATCAGCCGGATCTGGGTCCTGGACCCGGACGGCACCGCGTATGTCGAGGTGCCCTACCGAACACTGTCACGGCCGCCGATCAGCACGTGGGAGCAGAAGGCCGCCGTGGCACGGCTGCGCGAGCTGGGCCGCGCCGAGGTCGACGAGAACGCGCTGTTCGCCATGGTGACGCAGATGCGCGAGATCACCGACGCCGCCGCGGCCACCACCCGCAAGGCCCGCCGCGACCGGCAGCGCCGGGACGTCGCGGCAGCGTCCCGGCCCCGCTCGGTGGCGCCGGCCAAGCCGCCCGCCCCGGTCGCGGGGCAGGACGACAAGCCAGATGCCGCTCCGTTCAAGGAGATCGAGCAGTGGTGAATGAGGACCAGGACGACACGGTTGACCTGGCGCACTTGCGCCCAGCCGCGCAGCAGATCGCGCGGCTGCCAAACGCGGAGCGCCTGCGCTACGTGCGAGCGGACCGGTGGATCGGCTACCCGCGCGCCACCGAGGCCCTGGAGCGCCTGGAGACGCTGCTGGCCTGGCCGGCCAAGCAGCGCATGCCGAACCTGCTGCTGATCGGACCGACCAACAACGGCAAGTCGATGATCGTGGAGAAGTTCCGCCGTTCCCACCCGCCGATCTCGCATCCGGACCGCGAACAGATCCCGGTCCTGGCAGTGCAGATGCCCTCCGAGCCGACGGTCATCCGCTTCTACACCGCGCTGCTGGCCGCACTCGGCGCACCGCTGCGCTCGCGCTACCGGCTGGCCGACCTGGAGCAGACGGTGCTGCGGCTGCTGCGGTCGGCCGAGGTACGGATGCTGGTGATCGATGAGCTCCACAACGTCCTCGGCGGCAGCGGCGACAAGCGCCGGGAGTTCTTGAACCTGCTGCGCTATCTCGGCAACGAGCTGCGCATCCCGCTGGTCGGCGTCGGCACCCGGGACGCCTACCTGGCCATCCGCGCGGACGACCAGCTGGAGAACCGGTTCGCTCCGCTCACCCTGCCGCGCTGGGAGGCGGACGAGGACGCCTGCTCGCTGCTGGCGAGCTTCGCCGCCTCGTTCCCGCTGCGCAGGCCCTCGCCGATCGCGAGTGCCGAGATGGCCGGCTACCTACTCACCCGCAGCGAGGGCACCATCGGCGAACTCGCCCACCTGCTCACCGACGCCGCCGTTGTGGCGATCGAGTCCGGCGAGGAGGCCATCAACCAGCGCACGCTGCTGCTGGCGCCGTACGCCGGGCCGAGCGAACGGCGCCGCCTGTTCGAGCGCGAGCTGACGTGAGCGGGCCGCGGCGCTGGCCGCTGCACCCGCCACCCGGCCCGCTGGAAGCACTCTCCTCATGGCTGGGGCGGCTCGCCGAGCTGTACGAGATGCCGGTGCACGAACTGCTGCGGCACAACCTCGGCCTCGTCGGTCTGACCCTGTCGGCCGATCTCGACATCGACCCGCCGATGACGATGCTCGCCGCGCTCGCGGAGAAGACCGGCGTGGACCTCGCCCGGCTGCGGTCGATGACACTGGCCGGCTGGGTGCCCTGGCTCTTCGACACTGTGCCCGTCGGCGCCCAGGACGCGCAGAAGGTCTTCGACACCTACGTCCGCGACAACTCCGTCCTGTTCGCGCGCAAAGCCGCAACACATCACGTACTGCGCTTCAAGCCGGAATGGGCAGGCCCGTGGCTTCTTCCCCGCCCCGCCCTGCGCGCCTGCCCGGACTGCATCGCCGACCCGGACCGCGGCCTGTCGCTCATGTGGCGGCTGGCGCTGATGACCAGTTGCGTCGAGCACGACTGCCGGCTCCTGGAGGTCTCCGAGGTCCGGGCCGCGCTGGTCCTGGGCCGGGACATCCCCAGGGAGCCGCTGCCCGCGCCCCGCGCCTCCCTGGACCGGCACACCCATCAGGCCCTCACCACCGGCCGGGTCACCCTGCCCGGCCGGAGCGTGCATGCCGGGGTGTGGTTCCGCCTCCTGCGCTCCCTCCTGGACGAGGTCAGCCTCGCCGCGAGCAGCCAAGGCACCTTCGGTAAGGCGGTGTTGCAGCAGATATGGCAAACGACCGGGCACCCGGAACGCGCCGGGCTGAACGTCTGGCGCCCCTTCGAACAGCTGCGAGAAGACCTTCGGGAGGCGATGTGGGACGCCGCCGCCACGGCGTTCCACCTGGCCGCCGACGGGTTGATCACCGCCCGCGGTCGCTTGGGGTCTGCACTACAGTTCCAGTTCCCCTACATCTACGACGGCGACGAGCCCTCCCCGTTCCAACGCGCCTGGCAGGACGCCATGGCCGCGTGGGAGGAGGCGTTCACCCAGGCCCGCACCGACCCGGACACCGCGCGGCAGATTCTCGGCATGCTCACCGGCAGCTGTCGCACCCTGGACGACTTTGAGAAGGAACGCGCCTGCCTGCGGGAGGAGGGCATCCCCGCCGAGTTCCTGCCCGATGCCCGCGAACTGGGCCGCCTCGATCTGATCTGACGGTGTTCCACTTCCATGGAAGTGGAACGGGTCGCCCGACGGGCTGTCAGGAGACGTGCATCCTGGGAGGATCGCCACCCGGTCCGTTCCGGAAGTCGTGCCAGAAAAGGCGTTCCGGAACTCCCTTACGGAGCCGACTTCCGGTACGGTCCGGCCATGCGAACCGACAACCACCACCCCGCGGGCGGGCTCGAACTCGCCTACGCGAGGGTCTCCACCACCAAACAGAGCCTGGAACGCCAACTCGACGCACTGAACGCCGCGGGCATCCCCGAGAGCCGGACCTACGTGGACAAGAAGAGCGGCGCCACCGTGGAGCGTCCCGGTTTGGCTGACCTGCTCGCCTACGCCCGCCCCGGGGACACCGTCGTCGTGTACACCCTCGACCGGCTCGGCCGAAACCTGCGCGAAGTCCTCAACCTCGTCCACGACCTCGGGGAGAAGAACATCGGCGTGCGCTCCCTGGCCGACCCGCTGCCGATCAACACCACCGACGAAGGCATGGGCCGCATCGCCTTCCTCCTGCTGGCCCTCTTCGCCGAAATGGAACGCACCTTCACCGCCGAACGCGCCGCCCACGCCCGCGCCGTCGCCGAAGCCGCCGGCCGGCGCATCGGCCGCCCCGTCGCCCACACCGACGACAAAATTGAATACGCCAAGCTCCTCAAGGAACAGGGCAGCAGCCTCGGCCAGATCGCGGCCAAGACCGGCATCCCCAAGACATCGCTGCACCGCTACTTCAGAGAAGCGACTCCCAGGGCGCCTGGATCCGAGGTCAGTCCCTGAGGGTGACCTTCCTCGCGCCGTTGAATGGGGCGAGGGAGGTCACTGTTCGCGGTGTGCGCAGCCCGTCGTTTCCCGTGAAGAGCTGCCGTGCCGCGGCGAAGGACACCTCACCGGCCGTCACTCGGGCTGCTTCGTCGTACAACTCGCGGATGTCGTCCGTCATTTCATTGTCGCTGCTGGCCCCGACTCCCCAGACGTCCCACAGGAGCGTTTCGACCTTGTTGAGCGCCGCGAGGTCCAGACGGATGCTGCCAGCCACGAACCACTCCCCGACCAGCGGCCCGTCTGGCAGCGGCAGTCCGTAGGACTTCGGGTCGGCCCCGCCGGTGCGGATGTGCTGCCAGGCATCGCCGGCGACCTGGAAGCGGTCGCGCGGGACGTCCACAGGATCAAAGCCCACCTGGTGCCTCTCCACAACCAGCGGGTCCGCCAGCTCCGCATCGGCGAGCAGCCAGCCGCGGACGGGGTCCCAGTACTCGGTGACCACGTGATCGAAGTGAAAGCCGTCCGTACCGAAGTAGTCGGCGAAGCCGGAGCGGATCCGGGCGGGTATACCGGCGTGCCGCAAGAACGAGCAGTGCAGCAGCGCGATGTCGCGGCAGATGCCCACGAAGCGGTCGCCCGGCGCACGGCGCTGGGAGAGCGGTGCGTCATTGCGGACGATGACGATCCGCAGGATGTCGTCCATGTAGCGCGTCTCGGCGTCGTTGTGCAGCCGGTCTTGCGGGATGGTGCACTCGAAGATGTCGCCCTCCAGCCGGTGGACGATCAGATCCCGGGCGATCCGGGCGAGTTCGCGCGGATCGCCCGGCAGGGCCGCGTACAGCGACGCGAGGTCCCCGGGGTCGGAGAACGTGCTCTGGGCGGCGTAGAAGGCGGCAGCATCCGAGGCGAGGCGGGAGATGGGCATGGCCGCCACCGTGTCAAATTTCCCCTGGAAATGTCCATGGATGAATGCCCGGCATGCAGGCCGCTTCGGACATCAGCGCAGACGACTCCGGAAGCTGACAGCAACTCGGGCCGGAGAATCGACTCCCCGTGTTCAAAAAGGGTGTTCATCAAGTCAGGGTGTTCAAGAACTCACTGAGGCCCTTTTCTGTACGCTGCCGTGCATGACGACTACCGCGGAGTGGGCAGACGCCGACAGCCAGATGGAAACCTTCCCGGCCAACGTGTCCGGCGCTCGAGTCGGGTACGGGCGTGTGTCCACGAAAGGCCAGTTGCTCGATCGGCAGATCGCGACGCTGACGGCAGCCGGCTGCGTACGGGTCTTCACCGACAAGAAGTCCGGCAAGAACGCGGAGCGCGAGGAACTGTGGAAGTGCCTGGACTACCTCCGGCCCGGCGACACCCTGGTGGTGCCCTCCCTCGACCGGTTGGGCCGCTCGATCCAAGACCTGATCTCGATCGTCTCCGGCCTGCGGAAGCGCGGGATCGGCTTCCAGTCGCTGCACGAATCCCTCGACACCACCACGCCCGGCGGCCGCCTGGTGTTCCATGTCTTCGCGGCGCTCGCGGAGTTCATCCGTGAACTGATCGTGCAGGGCACCCACGAGGGCCTGTCGGCCGCGCGGGCCCGTGGTGAACGGATCGGCCGGCCGCCCGCCATGACGGAGGAACAGGTGCGCCACGCTCGCGGCTTGCTGACCGATCCGGAGAACACCATCACGTCGATTGCCAAGCTCCTGGGCATCTCGCGGACGACGCTCTATAAGTACGTGCCGGAGTTGGCCGCCGGCCGGGACTCCCTCGTCCCGAACGCTCGCCCGTCCGTGCTGCCGACGCCAAAGTGACGGCGGTACTCGGTGATTGGCCGACCCTGGAGCCGCTGTAGGGCACCGCGGCGGTGAACACCTGGAACACCCGCCGGGCGGCAGTGCTGTCCTAGCTTGTCTGGTGCACCGAGCGCGGCTACGACGGACCGGCGGTGCCGGTCTAGGTGAAGCGGCTGACCACCTCTGCGAGGCCAGGGCGAGCCTGCTGATGCTGATGGCCAAGTCCCGAGGGATGAACCTCTCAGCCGAGCTCGGCGATCCGCTGGGTCCCTTGATTCCTCTGCGACACGATGAACCCACGCATTCGCGATAGAGCAGAACACTCTGTCACTACGGGGAGGAAACCCAAGATGCCTGAAGAGGACCACACCGCCGAACCGAGATTTCTCGACAACATCTTTGGCGGCAGCGCCTGGAGTGGCAGCTCCGGCGCCTCCACCGGCGCCTCCACCGGCATGGACACCTCTGTTTGGGCTCAGCTTTTCGGCAAATCCCCCGGCCCGGCGGTCACAAGGGTCCTGGACGACACTGACGCGTCGGAGCAGGGGCTTCGCGCCGTCGTGTTCACGCAGGCCGAGTTCAAGGGCGAGAGTCAGAGCCTGGCACCGGGCAGATACGACATCGCTGACTTGACCTTGCCCAACGACTCCATCAGCTCGATCATCGTCTCCAAGGGGCTGAAGGTCACCCTCTTCGAGCACGGGGGCTTCACCGGAAAATCGGCCCTTATCAACTCGGACACCGGGAGCGTAGGGGCGGACCTGCGCAGCAAGGTGTCTTGCGTGATCGTAGAGAAGGTCTGAGGCAGCTCCATGGTGGCCCTCGTGAGGGCCACCCCTTTCGGCCTTCAGCATGCAGCGCTACCACCGGCCCCTGATGTCCAGGCAGTAGGAGAACGGTCACTGCTACCGGCATAACTGTGACGCCGAAGGGACTCTATCGGGCCCTCGGCACGGGGCCTGAGGATGCGTCAGGCGGAGAGGTCGGGCGAATCGGCGATCGTGCGGCCGCCGGCTCCAAGAATCCGCCGCGGGCTCGGGGACGTCACCGGGTGGACGCCGAGCACTCCGCGGTCCCGCAGCTCGTCAAGGTCGGGGAGACGGATTCCGGGGAGTGCGTCGAGGAGGTCGGCCTGGGCGGCGCGGATGCTGTGCGCGTCCTGGGGCCCGGTGCCAAGGGTGCGGCGGACTGTCACGTGATCATCGTACGGGCGGCAACTGCCGCTCTACGCAGCATGCAGCTCGGATACGTGAGCTTATCCGGGATCCAGACGGCGTTCGCCGGGCCTCAGCCCCGCCGGCCGTGGTGGCCTGGCGTCTCCAGGGGCTCCGTGTTGTGGGGAGGGCGCCGGGGACGGCAACTGTCGGCCGTGCTTGATCGTCCCTTGGTGTATGACCACACCATCCCCGGAGCCGCCGCTTCCCTGGCCTCGCTGCGGTCACGGAGCTGCCCCAGACGATCCTGTGGGCTGTCGCGGCATTCGCGTGCGTGGCCACACCGCTTGTCTGGCGCATCTTGCTGACACCGAGCGGGATGCTTACCTGGCCAGCCTGCAGCCTGGAGCCGATGTCGACCACCGCGGCACGTTCTTCACTGCCCAGCTTCTCCACAAGCTCCTCCGCGCTCTTCATGACCGTGGCACCGGACAACCTCACCTTGGCGACGCCGGGTTCGGGTCAGCGACCTTCGAGGACAACGCAGGGTTCGGGTCGGCGACCTTCGAGGGCCACGCCGGGTTCGAGTCGGCAACCTTCAAGGGCGACGCAGGGTTCGGGTCGGCGACCTTCGAGGGCCACGCAGGGTTCGAGTCGGCAACCTTCAAGGGCGACGCAGGGTTCGGGTCGGCGACCTTCGAGGGCCACGCAGGGTTCGAGTCGGCAACCTTCGAGGACAACGCCTGGTTCGGGTCGGCAACCTTCAGGGGTCGCGCCGGGTTCGAGTCGGCAACCTTCGAGGACAACGCCAGGTTCGAGGCAGCGACCTTCAAGGGCAACGCCTGGTTCAGGTCGGCAACCTTCAGGGGTCGCGCCAGGTTCGAGTCGGCGACCTTCAAGGGCAACGCCTGGTTCGGATCGGCAACCTTCAAGGGCATGGCCGATTTCGGGATGGCGACCTTCGAGGGCCACGCCGGGTTCGAGTCAGCGACCTTCGAGGGCGGCCCATGGTTCCGCTCGGCGACCTTCGAGAACGACGCCGGGTTCGAGTTAGCGACCTTCAAGGGCCGCGCCAGGTTCGAGTCAGCGACCTTCAAGGGCATGGCCGATTTCGGGATGGCGACCTTCGAGGGCCACGCCGGGTTCGAGTCAGCGACCTTCAGAGGCAGCTCCTGGTTCCGCTCGGCGACCTTCGAGGGCAGCGCCCGTTTCGAGTCAGCGACCTTCGAGGACAACGCCTGGTTCGGGTCGGCAACCTTCAAGAGTCCGGTTGACCTTGGACCGTTTGTGTGTGCCGGAAGGGTGTCGTTGGCTGGTGCGGTGTTCGGCGGTCCGATGACCTTGTCGTGCGTGGCACGCCGGGTGGAGTGCCGACGAACCCGTTGGATGTCGACGGCCGAATTGCGGCTGCGCTACGCCACGGTGGACTTCTCCCATGCCGTCTTCGAGTACCCCCTCACGATCGCCGCGGAGGCCGCCCCCTTCATGCTCTCCGACGGGCGGCCAGTGACAGAACAGGCTTTTGCCGGCGCGCCTGACGCCACGGTGCGAATGGCCTCGATGCGTGGGGTGGACGCGGCCCATCTGGTTCTCGCCGACGTCGATCTGTCGCAATGCCTGTTCACCGGGACCGTGCACCTGGACCAGATACGGCTGGAGGGCGCATGCACCTTCGGCACGGTCCCGCCCGCAATGCATTGGCGGGGCTGGCGTCCGATCCGGTTCACCCAACGCCGCACCCTCGCCGAAGAACACCACTGGCGCGCGAGCCAACCAGGGGCCGTCCCGGGCTGGAACGTGGCCGTGTTCGGCGCCGGGCGCGTCGGGCCGTTGCAACTGGCGCCGGTATACCGCGCGCTTCGCAAAGCGTTCGAGGATGGCAAGCACGAGCCTGGGGCCGCCGACTTCTATTACGGGGAGATGGAGATGCGCCGCCACGCCGACGACATACCCCGAAGCGAGCGGGGTCTTCTGACTGCCTACTGGGCGCTGTCTGGCTACGGCATGCGCGCTTCCCGGGCGCTGGCGTGGCTCGGCGCCGCCATGCTCGTCACCATCGTGCTGCTGATGGGCCTCGGTCTCCCGAAGGACGCCCCGAAACAGGCAGCGACCGGCACCGTCCCGGCCGGCGGCGGCACCGTCACCTTCGAGATCGACAAGGCAGATCCCCAGAACCCCACCGGGGAAAGGTTCACCGGCAAGCGCTTCGAACAGGCCCTGAACGTCACCCTCAACTCAGTGGTGTTCCGCTCTGCCGACCAAGACCTGACCACTTCCGGCACATACATCGAGATGGCGTCCCGTGTGACCGAGCCCGTCCTTCTGGGCCTGGCGCTCCTGGCCGTCCGCAACCGTGTCAAACGCTGACTCGACGGAACAGTAGAACCCCTACCCGCGTGCTCGGGCACTGGCGAGTCGCGCCACAGGCGCCGCCCGCGCAGCGTAGGCCAGCGCGCACCCGTGGCTCGGCCGCCACAGGCTGGCCAGGTGGAGTACCCCGTCGCTGTCGCACTCGCCGAGGCCGTGCCGACGCTGCCCCGCGGCAAGGGCTGGTGGTACGAGATCAAGTTCGACGGGCACCGCACCGTCCTGTGGCGTGATGCCGAGACCGTCCGGCTGCAGGCCCGGTCTGGGCGGACGGTGACCTCTGCGTGGATGGATCTGGCCGTGGCCGGCATGAACTCGCTACGCCCCGGCACCGTCCTCGACGGGGAGGCCGTGATCTACAACGAAGGGCGGGTCGACTTCGCGGCCGCGCAGTCCCGCGCGGCCTCCGGCCCGGCCCGCGCCCGCGAGCTCGCCGCTGTGCTCCCCGCCTCATACGCCGTCTGGGATCTCCTCGCCCACCCCGAACTCGGCGACGTCCGCAGCCGCGCGTACACCGAGCGGCGCGCCCTCCTCCTCGACCTGCTCCACGACGTGCCGCCCCCGATCCAAGCCGTCCCCGCCACAGATGATCCGGACGTCGCGCAGCTCTGGTACGACACGCTTCAGGGCCAGGGCATCGAGGGCGTCGTCTGCAAGCGCGCCACGTCCCCGTACCGGGCCGGGCGGATCTGGAAGAAGGTGCGGCACTCGGACACCGTCGACGCCGACGTCGTCGGGTACGTCGGCCCGGCATCCAGGCCTCATCGTGTGGCGGTGCGGCTGCCGGACGGAAGCCGCGTGCTGTCGCAGGCGCTGACGGCTCCCGTCGCTGCGGATATCGCCCGGCACGTCCTCGCCGCGGGCCCGGGGCGCCGGGCTCGGACGTCGGCCGGCGAGGCTTACGTGACGACCAGCCAGGGTCTCGTAGTGGAAGTCCTCGCAGGGACGACCAGGCACGCCGTGGTGACGGTGACGCGGGTCAGGTAGCGCAGCCGACAGGGGACGCTACTTTTCGCTAGCGGAAAAGCGAGCACTCAGGCTGACCTTCAAGGCCTTCTCGCCGCTACGCAGGACCATCGGCGCAGCCGCAATCCGAGACGCGAAATACACTCTGTCTCTTTGGCTTCAAATTCGAACATGCGATCTAATCGAAGGCATGGACCCCAACACCTTCCCCCGCGACCTCGTGGAGGCCCAGACGGCCTGGTACGACGCGTACTGGCAGCTCGCCAGCGCCTCACCCGCCAACGGCACCGCTGCTTACCGCTGGCGCCTGCAGGAGCTGTCCAGGATCATCGCCGGGCACCCGTACTGACAGACGCCCGCCGGCACGCCTGCGGCCCGCATGGCCCTCAAGGAGCTCTCCCGCATCCAGGTGCGGCCGTGACGCTCACCGACCGCCAGATACGCATCATCCGCAGTGCCCGGGAGTGGATCACCCAGTACGGAGAGGCTCCCTCCGTGCGCGACCTCGCCGCGGCGGTCGGGGTCTCCTCCTCGTCGTCGATCGCCTACCAGCTGCGGCGACTACGGGAACAGGGCATCACGGTCGAGACCCGCGGCCGCCGCAGCGGACGGTGCCCGTACTGCGGGCATTGAGCCCTTGAGAGCTCTCCTGTGCGGGCGCTTCTACCGCTGGAAGCGCCCAGCCTCTTGTGCGACATCCCGTGGGTTGCCCTGAGTCTCCCCGAGTCCTGAACCCCGTGGCCTGGAGGTTCGTCCCCTTTCGCGCGGGACTTCGCAGCCTGAAGACACTTCGGGATTCCCGAAGCGCTCTCGCTCCGTCCGTTCGGTCAACGATCAGGGTGAAGGTGAGGGGTTGCTGAGAGATCTTCCAACAGTCGTCTCCGCCGCCTGTGCCAGCGTGCGACCGCTCTCAAGACTGGGGCCCGGCCCGCGCGAGCCCTTCGGCGGCTGATGCGCTGACAGGAGTTGCGACGCACCCGTGGCGGCCGGGGTGGCGCCCGTGTCCGGGTGCGCGCGAACGTTCGTTGCGGGCATCAGTGCGCAGGCGCACCCGGTGCACTGCCCACCGTTCGAAAGCGACCCGCAGCATCAGCAGTTTCGCTTCCCGGTTGATACCCGTGCGCTGCGCGTCCTGGGCGAGCCACGTACCGCCGATCTCGACCGCGTCCGGGATCTCTGCCGCACGCCGCCGATGCTTCTCCTGCCACCGCCAGTGCTCGAAGTTGCAGAACCTAGTCGATCCCACGACTCGCTTCGTGCGACGGTCGAAGGTCGCGAACGCCACGACAGAATTGGTCTCGCGCCCGGCGATGGTCCGCGCGACGTATTCACGCGCCTCCGTCTCGTCCGCAGGAACCCCGGTCAGGGCATAGCGATCCCGGCCTCCTTGAGCGGCTGCTACCAGGCCAGGGACATGCTCCATGCCCAAGGGTTCCAGCACTACGAGCTGGCCCATGAGGGGGCCCACATCATAGAAACCGTCCACAAAGCCCCCTCTTCTGCTGTCGATCAGCCCCGGCAACGGCGTCATGATCAGCTCTCCGACACGGGAACAGCAAGGCATATCCATCAGGTGGACGGGAGCGGCAGCCGGAAGCAAGTCAGGGCCGTCCCCTCATCGCACGCCATGACCCTGATACGCCGAGATCAGTAACGCCGCCCTACTGTCATCCTTGAAGGCCGGACAGCCCCGCGTGCCGGTCCGCCGGGGCGGAGTAGGGCCCGAGGACACGGGAGGCCATCATGCTGATCACCCACAGCGTCGACGGCGAAACCCTGCACGTGACCCTGTTGAGGCTCACGGTGACGGCGCTCCCTAGGACTGCCCTGCGATCAGTGCAGCAGGAAGCTCTCCGTGCAGCACCAACTCCTTGGGCAAGTTGAGATCAAACCTGCTTTCAATGATCTTGAGGGACTCAAGGTGGGCAACGTTCCGGTCCGTCTCCGTGGAGATACCCGCGTTCTCAACTTCACTGCGGATGAGATCTGGGCGAGTTCCGGTGATCTCATGCGACCACGTGTGCATGAACATGTCGAAGCCGCACATGTACTGTCCGTCGTGGTAGTAGGTGAAGAGGGGTGGGGGCAGCTTGGGGTTCTCCTGCTCCCAGTACAACTGGAATACGTCGGCGCCGTCGCCGGAGAGGCCGTCGGTGTATCCGGGGCCCATTCGGCCAGGCCAGTTGTCGCCGTGCGCTACCGCGAAGGCCAGCCCGTCGACCTCGCCGTATCGCACTGCGATGCTGTCACTCGTGCCTCGCTCCCGGTCCTGCCGCGCCAGGTGTGCCTCCAACTCCGCTGCGGTGTGGCCCCCTAGGGGGGCGGGCTCCTGATCGCTGGCGAGGCGGGTGACCAACTCCTCCGGGGTCAGTCCGTGGGCGAGGGTAACGCAGTACCCGAGCCAGGAGAGGTCAGCGCGTGCGATCCACGCGATGCCGTCGTCGTTCATCTTCGTCCTCCAACGGATGCTGGGGGCAGCACGCTTGGCGCCGCCCCCAGCCGGTGCTACCGGACTACTTACCTGATGTCGCACTTCACGACGGCCTGGGAGGCGTCGCAGTTCTCGAAGCCCGGGGTCCTCACAAAGTACAGATCCTCATCCAGCAGCCGAAGCTGCTTGGCGAAGGTCGGGAAGCGGCTCATCGAGGTGGAGTTCACCCAACCCGACATTGTGGAGCGGCCGCACACCTCCTTGAAGGTCGGCGCGGCCCGACGGTCGTCGTCGAACAGATGCCAGTAGCCGCTGGACGTCAGCTTCCTGGAGAAGGTCTGCAGGCACTGGTCCCCCGAGGTCACCGGGTTGGTGCCTTCCATGTCCGTCGGCATGCCACCGCTGTTGTACGTGGCGGCGAAGGTGAACTCGTCGCAGGTCAGTATGTCCGACGCAGAGATGTCCGTGACCGTCGTGGAGGCCGGGTGGCCGGACTCCGCGGCCCACTTGTCGGGACAGATGACCCTGCGGTTGGCGTCGGGGTCACGGCCGTACTTGTTGCGCTCGCCATGCAGGCCAGTGCTGCCGCGCCGGTCCGGCAGATAGTTCAGCGGCGCACCCTTACGGATCGACGCCCCAGCACGGTAAACAGCATTGGGCCTCTCCCCCACTCAACTCGGCACGCCTCAACCGGCGGCGCTGCTATGCATCACCGCCCGTCACGGCGCAGACAGTTCCTCCCCTGAACTGCAGTAATTCCTCGCTCAGAGGCGAAGCGTTATGCCCAGCTCCCGCATCGCCCTGGAAGGTGGACCACCTTCGGAGCGCTCCGTCTTGTAGCCCTTGGTGCCAGCAGCCAGGGTGCGCGGGTCGACGGCCTCTGCGGGGGCGCCGGTTTCGTACAGTCCCTTGGGCTGAGTGTCGCGGTCGTGGGGCAGCAGCCAGAACACCCGGCGACGGAAACTATGCCCCGCAACGCAGCCCGATCATCCACCCGCAGTCGCCCGGGATACCGATGCCGTCGAGGCGCACGGGCCGGCAACAGCGGCGCGACACGTTCCCACAGATCATCAGGCACAAGGTCAGCAGACACCTACCAAATCCTGCCGATACAACACCCAACCACCAAGCCCCACATTGAACTTCATTCTGAAACCATCAGTTAGGGGCGGCTCGCCGCGTCGACGTACACCTCGGTGACGTCGGTGATGAAGTCGCAGCTGTTGTCGGGGCTGAGCGCTTGGGCCTGGAGGTGGTCGTACATCGCGCTGTAGTGCTGCACGTCGGATGGTTTGTCCAGGTAGAGATCGCTGCTGCCCCCCCGTTCCACGTGCACCACTGCCTCGGGGCTGTCGGCGAACCTCAGGATGCAGAATCGTCCTGCGAAGCCCGGGTGGGCGCCCACCGTGAAGGGGAGGACCTGCACGGTGATGTGGGGCTCCGCGCCGAGTGTGCTCAGATGCTCCAGCTGTTCGCGCATGATGTCCGGGCTGCCGACGACGCGGCGTAGTGCCGATTCGTCCACGATGACCGACAGGCGCAGCGGGCCGGCCGGGTCGTAGATCCGGTGCTGCTTGCGTAGGCGCACCTTGAGGCGGGCGGCGGCCTGTTCGGCAGTGAGGAGGGGGATGGTTTCCTCGATGACGGCCTGGGCATAGGCGGGGGTCTGCAGCAGGTCGGGGATCATCACGAGTTGGTAGGCGTGGACGGTGGCGGCGCCTGACACCAGGCTGACGTAGAGGCTATGGGGAATGTCGCCGTAGACGTTGCACCAGTCCTGCCGTCCGGATTCCTTGGCCATCCGCATGAGGGAGTCGATGACCTGCTGGTCCGTTAGCCCGTAGATCGCGCACAGATCGCGTACGTCGCGGGGGTGGATGGCGCGGCGGCCGTTCTCCATGTGGCTGATCTTGGGCTGGGAGACCAAGAGCCGCTTAGCTGCTTCTGTGCTCGTCAGCCCGCTGGCCTGACGGAGCCGGCGGAGCTCGGCTCCCAGGCGGCGCTTTCTGAGGGTGGGATTGCTGTTCGCCGCCACGGCGGTCTACCTCCGAGTCCAAGTCGTCGTGCGGGCCCGCAGGTTGTCATGGAGTGGGGATTGTTGATCACGCGCCACGCCGTCGTGTTAGGCGGGCAGTCAAAGCGGACTGTGACCTCGTCATGTGCCCCGTAACGACAACCGCCGGGCGTCAGCCGGGAGGGATCAAAAAAACAGGCACGGGCGCTTGGTTCACATGTCGGCGAAGGCTTTTGCACCCCCTGAGCTCTGGCAAATGCCAGTGTAAGAGTCCTTTTCTCCTGGCCGACGAACACGCCGCTATGGCCCTTGATCAGCAACCCCTGCCCCATGGCAACCTGCGGTCCCGAACAGCGACTTGGAACCGGAGGTACACCGCGCGTGGCGGCGAAATCTGATCCCGCAGGGCCAGGACACGGACCTGCCGCCGTGACGATGCCCAAAACGGAGGTGTTGCGGGCGTACCGGTTCACCTTGGACCCCTCCGATGCCGAGTGCGCCGCCCTGTCGCGCTATGCCGGCGCTTGCCGGTGGGCCTACAACTACGCCTTGGCCAAGAAGACCCAAGCCCACCAGGCATGGGCCGACCGCCGTACCGCCTACCTCGAGGCGGGGCTGAGTGAAGCCGAGGCGAAGGAGCGGATCAAGGCCGACGGCGCCGAGCTCACCGACCGGATCAAGGTGTGGGACCACCACCGCAAGAGCCTCAGCCTCACTGTCGTCGGCAAGCCGCCGCTGCCCGCGATGCAGCCCCCGGCCGGGCAGGAGGCTCTCGTCCGACGGCTGGCCGCCGCCCGCGCGGACGCCGCCGGTATCAGCGCGGTACGCGAGCTGCTGGCCGAAGGCCGTGCCACGGTGAACGCGCTCAAGGTCCAGGCGTTCAGTGCTGGTTTCCGCACGCCAACCGCCACCGACACCAGCGCCCTGTGGCGGATGGAACGGGATCTGCCCAGGGAGGAGGGCGGCAGTCCCTGGTGGGGGGAGGTCAACGTCTACTGCTTCACCTCCGGCTTCGACCGCGCCCAGGCCGCCTGGAAGTGCTGGCAGGAGTCGATCGCCGGCCGCCGCGCCGGCCGGCGCCAGGGATACCCCCGCTTCAAGAAGAAGGGCCACTCAGAATCGTTCGCTCTCTTCCACGACGTGAAGAGGCCGATCATCCGCCTGGAGGGCTACCGGCGCCTGATGATGCCAGGCCTGGGCAGCATCCGCATCCACGACTCCGGCAAGCGCCTCGCGCGGCTCGTGGACCGCGGGCAGGCTGTCATCCAGTCCGTGACCGTCACCCGCGGCGGCCACCGCTGGTACGCGTCTGTGCTGGCCAAGGTGCAGCAGGAGGTGCCCGTGCTGTGGGAGCACGTCCGCGACGACGGCACCCGCACCCGGTGCCTGAGCCGCACCCAGGCCGGGGAGGCCGCCGAGAACGGCGGACACGTCGAACAGATCGGCCGTCCCACCGCCCGCCAGCGCACCGGCGGGCTCGTCGGCGTCGACCTCGGCTCCCACTACCTGGCCGCCTTGTCCAGTCCCCTCGACCCGACCGACCCCGCCAGCGCCCTCGTCCAGCACCCCCGTCTACTGACCGACGGCCTGGCCAAGCTCGCGAAGGCCCAGCGCGCGATGTCCCGTTGCCAACAGGGATCGGGGCGGTGGAGGAAGGCCACCGCTCGGGTCTCCCGCGTCCACCAGCAGATCACGGTGCGACGCGCCTCGTTCCTGCACGGCCTGTCCAAGAAGCTGGCCACCGCCTTCACGCACGTCGCGATCGAAGACCTGGACATCACCGCTCTCACCACCTCGGCCAAAGGCACCCGGGACAAGCCGGGCAAGAACGTTGAGGCCAAGGCCCGGTCCAACCGGCATCTCCTGGACGCCGGCCTGGGCAGCCTGCGCAACAAGCTCGCATACAAGACCGCCTGGTACGGCTCACAGCTCGTCGTCCTCGACCAAGGCGAGCCCATCACCGGCACCTGCGCGAAGTGCAAGGAGCCAAACCCAAGCTTCGACCCCTTGTGCAGTATGTTCCACTGCCTCTCGTGTGGTGCGGTCGTGCACCGACACGAGAACAGCACCGCGAACATCGTTGACGCGGCGCACAGGCAGCTCAAGACGGTCGCCTCCGATAGGGGGGAGACCCAAAACGCTCACCGAGCCGCTGGAAGTCCCAGAGCCCGCAAGGGTCCGGGGCAAGGGGCGTTGAAGTGAGAAGACACCGGCTGACGCCGGTGCCACCCCCGGGGAGTGATTCCCGGGCGTCCCAGCACAGCACCACACCAACGCGGCAGGGCAGCTACCGCCGAAGGCCCCCCAGGCCATTCAGCCGCCGCCCTCTGCGCGCCTGGGACGATCCGTGTTCTGGCAGATCGACAGCTGCACCACGACGCTTCGGACGAGTGAGCGCCTCCCACTCGCCCCCCGTCAGAAACCGTCCGCAAGCACACCGCGCGCCTCGGCGTCGGTCTTCACCCCTCCATGTCTCCTGCATGGCCAGGCTCCGGCGCCTCGTTCTGACAGGCCAAGGTTCAAACGCCGGGCGCCGAGGCGGCCGGTGAGTATCTCGCCGAAGTCGCGGATAGGCCCGGCGGCCGTGTCCAGTTCGGGGCAGCGGGCCAGGACGTCATTGAGATCGGCGCGGTCTTCCTCGCCCATGGCCGTTGACCAGACGACCAGAGACCTGATGGAGCGTCATTCTCGGTCGCCAGACGGCAAGGCGTGCGCGGTCTCACATGAACCTGCCCCCTCGCAGTCCAACACCGACGTGGCGCTCTGCGACGGCTTCCCAAGATCTGTGCCAGAGCCCAAAACTCATCGACACCGACTCGGCGCGATTCCAGCTCCTGTCGCAGTCACCGACAAACGCTGTCGCTTGCTTCTTTCCGACAAGCCAGGTGGGCAACCGCGGGCCGTCAGACGGTGCGGAGTACGGCAACGACCTTGTCGAGGATGGCTGCGTCGTCGCCGGGATCGGCTCATAGGCCGAGTTGTGAGGCACTAGCCATACCGCGATGCAGGCGCTTGATGGTTGCCTCGCCGTCCAGCAGCGGCGCGACCATCTATGGGGGTCTGAAGCTGTGGCGTGACGTGGTGCGAGTCGTCTTCGTTGGTGTTGAGACGCTCGTACTCGGGGGGTGTGGCTCTGTGGCGGATTGTTGCATGAGCCGTCAGAGCATCGGCGCGACACATGCGGGCGTTCCCCGTGACCCTGCCCTCGCCCACGCGCTACTGGACCGTCATCGACGACGAGCTCCAAGTCATCCCTGTCGCCGATCAGTGGGCGCGGCACCCATCATGAGCGGCGCGTGGGGTTCGCTCCCCACCCCGCCGCAGTCACGGCTGGCCTCGACTCGAACAGGCGCCCGTGGTGAAGGGGTTGAGCTCGTGTCGGTTCACCATGGTGTCGTTTCGTCTGTCCGATACCAGTAGGCGGGCGTACGCGGCATGCCGGTTGCGCCGAGGATGTCGGGGCGTACCGCGAGGATCTGGTCCACTCCCATGCGCCGTGCCTCGAAGGCGAGTCCCCCGCCGACCAGATACAGCCGCCAGACCCGGGCGGTCTGCTCGCCGGCCAGGGCGACGAAGTCGTCCCAGCGGTCCTCCAGCGTGTGATGCCAGGCGGTGATGGTTCGCACGTAGTGCTCACGCATCGACTCCACTGAGGACACCTCGAGTCCTGCGCCCTCCAGCAGGGCGACGGTCTCGCCGAGGGGGCGCATGTGCATGTCGGGGGCAATGTAGGTCTCGATGAAGGCGCCTCCGCCCGGGGCCCGCGTGCCTCGCGACATCTGCTGCACCAGCAGCCGGCCCTGGGGCCTGAGGGCGCGGTGCAGTAGTGCGGCGAAGTCGCCGTACTCCTCGTCTCCGACGTGCTCCCCCATCTCGATGGAGGTCACCGCCTCGTACTGGCCGCCCTTGATGTCGCGGTAGTGCCGCAACTGGACATCGACCAGGTCGCCGAGGCCTCGCTCGCGCACCCGGGCAAGGACGGCGTCGCGTTGTTCGCGGGCGAGGGTCACCGCGGTGACCTGCACCTTGTGATGTTCGGCCGCGTACAGAGCGAGTGCACCCCAGCCGCAACCAATGTCCAGCAGGCGTGCTCCAGGCCGCAAATTCAGCTTCCGGCAAATGAGCTCCAGCTTGTCGCGCTGAGCCTCGGCCAGGCCGTACTCGGGGTACTCCCTGGTCCAGTAGGCGCAGGAGTACGCCATCGAGGGGTCGAGCAGGAGCTCGTAGAAGTCGTTGGACAGGTCGTAGTGGTGACTGATGGCGGCGCGGTCTCGGGTGGTGCTATGGCGGGCGCCGCGCAGATGGGCCCGGCGCGCGGGGGCGGGTGGCCGGGGGCCGAGGGCTCCCAGCCGTGCGGCGGTCAGTACGGCGGAGGCGAGTTGTGCGGCTCCGGGCCTGGGGGCGGCTTGGGGGCTCTGCCACAGGGCGCGCAGACCGTCGGCGAGGTCGCCCTCGATGTCGAGATCGCCACTGATATAGGCCTCGGCCAGACCGAGTTCACCGGGCTGCCAGAGCAGTCGGCGCAGGGTCCGGCGGGAGCGGAGTATCACGACGGGGGCTCCCTCGGGACCGCTCTCGGTGCCGTCCCAGGCGCGCAGCCGTACGGGAAGCGGGCCTCCGAGAACGTTCTCCAGGAGCGTGGCGAGCCGCTGGGCCGGCGAGATCATTGGGGTGCTCCGTTCTCCGCCGTTCCTATGGCGGGTTCGTGTGCATCTTCAGAGGGCTTTACGAAAAAAAGCGCCGTCTCGGACCAATCCGTCGCTACGGTGGCCCCGCATTGCCTCTGGGCCGGGCCCGCCGACGCATGCGGGAGTGAGGGTCCCTGTGCGAGGCGATCCGGCTCCGCACTGGCTCTGTCAGTCCCGGGCCGAGAAGGCCACACCCGTGGCGTCGAATCAACGAGTTCCCAAGCTGTCGCCGGACGCCGGGCGTGGGGGGGGGCGCGGGGGGGGGGGGCCCCCCCCCCCCCGGGGGGGGGGGGGGGGCCCCCCCCCCCCGCCCCCCCCACGCCACCGACCAGGGGGGACTCACCCATGGCCATGGCCGCCACGCAGCGCGCCCAGTTCGCCGACGCCCGGCTGTACCTGTGCACGGACGCCCGCAAGCGCCAGGGCGACCTCCCCGAGTTCCTCGACGCCGTCCTGGCGAACGGCGTGGACATCGTGCAGCTGCGTGACAAGGGCATGGAGGCGGGCGAGGAGCTGGAGCACCTCGCCGTCATGGCCGACGCCGCCGCCCGCCACGGCAAGCTCTTCGCGGTCAACGACCGGGCGGACGTCGCCCACGCCGCCGGCGCCGACGTGCTGCACCTGGGCCAGGGTGACCTGCCGGTCGCGGCCGCCCGCGCCATCCTCGGCGAGGACGTCCTGATCGGCCGCTCCACGCACGCCGACACGGAGGCCGCCGCGGCCGCCGTCCAGGACGGCGTGGACTACTTCTGCACCGGCCCCTGCTGGCCGACCCCCACCAAGCCCGGCCGGTACGCACCCGGTCTCGACCTGGTGCGCCACACGGCCTCGCTCGGCACGGACCGCCCCTGGTTCGCGATCGGCGGCATCGACGCGGGGAATCTGGACGAGGTGCTCGAAGCGGGCGCCCGCCGCGTCGTCGTCGTCCGCGCCATCACCGAGGCCGACGACCCGGGTGCAGCGGCGGCCGACTTCGCGAAGCGGCTGCGTACGGCCTGATCCGCCGTACGGCCTGATGCGTCGTACGGCCCGATTCGTCCGGTCGCGCCCCGTCAGCCGGTCGCGCCCCGTCAAGACGCGTGTCCGCAGGGTGGACGAAGATTATGGAGAGGGCGCTCCCGTGGCTAACCTGCCCATATGGCCCTAGGCACCGCTTCCACCAGGACTGATCGCGCACGCACCGTGCGCGACATGCTCGCGACCGGCAAGACGACCTTCTCGTTCGAGTTCTCGGCGCCGAAGACCCCGAAGGGTGAGCGGAACCTCTGGAACGCGCTGCGCCGGGTCGAGGCCGTCGCGCCCGACTTCGTCTCCGTGACGTACGGGGCAGGCGGCTCCACCCGCGCCGGCACCGTCCGCGAGACGGAGCAGATCGTCGCCGACACGACCCTGACCCCGGTCGCCCACCTCACGGCCGTCGACCACTCCGTGGCCGAGCTGCGCAACATCATCGGCCAGTACGCGGACGCGGGCATCAGGAACATCCTCGCCGTGCGCGGCGACCCGCCCGGCGACCCCATGGCCGACTGGGTCGCGCACCCCGAGGGTCTGACCTACGCCGCCGAACTGGTCCAGCTCATCAAGGAGTCGGGCGACTTCTGCGTCGGCGTCGCGGCCTTCCCCGCGATGCACCCGCGCTCCGAGGACTGGGACTCCGACGTGCGGCACTTCGTGGACAAGTGCCGGGCAGGCGCCGACTACGCGATCACTCAGATGTTCTTCTACCCGGAGGAGTATCTGCGGCTGCGCGACCGGGTCGCGGCAGCGGGCTGCGACACCCCCGTCATCCCCGAGATCATGCCGGTGACGAGCGTGCGCATGCTGGAACGGCTGCCGCAGCTCAGCAACGCCTCGTTCCCGCCCGCCCTGAAAGAGCGCATCCTCACAGCCAAAGACGATCCGGCGGCTGTACGCTCCATTGGCATCGAGTTCGCGACGGAGTTCTGCGCGAAGCTGCTGGACGAGGGCGTTCCGGGTCTGCACTTCATCACGCTCAACAACTCCACGGCGACACTCGAGATCTACGAGAATCTGGGCCTGCACGACCAGCGGGCCTGACCCGGCCGTATTCCACCAGGGGCGGCGGCCGTACGAGAGGGGCGTACATGGGCTGGACGGTCCTCTACATCGCGTTCGGAATCGTCGCGTTGTGGCTGCTCGGTGAGGTACTGCTCCAGTACAAGGCGCGGCTGCGCTTCCGGCTGCTCGCCTTCGTCGGCTTCCTGGGCGTCGTCCTCGGGGTGCTGATCCCGTCGGTGATCGTCATCGGGGTCGGCGCCATCACGTTCGCCGTCGGCCAGACGTACGTGACGCTGTCGTTCCGCAGGGGCTTCTCCACGGGCTGGGCGCTCGGCGGGAACCCGGGCGCGAGCAAGCGGCGCAAGATCAAGGAGCCGGTCCACCAGGACCCGACCCTCGAGGTCTCCGACCTGGAGTACGAGGGATACGAGGAGCACGCGTCCGCTGCCCCGGACGCTCCCCATGCCCCGGATCTCGAGTCCGCGGCCGAGGTGACGTCGGTCTACGCGCCGCAGCCGATGCCCGACGACACCGGCCAGTACGGCGTCTACACCCCGGCCGCGGCCCAGACGGACCCCGCCGCGCAGGGCTACGCCTACGACGCGTACGCGGGCTACGACCAGCAGCAGTACGGCTACGACAACGGCCAGCAGCAGTACGCCGCCTACTCCGACCCGTACATCGGCACGCAGACCTACCCGGCGCAGCCGCAGTACGACGACGCGTACGGCACGGGACAGCAGTACGGCGACCCGTACGCGAACGGCGGCTACGGCATGGAGACGCCGCCCGGCGGGGTCTGGGTGCCCCAGCAGCGCACCGGCGACGACCAGCACCAGCAGTACGGCGGTGAACTGCCCCCGGAGCAGCCCTACCCGTACGAGCAGAACGGCCAGGGCGGCTACGACGGCGGCTCCGGCTACAACGAGCAGCAGCAGTACCGCTACTGAGCCCGGCGGGCGCGGGCCGTCACTGCGAGCCGCGGAAGTCCGCACCCTCCACGATCAGCCCGGCCGCCAGCGCGCCCGACATACCCGCGTGCGGCAGACCGCCGCCCGGGTGTGACCAGCCTCCGACGGCGAACAGGCCCGGGACGAGCGTGCTGTTCGACGGGTGCAGAAGCCGGCCGGAGGCCGCGGCCAGGGCCGGCGCGGGCACCGAACCGCCGTCCGCGCCCGTCGCTTCGGCGACATCGGACGGCGTGCGGACCTCGTGCCACAGCAGGCGGTCGCGCAGCCCGGGGACCGCCTGCCCGGCGGCGTCGACGACCCGCTCCACGTCCGCGTCCGTCACGCGCGCGCCGCGCGCCACCGTGACCACCACAGTGACCGCCTCATGGTCCGGGTCCGGCGCCACGGAGGCGTCGTCGGGACGCAGGACCGTGACCGTCGGCCGCTCCGTCACCGCTGTGCCCCCGCCGCCGAACAGCAAGGCCAGCTCGGCGTCCCGGTCCGCCGTGTGCACGACCGTCCGGTGCGGGGCGTCGCCGGGGCGTCCGCCGCGCAGCGCCAGGAACACCGTCAGCCGGCTCGGCAGCGCCGACTGCGGCGGCACGTCGTCCTCGCCCCTGAGCGCCCGCCCGGGCAGCAGTGCTTCGAGGACACCGGGCGCCACACCGGCGACCACGAAGTCGGCCTCCTCGACCCTGCCTCCGGCCAGCTCCACGCCCGCCGCCCGGCCGTCCTTCTCCACGATCCGCGTCACCGGCGCGTCGAACTCGAACGCGACCTTCCGCTGAAGGCACCGCTCGTACACGGCCCGCGCCAGCTCCCGCATCCCGCCGGTCACCGCCCAGGCGCCGAAGGTCTGCTCCATGTACGGCAGCACGGCCGCGCTCGCCGGCGCCGTACGCGGATCGAGGCCGGACGCGAGCGCGTACTGCTCGAGGAGCGCCACGAGCCGCGGATCCCCGCCCAGCTCAAGAGTGGCGACCTCGGACAGCGTCGTCGCCGTCACGTCCTTGCGCAGCATCCGGCGGCGGACCACCGCGGGATACGGCTCGCGGTCCGCGAGGATCCGCCAGTTCGGCCACAGGGGCTCTTCGAGGAGCGGGCGCCGGGTGCGGTCCCAGGCCTCACGCGCCCGGTTCATGAACGCCGACCAGCGCGCACCCGAGCCCTCGCCGAGCGCCGCGTCCAGGGCGTCGGCGATGCCCCCGCGCCGCGCGTTCGGCAGGTCCATCGCCGTGCCGTCCGCGAAGACATGCCGCACGGCGGGCTCCACCTGCGTCAGCCCGACCGCGTCCTCCAGGGGCTGCTTGCCGGTCTTGATGAACAAGTCCCGGTACACCGCGGGCAGTTGGAGCAGTCCCGGGCCCGTGTCGAACGAGAAGCCGTCCCGCGTGAAGCCGCCGAGCGCCCCGCCGTACGTCGACGAGCGCTCGTACACCGCCACCCGGTGGCCTGCCACGGCCAGCCGGGCAGCGGCCGCCATCGCGCCCATCCCGGCGCCGATCACCGCAATCCGTGCCATGTCAGCGACTTTATCGGCCGCCACCGACACCCTCGCCGACAGCCCGGCCGGGGGCCGGATCAGCCCGGTGGCGCCCCGGTCCGGTGGGCGATGCGCCGCTCCTCGCGCCGCTGCGCCCGGCGCCGCAGGAAGCGCCGGATCCGCGAGATCAGGAAGTACAGCATGAAGAGACCGAGGAAGAGGAGGACGGCGGCGATGATCGCGGCCGCCTCGGGATGGAACATGGCGAACGTGATGATCCCGGCGACGCCGAGGTCCTCGGCCGTGCTCATCGCGACGTTGGTGAACGGCTCGGGCGAGGTGTTGATCGCCATCCGGGTCCCGGCCTTCACGGCATGGCTGGCCAGCGCCGTCGACCCGCCGACCGCGCCCGCCGCGAGGTCGGAGAGCGACCCGCTCTGGCCCGCGAGCAGAGCGCCGACGACGGCCCCCGACACCGGCCTGATCACCGTGTGCGCGGTGTCCCAGAGCGAGTCCACGTAAGGGATCTTGTCGGCGACGGCCTCGCACAGGAACAGCACCCCGGCGGCGATGAGCACGTCGGTGCGCTGGAGCGACTCGGGGACTTCGTCGGTCAGCCCGGTCGCGCCGAAGACGCCGAGCAGCAGGACCACCGCGTACGCGTTGATCCCGCTCGCCCAGCCGCTGGTGAAGACCAGGGGGAGTACGGACACGGACGTGATCGTAACCAGTCGCGGACTCCGCGTCCTGGGCCTGAGCACCCAGGCCTGAGTATCCGTACCTAGTACGTGAGATGAGTAGCTGCGCGGATGGGGCCGGACCTGCGGGAACGGGAGAGTGGAGGCACGGAAGGGGGCGCGGTGCCGGTACCGCCGACACGGGGCGGCGGAACAGCGCTTCGCCCCCTTGGCCGCTCCTCCCGCCACGGCGGGGGCGAGGGACGGGGGCTCGCCCGACCGACGGGCCCACGGGGGAACACGGGGACAACGGGGGACGCGCCGGTCCGGTGAGGCCTGAGAATTCGGGCCACGCCGGACCGGCGCTCTGTTGTCACCGCTCTGTTGTCTCCCCTTCGCGTTTCGGGGGCGGTCAACGGCCGCCCGTCACGCGTCCCTGGAGCAGCCGCGACAGCGCCGCGTGGACGTCGTCCAGGGAGCGCTCCGGCTGGAAGGCCTGCCAGTCGAGCGCGGCCACCAGGACCATGCCGACCAGTGCGGCCGCCGTCAGCGGGATGTCGATCTCCTCGCTCAGCTCACCGCCCTCGACCGCGCCCCGCAGCACGTCCTCCACCACGGCGACGGCCTCCTGCCTGACCACCGCGAGAGTGGACTGCCAGGCGCGGTTGGTGCGCCACAGCTCGGCCACGTACAGCTGGGTGAAGGCCGGATAGCGGTCGATGAAGACGAGACCGGCGCGGATCATCGCGTCCAGGGCGTCGATCTTGCTGCCGCCGCTCGCGGCCGTCTTCTCCGACGCCTCCCGCAACGAGGCCGTGAGGAGCCCGACGCCGTGCCGGAGCAGCTCTTCGAAGAGGACCGACTTGCTGGCGAAGTTGTAGTAGACCGTGCCCTTCGCGACCCCGGCGCGCTCGGCGATCTCGTCGACCGTGGTGGCCGAGAACCCCTGCTCCGCGATGAGCGTGACCGCGGCCTCGTACAGCTTCTGCCGAGTGGCCTGGCGCCGTGCACTGCTTTCCATGCCCCTGATTCTCACAGGCGGCGATGTGGGTCCGCTCACAGGCTGAGCTCGGGGTGCAGCCGGTCGAGTGTCCACACCTGCTTGCTGCGTGCGCTCAGCGCGGTCAGGGCCAGCGCGCCGGCCGTGAACGCGGCGAGCACGGCACACGCCTGCCACACGGGGCCGAGGCCGCCGCCCGAGATCAGTCTCCGCAGCGCCTCGACGACGTAGGTCATCGGCAGGAAGGGGTGGATCGCGTTGAAGAAGCCGGGGCTGGTCTGTACGGGATAGGTGCCGCCCGCCGACGTCAACTGGAGCATCAGGACGGCCAGTACGAGGATCCGGCCCGCCGCTCCGAAGCGGGCGTTCAGCCACTGCACGATCGCGGCGAAGCACGCCGTGACGAGGAACAGGAAGCCGACCGTTCCCGCCGCCCTGACCATCTGGAGGCCCAGCGCCCAGTGCAGCACCGACATCAGGGCAGACACCTGGAGCACCCCGAGCACGGCCACGGGAAGCCAGCCGGCCAGCGCGATCCGCCAGGCGGAGGCGCCCGCGGCGAGTGCGCGCCGGTTGAGCGGCTGGATCAGCATGTAGGCCACCATCGCGCCGACCCACAGGGACAGCGGGATGAAGTACGGGGCGAACCCGGTGCCGTAGTTGGGCGCGTTGTGCAGGGACTGCGAGGCGAGCCGGACCGGGTCGGACATGACGCCGGTGCGCTGGTCGCGGTCCTTCTTGTCGTAGTCGGGGATCTGCTTCACCCCGTCGTGGAGCCCGCCGGCCAGCTCTCCGGAGCCGTCGGCCAGCTTGAACATGCCGCCGTTGAGATCGCTCGCGCCCGTCTTCAGCTTGCCGACGCCCGTGTCGAGGTCCGCCGAACCCGTCTTCGCCGTGCCCAGCCCGGTGTGCAGCTGCTTGGCGCCCTTGGCGACCTGACCCGCGCCCTTGTTGAGCGCGTTGATCTTGGAGACGGCGGTGGCGACGTCCTGGTCGAGCGTCGGGGCGTGCTCGGCCAGTGCCTCGGACTGCCGCTGGAGCGTGGCGAGATGGCCGTCGAGGGTGTCCAGGTCGCCGTGGTCGTCCTCGATCAGGACGTTCAGGTCGTCGGCGACCTTCGCCACGTCGGCCGCCGCGACCTTGGCCTTCTTGAGGTCGGGGCAGGCCGGGTCGGACAGGGGCAGCGTCTCGCAGCGCGCCTTGTAGACCCCGTCCAGGACGTCGGATCCCGCGTGCGCGCCCTTGGCGGCCGTCGGCGCCGTCTTCACCAGGACGTCGAGGTTGTGGCGAATGCCCTTCGCGGAGTCGGCGACGAGCCGGGCGGTGTCGCCGATCGCCTTCTTGTTGTCCTTCAGAAACGGCCGTACCTGCCCGGCGACGCCGTTGACCTTGTCGGCGAGGAGCTGGGTGCCTTCGGAGACCTGCTTCGACCCGGACTCCAGATCCCCCGCGCCCTTGTTCAGCTTCTTGATCCCGCCGGCCAGCTCACCGCTGCCCTTCTTGGCGTCCTTCAGACCGTCCGCCAGGTCCTTGGACCCCTTCTTCGCCTTGCCGATACCGCCCTTGAGCTGGTCGGCCCCCTTCGCGGCCTTCTTCGTCGCGTCGTGGATGTCGGAGAACGAGATGAAGATCCGGTCGAGGAAGGAGCGCGACGCGTTGGTGGACGCCGCCGAACGCACCTCGGAGAACACCGTCCGCGAGATCTGCCCGACGATGTAGTTGTTCGCGTCGTTCGTCCGCACCTGAAGCGCGCCGGTCTCCGGGGTGTCCCCGGAACTGGACGCGATGCGCTCGCTGAAGTCCGAGGGCATCGTCAGCGACAGGTAGTACGTCCCGTCCTCGACGCCCTCGCGGGCCTGCGCGGCGCTCACCTCGTGCCACTCGAAGGTCTTGCTGTCGCGCAGCCCCTCGGTGATGTCGTCGCCGGCCACGATCTTCTGCCCCGCGGCCCGCGCCCCCTTGTCGTCGTTGACGAGCGCGACGGGAATCTTGTCGAGACGCCCGTACGGGTCCCAGAACGACCACAGGTACAGGGCGCCGTACAGCAGGGGCAGCAACAGGAGCGCGGCGAGCGCGGCGCGCGGCAGCTTCCCCCTGCCGAAGCGCCTGAGCTCAAGCGCGGCCAGCTTCGGCGAGCGCATCCGCCGTCTCCTTCTTGTCGGTCCCGGGATTCTCGTTCTCGTCGGTCCCGGGATTCCCGGGGCTCTGCTCGTCCGCTTCGTCGCGGGGCGCCGTCGATACGACGACCGCGTCCTTCGGCGCCTCGCTGCCCACCGCCACGACCGTCGTGCCGGACTCGGCGACGGACCTCAACAGGTCCCAGACCTGCGTCCGTTCGGCGTCCGAGAGCTTCAGGTCGGTGTCGTCGACGCCGAGCAGGCGCGGCCGGCCGATCAGCGCGAGGGCCACGGACAGCCGGAGCGCCTCGATCCGCTCCAGGTCGCGCACGGCGGTGCGGGTGCCCTTCGGCAGCGCCTCCCGGTCGAGGCCCGCGGCGGCCAGCGCGGTGTCGATCCGCGCCCGTGACGCGGCCGCCCGCTCGGCCCTGGGCCGCAGCAGTGCGCGCAGGGAACCGTCGAACCGCCGCTGCAGCAGCGCCCGTTCACGCAGATGCTCCTCCACCGTCAGCGCCGGATCGAGGTCGGTGACCCCGGGCACATGGGCGAGGGCGCTGATCCGGCGGACGGCGGACAGCTGCTTCGGCAGCCGGAAGGGGCCGACGGACGCGCTGCCTTCGGTGGGCCGCATGCGTCCGGTGAGGGCGAGGAGCAGGCAGGTGCGGCCCGACCCGGACGGTCCTTCGACGACGACGAGCGCCCCGGGCTCCGCGTCGATGTCCACCCCGCGGAACGCCCAGCCGCGCGGGCCCTTGAGCCCGAACCCCTCGGCGCTGACGGCGACCGCGTTCGGACCGTCCATGGCCAGGCCCCCCTCTTTTGAACTGACTGGTCAGTGCAAAAACTAGCCCGAACTGTCGCTCGAAGCAAAAGTGCAGGTCAGGGCCGATTGTCAGTGGCGTACTCCACGATGGGCACATACGGCCACCGAGCCGTCACGCAGACGACAGGAGGTTCGTCATGGCTGGACATTCAGCAGCAGCCGCACGCCGGCCCCGCGCCACAGGCCCTGCACCCTCGCTGACCGGACCCGCCGCCGACGTCCACCCCGTACTCCGCCGGGCGACAGCCCCTCCCGCCGCACTCGACCTGCTCGCCCAGGCGCGCACGGGCCTCGACGAGGCGGCCCACCTCGAAACGCCCAACGAGCGGTACGCCACGGCCCACCTCGCCGCCCTGCGCACCGCGGCCGCCGTGCTCGCCGCCCGCGGCCGACCCGAATCCACCCCTCGACGCCGTGCCCGGATACGGAGCGCCTGGGAAGTGCTCCCCGAGATCGCACCCGAACTGACCGAGTGGAGCGCCCTGTTCGCCTCCGGCGCCACCCGCAGGGCGCGCGCCGAAGCGGGCATCCAGGGAGCGGCGAGCATCCGCGACGCGGACGACCTGCTCCGGGACGTCGCGATGTTCCTGCGCCTCGTCGAGCGGATGCTGGTGCTCCAGCCCCTGCTGCCCCAGCCGAGGGCGCGGGACGAGGGCCCGGCGGCAGGCAGGGAGGCACCCGACGTGGGGTGATCCGGAGAGCTCTCACGAGGCAATAGGGTGGAGGCGCCCGAACCCCTCCACCCATCGCCGCGGAGCGATGGGAAGGGATCCCCATCGCTCCGCAGCCCATGAGCCGGAGCCGCGCCGAGGAGTCACCTGTCGTGTCGGACCCGATGCGCCCCCGCGCTTCTCTCCGTACCGCCGTGGTCTGGGACGTTCTCAAAGACGCCCTCGACCGTCGCGTCAAGGCCACGGGGCGCGAGTCGCTCGACGTGCTCGACACCGGAGGCGGCAGCGGTAACTTCGCGGTGCCCGTGGCCGGCCTCGGCCACCGCGTCACCGTCGTCGACCCCAGCCCCAACGCGTTGTTCGCGCTGGAGCGCCGCGCGGCCGAGGCCGGCGTGGCCGACCGCGTGCGCGGGGTGCAGGGCGACGTCTCGGGCCTCTTCGACGTCGTCGAGCGCGACGGCTACGACGTGGTCCTGTGCCATGGCGTCCTGGAGTACGTCGACGACCCGGCCGAGGGCGTCCGCAACGCGGTGGGCGCCCTGCGCTCCTCCGGCGTCCTCAGCCTGCTCGCCGCGGGACTCGGCGGCGCCGTGCTCGCCCGGGCGCTCGCCGGGCACTTCAAGGAGGCCAGGCAGGCCCTGTCCGACCCGGCGGGACGCTGGGGCGACGGCGACCCCGTGCCGCGCCGCTTCAGCGCCGAGCAGCTCACCCAGCTCGTCGGATCCGCGGGCGTCGAGGTGGGCGCGGTGCACGGTGTGCGGGTCTTCGCCGACCTCGTGCCGGGCGTCCTCGTGGACACCGAACCGAGCGCCCTGCAGGAACTCCTCAAGCTGGAGGCGGCCGCCGCCGAGTTGCCCGCTTTCCACTCCGTCGCCACGCAGCTGCACGTCCTCGGCGAGAAGCAGGAGCCCTCCGCGGGTCCAGCGGCCTGAGTGTCCCCGCCGCTGCGCCGCTGATCAGCGGCGCAGCGGCGGATGGAGTACGCCACAGGCCCCCCGCTTCGGCGCCGGGCGCCGTATGATCGAGGGAGACGGTCCGGCATGACGGGACGGCCGCCGGGGCATTAACGCCTCAGCGAGCCGGAGCGGCGTGGTGGTCCTGGTTGGCGAAGTTGGCGTAGAGGGGCGGGTTTCACGGGGGCGATTCCCTGCCTATCCTGAAGGGGACCCCCGGTCGCCCCGGCGACTGCACGATGAGGAGGACTCCGTGCCGCTCTCGGAGCACGAGCAGCGAATGCTCGAGCAGATGGAGCGAGCGCTGTACGCCGAAGATCCCAAGTTCGCGACAGCGCTTGAGGGAAGCGGGCTGCGTACGTACACCCGACGTCGGGTCTACCAGGCAGTCGCCGGATTCCTGGTGGGTATCGCGCTCCTCATGGCCGGAATGGTCGCACAGCAGATCTGGATCAGCGTGGTGGGGTTCCTCGTCATGCTGGGCTGCGCGGTCCTTGCCGTGACCGGATGGCGGAAAGCGCCCAAGCCCGGTGAACAGCCGGCCGCAGGAGCAGCGCCAGGAGCGCCGCCGGCCGCGCGGCGACAGGGCAAACAGCGCCGGTCGATGATGGAGCGGATCGAGCAGCGCTGGCAGCGGCGCCGAGACGAACAGGGCGGCCGCTGAGCCCCCGCCGTACGAGGTCCTCACGGGAGCAGATGTAGCTGAGGGGTGACCACTCACGGGTGGTCACCCCTCAGGCGTGTCCGATGTGCCGGTGTTCCGCGGGACGGCGCATCCGCGCGCTCGCCGGCCGGCGCGTGAGCGGCGCCGGCCCTCAACTCTCCTGGCCGGAAGGCCGCCGCGGACGCCGTGCGAGTGCCGACTTCCGGGCCGTCCAGGCGGCGCCCAGCGCCGCCCGACGCTGGGCCAAGCTCCACGCCACTCGAACGGTCGAGCGGGGGGCGAGCGTCGCCCGCAGCCGGGCCGAGCGGCTCGCCTTGGCATACAGATCCTGCTCAAGCCGGCGCACATCGTCTCCGAGACCCGCCGTCGGCTGCGGCCTCGGCGCGTAGAGGACCTGCTCCACCGCGGCCGCCACCCGGTGCACGGAGTCCGCCGCCACCTGGTCGAGTTGCCCGACGCGGACGATCCGCGCCGCCGCCTTCCGTGGTGTCTGCGACTCGTCCGGAGCGATGCCGTGGTCCCACGCCGTATCGGTCACTTCCAGCCACGCCGCGAGGGTGCGCGCCGTCGCGTCCCCTTCCGTGCGGCCGGACGAGCCGAGCCGCACGGCCCGGACCCGCCGCCGCCACAGCAACGGGAGCAACGGCACGAGCACCACCAGCAGTACGCCGAGCGCGACGAGCGCGATCGTGCCGAAGGGCGGGCCGTCGTCGCCGGACGCGCCGATCACGGCGGGCGCCGTGTTCGAGCAGCCGCCCAGCTTCCGCTCGGCCGCCGGGCAGTTGTCCGACGCGGAGGGCTGTCCAGCCGAGGGCTCGGAGGAAGCGGCCTCGCTGGGCGCCGCCGGGTTGCTCGGGTTGCCCGCCGGGGTGTCGGCACGCGTGTAGTCGGGCGCCGTGCCGCGGTTCGGCGTCGGCTCGAAGCGGGTCCAGCCCACGCCCTCGAAGTACAGCTCCGGCCACGCGTGCGCGTCCCGCAGGCCGACCGACATCCGGCCGTCCGCCTGCGGAGAGCCCGGCGTGAAGCCCACTGCCACCCGCGCCGGAATCCCCAGCGTCCTGGCCATCGCCGCCATCGAGAAGGAGAAGTGGACGCAGAAGCCCTCCTTGTCCTTCAGGAAACGGGCTATGGCCGAGGAACCGCTGCCCGCCTGGACCTCCGTGTTGTACGTGAAGCCGCCGCTGACGGCGAAGTAGTCCTGGAGCTTCACGGCTTGCTCGTAATGGCTCGCCGAGCCCCGTGTGACGCGCAGCGCCGTCTGTCCGACGACCGCCGGCAGCGAGGACGGCACCTTGGTGAACTCACGCCGCAGCTCGCTCGGCGGTTCGGGAGCGTTCGCCAGCTGCTCGGCCGTCGGCTGCACGATCAGGCTCTCGACGCCGTACTTCTTGCCGCGCGTGGTCTGGTCGTGGTCGCCGACGAGGGTCCGGCCCACCGGCTCGTACCGCCAGCGTCCCGAGATGTCGACCTTCGTCGCCGGGTAGGGGAGCGGCAGCCAGTCCTGGGCGTACCAGCCGGCCGCCGCGATGTTCGTGCGGATCTCCGTCCTGCGGACGTCCGCGCCGAGGCCGCGGGGGCTCGGGAACGGTGAGGGCACGTCGATGATGCTGCGTTTGGCGGGCCGCCAGGTCGTCCCGTCGAACTCGTCGAGGGAGACGATCCGCAGATAGAGGTCCTGGGTGTCCTTCGAGGTCGTGCGGTACGACATCACCTCCCGGTCCTCGGGTTGGTTCAGGCTGTTCTGGAGGGAGACCAGGGGGTTCACGGCGGAGATGGTGCCGCCGCCTCCGGAGCCCACGCCCGCCCCCGTACCCGACGGGCCGAGCAGGCCGCCGTCGAGCGCGGGCAGCGCGAGCGGCACCACCAGGGCGATGCCGAGCGCGAGCGCGCCGATGCGGCGGCCCGTGCGGACCGGGGCCACTGCGTCGGCCGTGCTCTGCGCCGCGCCGCCCGCGCGGCCCGGTGAGCGGGCCGTACCGCCGAAGACCCGCCCCCACTGGGAGAGCCGGTCCCGGCTCTCGGCGAGGAGCAGCAGCAGATAGCCGCCGGCGGCGAGGAGGAACCACAGCCAGTCGGTGGAGCCGTGGGAGAGGCCCGCGGCGACCGAGTACAGGGCGAGCAGCGGCAGCCCGGCGGGCGCGGCGCTGCGGAACGTCACCGCGAGCGCGTCCACCGCGAGGCCGATCACCACGACGCCGCCCACCAGCATCAGCCGGATCCCGTCGGACAGCGGCGCGGGGATCGCGAACCGCCCCACGTCGTCACCGCCTGCCTGGAGCAGCTCCCCGAAGTGACGGAACGCCTCCGGCCCCGGCAGCACCCCGCCGATCGCCTGCGCGTTCGCGAACAGCAGGGTCAGCAGCAGCAGCGTCACGAGCGCCTGCACGGTCACCGTGAGCGGCCGCGCGAGAGGCACCCGCCGGGTCAGCGCCCCCACCCCGGCCTGGACGACCAGCAGGAACGCGGCCTGGAAGATCCAGGTCGCCAGATCGACCAGCGGCAGCAGGGCGCACGCCGCCATGAACGTGGCCGCCGTCGCACACAGCGTCAGCCGAGCGCCTCCACTCATGACCGCGCCTTTCCCCCTGTGACATCACGCATGATCAAGAACCCCACCCCGCCACAGCCGGCCCGCTCTCCGCGCCGGTGGCCGACCGGTGCCGGTCGGCGTCCCGCCACAGCTCGGTCAGGGACGTGCCGGGCGGGACCGCGAGCGCGGACCAGCCCGCCTCGCGCAGCATCCGCAGCCGCTCCTCGCTGCGCTCCGAAGGGGCACCGCGCGTCCAGGCCCCGCTGTCCAGGACGAAGGCCACGGCGCCGCCGCTGCGCTGCCGCATCTTGGCGGCGACCGCCGTCTGCTCCTCGTCGAGATCGCCGAAGAAGGCGACCAGCAGTCCCTCGTTCCCTCCGCGCAGCACGTCGTACGCGCGCGTGAGGCCCGAGCCGTCCGAGTGGTCGACGACGGCGAGCGTGTCCATCATCAGCCCGGCCGCGTCCGCCGACTCCTGGCTCGCGCCCGCGAACCCGTCGGACCCCTCGCCCGGCACCGAATTGCCCGTATCGGTCAACAGCCGTACGGAGAAGCCCCGTTCGAGCATGTGGAACAGCGTCGACGCCGTACCGGACACGGCCCACTCGAAGGCCGAGTCGGGGCCCGCGCCCTGGAAGGCGAGACGCCGGGTGTCGAGGAGCACCGTGCAGCGGGCCCGCTGCGGCTGCTCCTCACGGCGCACCATCAACTCGCCGTAGCGCGCGGTCGAGCGCCAGTGGACGCGGCGCAGGTCGTCCCCGTAGCGGTATCCGCGCGGGATCACGTCGTCCTCGCCGGCCAGGGCCAGCGAGCGGTTGCGCCCGTCGCCGTACCCCTTGGCCTCACCGGACAGCCGCACCGCGGGCAGCGGCTCCACACGCGGGATGACGGTGAGGGTGTCGTACGTGGAGAAGGAGCGGGACAGCTCGCACAGGCCGAACGGGTCCGTCAGGCGCAGCTGGAGCGGGCCGAGCGGATAGCGGCCCCGCAGGTCCGAGCGCACGCGGTACGACACCTCGCGACGGCCGCCCGCCTCCACCCGGTCCAGGACGAAGCGGGGGCGCGGCCCGAGCACGTACGGCACCCGGTCCTGGAGCATCAGCAGGCCCGTGGGCAGGCGCGAGACGTTGTCCATGCGCAGATGGACGCGGGCCTCGCTGCCCGCGGGCACGCGCGCGGGGGACAGCCGGCGACTGCTCGCCACGCGGTAGCGCGTGCGGTAGAGGACGAACGCGCAGACCAGCGGCAGCACGGCGAGCAGCAGCCCGACGCGGAGCAGATCGCTCTGCCCCAGGACGTACGCGCAGATCATCGCCGCGATCCCGGCGGCCAGGAACGAACGTCCCCTGGTGGTCAGCCCCGAGAGCGCGACCCGGAGGCCGCCCTTGTCGTCGTCCCCGAAGCCTCCCCCGTCGGACATCACAGCCTCCGGGCGCCGGGCGGCTGCTGGCCGTATATCGGGGATCCGTGGCCCGAGGCGGCCGGGACCGCCGTGTGCTGGAGGATCTCCAGGACGACCTGCTCGGACGTGCGCCGGTTCAGCTGGGCCTGCGCCGTGGGCAGCAGGCGGTGCGCGAGGACCTGCACGGCGAGCGCCTGCACGTCGTCGGGCAGCGCGTACTCACGCCCGCTCAGCGCCGCGGATGCCTTCGCCGCCCGCAGCAGGTGCAGCGTGGCGCGCGGCGAGGCGCCGAGTCTGAGGTCGGGGTGGCTGCGCGTGGCGGCGACCAGGTCGACCGCGTACCGCCGCACCGAGTCGGCCACGTGGACCGAGCGGACGGCGTCGACGAGCTTCACGATGTCGTGCGCGTGCGCCACCGGCTGGAGGTCCTCCAGCGGAGAGGCGCCGCCGTGGATGTCGAGCATCTGCAGCTCGGCCTCCGGGCTCGGGTAGCCGATCGACACCCGGGCCATGAAGCGGTCGCGCTGTGCCTCGGGCAGCGGGTAGGTGCCCTCCATCTCGACCGGGTTCTGCGTGGCCACCACCATGAAGGGGCTGGGCAGCTCGTACGTCTGCCCGTCGATGGTGACCTGGCGCTCCTCCATGGACTCCAGGAGCGCGGACTGCGTCTTCGGGGACGCGCGGTTGATCTCGTCACCGATCACGATCTGCGCGAAGATCGCGCCGGGCTTGAACTCGAAGTCGCGGCGCTGCTGGTCCCAGATGGACACACCGGTGATGTCAGACGGCAGCAGGTCGGGCGTGAACTGAATACGACGCACCGAGCAGTCGATGGACTTGGCGAGTGCCTTCGCCAGCATCGTCTTGCCGACGCCCGGTACATCCTCGATGAGCAGGTGCCCCTCGGCCAGGAGCACCGTCAGCGAGAGCCGTACGACCTCCGGCTTGCCCTCGATCACACCCTCCACCGACCTGCGGACCCGCTCCACAGTGGCGGTCAGATCAGTAAGGCTCGCTCGATCGTCATAGGTCGTCACCCGGCCCTCCTCGGCCCCGTACTTTCCGGGCCGACGCCCTTGGCTGCGGACCGGCCCACCCCGAAACACGGACACCACGCGCGACGAGTTCCATCTCCTCGCACGCGGTGCCATTCCGCATTCTTGTTGCCGTTACCGGTTCGTGTCATCCGCCTGTGGACAACTGCCAGCGATATGTCGGGTCTTACGGCCTTTTGTTACGCGGGATCGATCTCCCGGAGGAGGCCGGTCGTCACATCGAAGACGAATCCGCGCACATTCTCGGTGTCCACCAGGAACGGGGAGGTCCGCACGCGCTGCATCGACTGGCGCACGTCCTGGTCGACGTCGCGGAACGCCTCGACGGCCCAGGCCGGGCGCTGGCCGACCTCCATCTCCAGATCGTGGCGGAACTCCTCGGTGAGGCTCTCCAGACCGCAGCCGGTGTGGTGGATCAGGACCACGCTGCGGGTGCCGAGCGCCCGCTGGCTGATGGTGAGCGAGCGGATGACGTCGTCGGTGACGACGCCGCCCGCGTTGCGGATGGTGTGGCAGTCGCCCAGTTCGAGGCCCAGGGCGGCGTGCAGGTCGAGCCGGGCGTCCATGCAGGCCACCACGGCCACCTTCAGGACGGGCCGGGCGTCCATGCCGGGGTCGGTGAAGGCCGCTGCGTAGCGCTGGTTCGCCTCGACGAGGCGGTCCGTCACGGTGCCGTCGACGGGTATGGCGCTTTCGGACTCGGCGGGGAGCGATGCGGAAGTCGTCATAGCTATGACGGTAATGGTCACTGTTGGGACGAGCCCGCTGTGAGAGGGGACAAAGAACGCCATCGCGGCTTGTTGTGAGGTAACCCACAGGGGCGGTACCGGCTCGCCCGTACGGGTGATTTCGCTTCCTCCGCGGCATCGCGAGGAGGCGGCGCGCGGCGCGCAGGCCGGTTGATTGACCGGGCGACACCGTGGACTAAAGTGACGCGGAAACCCCAGGAAACACCGAAGATCCCGGCACTTCACCGGACTCTTCCCACGTGCGCGACGGGCATCCCTGCGGTGCGTGGCGCCGCGCCGGAACTGAGAGGGCCCCTTGAGCCAGACCCGACATGTCCCGGTGATGCTCCAGCGCTGCCTGGACCTGTTGGCCCCGGCCCTCGCCGAGCCGGGCGCGGTCGTCGTCGACTGCACGCTCGGCCTCGGCGGACACAGCGAGGCCCTCCTCTCCACCTTCCCCTCCTGCCGCCTCGTCGGTCTCGACCGCGACAAGGAGGCCCTGCGCCTCTCCGGCGAGCGCCTCGCCCCGTTCGGCGACCGCGCCACCCTCGTACACGCCGTCTACGACGAGCTGCCCGAGGTCCTCGACCGGCTCGGCATCCCGCGCGTGCAGGGCGTCCTCTTCGACCTGGGCGTCTCCTCCATGCAGCTCGACGAGGCCGACCGCGGCTTCGCCTACGCGCAGGACGCGCCGCTCGACATGCGCATGGACCAGACGACCGGGATGAGCGCCGCCGAGGTCCTCAACACGTACCCCCCGGGCGAGCTGGTCCGGATTCTGCGGGCGTACGGCGAGGAGAAGCAGGCCAAGCGGATCGTCTCGGCGGTCGTGCGCGAGCGCGACAAGGAGCCGTTCAGCAACAGCGCCCGGCTCGTGGAGCTGATCCGCGACGCGCTGCCGCAGGCCGCCAAGCGCACCGGCGGCAACCCCGCCAAGCGCACCTTCCAGGCCCTGCGCATCGAGGTGAACGGCGAGCTCAGCGTCCTGGAGCGGGCGATCCCGGCCGCCGTGCAGGCGCTCGCCGTCGGCGGACGTATCGCCGTCCTTTCGTACCACTCGCTCGAGGACCGGCTCGTGAAGCAGGTCTTCGCCGCCGGCGCCGCGAACACCGCGCCGCCCGGGCTCCCGGTCGTCCCCGAGCGCTACCAGCCGCGGCTCAAGCTGCTCACGCGCGGCGCGGAGCTCCCCACGGAGGAAGAGGTCGCCGAGAACCGCCGGGCGGCCCCGGCGCGGCTGCGGGGTGCGCAGCGCATCCGCGAGGAGGTCGCCGGGTGAGTTCCGGGCGGGCGAGGAGGGGTCGATGAGTCCCAGGGGCGAACTGCGGGGGAGGGCGGCGCGACTCGCGCGGCTGCTGCCCTCGGGGCCCGCGGGCGGCAGCCAGGCCGCCCGTACACCGTTCGTGCTCCTCGTCGTGCTCCTGCTCGGTGGCGGGCTGATCACGCTCCTGATGCTGAACTCGGCGCTCAACGAAGGGTCGTTCAGGGTGAACGACCTCAAGAAGCAGACGACCGACCTCACCGAGGACGAGCAGGCGCTCCAGCGCGACGTCGACGCCTACGCGGCCCCCGACTCCCTGCAGCGCCGCGCCCGTGAGCTGGGCATGGTCCCCGGCGGCGACCCGGCCTTCCTCAACCCCGACGGCACCGTCCGCGGTGTCCCGGGCGCGGCGGCCCCCTCCGCGCTGTGGCGGCCCGCGCCGCGCCCGCCCGAGGTCGTGGGCACGACTCCGAGCCCCTCGCCGACCCCGTCGGTGACCCCCAAGGCCACCCCGAACCCCACGTCCTCGCAGGTGAAACCCGCGCCCTCGACCTCCGGCAGGTGACGGAATGACCGACAGGGAGCCCCCGCGACGCCGGGTCCCAGCCCCCGCGAGACCCGCGCGGAACGGCCGCCCCGGCGCCCCCCGGCGCCCGAGCCCCGGCGCTCGGCGCCCGCGCCCCGCCCCCGTCAAGGCGCCCGCCGTCCTGCGCCTCGGCAGCCCCCGCCCCCGGCTGCGCATGGTCAGCCTCGGCCTCACCCTCGTCCTCATCGCCTTCGTCGTACGCCTCCTCCAGGTACAGGCCGTCGACGCCAGCGCCTATGCGGCCAAGGCCGAACAGCACCGGTACGTCGAGCACGTCCTCGCGGCCGAGCGCGGCGGGATCACGGACCGCAGCGGCGTCGCGCTCGCCACCAGCGTGGACGCGTACGACATCACGGCCGACCCCACGATGTTCCAGTCGGCGGACACCGCGGCCGCCAAGAACTCCACGGCCCCGGTGGTGCCCCAGGACGCGCCCGAGCAGGCCGCGGCGCTCCTCGCGCCGATCCTCGGCATGGACGCCGACACGGTCGCGAAGAAGCTGCGGACCCCCAGGACGCGCTACGTCCTGCTGGCCCGCCGTCAGACCCCCCAGGTCTGGAAGCAGATCAAGGACCTCAAGAGCACGCTCGCCGAGAAGGCGGACCAGGAGAAGTCGGCGAGCGTCATCGCCGGAGTCTTCGCCGACCCCAGCAGCAAGCGCGTGTACCCGAACGGCGATCTGGCCGCCGGGATACTGGGCTGGGTCAACGCCGACGGCAAGGGCGGCGGCGGTATCGAGCAGCAGCTGAACAAGGATCTGTCGGGCAAGCCCGGCAAGATCAAGTACGCCCAGTCCGGCGGCCGTCAGGTGCCCACGGCCGGCAGCAACGAGCAGCCCGCCGTGCCCGGTTCGCAGGTCGAGCTGACCATCGACCGTGACATCCAGTGGGCCGCCCAGAAGGCCATCACCGACCAGGTGAAGAAGTCCGGGGCGGACCGCGGTTACGTGATGGTGCAGGACACCAGGACCGGCGAGGTCCTGGCGATGGCCAACGCCCCCGGCTTCGACCCCAACGACCTCTCGCAGGCCAACTCCACCTCCATGGGCAACGCCGCGCTCCAGGACGCGTACGAGCCCGGCTCCACCGCGAAGGTCATGACGATGGCCGCCGTGCTCGAGGAGAACGCGGCCACGCCGGACACGCACGTCACGGTGCCCAACCGGCTGCACCGCGGCGACCGGCTGTTCCAGGACGACATCGACCACGCCACCTGGCACCTCACGCTGAACGGCGTGCTCGCCAAGTCCAGCAACATCGGCACCATCCTGGCGTCGGGCCAGCTCGGCAAGACCCAGCCCCAGGCCAACCAGGTGCTCTCGTCGTACCTGCGCGAGTTCGGCATCGGCCGCCCCACCGGGCTCGACTTCCCGGGCGAGACCTCGGGCATCCTGGCCCCCGCCGGCAAGTGGTCGACCTCGCAGCAGTACACGATCCCTTTCGGCCAGGGCTTCTCCATCAACGCGATGCAGGCGGCCTCCGTCTACTCGACCATCGCCAACGGCGGCGTACGCGTGGAGCCCAGCCTCGTACGCGGCACCAAGGGACCCGACGGCAGGTTCACCCCGGCCCCCAGGCCCAAGGAGAACCGGGTCGTCAGCGCGAAGACGGCCAAGACGCTCGCGCAGATGCTCGAGTCCGTCGTGGACGACGAGGAGGGCACCGGCGCCAAGGCACGCATCCCCGGCTACCGAGTCGCCGGCAAGACCGGCACAGCCAACCGAGTGGATCCGGCCACCGGCAGGTACAAGGGGTACACGTCGTCGTTCGCCGGTTTCGCCCCCGCCGACAAGCCGCGCGTCACCGTCTACTGCGCGATCCAGAACGCCACCAAGGGCAGCTACTTCGGCGGTCAGATCTGCGGCCCCATCTACAAGCAGGTCATGGAGTTCGCCCTCAAGACGCTCCAGGTCCCGCCCACCGGCGCCGAGCCCGCCCGGCTGCCCGTCAGTTTCAACCCCTGATCCGAGCCCCGAGAGTGACCAGGTACAGCCCGTGACAACGATCACCCCGGACCCCGGGAACCAGCCCGCGCCACGCCCCTCGCTTCGCTCCATGGGGGGTGGGCCCGGTACGCTCACCGCCGTGCCACACCCTGATCAGTCCCAAACCTCCCAGAAGGGCGATCCCGTGACATTTCCGGGACCGCCGCGACCGGTGCAGGTCACCGCGACGCGACTTGCCGACCTTGCGGATCAGCTGGGAGTACCCGCGCCCGAAGAGCCCACGGCGTCGACGGAGAGCACCGGCATCACGCACGACTCGCGCGCCGTACGCCCCGGCGACATCTACGCGGCCCTGCCCGGCGCCCGCTTCCACGGCGCCGACTTCGCCGCCCAGGCCGCGAGTCTCGGCGCCGTCGCCGCCCTCACCGACCCGTCGGGCGCCGAACGCGTCGCGGCGGCCGGTCTGCCGGCCCTCGTCGTGGAGAACCCGCGCGGCCGGATGGGAGAGCTGGCGGCGACGATCTACGGCCACCCCGGCCGCGATCTGCTCCAGATCGGCATCACCGGTACCTCCGGCAAGACCACGACGGCCTACCTCATCGAGGGGGGCCTGCGCACGATGCGCAGCACCGGCCTCATCGGCACGGTCGAGATGCGCATCGGCGACGAGCGCATCAAGTCGGAGCGCACCACCCCCGAAGCCACCGACCTCCAGGCGCTGTTCGCGGTGATGCGCGAGCGCGGCGTGGACGCGGTGGCCATGGAGGTCTCCAGCCACGCCCTCGTGCTCGGCCGGGTCGACGGCTGCGTCTTCGACGTGGCGGTCTTCAACAACCTCAGCCCGGAACACATGGAGTTCCACTCCGACATGGAGGACTACTTCCGGGCCAAGGCGCAGCTGTTCACGCGTGCACGCAGCAAACAGGGCGTCGTGAACTACGACGACGAGTACGGCCGCCGCCTGGTCGGCGAGTCCGAAGTGCCTGTCGTGACGTTCTCCGCCGACGGCCACCCGGACGCCGACTGGCGCGCCGAGGACGTCGAGGTCGGCCCGTTCGACTCCGCCTTCGTGGCCGTCGGCCCCAAGGGCGAGCGGATCACCGCCAAGTCCCCGCTGGCCGGGCCGTTCAACGTGGCCAACGCGCTCGCCGCGATCGTCGCGCTCGCCGTCGCGGGCATCGACCCGCAGCAGGCCGCGGACGGCGTCGCCGCAGTACCGGGCGTCCCCGGCCGCCTGGAGCGCGTCGACGCCGGCCAGCCCTACCTCGCGGTCGTCGACTACGCGCACAAGACCGACGCCGTCGAGTCCGTGCTCCGCGCGCTGCGCAAGGTCACCGAGAACAAGCTGCACATCGTGCTCGGCTGCGGCGGCGACCGTGACACCACCAAGCGGATGCCGATGGGTGCCGCCGCCGCCCGGCTCGCCGACACCGCCGTACTGACATCGGACAACCCCCGCTCCGAGGACCCCCTCGCGATCCTCGCCACCATGCTCGCCGGCGCCGCCGAGGTGCCGGCCCACGAGCGCGGCGAGGTCCAGGTCTTCGAGGACAGGGCGGCGGCCATCGCCGCCGTGGTCGCCCGCGCACAGCCGGGCGACACCGTCCTGGTCGCGGGCAAGGGCCACGAGCAGGGCCAGGACATCGCCGGGGTGGTGCGTCCCTTCGACGACCGCCTGGTGCTTCGCGAAGCTATCCAGCAAACCCAGGGATGAAGTTGTGATCGCCCTCTCCCTCGCCGAGATCGCCACAGTCGTCGGCGGGCAGACCCACGACATACCGGATCCGTCGGTCCAGGTGACCGGACCGGTCGTCATCGACTCCCGGAAGGTCACGGACGGCAGCCTGTTCGCGGCCTTCGCCGGCGAGCGCGTCGACGGCCACGACTACGCGGCCGCCGTGGTGGACGCCGGCGCGGTCGCGGTGCTCGCCTCGCGCCCGGTCGGGGTGCCCGCCATCGTTGTCGACGACGTGCAGGCCGCCCTCGGCGCCTTGGCGCGCGCCGTCGTCGAACGGCTCGGCGCCACCCTCGTCGCGCTCACCGGTTCCGCCGGCAAGACCAGCACCAAGGACCTGATCGCCCAGGTCCTGCGCCGCAAGGCGCCCACGGTCTTCACGCCGGGCTCGTTCAACAACGAGATCGGCCTGCCCCTGACCGCGCTGAGCGCCACCGACGAAACCCGCTATCTCGTCCTGGAGATGGGCGCGCGCGGCAAGGGCCACATCCGGTACCTCACCGGCCTGACCCCGCCGAGGATCGGCGTCGTCCTCAACGTCGGCACCGCCCACATCGGTGAGTTCGGCGGGCGCGAGCAGATCGCCGAGGCCAAGGGCGAACTGGTCGAGAGCCTGCCGTCGGCGAGCGAGGGCGGCACCGCGATCCTCAACGCGGACGATCCCCTGGTCCGCGCGATGGCCTCCCGCACGAAGGCGAAGGTGCTGTTCTTCGGAGAGGCCGCCGACGCCGACGTACGCGCCGAGAATGTCCGTCTCACGGAGAACGGACAGCCTTCCTTCAGCCTTCGCACACCCTCCGGGTGCAGTGACGTGACCATGCGCCTGTACGGTGAGCACCACGTGTCGAACGCGCTCGCCGCGGCCGCCGTCGCCCATGACCTTGGAATGTCCGTGGACGAGATCGCCCTCGCGCTCTCCGAGGCGGGCACACTGTCGCGCTGGCGTATGGAGGTCACCGAGCGCCCGGACGGCGTGACGGTCGTCAACGACGCCTACAACGCGAACCCCGAGTCCATGCGAGCCGCTCTGCGAGCGCTCGCAGCGATGGGCAAGACCCGGCGGGCAAAGGGGGGGCGTACGTGGGCGGTGCTCGGTCAGATGGCCGAGCTCGGGGACGAGGCGCTGGCCGAGCACGACGCGGTCGGACGGCTTGCCGTCCGACTCAACGTCAGCAAGCTCGTGGCAGTCGGGGGCAGGGAAGCGTCCTGGCTGCAACTGGGCGCCTATAACGAGGGTTCGTGGGGTGAGGAGTCGGTGCACGTGTCCGACGCACAGGCGGCTGTCGACCTGTTGCGCAGCGAGCTGCGCCCGGGTGACGTCGTGCTCGTGAAGGCCTCCAGGTCGGTGGGCCTGGAGAGTGTCGCGCAGGCGCTGCTCGCCGTCGACGGCGACAACGTGGGCGAGGTTGCTGCCCGATGATGAAGCAGATCCTCTTCGCGGGTGTGATCGGGCTCTTCCTGACCCTGATCGGGACGCCCCTGCTGATCAAGCTCCTTGCGCGCAAGGGTTATGGCCAGTACATCCGTGACGACGGCCCGCGCGAGCACCACGCCAAGCGCGGTACGCCGACGATGGGTGGTATCGCCTTCATCCTGGCGACGTTCATCGCGTACTTCATGAGCAAGGTCATCACCGGCGCCGCGCCGACCCTGTCGGGTCTGCTGGTGCTCGGCCTGATGGGCGGCATGGGTCTGGTCGGCTTCCTCGACGACTACATCAAGATCGTCAAGCGCCGTTCGCTCGGCCTGCGGGCCAAGGCGAAGATGGCCGGACAGCTGACCGTCGGCATCGCCTTCGCGGTGCTCTCGCTCCAGTTCGCCGACAACCGCGGTAACACCCCGGCCTCCACGAAGCTCTCGTTCGTGCAGGACTTCGGCTGGACGATCGGCCCGGTCCTGTTCGTGGTCTGGGCGCTGTTCATGATCCTCGCGATGTCGAACGGCGTGAACCTGACGGACGGCCTCGACGGCCTCGCCACCGGCGCCTCCGTGATGGTCTTCGGCGCGTACACCTTCATCGGTGTCTGGCAGTTCCAGGAGTCCTGCGCCAACGCGCAGACCCTCACCAACCCCGCCGCCTGTTTCGAGGTCAGAGACCCACTCGACCTGGCGGTCGTCGCATCGGCACTGATGGGCGCCTGCTTCGGCTTCCTGTGGTGGAACACCTCGCCCGCGAAGATCTTCATGGGTGACACCGGTTCCCTCGCGCTCGGCGGCGCCCTCGCGGGTCTCGCCATCTGCTCCCGTACGGAGTTCCTGCTCGCCCTGCTCGGCGGCCTGTTCGTCCTGATCACCATGTCCGTGGTCATCCAGGTCGGCTCCTTCCGCCTCACCGGCAAGCGCGTCTTCCGCATGGCGCCACTGCAACACCACTTCGAACTCAAGGGCTGGTCCGAAGTCCTTGTGGTGGTCCGCTTCTGGATCATCCAGGGCATGTGCGTGATCGTCGGACTCGGCCTCTTCTACGCGGGATGGGCAGCCGACAAGTGACCACTGGGTCCGACTGGCAGAACAAGCGGGTCACCGTCGCCGGTCTCGGCGTGAGCGGCATCAGCGCCGCCCGCGCCCTGGCCGGCCTCGGCGCCTCGGTCACCGTCGTGGACGGCGGTGACAGCGAGGCGCACCGCACCAAGGCGGCCGAGCTCGCGCAGCTCGGCGTCGCGGCGCGCCTCGGGGACGCCGAGACGCTCCCCGAGGGCACCGACCTCGTCGTCACGTCACCGGGCTGGAAGCCCTCGTCCCCGCTCTTCGCGGCGGCGGCCGAGGCCGGCGTGGACGTCGTCGGGGACGTGGAGATCGCCTGGCGCCTGCGCGGCCCCGGCGCCGCCCCCTGGCTCGCCGTCACGGGCACCAACGGCAAGACCACCACCACGCAGATGCTCGCGTCGATCCTGGAGGCGGCGGGCCTGCGCACGGCGGCCGTCGGCAACATCGGTACGCCGATCATCGACGTCGTCCTCGAAGGCGACGACGCGTACGACGTGTTCGCCGTCGAGCTCTCCTCGTACCAGCTGCACTGGGCGCCCTCGCTGCGCGTCCACTCCGGGGCGGTCCTCAACCTCGCGCCCGACCACCTCGACTGGCACGGCTCCATGGAGGCGTACGCCGCCGACAAGGGCCGTATCTACGAGGGCAATCAGGTTGCCTGCGTCTACAACGTCGCCGACAAGGCCACCGAGGACCTGGTCCGCGAGGCCGATGTCGAGGAGGGCTGCCGCGCGATCGGCTTCACCCTCGGTACGCCCGGCCCGTCCCAACTCGGCGTCGTGGACGGCATCCTGGTCGACCGGGCCTTCGTCGACCAGCGTCACAAGAACGCCCAGGAGCTGGCCGAGGTCGCGGACGTCGACCCGCCCGCCCCGCACAACATCGCCAACGCCCTCGCGGCCGCCGCCCTCGCGCGCGCCTTCGGCGTCGAGGCCGCCGCCGTCCGCGACGGACTGCGCGCCTTCACGCCCGACGCGCACCGCATCGCGCACGTCGCCGACGTCGGCTCGGTCGCGTACATCGACGACTCCAAGGCGACCAACACCCACGCCGCGGAAGCCTCCTTGGCCGCCTACGAGTCGATCGTGTGGATCGCGGGCGGCCTCGCCAAGGGCGCGGCCTTCGACGAGCTCGTCGTCCGGTCGGCGAAGCGGCTTCGCGGGGTCGTCCTGATCGGCCAGGACCGCGCGCTGATCCGGGAAGCCCTCGCGCGACACGCCCCTGAAGTCCCGGTGGTCGACCTCGACCGGACTGACACTGGGGCGATGTCGCAGGCGGTCCAGGAGGCCGCGCGGCTCGCCCGGCCGGGGGACACCGTGCTGATGGCCCCGGCCTGTGCGTCGATGGACATGTTCACCAACTACAACAAGCGTGGCGACGCGTTCGCGGAAGCGGTCCGCGAACTCGGCTCCACGAGCGTCTGACGGGGCCTTCGGGTGCCCGGTGACGCCGGGCACCCTCGGGAGGGGATCGTGGCAGCGTCATCGTCGTACAACGGTCGGGTGCGCTGATGCCCGGCAGCAGCGCGCGGGCGGCCCGGCGGCCCCCGGCGGCGCGTCCCCCCAGGAAACCGGCCCGGCCGGCCCGCGTCAGCCCCGTACGGCGCCTCTACAACCAGGCCCGCCGCGCCTGGGACCGCCCTCTCACCGCGTACTACCTGATCCTCGGCTCCAGCCTCCTGATCACCGTGCTCGGCCTCGTGATGGTCTACTCGGCCTCGATGATCACGGCCCTGCAGAACGGGCTGCCCAGCTCGTACTACTTCCGCAAGCAGTTCCTCGCGGCGGCGATCGGCGGGGCCCTCCTGTTCGCCGCCATGCGGATGCCGGTGAAGCTGCACCGGGCGCTGGCCTACCCGCTGCTCGCCGTCAGCGTCTTCCTGATGGTCCTCGTGCAGGTGCCGGGGATAGGAGTCTCCATCGGGGGCAACCAGAACTGGATCTCGCTGGGCGGCCCCTTCATGCTCCAGCCCAGCGAGTTCGGGAAGCTGGCCCTCGTCCTGTGGGGCGCGGACCTGATGGCGCGCAAGCACGACAAACGGCTGCTCACCCAGTGGAAACACATGCTGGTGCCGCTCGTCCCGGTGGCCTTCCTGCTGCTCGGACTGATCATGCTCGGCGGCGACATGGGCACGGCGATCCTGCTCACCGCCATCCTCTTCGGACTTCTCTGGCTGGCCGGGGCGCCCACCCGCCTGTTCGCCGGCGTGCTCTCCGTCGCGGCCGCGATCGGCGTCCTCCTCATCAAGACCAGCCCGAACCGCATGGCACGCCTGTCCTGCCTCGGCTCCACCGACGCGGGACCCGACGACATCTGCTGGCAGGGACTGCACGGCATCTACGCGCTCGCTTCGGGCGGATTCTTCGGATCCGGGCTCGGTGCGAGTGTGGAAAAATGGGGCCAACTCCCCGAAGCGCACACCGACTTCATCTTCGCCATCACCGGTGAGGAACTGGGCCTTGCGGGGACGCTGTCGGTGCTCGCCCTGTACGCGGCTCTAGGCTATGCGGGTATCCGCGTGGCCGGACGCACGGAGGACCCCTTCGTGAGGTACGCCGCGGGTGGCGTGACCACCTGGATCACGGCCCAGGCCGTGGTCAACCTCGGTGCGGTGCTCGGTCTCCTGCCGATCGCCGGTGTCCCGCTCCCGCTGTTCTCGTACGGGGGGTCAGCGCTGCTGCCGACCATGTTCGCCGTAGGACTTCTGATCGCCTTCGCGCGGGACGAACCCGCGGCGCGGGCGGCCCTGGCCATGCGGCAGCCTCGGATGAGATGGAACACGATGCGACGGCGCGCCACGGCGCGTACGTCCGGAGAGCGGTGAATTTCGGTGCATGTCGTACTCGCCGGCGGGGGGACCGCCGGCCACATCGAGCCCGCGCTCGCCCTCGCGGACGCCCTGCGCAGGCAGGACCCGACCGTGGGCATCACGGCCCTCGGTACGGAGAAGGGGCTCGAGACGCGGCTCGTACCCGAGCGCGGATACGAACTCGCGCTGATCCCCGCCGTACCGCTGCCGCGCAAGCCAACCCCTGAACTGATCACCGTCCCGGGCCGGCTGCGCGGCACCATCAAGGCGGCCGAGCAGATCATGGAGCGCACCAAGGCGGACTGCGTCGTCGGCTTCGGCGGCTATGTCGCCCTGCCCGGCTACCTCGCGGCCAAGCGCCTCGGTGTGCCGATCATCGTGCACGAGGCCAACGCCCGTCCCGGCCTCGCCAACAAGATCGGTTCGCGCTACGCCGCGGGCGTCGCGGTCTCGACGCCCGACAGCAAGCTGCGCGGCGCCCGCTACGTGGGCATCCCGCTGCGCCGCACCATCGCCACGCTCGACCGGGCGCGCGTGCGGCCCGAGGCGCGCGCCGCCTTCGGTCTCGACCCGAACCTGCCGACACTGCTCGTCTCCGGCGGCTCCCAGGGCGCCCGCCGCCTCAACGAGGTCGTCCAGCGGGTCGCACCGCTGCTCCAGCAGTCCGGCATCCAGATCCTGCACGTCGTCGGCCCGAAGAACGAACTGCCGCACGTACAGCAGATGCCGGGGATGCCCCCGTACATCCCGGTACCGTACGTGGACCGGATGGACCTCGCGTACGCCGCGGCCGACATGATGCTCTGCCGCGCGGGCGCGATGACCGTCGCCGAACTCTCCGCCGTCGGGCTCCCCGCCGCCTACGTCCCGCTGCCCATCGGCAACGGCGAACAGCGGCTCAACGCCCAGCCGGTGGTGAAGGCCGGCGGCGGACTGCTGGTCGACGACGTGGAACTGACGCCCGAGTGGATCATGGGCAACGTCCTGCCCGTGCTCGGCGACCCGCACCGGCTGTACGAGATGTCCCGCGCCGCCTCCGAGTTCGGCCGCCGGGACGCCGACGAACTGCTCGTCGGCATGGTGTACGAGGCGATCGCGTCGCGGCACCGCCAATAACACACCGGCGAGTGGGCCGAAGGGGCACGCCGGTGCCGAGAGGTCGAGCGCGCGGAGGCCCGAAGGGCTGAGCACGGTCGGGCTCCGGCACCGGCCGGGGCGCCCCGGAGGTGAACCGAGCCAGGAATGGGAGTGCGCGTGGCCGGACCGACGACCGCAGACCGCGGCGAGCGGCACAAGCCGAAGTCCGGCCCGCCCCGGCCCCCTCGGGGCCGCCGCCTGCGCCTGCCACGCCCGCGCGTCCTGATCGTGACGGGAGTCGCGCTCCTTCTCGGCGGCGGCACGCTCTGGCTGCTGTACGGATCCCAGTGGCTGAGGGTGGAGCGCGTCACGACCTCGGGCACCGTGGTTCTGACGCCCGCTCAAGTACGCGCGGCTGCCGCCGTTCCGGTCGACGCCCCGCTGATTTCCGTCGACACGGGCGCCATTGAGGACCGACTTCGGCGGGAATTGCCCCGGATCGACTCGGTTGAAGTCACGCGTTCCTGGCCGCACGGAATCGGATTGAAAGTGACCGAGCGCAAGCCGGTCCTGATTGCCGAAAACGACGCAAACGGTAAAAACGGCGAAAATCGCGAAGGTGACTCCAGCGCGGGCAAGTTCGTCGAAATTGACGCCAAGGGTGTCCGGTTCGCCACCGTTCGGAAGGCCCCCAGGGGCGTTCCCCGACTGGAATTGACGCCGGATCAGTCCGCCGCCGCCGCGAGCCTCCGGCGTTTCGGCCCCGACCGTCTGGTGCGCGAGGCGGTCCGCGTCGCGGGCGATCTGCCCCCGGCCGTGGCCCGTGACACCCGCGCGCTCAGGGTCCGTTCGTACGACGACGTGTCCCTGAAGCTGAGCGGTGGCCGCACCGTCGCCTGGGGAAGTGGTGAGAAGGGCGACACGAAGGCGACCACCCTCACCGCCCTCATGAAAGCCGCCCCGAAGGCCCGGCACTTCGACGTAAGTGTCCCCACCGCCCCTGCGTCATCAGGGAGTTGACGCGCATCAGTGCAGGCCAGCACCCTGGTTGGGCACTGCTACGGCTGATCACATAGGGTGAAAAGAAAAACGGGAGGTTCGGCGTGTTCGTTGAACGTGCGCCACTTGTCGACTTAGTGTCCTGTTCGGAAGAGTCCAGGGAACAGACACACTGGTAACCCTAAACTTCAGCGTTAGGGTTCGGGTCGGCAGACAAGTAGTCCGGGCCGCCCCAATTCGGCATCAGTCGTCGCAACGTATCAATGCGAGGCGGCGACACGTAACTCGAGGCGAGAGGCCTTCGACGTGGCAGCACCGCAGAACTACCTCGCAGTCATCAAAGTCATCGGTGTCGGCGGCGGTGGTGTCAATGCCATCAACCGGATGATCGAGGTCGGTCTCAAGGGCGTCGAGTTCATCGCCATCAACACCGACGCGCAAGCCCTGTTGATGAGCGACGCGGACGTCAAGCTCGACGTCGGCCGTGAACTCACCCGCGGACTCGGCGCCGGAGCCAATCCGGCCGTCGGACGCAAGGCGGCCGAGGATCACCGCGAGGAGATCGAGGAGGTCCTCAAGGGGGCCGACATGGTCTTCGTCACCGCCGGCGAAGGCGGTGGCACCGGCACCGGCGGCGCACCTGTCGTCGCCAACATCGCACGCTCGCTGGGAGCCCTGACGATCGGTGTGGTCACCCGGCCGTTCACCTTCGAGGGCCGGCGTCGCGCGAACCAGGCGGAGGACGGCATCGCCGAGCTCCGCGAAGAGGTCGACACCCTCATCGTCATCCCCAACGACCGTCTCCTGTCCATCTCGGACCGGCAGGTCTCCGTCCTCGACGCCTTCAAGTCGGCCGACCAGGTCCTGCTTTCCGGTGTCCAGGGCATCACGGACCTGATCACCACTCCCGGCCTGATCAACCTCGACTTCGCCGACGTCAAGTCGGTCATGTCCGAGGCCGGTTCGGCGCTCATGGGCATCGGCTCGGCCCGCGGCGACGACCGCGCGGTGGCCGCCGCCGAGATGGCGATCTCCTCGCCGCTCCTCGAGGCGTCCATCGACGGCGCCCGCGGCGTGCTGCTCTCCATCTCCGGCGGTTCCGACCTCGGTCTCTTCGAGATCAACGAGGCGGCGCAGCTGGTCAGTGAGGCCGCGCACCCCGAGGCCAACATCATCTTCGGCGCCGTCATCGACGACGCCCTGGGTGACGAGGTGCGGGTCACGGTCATCGCGGCCGGGTTCGACGGCGGTCAGCCACCGTCCAAGCGGGACACCGTCCTTGGCGGCGCGTCCGCCAAGCGCGAGGAGCCGGCGCCGCGAGCCACCGAGGCCCGCCCGTCGTTCGGCAGCCTCGGCAGCGTCACCCCGCGCGACGAGCCGCAGGCTCCGGAGCCCGTCGAGGCCGCTCCGGCGAACGAGATGCCGTCCGCCCCGGTCGTCACGCCGCAGGTTCCGCCGGCCCGTCCCTACCAGGACAGCCAGGCCGAAGAGCTGGACGTGCCGGACTTCCTGAAGTGACCGGCACAAGTGACCTGCAGAAGTGACCTCCTGAAGTGATAGGACAGCGCGACCACGCGAGCGGCGCCCACTTCGCCTTCACCGACCGGTGGGGCGGGGTGAGCGCCGCTCCGTACGAGGAGCTCAACCTCGGCGGCGCGGTCGGTGACGACCCGGCCGCCGTCCACGCCAACCGCAGGAGTGCGGCGCAGTCGCTCGGCCTCGACCCGGCGCACGTGGTCTGGATGAACCAGGTGCACGGCCCGGACGTCGCGGTGGTCGACGGACCCTGGGGTCCGGCGGCCGACATCCCGTCCGTCGACGCGATCGTCACCGCACGGCGCGGACTCGCTCTCGCGGTGCTCACCGCGGACTGCACCCCGGTCCTGCTCGCCGACCCGGTCGCGGGAATCGCCGCCGCCGCCCATGCCGGACGCCCCGGCATGGTCGCCGGAGTCGTCCCCGCGGCGGTCGAGGCGATGACGGAACTCGGCGCCGAACCCGCCCGCATCGTGGCCCGCACCGGCCCCGCCGTCTGCGGGAAGTGCTACGAAGTCCCGGACGGGATGCGCGCCGAGGTGGCCGCCGTGGAACCCGCGGCGTACGCCGAAACCAGCTGGGGCACCCCTGCCGTCGATGTGACCGCCGGAGTGCATGCCCAGCTGGAGCGGCTCGGGGTGCGCGACCGGCAGCAGTCGCCGGTGTGCACCCTGGAGTCGCACGACCACTTCTCGTACCGCCGCGACCGCACCACCGGTCGGCTCGCTGGCTATGTCTGGCTGGACTGATGGGACATGACGGACCGTAAGACTCAACTCGCCGCGAATCTGGCACAGGTGGAGGAACGCATCACCTCGGCGTGCATCGCCTCGGGCCGTAAGCGCGAGGAAGTGACCCTGATCGTGGTCACCAAGACGTACCCCGCGAGCGATGTGCGGATCTTGTCGGAACTCGGTGTGCGCGATGTCGCCGAGAACCGCGACCAGGACGCGGCGCCCAAGGCGGCGGAATGTGCGGACCTGCCGCTGCGGTGGCACTTTGTCGGTCAGTTGCAGACCAACAAGGTTCGGTCCGTGGTCGGTTATGCCGATGTCGTGCAGTCCGTCGACCGGCCGAAGCTCGTCACGTCACTGTCGACGGCGGCCGTGCGCGCGGAGCGTGAACTCGGCTGCCTGATCCAGGTCGCGCTCGACGCCGAGGAGAACGGGCGGGGCGAGCGTGGTGGCGTGGGGCCGGGCGGAATCGAGGAGTTGGCCGGACTTGTGGCGGACGCTCCCGGTTTGCGCCTCGACGGTCTGATGACGGTCGCACCGCTGACCGGTCCGTACGCGGACCGCCAACAGGCGGCGTTCGAGCGGCTGATGGATTTGTCGACTGACCTGCGCCGGGCTCATCCGGCTGCGAACATGGTGTCAGCAGGGATGAGTGCGGACCTCGAACAGGCCGTGGCGGCCGGAGCGACACATGTGCGCGTCGGTACGGCGGTACTCGGAGTCCGACCCAGGCTCGGGTAACGTCGCCAAGAAGTCGGACCACAGCAGAAAATATGGTCATTCTCGCTGATGGGCGGGGAGATCGCGTGGATCGCAGGCACTTTGGTTGACGTCAGCCGATCCACCACAGAGCGGAGGACTCAGAGCAATGGCCGGCGCGATGCGCAAGATGGCGGTCTACCTCGGCCTCGTGGAGGACGACGGGTACGACGGCCGGGGCTTCGACCCCGACGACGACTTCGAGCCCGAGCTGGACCCCGAGCCCGAGCGGGACCGCAGGCGGCATGAACTGTCGCATCAGTCGCACAACACTCATCAGCCACACCAGTCCCAACGGGACGAATCGGTACGAGTGGTACAGCCTCCCGCCCAGCGCGAACCGGCCCCGCTGCCCGCGGAATCCGGACGTCCGGCGCGAATCGCCCCCGTGGCATCCATCACACCTGAACGCCAGAGCCTGGAGAAGAACGCACCGGTGATCATGCCCAAGGTTGTGTCCGAGCGGGAGCCCTACCGCATCACGACGCTGCACCCCCGGACGTACAACGAGGCCCGTACCATCGGGGAACACTTCCGTGAAGGCACTCCGGTGATCATGAATTTGACGGAGATGGACGACACCGACGCGAAGCGACTTGTCGACTTTGCCGCCGGTCTCGTCTTCGGTCTGCACGGCAGCATTGAGCGGGTGACGCAGAAGGTGTTCCTGTTGTCGCCTGCTAACGTCGATGTCACGGCGGAGGACAAGGCCCGCATCGCAGAGGGCGGGTTCTTCAACCAGAGCTGAGACGCAGCACCGGTGAAGTGCCGGTGTAGTTACTAGTCACGAAGCACGAGACACAGGGGAGAGGGAACCGCGAACATGAGCGTGGTTTTGGATGTTGTCTACATCGCGCTGATGTGTTTCCTCATCGTGCTGATCTTCCGGCTGGTCATGGACTACGTCTTCCAGTTCGCCCGCTCGTGGCAACCCGGCAAGGCGATGGTGGTCGTACTGGAGGCCACCTACACTGTCACTGATCCACCGCTCAAGCTTCTGCGGCGGTTCATTCCGCCGCTGCGTCTCGGGGGCGTGGCGCTCGACCTGTCCTTCTTCGTACTGATGATCATCGTCTACATCCTGATCTCCGTCGTGAGCCGGCTGTGAACGATACGGTCTTGCCGAATGCCGACGACTACGTTGAGGTGAAGAGATGCCATTGACCCCCGAGGACGTGCGGAACAAGCAGTTCACGACCGTCCGCCTCCGAGAAGGCTATGACGAGGACGAGGTCGATGCCTTCCTCGACGAGGTCGAAGGCGAACTGACTCGCCTTCTCCGAGAGAACGAGGACCTGCGCGCGAAGCTTGCCGCAGCCACCCGCGCCGCTGCGCAGAACCAGCAGCAGGGCGGCATGCGCAAGCCTCCGGAACCGCAGGACCAGCGAGGACCCGGTGCGCCGGTGCCCGCCGCAATATCGGGCCCGCAGCCGGTGCAGCCGCAGCAGCAGATGGGTGGCCCCATGGGCGGCCCGCCTCAGCTGCCCAGCGGCGCGCCGCAGCTGCCCGCAGGCCCCGGTGGACATGGTCCGCAGGGTCCCGGTCCGCAGGGTCCCGGCCCGATGGGCCAGGGTCCGATGGGACAGGGTCACCCCGGCCAGAACCAGCTCGGTCAGGGTCAGATGGGCCAGGGTCAGATGGGCCAGGGTCAGCTGCAGCAGCAGATGGGCGGCCCGATGGGCGGTCCCATGGGTGGCCCCATGGGCGGTCACGGTCCGCAGATGCCGCAGCCCGGTCAGGGCCCCGGTGGCGACAGCGCCGCCCGTGTCCTCTCTCTTGCGCAGCAGACCGCCGACCAGGCGATCGCGGAGGCCCGTTCCGAGGCCAACAAGATCGTCGGCGAGGCCCGCAGCCGCGCCGAGGGTCTCGAGCGTGACGCCCGTGCCAAGGCCGACGCCCTGGAGCGGGACGCGCAGGAGAAGCACCGCGTCGCGATGGGCTCCCTCGAGTCCGCCCGCGCCACGCTGGAGCGCAAGGTCGAGGACCTGCGTGGCTTCGAGCGCGAGTACCGCACGCGTCTGAAGTCCTACCTCGAGTCGCAGCTGCGTCAGCTGGAGACCCAGGCCGACGACTCGCTGGCTCCCCCGCGGACGCCGGCGACCGCGTCGCTGCCGCCGTCGCCCGCGCCTTCCATGGCGTCGGCCGGTGCGGGTGCCCCGTCCTACGGTGGCAACCAGACCATGGGCGGCAACCAGCCGCAGGCCGGTCCGTCCTACGGCGGTGGCCAGCAGCAGATGTCGCCGGCAATGACTCAGCCGATGGCGCCGGTGCGGCCGCAGGGTCCCGCGCCGATGCAGCAGGCGCCGTCGCCGATGCGCGGTTTCCTCATCGACGAGGACGACAACTGACGGGCGTGACCACGCCTTAGGCGTCGGCAGCGTTCAAGGGCCGGGCCCCCGGATTTCCGGGGGCCCGGCCCTTTGCCGTATCCAGGGTGGGTCGGCGAGGTGCAGAAACGTTCATCTGTGCGTCGGTACGAAACGCCGAAGGCCCGGCCCCGCCAAGATCTTTGGCGGGGCCGGGCCTTCGGTCGTGGGTTACGCCTTGCGGAGGCGGAACGTGAGGGCGAGAGGCTCGTCCGTGAACGTCTCGCCGTAGGTGTCGTCCGCCTCGCTCTGGGCGAAGTCCGTGGCGAGGACCTCGTCCGCGATCAGCGTCGCGTGCTCGGACAGGGCCGAGACGACCGCGGGCTCCGTGGACGTCCAGCGCAGGGCGATCCGGTCCGCGACGTCCAGACCGCTGTTCTTACGGGCCTCCTGGATCAGGCGGATCGCGTCACGGGCCAGGCCCGCCTGACGCAGCTCCTCCGTGATCTCCAGGTCGAGCGCGACCGTCGCGCCGGAGTCCGAGGCGACGGACCAGCCCTCGCGCGGGGTCTCCGTGATGATGACCTCGTCGGGTGCCAGCGTGATCGTCTCGCCGTCGACCTCGACCGACGCCGTGCCTTCGCGCAGGCCGAGCGAGAGCGCGGCGGCGTCCGCCTCGGCGACCGCCTTCGCGACCGCCTGGACGCCCTTGCCGAACCGCTTGCCCAGGGCGCGGAAGTTCGCCTTGGCGGTCGTGTCGACCAGGGAGCCGCCGACTTCGGAGAGCGACGCCAGGGAGGAGACGTTGAGCTCCTCGGTGATCTGGGCGTGCAGCTCCGGGTTGAGCGTCTCGAAGCCCGCGGCCGCGACCAGAGCGCGCGACAGCGGCTGACGCGTCTTGACGCCCGACTCCGCGCGCGTGGCGCGGCCCAGCTCGACCAGGCGGCGGACGAGGAGCATCTGCCGCGACAGGTCCGGGTCGATGGCGGAGAGGTCCGCCTCCGGCCAGGAGGACAGGTGGACCGACTCGGGGGCGCCGGGTGTGACCGGAACCACCAGGTCCTGCCAGACCCGCTCCGTGATGAACGGCGTCAGCGGCGCCATCAGACGCGTGACCGTCTCGATGACCTCGTGCAGCGTGCGCAGGGCCCCCTTGTCGCCCTGCCAGAAGCGGCGGCGGGAGCGGCGCACGTACCAGTTCGACAGGTCGTCGACGAACGAGGAGAGCAGCTTGCCGGCGCGCTGGGTGTCGTACGTCTCCAGGGCCTGCGTCACCTGGTCGGTGAGCGCGTGCAGCTCGGAGAGCAGCCAGCGGTCGAGCACGGTGCGGTCGGCGGGGGCCGGGTCGGCCTCGCTGGGCGACCAGTCCGACGTACGGGCGTACAGGGCCTGGAAGGCGACCGTGTTCCAGTACGTCAGAAGGGTCTTGCGGACCACTTCCTGGATCGTGCCGTGGCCGACGCGGCGCGCGGACCACGGGGAACCGCCCGCGGCCATGAACCAGCGCACCGCGTCCGCGCCGTGCTGGTCCATCAGCGGGATCGGCTGGAGGGTGTTCCCCAGGTGCTTGGACATCTTGCGGCCGTCCTCGGCGAGGATGTGGCCGAGGCACACGACGTTCTCGAAGGACGACTTGTCGAAGACGAGCGTGCCGACCGCCATGAGGGTGTAGAACCACCCGCGGGTCTGGTCGATGGCCTCCGAGATGAACTGCGCCGGGTACCGGCTCTCGAAGAGCTCCTTGTTCTTGTACGGGTAGCCCCACTGTGCGAACGGCATCGAACCCGAGTCGTACCAGGCGTCGATGACCTCGGGCACGCGCGTGGCCGTCTTCTCGCACTGGGGGCACGGGAAGGTGACCTCGTCGATGAACGGGCGGTGCGGGTCGAGGTCGGCCAGGTCGGTGCCGGTCAGCTCGCCGAGTTCGGTCAGCGAGCCGACGCAGGTGAGGTGGTCGTCCTCGCAGCGCCACAGCGGGAGCGGGGTGCCCCAGTAGCGGCTGCGGGACAGCGCCCAGTCGATGTTGTTGTTCAGCCAGTCGCCGAAGCGGCCGTGCTTCACGTTCTCCGGGAACCAGTTGGTTCCCTCGTTCTCCTCGAGCAGGCGGTCCTTGATCTCCGTGGTGCGGATGTACCAGGACGGCTGCGCGTAGTAGAGCAGCGCCGTGTGGCAGCGCCAGCAGTGCGGGTAGCTGTGCTCGTACGGGACGTGGAGGAAGAGCAGGCCGCGGTCCTTGAGGTCCTCGGTGAGCTTCTCGTCCGCCTTCTTGAAGAAGACACCGCCCACGAGGGGGACTTCCTCCTCGAAGGTGCCGTCGGGGCGGACCGGGTTCACCACCGGCAGGCCGTACGCCTTGCAGACCTTGAGGTCGTCCTCACCGAACGCGGGGGACTGGTGGACGAGACCGGTGCCGTCCTCGGTCGTGACGTACTCGGCGTTCACCACGTAGTGGGCGGGCGCCGGGAACTCCACCAGCTCGAACGGACGTTGGTAGTTCCAGCGCTCCATCTCGGCGCCGGTGAAGGACTGGCCGGTCGTCTCCCAGCCTTCGCCGAGCGACTTCTCGACGAGGGGCTCGGCGACGACGACCTTCTCCTCGCCGTTCGTCGCGACGACGTAGGTGACGTCGGGGTGCGCGGCGACCGCGGTGTTCGAGACGAGCGTCCAGGGGGTCGTCGTCCAGACGAGGAGCGAGGCCTCGCCGGCCAGCGGACCGGAGGTGAGCGGGAAACGGACGTAGACGGAGGGGTCGACGACCGTCTCGTAGCCCTGCGCCAGCTCGTGGTCCGAGAGCCCGGTGCCGCAGCGGGGGCACCAGGGGGCGACGCGGTGGTCCTGGGTCAGCAGGCCCTTGTTGAAGATCTCCTTGAGCGACCACCAGACCGACTCGATGTACTCGGGGTCCATCGTGCGGTACGCGTCGTCGAGGTCGACCCAGTAACCCATGCGGGTCGTCAGGTCGGTGAAGGCGTCGGTGTGGCGGGTCACGGACTCGCGGCACATGGCGTTGAACTCGGCGATGCCGAAGGCCTCGATGTCCTTCTTGCCGCTGAAGCCGAGCTCCTGCTCGACGGCCAGCTCCACGGGCAGGCCGTGGCAGTCCCAGCCGGCCTTGCGGGCCACGTGGTAGCCGCGCATGGTGCGAAAGCGCGGGAAGACGTCCTTGAAAACGCGGGCCTCGATGTGGTGGGCGCCCGGCATGCCGTTGGCCGTGGGCGGGCCCTCGTAGAACACCCACTCGGGGCGTCCCTCGGACTGCTCCAAGCTCTTGGCAAAGATCTTCTGCTCGCGCCAGAAGTCGAGCACGGCGTGCTCGAGGGCGGGCAGGTCTACCTGGGCGGGCACCTGGCGGTACGTCATCGCTCTTCCTCCGGCGGACACTGTTCTTCCGTCTCCGTCGGAGGGACGAGAGCTTCGTCTGTGACGTACGCCGTGTGCGGCGCGCTCCCGCGGTACCACCCTCCTTGGCCCCCCGGGGCGCTGACTGCTCCGGTGAGCCCCCTCATTGGGGTCGCGAAGCCGGTTCTAATCGCCCCGCGAGCGGGGCTTTCTTCCGGCGGCTCCGGGGTGATCTTCGCGTCGCGCTCGCCCCCGGGCTTCCACCGTCCCCGGGTCGCTCCTGGCTGCGTACGCCGCTACTCGGCCCCATCCATGCTTCTCGCTCCGCCCAGTGTACGGGGCCCGGGCGCGCGCGGCCGACCGGTTTACGGGCGGCGGTGGGAGGGCCCGGGGTGGTCGGTGTCAGGCGTGCTGAGGGATCTCGTCCTTGAGGTTGCTGCGGATCATGTTCCGCAGCTCGGGGGTGTCGGTGTGGCCGTGGACGGACACGGAGTGCTCGGCCGCGGCGCGGACCACCTCGTCCTCCTCGCCCGTGATGGCGAGCGTGCAGTTCGTCTCGCTCGGCACGTCACGGCAGTCGACTACTTTGCGCATGATGATGCACCTTCTCCGCTTGTGCCCAATTTTATTCCCCTGGGGCCCTGTCCGGCGGGGTCGTCAGGGGCTTTCGCCGGGCAGGTCACGGCTGTGCGGGTGACCCGAATGGCGACACGGGACCCGACGGATCGCGGCGTCGGGGGCTCGGCGGATTACCCGGCGGGGAGCTGGGCACAACGCTTGCAAGTCTGCCGCGCGGGACGTGCGGGGCGGGCGCATCGGGCGGTGTGCCCCGTTGCCGCGGGTCAGAAGTCGATTTATCGTCCCAGCACGACTCGCGTGCAAGATCACAAAATGTGAAGGGGCCGCGGCCATGGTGGCGAAAAGGAGTGCGGCGGGGGTGCGTGAGGCATCCGCCGGCGTGAAGGCCGCGGTCGAGGAGGCGGTGCCCGCGAAGGCGTCCCCGGCCGCGAAGAAGCCGGCTGCCGGGAGGAAGAGCAACCCCGACGGAGCGAAGACGGCGACCAAGAAGAGCACGGCGGCCGCGAAGGCCAAGGCCACTGCTACGAAGACGGCGACTGCGAAGAGCGCGGGTACGAAGACCGCGGCCGCCAAGAAGACGGCGAAGGCCACGAAGACGGCGTCCGAGCCCGTGAGCAAGACCACCAAGTCCACCAAGACCACCAAATCGACCAAGGCCGCGGAGGGCGCGGCCGGGAGAACGGGCGCCAGGAAGAACGCGGTCAAGAAGGCCACCGGCCACAAGAGCGCGGAGAAGAAGGCGGTCGCGTCCGCGGCCGATGGCGCGGCGTCGGCCGCGGAGACGACGGGAGCCACGACTGTGGTTGCGAAGAAGACCCCCGGCACGGCTACGGCGAAGAAGTCCCGCGCGGTGCCGAACGCGAGGGTCGCGGCCGCGAAGCCGGGCGAGCTCGCGGTACGGCCTGGCGAGGACCCCTGGACCCCGGCCGAGGTCGAGGACGCGCGGGCGGAGCTCCAGAGCGAGGCGCTGCGCCTGAACAGCGAGATCGAGTCGTCGGAGAAGGCGCTCGCCGGCCTCATGCGGGACTCCGGGGACGGCGCCGGCGACGATGAGGCGGACACCGGCACCAAGAACATCACGCGGGAGCACGAGCTGTCGCTCGCCGCGAACGCCAGGGAGATGGTCCAGCAGACCGAGCGCGCCCTGGAGCGGCTCGACGCGGGCACGTACGGGATCTGCGAGAACTGCGGGAATCCGATCGGCAAGGCGCGGATGCAGGCCTTCCCGCGGGCGACCCTGTGCGTCGAGTGCAAGCAGAAGCAGGAGCGCCGTTCCTGACCCGGTGCCGTGCGGGCGTCACGGAGTCACTCCTGGGCTGCTGAGGGCGTACATGTGTGCCGTACTCTCGTCCTCAGTCAGGTACCTAGGTTGAGGGACTCACGTGGCAGAGGCGGAGCGCGTCATCGGTACTCCGGACACCCCGGACACAGGGGCAGACGGGCCGGACAACGGCGAGGAGACCCCGGAGCGGCCCAGGGGCAAGCGGAAGATCGCCGTGCTGTTCGCGGTGGCCGCCCTCGCGTACGCCCTCGACCTGGTCAGCAAGATGATCGTGGTCGCGAAGCTGGAGCACCATGAGCCGATCGAGCTCCTCGGTGACTGGCTGCGACTGGAGGCGATCAGGAACGCGGGCGCCGCGTTCGGCATCGGCGAGGCCTTCACGATCATCTTCACCGTGATCGCCGCGGCCGTGATCGTCGTGATCGCCCGGCTGGCGCGCAAGCTCTACAGCCTGCCCTGGGCGATCGCCCTGGGCCTGCTCCTCGGCGGGGCGCTCGGCAATCTCACCGACCGGATCTTCCGCTCGCCCGGCGTCTTCGAAGGGGCCGTGGTCGACTTCATCGCGCCGAAGAGCTTCGCCGTGTTCAATCTCGCCGACTCGGCGATCGTGTGCGGCGGCATCCTGATCGTGCTCCTGTCGTTCCGCGGGCTGGACCCGGACGGGACCGTCCACAAGGACTGAGGGGGCGAGGGCCCGCGGGCCTGGGGGCCGGGAGACCAGGGGCTTTTCCCTCGCGCGGTCCGGAGTGTCGGCGGGCTCCTGCATACTCAATAGGTGAGCACGATTCCCGAGATCCGAACCCTGCCCGTGCCCGACGGCCTGGAGGGCGAGCGTGTAGACGCCGCCATCTCCCGCATGTTCGGCTTCTCCCGCACCAAGGCCGCCGAGCTCGCCGCGTCGGGGAAGGTCGCGGTCGACGGCTCGGTGGTCGGGAAGTCCGAGCGGGTGCACGGCGGTGCCTGGCTCGAGGTGGAGATGCCGCAGGCGCCCGCCCCGGTGCAGATCGTCGCCGAGCCCGTCGAGGGCATGGAGATCGTCCATGACGACGACGACATCGTCGTGATCATGAAGCCGGTCGGTGTCGCCGCGCACCCCAGCCCCGGCTGGACCGGGACGACCGTGATCGGCGGCCTCGCCGCCGCCGGGTACCGGATCTCCACGTCCGGCGCCGCCGAGCGCCAGGGCATCGTCCACCGCCTCGACGTCGGCACCTCCGGCCTCATGGTCGTCGCCAAGTCGGAGCGCGCGTACACGACGCTGAAGCGCCAGTTCAAGGAGCGCGTCGTCGACAAGCGCTACCACTCGCTGGTCCAGGGGCACCCGGACCCGATGAGCGGCACGATCGACGCCCCCATCGGGCGCCACCCGAACCACGACTACAAGTGGGCCGTGACCGCCGAGGGCAAGCCCTCCGTCACGCACTACGACCTCATCGAGGCGTTCCGTGCCGCCAGCCTCCTCGACATCAAGCTGGAGACGGGGCGTACGCACCAGATCCGCGTGCACATGTCGGCCCACCGGCACCCCTGCGTCGGCGACCTGACGTACGGCGCCGACCCCACGCTCGCCAAGCGGCTCGGCCTCACCCGGCAGTGGCTGCACGCCGTGCGCCTCGGCTTCGAGCACCCGGCCGACGGCGACTGGGTCGAGTTCTCCAGCGAATACCCCGAGGACCTGCAGACGGCCCTCGACCGGGTCCGGGCCGAGAGCTCGTGACCGCGCCGCAGCCCTCTTCCGCGTACGTGGTGCGGGTCGCCGGCAGCGACGCCGACCGTGAGGCGTGCTTCGCGGTGCGCCAGGAAGTCTTCGTCGTCGAGCAGCGGGTTCCCGAGGAGCTCGAGTACGACGAGTACGACGCAGGGGCCGGCACGGTGCATGTGCTGGCGCTGCGCGCCGACGGTGAGCCGCTCGGCACGGGGCGGCTGCTGACCGGCGCCGCCGCCGTGGCGAAGAACGGCGGGGACGCCGGGGTGGGCGCGCTCGGACGGCTCGCGGTGGCGAAGGCCGCGCGCGGGCTCGGCGTGGGCGCGGCCCTCGTGCGGGCCATCGAGGACGCCGCGGCGGAGCGTGGGCTCGTCGCCGTGGACCTGCACGCGCAGACTCATGCGCTGGGGTTCTACGAGCGCCTCGGCTATGCCGTGTACGGGCCGGAGTTTCCCGACGCGGGGATTCCGCACCGGGCGATGCGTAAGGCGCTGGGGCAGGCGGACGCCTCCTAGGGCCGCGCGGCCCGGTCTCACCACCGCCGGCTCGCGCCACAGATCACGACAGAGCGATGTGCGTGGCACGCTGGGGACTTGATCGTCCGATGGCTTGACCGCCGAAACTCGCCGGGGTGCGCACCGTGGATCAGTTGGCCCTGCTGTTCGTGCTGTTGCTCGGGGCCGTACTGAGCGTGCCGCTCGGAGACCGGCTCGGGTTGCCCGCGCCCGTGCTGATGACGCTGCTCGGCATCGGCCTGGCGCTTCTCCCGTTCGTACCGAACGTGGAGGTCCCGCCCGAGCTGATCCTCCCGATCCTGCTGCCACCCCTGCTCTACGCGGCCGTGAAGCGCACGTCATGGCGCCAGTTCGCCGCGAACAAGAGACCGATCTTCCTGCTCGCCGTGGCGCTGGTCTTCGTCACCACGGCGGCTGTCGCGTTCGTCGCCAACGCCATCGTGCCGGGCCTGCCGATCGCCGCGGCCGTCGCGCTGGGCGCCCTCGTCGCGCCGCCCGACCCCGTCGCCGCGACCGCGGTGGCCGGCCAACTCGGCCTGCCCCGCCGCCTGGTGTCGACCCTGGAGGGCGAGGGCCTGTTCAACGACGTGACCGCGATCGTGCTCTACCACGTGGCCATCGCCGCCGTCGTGAGCGGCAGTTTCTCGTGGCCGGAGGCCGTCGTCTCGCTCCTCCTGTCCGCCGTCGTCGCGCTCGTCGTCGGTCTCGTGATCGGCTGGGCGGCCAACAAGCTGATGAACTTCCTCGACGACTCCACGCTCCAGATCGGCCTGACGCTCCTGATGCCGTTCGCCTCGTACGTGCTGGCCGAGGAGCTGCACGGCTCGGGAGTGCTCGCCGTACTCGTCACGGCGCTCTTCCTCGCCGAGTACGCGTTGGACGCGGACGACGTCATGACCCGGCTGACCGGCCGTGCCTTCTGGGACATCGTCGACACACTCGTCACCGGCGTCGCCTTCGGCCTCATCGGTCTCGAACTGCACAACGCGATCAGGACCGCGTCCGGCCGCTGGGGCGAGATGCTCGGCTGGGCCGGCACCGTCGTGGCGGTCGTCATCTTCGTACGCCTGCTGTGGCTGCTTCCGGCGACCTGGCTGACGCGGCGGCTGCACGCGCGGCGGGACCTCGACGAGGACATCCCCGTCTCCTGGCGCGAGACCGTGATCATGTGGTGGGCCGGAATGCGCGGGGTCGCCTCCGTCGCCCTGGCCCTCGCCATCCCGTTCACCGTGGACGACAAGTCACCGTTCCCCGACCGCGACGAGATCGTCTTCATCGCGTTCGGCGTCATCATGGGCACCCTCGTGATCCAGGGACTGAGCCTGCCCTGGCTGGTGAAGAAACTGGGGGTCAAGGCGGATGCCGAGAAGGAGAAGGAGTTCGAGCAGCAGCTCGCACTCCGCGCGGCCAGGGCCGCCAAGCGGCGGCTCAAGGAGATCGAGGAGGTCGAGGAGCTGCCCGACGACCTCTCCGACCAGATGGCCCGCAGGGCCTACGACATCGGGCTGCGCATCGACCCCGAACTGGGCAGCGAGGAACGCAAGGAGGCCCAGGCCAAGCGCTTCTCAAGGATCAAGCGCGTGCGCCACATCCAGAACGAGATGCTCTCCGCCGCCCGTCACGAGGTGCTCGCGGCGCGCAGCGAGCCGGGCGCCGACCCCGAGATCGTGGACCGCGTGCTGCGCCACCTCGACGTGCGCAGCCTGCGCTGAGAAGCACGGCCGCTGACGGTCGCGGGCGCCCCCGGATGGCACCATGGGCCCCATGAACATCATGCTTTTCCACTCGACGTACGGCCTGCGTCCCGCCGTCCGTGACGCGGCCGACCGGCTGCGTGCCGCCGGACACGAGGTGTGGACCCCGGACCTCTTCGAGGGCCGCACCTTCGACACCGTCGAGGACGGCATGGCCTTCAACGAGGAGATCGGCAAGGACGAGCTGCTCAAGCGCGCCATCCTCGCCGCCGCTCCCTACTCCGAGCGCGGGCTCGTCTACGCCGGGTTCTCCCTCGGCGCCTCGATCGCACAGACCCTGGCCCTCGGCGACGACAAGGCGCGCGGGCTGCTGCTCCTGCACGGCACGTCGGACATCGCCGAGAACGCGTCCGTGGACGAGCTGCCCGTCCAGCTCCACGTCGCCGAACCCGACCCGTTCGAGACCGACGACTGGCTCAGCGCCTGGTACCTGCAGATGGGCCGGACCGGCGCCGACGTGGAGGTCTACCGCTACCCGGGCGCCGGCCACCTCTACACCGACCCCGAACTGCCGGACTACGACGCGGAGGCGGCCGAGGCCACCTGGCGGGTGGCGCTCGGCTTCCTCGATTCGCTCTAGGGCCTGACTTCGCCCGCTAGCCCGCGCGGTACGCCGTCCAGCTGTCCTTCATCCGCTGCACCTGGCCCGCGGTGAACTGGTACATGCAGGAGTCGTACGTGTAGTCCATGAAGTTGTGGATCGGGTCGACACCCGTCTTGTTGGTGCAGGTGTCGCGCCCGGTCGGGCACTCGAAGGCAGCGCTCTTCTCGGCCGGGGTGTCGCTGACGTAGTCACCGTTGCCACTGCAGCCGCCCTGGAACGTGTGGTACAGCCCCATCCAGTGGCCGATCTCGTGGGTGCCGGTGTCGCCCTGGTTGTAGTTGGTGGCCGAGCCGCCCGGCAGCGAGGTGTCGAGGACGACCACGCCGTCGTCGGACGGGTTCGACTTGTACGAGGACGGGAAGGTCGCCCAGCCGAGCAGGTCGTCGCCGAGGTTCGCGGTGTAGAAGTTCAGCGCGCCCGCACCGCCCTTGCGCAGCGAGGACTTCATGGACTTCTCGGCGGCGGAGCCCGGCGTGATGCCGTTGTACCAGGCGGCGTTGTCCGTGTAGTCGGTGCCGGCCAGGGTGAACGTGAAGCCCGAGTCGTTGTTACCGGTGCCCTGGCCGCTGTAGGCCGCGTTCAGGACGTCGATCTGCTTGGTGATGTCGGTCGACGTGAGCTTGCCGGTCGCGCCGTCGTGGACGACGTGGACGTAGACCGGGATCGTGGTCGACGCGGCGGCGAGGCCTCTGGAGAGGGTGCCGTCGGCGCGCATCTTGTCGAGTCTGCGCTGCATGTCCGTGTCCATGGACTTGGCCTTGGCCGCGCTGACCTCGTTCGGCTCCTGCGCGTGGCCGGCGCCGGTGGGCTTCTTCTCCCGTGCCACGGCGTTGCCGCTGTCGGCGCACTTCTCCGCAGAGGCCGATGCCTTGGCGGTCGCGGCGCTGCCCGAGGGGGCGGACAGCGGGGCGATGGCCAGGGTTCCGGCCACCAGCGCGGTGCCGAGCACGCGGCGGCGCATCAGCGGAGATATTCGGGCAAGCGTGGTCATGCGGACTCCTCGCGGACGGGTGGGGGAGGAACTTCCTCGCCGCCGCGGGGAGATTACGTGGCCATGTCAGCCCTTGAAGAGCGATGTTCTGGCCCAATCAACTGCCGCTCTTCCTCCGGCAATTCGGGGCATCGGGAAAAAATTTTCGTGTGGCGTCCGGAGTTTGAGACGCGGGCGTAACGGGAGCGGTTACCGAGACGGGTGGTGTGTCCGCATTCGATCCGCGGGCAGCACCACCCGCCGTAGCGGTGTGATCTGCTGTTAACGCACCGGCGAGTGGCTGGAATTAGCCCCTCGTGTGCGACCCGAGGCGCGGGTCAGCGCACCGGAGCGTTCACCCGCTCGACCTTCTGCGTACCGCTGAGGGTGCGGTAGGAGCGGGACCAGGAGGTCGTCGCGGCCGGATCCTTGCGGTCGGAGACGACGTAGTAGTCCATCTGCGAGCGTTCGGCGGTGACGTCGAGGACGCCGTAGCCGTGGGCGTCCATGTCCAGCCACTTCACATGGCGGTTGGCCGCCTTGATGGCGCCTTCCGCCACGGTCGAGATCGTGTTCGGAGCCACGTGCAGGATGTCGTCGAGGTTGTCGGAGGTCACCGACGTGACGACGAACTCGGTGGCCGCGGACGGGGAGAGGGGGTACGTTCCGGCCGTCACCGGTACGTCGTTCGCCCAGGCCATGTGGATGTCGCCGGTGAGGAAGACGGTGTTGCGGATCGCCTTGTCCCGCAGGTGCGCGATCAGTTCCTTGCGATCGTGCGTGTAGCCGTCCCACTGGTCGACGTTGATCGCGAGGCCGCCGGTCGGCAGGCCGAGCAACTCGGCGAGCGGCTCCAGCAGATGGGCCGGCAGCGAGCCGAAGGCGACCGGCGAGATCATCACCGAGGTGCCGACCAGCTTCCACGAGGCGTCGGACCCGGCCAGGCCCGCCTTCAGCCAGTCGAGCTGGGCGCGGCCGGTGATGGAGCGCTCGGGGGAGTCCACGTCGCCGTTGCCGACGGTCGACTGCTGGGAGCGGAAGGAGCGCAGGTCGAGCAGGTGCAGATCGGCCAGCTTGCCGAAACGCAGGCGGCGGTAGACCGTGCCCGCGGTGGACGGGCGCACCGGCATCCACTCGAAGTAGGCCTGCTTGGCGGCCTGCTGGCGCGCCGCCCAGTCGCCCTCGGTACCGGGCGTGTGGTTCTCGGCGCCGCCCGACCAGGCGTCGTTGGCGAACTCGTGGTCGTCCCAGATGGCGATGAGCGGGTGCGCGGCGTGCACGGCCATCACGTCGGCGTCGGTCTTGTGCAGGCCGTGGCGCACGCGGTAGTCGGCGAGCGTGAGGATCTCGTGCCGCGGTTCGTGCTGCCGTACGACGTACTTGGCCTCGGGGTACTCGCCGGTCTTGTACTCGTAGATGTAGTCGCCGAGGTGGAGGACCGCGTCCAGGTCGGTGCGGGCGGCGAGATGGCGGTACGCCGAGAAGTAGCCGGCCTCCCAGTTGGCGCAGGAGACCACGCCGAAGCGGACGCCCGTGGCCTGCGCGTCGAGCGCGGGCGCAGTGCGCGTACGGCCGACAGGCGAGGAAGTGCCCTCTACGGAGAAGCGGAAGTAATAGACGCTCGCCGGGAGCAGGCCCCTTACATCCGCCTTGACGGTGTGATCGGCGGACGCCCGCGCGGTGGTGGTGCCGTGGGCGACGACCTGGCGGAAGTCCTTGTCCTGCGCGACCTCCCAGCGGACGTCCGTGTCGGCGCCCTTTCCGGAGCCGGGCACGGCGTCAGGGGTGGGCGTCACGCGCGTCCACAGGAGGACGCCGTCGGGCAGCGGGTCCCCCGACGCGACGCCGTGCAGGAAAGCGGGCCCGTCGGCCGCGTGTGCGGCGGGCGCGGTGGCGAGCTGGGCGAGGGCGGCCGCGCCTGCCGTGGCGGCGGCGGCCTTCACGACCGAACGGCGGCGCGGGGCAAGGGAGTTGGCCGTCCCGGCGGTGTCGCCGAGAGGTCTGTCTATGTTGAGTCGACTGGTCACGAGCGATCACATTACTGATCAGTAAGAGAAAAGTGTGGGCGAACTCCGAAGAGTTCGCCCACACTTCGACGGCGCGTCAGCCGCTCAGGCCGCCGACTCGCGTCAGCCGCTGCGGCCGCCGATTCGCGTCAGCCCTTGAGCGCCTTGTCGACCGCGGTGTTGTAGTCGGCGACGGTGCTGGGCGCGGTCTTGCCGTCCGGGCCGGTGAGCTGCTTGCCGTCCATCACGAACGACGGGGTGCCCTGGACCCCGTACTTGTTGTCGTCGAAGTTCTTCGACATCTCCAGCGCCCACCTGTCGAAGGTGCCGTCCTTGACGTCCTTCTGGAAGGCCGCGTCGTTCTTCAGCTCCGGGACGGTGTTCGCGATCTTGATGAGGTACGCATCGTCCTTGAACTTGTCGTCCGTCTCCTCCGGGTGCCACTTCGTGGAGTACAGCGCCTCCTTGAAGTCCCAGAAGGCGTCCTTGGAGACGTTCAGCGCGGAGCCGAGCGCGCTGAGCGCGTTCTTGGAACCCTCGCCCTGGAGGTTCCTGTCGAGGAAGGTGGCGCCGACGTACTGGATCTTGTACTTGCCGCCGTCGAGGTCCTTCTTCACCGTCGGGCCGACCGTCTGCTCGAAGGCGGCGCAGACCGGGCAGCGCGAGTCCTCGTAGGCGATGAGCGTCTTCTTGGCGGAGTCCTTGCCGAGGGTCACCGTCGTGTTGTTCTTGCCCGTGGTGTTCTTGGGCGCGACCAGCTTGTCGTCCTTCGCCGCTTCCCAGTAGGAGGGCTTGTTGCCCTGCATCACGGCGAAGCCGATGCCGCCGGCTATCGCGAGGACCGCGACGACGCCACCGGCGACGGTCGCCTGCCGCTTCGCCTTGTCCTTCTTGGCCTGCTTCTCGCGCTCGACGCGAAGCCGCTCGCGGGCCGCCGTCTTCGCGGCCTGGCTGTTCCTCTGGCTCATGATCGTTCTCCGTGTGGGTTCTGCGAAGTCTTCAGATGGACTGCTGTGCTGGGGTCCGGCCTCAGGCGGCCAGGACCGTGCACGGCGGTCCGCGCCGTCCCACGGAGTGCGCCCACAGCTGCGTACGCGCGGCCCGCACCCGGCGCGAAGGCCGCCGCGGCAGGCGGCGTACGGGCTCCAGGCGGGCCCGCACCGCGGCGAAGGCGATCAGCAGCGGACGGAAGGAGAACCCGGCGACCGCGCGCAGCAGCTGGGCCAGCGCCTGCTCGCCGCGGCGCAGCCAGGCGGCGGCGAGAAGGCCCACGGCGACGTGCGCGCCGAGGAGCAGCCAGGCGGCGGCCGGGTCGGTGTGCGCGAGGAGCGAGGCCGCCTTGTCGGTGTGGCCGGCGGTCATCCCGGCCAGCGGCGTACCGACGCTGCCGCCGCACAGGACGTCGAGACCGACCGCGCGCAGCGGCCCGGCGACGGGCCCGCCCGCCTGGCCGTAACAGACGTGCTGGCCCGTGGTGAACACCGTGTCGGCGGCCAGCTCCAGCGGCACGAGCAGGGCCGCGATCCGGCCGAAGCTCCGCTCGCGCCCCGCCAGCGCGTACGCGAGGACGAAGACGGCGAGGGCCGTGGCCGCCACCGTCACCACCGGAAGGGGGACCCGGGACAGCAGGACGTGCGACGCGGCGGAGAGCGTCACGACGAGCGCCGTGAAGAGCGCCGCGCGCACGGCTCTGAGCTGGGTCCCGGATATGTCGTCCATCGCGGAGGAGTGTCGCATGCGTTCCTGTAAGGGACCCCTAAAGGGTCGCTGTGAGTTACGGGAGCGGGGCCGGCCCCTGCGGCCTACAGGCCCGTGATCCGGCCGTTGCGGAAGAGGTCCACGAAGATCTGGTGGTCCGCACGCGCGCGTGCGCCGTAGTCGTGCGCGAAGTCGACCAGGAGACCCGCGAAGCCGTCCTCGTCCGCCGCGATCGCCGCGTCGATGGCCCGCTCCGTGGAGAACGGCACCAGGGACTGCCCGGACAGGTCGTCGGCCGCCGCGTGCATCGTCGCCGTGGCCCGGCCGAGGTCCGCGACGACCGCGGCGATCTCGTCCAGGTCGTCGATGTCCGACCAGTCGAGGTCCACCGCGTACGGCGACACCTCGGCGACCAGCTGCCCGGAGCCGTCCAGCTCCGTCCAGCCCAGCCACGGGTCGGCGTGCGCCTGCAGAGCGCGCTGCGAGATCACCGTGCGGTGACCCTCGTGCTGGAAGTAGTCGCGGATCGCCGCGTCGGTGATGTGCCGCGACACGGCCGGCGTCTGCGCCTGCTTGAGATAGATCACGACATCGTTCTCCAGGGCGTCGCTGTTGCCCTCCAGGAGGATGTTGTACGAGGGCAGGCCCGCGGAGCCGATGCCGATGCCGCGCCGCCCCACGACGTCCTTCACCCGGTACGAGTCGGGACGGGTCAGGGACGAGTCGGGGAGCGTCTCCAGGTACCCGTCGAAGGCCGCGAGGACTTTGTAGCGCGTCGCCGCGTCGAGCTCGATGGAGCCGCCGCCGGGCGCGAAACGGCGCTCGAAGTCACGGATCTCCGTCATCGAGTCGAGGAGGGCGAAGCGCGTCAGGGAGCGGGCGTCACGCAGCGCGTCCAGGAGCGGGCCCTCTGCGGTGTCCAGCGTGAAGGGCGGCACCTCGTCGCTCTTGGCGCCCGTCGCCAGCGCGTGGATCCGCTCCCGGTACGCGCCCGCGTACGTGCGCACCAGGTCGGTGATCTGCTCGTCGCCGAGCGCCTTGGAGTAGCCGATCAGGGCCACCGAGGCGGCGAAGCGCTTGAGGTCCCAGGTGAAGGGGCCGACGTACGCCTCGTCGAAGTCGTTCACATTGAAGATCAGGCGGCCCGTGGAGTCCATGTACGTGCCGAAGTTCTCCGCGTGCAGATCGCCGTGGATCCACACTCGGCCCGTGCGGTCGTCCAGGTACGGACCGCCGTGCCGCTCGCGCTCCAGGTCCGCGTAGAACAGGCACGCCGTCCCGCGGTAGAACGCGAACGCGGACGACGCCATCTTCCGGAACTTGACCCGGAACGCCGCCGGGTCGGCGGCCAGGAGCTCGCCGAACGCGGTGTCGAAGACGGTGAGGATCTGCTCGCCGCGCTGCTCAGCGGTGGGCTGCGGGACCGACATCGCGGGGTGCCTCCTGGTGCGGGCTTGTGCCGTGGATCGTGAGGTGCGGAACAGAGATTCTGTTCTGTCCAACGCACGACCGTACCCCCGAGTGCCCGTCGGTTGTCAGTGCCCACCCGTAGACTTCCAAGCTGTCCCCCGAGACCGACCGCTGCCCGTCACCGGTCCGTTTCCGTCCGTTCTCGCTGGAGGCCGAAACCGTGTCAAAGCCGCCGTTCACGCACCTGCACGTCCACACCCAGTACTCGCTGCTGGACGGTGCCGCGCGGCTCAAGGACATGTTCAATGCCTGCAATGAAATGGGCATGACGCATATCGCCATGTCCGACCACGGCAACCTCCACGGGGCGTACGACTTCTTCCATACCGCGAAGAAGTCCGGGGTCGTCCCGATCATCGGCATCGAGGCGTACGTCGCCCCCGAGTCCCGGCGCAACAAGCGGAAGGTCAAGTGGGGCCAGCCGCACCAGAAGCGGGACGACGTGTCCGGTTCGGGTGGTTACACCCACAAGACGATCTGGGCGGCGAACAGCACGGGCCTGCACAACCTCTTCCGCCTGTCCTCGGACGCGTACGCGGAAGGCTGGCTGCAGAAGTGGCCGCGCATGGACAAGGAGACGATCTCCCAGTGGTCGGAGGGGCTCATCGCCTCGACCGGCTGCCCGTCCGGCGAGCTCCAGACCCGTCTTCGCCTCGGCCAGTTCGACGAGGCCCTCAAGTCGGCCGCCGAGTACCAGGACATCTTCGGCAAGGACCGGTACTTCCTGGAGCTGATGGACCACGGCATCGAGATCGAGCGCCGGGTCCGCGACGGACTCCTGGAGATCGGCAAGAAGCTCGGCATCCCGCCACTGGTGACGAACGACTCGCACTACACGTACGCGCACGAGGCGAGCGCGCACGACGCCCTGCTCTGCATCCAGACCGGCAAGAACCTCTCGGACCCGGACCGCTTCCGCTTCGACGGGACCGGCTACTACCTCAAGACGACCGACGAGATGTACGCCGTCGACTCCTCGGACGCCTGGCAGGAGGGCTGCGCCAACACGCTCCTGGTCGCCGAGCAGATCGACACCACGGGCATGTTCGAGAAGCGCGACCTGATGCCGAGGTTCGACATCCCGGAGGAGGGCTACACCAACACCACCTGGTTCAAGGAGGAAGTGCGGCGCGGCATGAACCGCCGCTACCCCGGTGGCGTGCCCGACGACCGCCAGAAGCAGGCGGAGTACGAGATGGACGTCATCATCCAGATGGGGTTCCCCGGCTACTTCCTCGTGGTCGCCGACTTCATCATGTGGGCGAAGAACAACGGCATCGCGGTCGGCCCCGGCCGAGGATCCGCGGCCGGCTCGATCGTCGCGTACGCCATGGGCATCACCGACCTTGACCCGATCACGCACGGCCTGATCTTCGAGCGCTTCCTCAACCCCGAGCGCGTCTCCATGCCCGATGTCGACATCGACTTCGACGAGCGCAGGCGCGTCGAAGTGATCAGGTACGTGACCGAGAAGTACGGCGCCGACAAGGTCGCCATGATCGGCACCTACGGAAAGATCAAGGCCAAGAACGCGATCAAGGACTCCGCGCGCGTCCTCGGCTACCCGTACGCGATGGGCGACCGCCTCACCAAGGCGATGCCCGCCGACGTCCTCGGCAAGGGCATCGACCTGTCGGGCATCACCGACCCCGCCCACCCGCGCTACAGCGAGGCGGGCGAGATCCGGGGGATGTACGAGAACGAGCCGGACGTCAAGAAGGTCATCGACACCGCCAAGGGCGTCGAGGGTCTGGTCCGGCAGATGGGCGTGCACGCCGCCGGCGTCATCATGTCCAGCGAGCCCATCGTCGAACACGCCCCGCTCTGGACGCGGCACACCGACGGCGTCACCATCACGCAGTGGGACTACCCGCAGTGCGAGTCGCTCGGCCTGATCAAGATGGACTTCCTGGGCCTGCGCAACCTCACGATCATGGACGACGCCGTCAAGATGGTGAAGGCGAACAAGGGCATCGACCTGGAGATGCTCGCCCTCCCGCTGGACGACCCGAAGACGTACGAACTGCTCTGCCGCGGTGACACGCTCGGTGTGTTCCAGTTCGACGGCGGTCCCATGCGCTCGCTGCTCCGCCAGATGCAGCCCGACAACTTCGAGGACATTTCCGCCGTCTCGGCCCTGTACCGGCCGGGCCCGATGGGCATGAACTCGCACACGAACTACGCGGAGCGCAAGAACGGGCGCCAGGAGATCACCCCGATCCACCCGGAGCTCGAAGAGCCGCTGAAGGAGACCCTGGGTCTCACCCACGGCCTCATCGTGTACCAGGAGCAGGTGCAGAAGGCCGCCCAGATCATCGCCGGATACTCGCTCGGCGAGGCCGACATCCTGCGCCGCGTGATGGGCAAGAAGAAGCCGGAGGAGCTGGAGAAGAACTTCTCCATCTTCCAGGGCGGTGCCCGCAAGAACGGCTTCTCCGACGCGGCGATCCAGGCCCTGTGGGACGTCCTCGTGCCCTTCGCCGGATACGCGTTCAACAAGGCGCACTCCTCCGCGTACGGCCTCGTCACCTACTGGACCGCCTACCTCAAGGCGAACTACCCGGCCGAGTACATGGCCGCGCTGCTCACGTCGGTGAAGGACGACAAGGACAAGTCCGCGATCTATCTCAACGAATGCCGGCGCATGGGCATCAAGGTCCTCCCGCCGAATGTGAACGAGTCCGAGCACAACTTCGCCGCCCAGGGCGACGAGGTGATCCTCTTCGGCCTCTCCGCCGTCCGTAACGTCGGTACGAACGTGGTCGAGTCGATCATCCGCAGCCGCAAGGCGAAGGGGAAGTACGCCTCCTTCCCCGACTACCTCGACAAGGTCGAGGCCGCCGCGTGCAACAAGCGGACCACGGAGTCGCTGATCAAGGCGGGCGCGTTCGACACGATGGGGCACACCCGCAAGGGCCTCACCGCACAGTACGAGCCGATGATCGACAACGTCGTGCAGGTCAAGCGCAAGGAGGCCGAGGGCCAGTTCGACCTCTTCGGCGGCATGGGCGAGGAGGACAGCAGCGAGCCGGGCTTCGGGCTCGACGTCGAATTCTCCGAGGACGAGTGGGAGAAGACCTATCTCCTCGCCCAGGAGCGCGAGATGCTCGGTCTGTACGTCTCCGACCACCCGCTGTTCGGTCTCGAACACGTGCTGTCCGACAAGGCGGACGCGGGCATCGGGCAACTCACCGGCGGCGACTACTCGGACGGCTCGATCGTCACCATCGGCGGCATCATCTCGGGCCTCCAGCGCAAGATGACCAAGCAGGGCAACGCCTGGGCCATCGCGACGGTCGAGGACCTGGCCGGCTCCATCGAGTGCATGTTCTTCCCGGCGACGTATCAGCTGGTGTCGACCCAACTCGTCGAGGACGCCGTCGTGTTCGTCAAGGGACGCCTCGACAAGCGCGAAGACGTGCCGCGCCTGGTCGCGATGGAGCTCATGGTCCCCGACCTGTCGAACGCCGGGACCAACGCGCCCGTCACGATCACCATCCCCACGGTGAAGGTGACCCCGCCGATGGTCAGCAGGCTCGGCGAGATCCTCAGCCACCACAGGGGCAACAGCGAAGTGCGGATCAAGCTCCAAGGGGCCCGCAAGACAACGGTGCTGCGGCTCGACCGGCACCGCGTGCAGCCCGATCCCGCGCTCTTCGGCGACCTGAAGGTGCTCCTCGGGCCGTCCTGTCTCGCGGGTTGACGGGGGCGGGCCGAAGCGGGCCGAGGCCGAGGCGGGCCGAGAGGCCCTGAGGCTTTGGCCGTTACGTGAGTGAGGGGCCCTCCCGGAAGATTCCGGGAGGGCCCCTCACTGTGTGGCCGAAGGGCCACCAGCCTTGTGCAAGGCGTCAGTTGTGGCCGAAGCGGCGCTGGTGCTTGCGGGCAACATCCGCCGGGGTGCCCTGAGCCTGCGACTGCATCTCCGACTGGGCTTCCATACCGGCCGACTTGGCCTGCTCGGAAGCCTGCTCGGAGGCGGAAGCGCGGCTGCGCTGGTCGCCCTGCTTGCGGTTCTTGTTCTTGGCCATGGTGACTGCCTCCTGCGGGGGGTCTAGGGGCCAGGGCCGGATTCAGATTCACATATGCTGACGAGGCACGCATTTCAGAGAATTACCGTGCGTAATAAGCGCTGTCAGGGCGTTGTCAGGGAGCTGTCGGAGCGTCTCGGGAGTTCCGCGAGCGGGACCGTTTCGGGAATTCGTCCGATCCGCCACGCCGAAGATCGAGTTCGGGCCGTTAACCCCCGCGTGGTCGGGCAGACTCGAAGGAAACCCGAAGCGAACCCGCGATCGTCAACACCGTGGGACCTCCGGACGCCGGTAATTCAGCGAAAGAGGGTGGATCGCGTGGACCGTTGCATCGTCCTGGTGGACGCCGGTTACCTGCTGGGGGCCGCCGCGAGTCTCCTCGCGGGGGAGCCGTCCCGGTCCCGGATCACCGTCGACCACGTCTCCCTCATCCAGGGGTTGCGTGAGCGCGCCGAAGCCGACACCGAGCGGCCACTTCTGCGGATCTACTGGTTCGACGGGGCGCCGGACCGGGTGCCCCAGCCCGAGCACCGCCGGCTCCGCGTGATGCCCCGCGTGACCGTACGGCTCGGCGCGCTCACCCGTAGTGACGGGCGGTGGGCGCAGAAGGGTGTCGACGCGGCGATGCACGCCGAGCTGACCGAACTCGCCCGTAATCGCGCCTGTTCCGACATCGTGCTCGTCACCGGCGACGGTGATCTGCTGCCCGGCATGATGGCCGCGAAGGAGCACGGGGTCGCCGTGCATCTGTGGGCCGTGCAGGCCGCCGACGGCGACTACAACCAGTCCGAGGACCTCGTCGCCGAGGCCGATGAGCGGCGCGTGCTCGACCGGGCCTGGATCACCAAGGCCGTGCGGGCGAAGGAAGTCGGCGGGATCTGTGCGCCGCAGCCCGCTCCGCGGCCGGAGATCGCGGCGATTCTGTCCGCGCCGCTGCCCGAGTCCGCGCTCGCCTCCGCCGCGGGGCACTCCGCGGACCTGTCCGACGTGGCGGGCGGTGGCGCCCCCGGCGGCGCCGGGCAGGGTGGTGCCCCGGCCGGTTCCGGTGTCGATCACGGGGCGGCTCCTCGTGAGGACCACGGCGGGGGGACCGAGGACGAGCGGGGTGGTGCGGGGAAGGGTGTCCCCACGCCCAAGGACCTCGCCGCCCTGCGAGGGCCCGGCGCCGCGCCCGGGCTCGGGGGCCATCCCCAGGTTCATCCCGGGCAGCACCCCGCCAACGCGACGTTGCGGTGGTCGTCCGACAAGGGGTGGGTCGAGCGGCCCGGGGTCGTGGGGGAGTCCGCGGACGCGGCGTCCCTGCCGACGCTGGCCCAGCTGACCACCGCGGAGCAGCGGTGGGCCGACCGCGAGGAGGACATCACCACCGTCGGGGGTGACCCCTTCGAGGTGGGGCAGGTGTTCGCCCGGCGGTGGATGGAGCGGCTGGGGGACGAGGTTCAGCTGCAGAAGCTCTCCACCATGTATCCGCGGGTGCCGCATCGCATCGACGGGGAACTGCTGCGGTATGCCGCGCGGTTCGGGCTCCTCGCCCACAAGGACGATCAGATCGACGAGCACGATCGGTATGCGATTCGGGCCGGGTTCTGGCGGGAGGTAGATGTGCGTAGCGCTGCGGAGCGGGTGGCCGCGGAGTAGAGGGGCGTCCGGTTTCGGTGGCATGTCCTGACCCGGGCGTCGTACGGGGGGTGGGACCCCGTAGTCTCGTCCTTCGTGAGTACGCGCACGGCACAGGCGGCCCCCAGAGGGCGACGGGGAGATCTGGTGTGCGTCGTGCGGGATCTCGTGCGGACGTATCCCGCCACCCGCGGGCGTCGTGGAGCGCCCGGGAGCGCTGCGATCCGGGCCACCGACGGGGTGTCCCTCGAGATCCGGCGCGGGGAGATCTTCGGGCTGCTCGGGCCGAACGGCGCCGGTAAGTCCACCCTCGTACGGCAGCTGACCGGGCTGATGCGGCCCGACAGCGGGAGCGTCGGGATTCTTGGGCACGACATCGTGCGGTATCCGGAGCGGGCCTCGCGGATTCTGGCCTATCTGGGGCAGGAGTCGAGCGCTCTGGACGAGCTGACCGTGTCGCTGGCCGCCGAGACGACCGGGCGGCTGCGGGGGCTCGACCTGCGTACGGCCCGCGCCGAGCGGGACGCCGTGGTCGAGGAGCTGGGGCTCGGGGCGATTGCCTCGCGGCCCCTGAAGAAGCTTTCCGGTGGGCAGCGGCGGCTTGCCTGCTTTGCCGCTGCCCTTGTGGGGGAGCGGCCGCTGCTGGTGCTCGACGAGCCGACCACGGGGATGGATCCCGTCGCCCGCCGGGCCGTCTGGGCCGCCGTCGACCGGCGGCGGGCCGAGAGCGGGACCACGGTCGTGCTGGTCACCCATAACGTCATCGAGGCCGAGACCGTGCTCGATCGCGTCGCCGTGCTCGACCGCGGGCGCGTCATCGCCTGTGACACCCCGGCCGGGCTGAAGGAGAAGGTCGCCGGCGAGGTGCGCGTCGAGCTCGTGTGGCGGGAACGGGCGCCTCTCGATGTGCCTGCCGTCGCCGCGCTGCGGGCTCTTGCCGTCGAGTCGGGGCGCCGCTGGTCGCTGCGGCTCGGCCCCGACGAGGCACGGGCCGCCGTCGCCGCCGTCACCGGCGGTCCCGCGTTCTCCGACCTGGACGATTTCTCCCTGACCACGCCGAGCCTGGAAGATGTGTATCTGGCGCTCGGCGGCGAGGCCAAGGGGCTGGTGAAGTCGTGAACACGGCGGCCCCGGTACCCGACGGAACAGTCACGACAGGAGTCGCGCACCGTGAGTGTCGTACCCGCTGAGGTCCTTCAGGGCGGCGCCCGGACGGGCGCGAGCGGGCTGAGTGCCGAGGGCGATGCCGTCGGCGAGCTCGCCCCGCGGGCCCGGCTGCTGCCGTCCCTCGCGGCCGTGTACCGCGCGCAGCTCTCGCGGGCCCGCGTCGCCAGGATTCCCCTGCTCTTCGTCGCCACCTTCCAGTCCGTCGGCATCATGATCCTGATGCGGGGCGTGGTGGACGGCGGGCGGGAGGCCCAGGCCGTGGTCGCCGGGTCCAGTGTGCTGGTCGTGGCGTTCGTCGCTCTCAATCTGCTCGCGCAGTATTTCGGACAGCTGCGGGCCGCCGGCGGACTCGATCACTACGCGACGCTGCCCGTGCCGCCCGCCGCCGTGGTGCTGGGCGCCGCCGGCGCCTACGCCTCCTTCACCGTGCCCGGCACCGTGGTCACCGCCGTCGTCGGCTGTGTCATGTTCCAGCTCCCGCTCGCGCACCTGTGGGTGCTCGCCGCCGTCATCCCGCTCGCCGGTGCCGCGCTCTCCGGACTCGGCGCCGCGCTAGGGCTGCTCGCACCGCGTCCCGAACTGGCCACGCTGCTCGGTCAGTTGGGCATGTCCGCGGCGCTGCTTCTGGGGGTTCTTCCGGCCGACCGGATGCCGGGGATCATCCAGTACGCGCGCGATCTGCTGCCGTCGACGTACGGCGTCGAGGCCTTCGCCCGCACCTTCGGGGCCCATCCGGACTGGGGCGTCGTGCTCCTCGATCTGGGTGTCTGCGCGGGCGTCGGCGTCGCCTCGCTGGCCCTCGCCACCTGGGCGTACCGCCGGGCGGCCGTCCGGTGACGCGCGTCTCGCGGACGCCTGGCACGATGGCAGGGTGACTGCACCGCTGACGCCACGACCCCAGCAACCCCAGCACGACCCCTGGCAGGCCTCCGGGCCCGCGGGCGCTGTGCCGTCGCACGCTCACGAGCACCAGGAGGACGGGCCAGGGATGAGGACCGAGTTGCGGGAGGCCGCCGTCGTCACGGTCGCGCTGGCCGTGTGCGGGCTGCTGCTGGGCGCGCTGTGGCTGTGGCTCGCGCCGCACGTGCCGCTCATCGCGGACGCCCAGGCCGTCTACCTCAAGGACACCGAGGGTGAGCAGGCCGTCGGCGTCGACGGAACGTTCACGCTGCTCGGAATCGCGTTCGGCGTCGTCAGCGCGGTCGCCGTGTTCCTGTGGCGCAAGCGCGGCGGCGTGCCGCTCGTCGTGGCCCTGGCCGTCGGCGGAATCCTCGGCGGTCTGCTCGCCTGGCGGTTCGGGATCTGGCTCGGCCCCACGCAGGACGTGGCCGCCCACGCCAAGGAGGTCGGCAAGGGCGTCACGTTCGACGCGCCGCTCGAACTCAAGGCGAAGGGCGCGCTCCTCGCCTGGCCGCTCGCCGCGATGATCGTCCACCTCGGCCTGACCGGCCTGTTCGGGCCCCGCGACCCCGACCCGTACTTCGACACCCGCTACCCGCAGGACGGCCCTCCGGCTCTCTGAGGGCGGCTCTCAGGCGGGCCTGCGCCCGTGATTGGCCTTGTGCTTCCTGACCCGCCACTTCCGCTTGCGCGTCCTCTTCGACATGTCCTCGGTACTTAGTCGAGGACATGTCGCGCGTCGAGAGGTGGCGGGGATTCCGGTCCCGGGGGCCGGCGGCGTCAGGTGCGGCCGATGGGGGCCAGGACCGCGGACGTGAGCGTCGCCAGATCCGTGGGCGCCAACTCCACCTCCAGGCCGCGGCGGCCCGCCGAGACACAGATCGTGTCGTGGGCCCGCGCCGAGTCGTCCAGGACCGTACGCAGCTTCTTGCGCTGGCCCAGCGGGGAGATGCCGCCCCGCACATAGCCCGTGGTGCGCTCCGCCGCCGCCGGGTCGGCCATCGCGGCGCGCTTGCCGCCGACGGCGGTGGCCAGGGCCTTCAGATCGAGCTGGCCGGCCACCGGCACGACGGCCACGGTCAGCTCGCCGTCCACATCGGCCACGAGCGTCTTGAACACCCGGTCCGGGGAGACCCCCATCGCCTCCGCCGCCTCGTCCCCGTACGAGGGATGGGCCGGGTCGTGCTCGTACGCGTGCGTCGTGAAGGGCGTACCCGTGGCCGTGAGCGCCACGGTCGCCGGGGTTCCGCCGGACTGCTGCTTCTTGGACTTCTTCGCCAACGTCCTCATGCCTTACGTCAGTCGGGACCGGCCACGTCAGTTGGGGCTGGTCGCCTGCCGGGTCAGGTCGCCGGCCGGCAAGGACGGCAGATTACGGATGATCGCCGTCTCGGAGCGAAGGAGTTTCAGCTCGTCGCGCAGGCGCGACGCCGTGTCCGGGGCCTGGAGGAGGCGCTGCTTGGTCGGTACGTCGAGGACGGCCGCCGCCGCCACCAGGTAGGACACGACGGACGGGTCGTCCGGCAGTTCGGCGCCCGTCGCCAGGGTGCGCTCGCGGGCGCCCGCCAGCCGCTTCTGGTAGGAGCGGAAGGCGCGCAGCACCCCCTCGGCCAGGGCGCCCGCCTCGTCGCCGGCCTCCTCGGGCAGCTCCTCGACCTCGGCGGTCAGATAGGCGCCCGACGCGTCGACCGAGTGGATCTTCACACGGGTCGTGCCGGTGGCGAGCACCTCGAAGCTGCCGTCGGCACGCTCCCGGATCGTGGCGGCGTCCGCGATGCAGCCCACGCCGTGCAGGGCCTTGACCGGGTCGTCGCCGAAGCCGGCCGCGGGGCCCGCCTCGGCCGCGGTCTTCGCCGCCTCGTCCGGCATGCCGGGGGCGGTGGGCGCGACCTCGTGGCCGTCGCGGATCGCCACGACGGCGAACCGGCGCGGCTCGTCGGAGTCGGCGGGGTCGCCGGAGGCCTCGGAACCCCCGGAGGAGGTCTTCAGCAGGTCGCGCATCATGGCGCGATAGCGCTCCTCGAACACGTTCAGCGGAAGCACGAGTCCCGGGAACAGCACCGAGTTGAGCGGAAAGAGCGGAAGCCGGACGGTGGTCACGACGGTCAAGCCTAATGGGAGCCGGAGGCGAGAGGTCCGCGACCGGTGTCGCGGCCGCCGAGCGTACGGGCCGCGGCGACCTCGATCCGTACGCCGTCGCGCAGTTCCAGGAACTGTCCGAGCGGGTCGTCCGAGATCCGGTCCCAGGGGAACGACGTCGCGTACGGGCCGGTCAGGCGCAGCTGTGCCAGGGCGTCGGACCAGCGTTCCAGGCGGATCAGGACGTAGGTGAGGAGGTTGCGCACCTCGGCCGGCCAGGGGTCGTCCGCGGTGTATTCACGGGACAGGGCGATCGCCAGGTCGGCGGCCTCGTCCAGGCGCTCGCGGGGCACCTTCGCCGCCGGTCCCGGGCCCTGTTCGCTCGTCAGGTACGCGAACGCGGCCCGTACCGGCAGCGCCTGGACCAGGGACCCCGGCAGGGCGTCCTGGGCCGCGCGCTCGGCGAAGTCGAAGCACTCGCGGTGCGAGCCGTACCAGGCGGCCGACAGGTACTGGAGCGCCGACACATGGCAGCCGTAGTGGTGCGGGGAGCGGCGCACGGCCTCGGCCCAGAGGTTCTCGAAGACGGTGTGCGAGGCGTTCGTGCCGCGCGCGTGGTCGAGGGCGACCCGCCAGGGCACCGGGTCGCCGGGGTCGCCTTCGGCGGCGGCGGTGATCAGCGGGGTCACCTCGCGCAGCAGCTCGGCGCGGGCGGGCGACTCCCAGCCGCGCGCGACCTCCAGCTCGGCCTTGACGAGGAGGGCGTCCGGGTCGTGGGGTGACGCGAACCGCCAGTCGTCGAACCATTCGCCGCGCGATCGGGCGAAGGCGGCGAGCCGGGTCACGTAGCGGTCCCTGTTCTCCCACTCGCCGGCCTCGCGGGTGGCGGCGAGCAGCTTGGCGGCCGCCTCGTACTCGCCGCGGCCCGCGGCGACGAGCGCGGGGGCGAGGCGTTCGTCGGGGACGTCCAGGAGGACGTCGTCGTCGGCGGGCAGGCCGGCCGCGAGGCCCGAGGTGTGGCGGACCATCCGCGCGGTGCGGATGAGGGCGCGCAGCAGTGCCAAGGTATGGACCCCGCTCCCCGTCGCTCGGTTGATGGTTGCGCTGGGATGACGGCTCAAATGCGCCCATGGTTGCCCGCGGTCCGGCAAAAAATGCGAGCCTGCCCGGTCAGTTCCTGCGGAGCAGCCGGGTGGCCCCCGCCGCGACCGTCGTGGCGAGGATCCAGCCGAGCAGGATCAGCGCGGTCGCGGCCCACTGCCAGCCGCCGCGCAGCTGCCAGTAGCCGTCCTGGCCCAGGTCGATGACGGGCAGGATGAGATCGAGCGAGAAGAGTGCCGGACTCCAGTTCGGCGACTCGCCCGGTTTGATGGCCGGATGTGACGCGTGGGAGAAGGCCAGCGTGCTCGCCGCCCACAGGACGGCCATCCACACGGCGGCCCGGCCGGGCCGGTACCCGTAGGCGACCGTCCAGTCCTGGATGTACCCCCAGATCTTCGCGGCCGGCGGCAGCGTCTCGCGGCGCCGGCGCTGCTTGGCGAGCAGCACCTCCCGCGCGTCGGCGTCCTCGCCGCTGTTGCGCAGCACGGTCGCGAGCTTCTCGTACGGCTCCGGGCTGTACTCCGGCGTCGCGGCCGACAGCCACTCCAGGCGCCGCGCCAGCGGGAACGGGCCGGAGGGGATGAGGTTCTCGTACGTGAAGCCGCCCACGCGAAGTCCGCCGGGGCCCGGCCAGCTCGCCGCCCTGTCGATGAGGTTGACGACCTTCGCGCCGGACAGGACGACCCGCCCGCGCTGCGGCCGCTCGCACAGGAAGCGCAGCTCGGGCGTCTGGATGCGGCGCAGCGACACCTCCTGGTCGTTCTCCAGGTGGAAGCGCGCCTGGTCGAGGTCGAGGGCGTCCCCGAAGCGGCCGTCGTCGAGGCGCACCCCGCCCTGGCACTCGAAGCGCTGCACCCGGGTGCCGCGGGCCGGTGTCGTGCCACTGGTCTGGAGCGGATTGCCGACGCCGGCGGGGGTCAGATAGAGGGACCGCTCGACCGTCAGCTGCGGAGCGTTGAGCGCGCGGCGCCCGTACGCGTTGGAGAGCCGGCTGCCGCGCAGGCTGAGCGACACGCCGATCTGCGCGCCGCGCAGGCTGACCTCGCCGTGCGTCTCCAGCATCTCGGCCTGGAGGTCCTGGCCGACGGACATGCCGTCCGCCATGATCGACTTGCCGCGCCGGTCGCGGTACACGACGGCCTGGTTGAGCAGCAGGTCCGTGCCGATGTGCGCGTCGGTGAGGCGTACGCCGCTGTGGAAGCGGCAGCGCGGCAGATGCAGATCGCCCTCCGTGTGGACGCGGGCGCCCTCCAGCCGGGGGATCGAGCAGTCGACCAGGCGCAGGGTGGTGAACCGGGCCTCGGGAAGCAGGACCTCCTTCTCGAAGCGGCACCGCTTCAATTCGACGTACGGCACGACGCCGCCACCCGCGAGGTCGAGCACGTCGGTGATCTGTACGCCCGTGAGCTTGAGCGACGCGACACGCCCGGACAGCGCGGGCGGCCCGTCGAGCAGCAGCCAGGCCACGATCCGTGCCCGCACGCTGCGGCCGGGCCCCCAGGCGTGTCCGCCGTGCGGGTCGTCCACGTCCGGGTCGCCCGAGCTCAGGTCGTAGACACTGCCGTTGCGGAAGGCCTGCCACATGCCGATCTCGGTCCCCGTGAGGCCGTCCGGCGGGTCACCGATGCCGGTACCGTCGACCACGACTTGTCATCCTCCCCGTAGTACCCCGTAGTACCGATAGCCCCCGGATCCTCACGGAGCCCGCACGTCCCGGTACAGCTCCGCTACTCGTGGGTTTAGTACAACTGTTCATGCCCGCTGAGTGACGGCCTGAACGCTATTGGTGAAGGTCATGCGCGGTGATCCGTATCAGCCATTGATACGGACGTCGGTCGCTCATGTGGCGTCTGCGAGAATTGGGCATGTGATCTCCCGAATCGATCTGCGCGGCGACGCCCTCCCCGAGGGCCCCGCACTGCGCGACCTGCTGCCCCGAGCCGACTTCGACGTCTCGGCCGCCCTCGAGAAGGTGCGTCCGATCTGCGAGGCCGTGCATCATCGTGGCGACGCGGCACTGATCGACTACGCGGAGAAGTTCGACGGCGTGAAGCTGGAGTCCGTACGGGTTCCCGCCCAGGCCCTCAAGGACGCCCTGGAGCAGCTCGACCCCGCCGTCCGCGCGGCCCTGGAGGAGTCGATCCGCCGGGCCCGCATCGTCCACCGCGAGCAGCGCCGCACCACCCGCACCACGCAGGTCGTCCCCGGCGGCTCGGTCACCGAGAAGTGGGTGCCCGTCGAGCGCGTCGGCCTGTACGCGCCGGGCGGCCGCTCCGTCTACCCGTCCTCCGTGATCATGAACGTGGTGCCCGCGCAGGAGGCCGGGGTCGAGTCGATCGCCCTCGCCTCGCCCGCCCAGGCCGAGTTCGGCGGACTGCCGCACCCGACGATCCTGGCCGCGTGCGCGCTGCTCGGCGTCGACGAGGTGTACGCCGCGGGCGGCGCCACGGCCGTCGCGATGTTCGCGTACGGCACCGAGTCCTGCGCCGCGGCGAACATGGTCACCGGACCCGGCAACATCTGGGTCGCCGCGGCCAAGCGCTACTTCACCGGCCTCATCGGCATCGACGCCGAGGCGGGCCCGACCGAGATCGCGGTCCTCGCGGACGCCACCGCCGACCCGGCGCACGTCGCGTCCGACCTGATCAGCCAGGCCGAGCACGACCCGCTCGCCGCCGCCGTCCTCGTCACCGACTCGGCGGAGCTCGCGGATGCCGTCGAGAAGGAGCTGGAGCCGCAGGTCGCGGCCACCAAGCACATCGACGACCGGATCGTCCCGGCCCTGCGCGGCAGGCAGTCCGCGATCGTCCTGGTCGACGGGGTCGAGGAGGGCCTGCGCGTCGTCGACGCGTACGGCGCCGAGCACCTGGAGATCCAGACCGCCGACGCCGCCGCGGTCGCCCAGCGCGTGAAGAACGCCGGCGCGATCTTCGTCGGCCCCTGGGCGCCGGTGTCCCTCGGCGACTACGCCGCGGGCTCCAACCACGTGCTGCCCACCGGCGGCTGCGCCTGCCACTCGTCGGGTCTGTCCGTCCAGTCCTTCCTGCGCGGCATCCACATCGTGGACTACACGCGCGACGCCCTCGCCGACGTCGCCCACCACGTGGTGACGCTCGCCGAGGCGGAGGACCTGCCCGCGCACGGCGCGGCGATCAAGGCAAGGTTCGAATGGAAGGTTCCCGGCCAGTGACCGGCATCGACGATCTGCCCGTGCGGGACGAGCTGCTCGGCAAGTCCCCGTACGGCGCCCCCCAGCTCGACGTACCCGTACGCCTGAACACGAACGAGAACCCCTACCCGCTGCCCGAGGCGCTCGTCGAGCGGATCGGGGAGCGGGTGCGCGAGGCCGCCCGCGACCTCAACCGCTACCCGGACCGGGACGCCGTCCAGCTGCGCACCGAGCTCGCCGGCTATCTCACGCGCACCGGCGGCCACCACGTCGGCATCGAGAACGTCTGGGCCGCCAACGGCTCGAACGAGGTCCTCCAGCAGTTGCTGCAGACCTTCGGCGGCCCCGGCCGCAGCGCCATCGGCTTCGAACCCTCGTACTCGATGCACGCCCTCATCGCGCGCGGCACCGGCACCGGCTGGATCTCCGGACCGCGCAGCGAGGACTTCACGATCGACGTGGCAGCGTCCGTGGCGGCCATCGCCGAGAACCGCCCGGACGTCGTCTTCATCACGACGCCCAACAACCCCACCGGCAGCGCGGTCCCGCCCGAGACGGTCCTCGCCCTGTACGAGGCCGCGCAGGCGGCCAAGCCGTCCATGGTCGTCGTCGACGAGGCCTACATCGAGTTCAGCCACGGGAAGTCCCTCCTCCCGCTGCTCGAAGGCCGCCCCAACCTCGTCATCTCGCGCACCATGTCGAAGGCGTTCGGCGCCGCGGGCCTGCGCCTCGGCTACATGGCCGCCGCCCCCGCCGTCGTGGACGCCGTCCAGCTGGTGCGCCTGCCGTACCACCTGTCGGCCGTCACCCAGGCCACGGCGCTCGCCGCCCTGGAGCACACCGACACGCTCCTCGGTTACGTCGAGCAGCTGAAGGACGAGCGCGACCGCCTGGTGACCGAACTGCGGGCGGCGGGCTACGAAGTGACCGACTCGGACGCCAACTTCGTGCAGTTCGGCCGGTTCGACGGCGAAGGCGCCGCGCACGAGGTGTGGCAGCAGATCCTCGACCGGGGCGTCCTGGTCCGGGACAACGGCGTACCCGGGTGGCTGCGTGTCTCCACGGGCACCCCGGACGAGAACGACGCGTTCCTCGATGCGGTACGCGCAATCAAGAAGGAGCGGAACGCATGAGTCGCGTAGGCAGGGTGGAGCGCACCACCAAGGAGACCTCGGTCCTCGTCGAGATCGACCTCGACGGTACGGGCGAGGTGGCGGTTTCAACGGGTGTGGGCTTCTACGACCACATGCTCGACCAGCTCGGCCGCCACGGCCTCTTCGACCTCACGGTCAAGACCGAGGGCGACCTGCACATCGACACGCACCACACCATCGAGGACACCGCCCTCGCGCTCGGCGCCGCCTTCAAGCAGGCACTCGGCGACAAGGTCGGCATCTACCGCTTCGGCAACTGCACCGTCCCGCTGGACGAGTCGCTCGCCCAGGTCACGGTCGACCTCTCCGGCCGCCCCTACCTGGTGCACACCGAGCCCGAGAACATGGCCCCCATGATCGGCTCGTACGACACGACGATGACCCGGCACATCCTGGAGTCGTTCGTCGCGCAGGCCCAGATCGCGCTGCACGTCCACGTCCCGTACGGGCGCAACGCGCACCACATCGTGGAGTGCCAGTTCAAGGCGCTGGCCCGTGCGCTGCGTTACGCGTCCGAGCACGACCCGCGCGCCGCGGGCATCCTTCCGTCCACGAAGGGCGCTCTCTAACCCATGAACGGCCTCAACACCATCCTCATCGTCGTCGGTCTCTTCCTGATCGGCGGCGTCATCTCCTTCGTCAAGCAGGGCCTGCCCAAGGGCGTGATCGCGCTGCTCTCCATCGCCGCGGCCATGTGCCTGGTCTCCGGCGTCCTGCGGCTCGACTACTGGAACTGAGGGGCAGGGAGCAGCCAGCCATGACTTCAGCCAACCCCGCCGGCAACACCGGCAAGAAGGTCGTCGTCTTCGACTACGGGTTCGGCAACGTCCGCTCCGCCGAGCGGGCCCTGGCCCGCGCGGGCGCGGACGTCGAGATCACCCGCGACTTCGACACCGCGCTCAACGCCGACGGCCTCCTCGTGCCCGGCGTCGGCGCCTTCGCCGCCTGCATGAAGGGCCTCAAGGAGGCCCGCGGCGACTGGATCGTCGACCGCCGCCTGGCCGGCGGCCGCCCCGTGATGGGCATCTGCGTCGGCATGCAGATCCTCTTCGCGCGCGGCATCGAGCACGGCGTCGAGGCCGAGGGCCTCGACGAGTGGCCCGGCACCGTCGAGCCCCTCAAGGCCGAGATCGTCCCGCACATGGGCTGGAACACGGTCCGCCCGCCGCAGGACACCGAGCTCTTCGCCGGGCTCGACAGCGACGCCCGCTTCTACTTCGTGCACTCCTACGCCGTGCAGCAGTGGGACTTCGAGGTCGGCAACGTCCACATGCGCCCGCCGAAGGTCACCTGGGCCACGCACGGCGAGCCGTTCATCGCCGCCGTCGAGAACGGCGCACTGTGGGCGACGCAGTTCCACCCCGAGAAGTCCGGCGACGCCGGCGCCCAGCTCCTCACCAACTGGATCGGAACCCTCTGATGTCCCGCACGCTCGAACTCCTCCCCGCCGTCGACGTCCGTGACGGCCAGGCCGTACGTCTCGTGCACGGCGAGTCCGGCTCGGAGACCTCCTACGGTTCCCCCCTGGAGGCGGCCCTCTCGTGGCAGCGCTCCGGCGCCGAGTGGCTCCACCTCGTGGACCTGGACGCCGCGTTCGGCACCGGCGACAACCGCGCGCTGGTCGCCGAGGTCGCGGGAGCCATGGACATCAAGGTCGAGCTGTCCGGCGGCATCCGCGACGACGCCACGCTCGCCGCCGCGCTCGCCACCGGCTGCACCCGCGTCAACCTCGGCACCGCCGCCCTGGAGACCCCCGAGTGGGTCGCCAAGGTCATCGCCGAGCACGGCGACAAGATCGCGGTGGGCCTGGACGTGCGCGGCACCACGCTGCGCGGCCGCGGCTGGACCCGCGACGGCGGTGACCTCTACGAGACGCTCGCGCGCCTCGACGCCGAGGGCTGCGCGCGTTACGTCGTCACCGACATCGCCAAGGACGGCACGCTGCAGGGCCCGAATCTGGAGCTCCTGAAGAACGTCTGCGCGGCCACCGACCGCCCGGTCGTCGCCTCCGGCGGCGTCTCGTCGCTCGACGACCTGCGCGCCATCTCCGAGCTCGTCCCGCTGGGCGTCGAGGGCTCGATCGTCGGCAAGGCGCTGTACGCGAAGGCCTTCACGCTGGAAGAGGCGCTCGCCGCCGTGGCGTCATGAGCGACGGCGTACGCAGGGTCGGTTCGGACGGGCCGTGGGAGGAGGCCGTGGGCTACTCGCGCGCGGTCGAACTGCCCAACGGCCTTGTCCTGGTGTCCGGTTGTACGTCTGTCGTCAACGGCGTCATCGACGCGGGAACGCCGTACGAGCAGACGCTCAACGCGTTCCAGGCCGCGTTCGACGCCCTCAAGACCCTGGGGCTCGGGCGCGAACATGTGGTGCGCACCCGTATGTACATCACCCACGCGCGCGATGTGGACGACGTGGGCCGGGCCCACAAGGAGCTGTTCGCCGCCGTCCGCCCCGCCGCATCCATGATCATCGTCTCCGGCTTCATCGACCCGAGTCTGGTCGTCGAGGTCGAGGTGGAGGCGTACCGAGGAGACACACCGTCATGACGTTGGCCGTACGGGTCATCCCCTGCCTGGACGTGGACAACGGCCGGGTCGTCAAGGGCGTCAACTTCCAGAACCTGCGCGACGCGGGCGACCCCGTCGAGATGGCGAAGGTGTACGACGCCGAGGGCGCCGACGAGCTGACCTTCCTCGACATCACCGCGTCCTCCGGCAACCGCGAGACGACCTACGACGTGGTGCGCCGCACCGCCGAGCAGGTCTTCATCCCGCTCACCGTCGGCGGCGGCGTCCGCACGGCGGACGACGTGGACAAGCTGCTGCGGGCCGGCGCGGACAAGGTGGGCGTGAACACGGCCGCCATCGTCCGCCCCGAACTCATCCGCGAGATCGCCGAGCGGTTCGGCCGCCAGGTGCTCGTCCTGTCGGTCGACGCGCGCCGCACGCCGTCCGGTTCGTTCGAGGTGACGACGCACGGTGGCCGCAAGTCCGCCGGGATCGACGCCGTCGAGTGGGCGCACGAGGCCGCAGAGCTCGGCGCGGGCGAGATCCTGCTCAACTCGATGGACGCCGACGGCACGAAGGACGGCTACGACATCGAGATGATCGCCGCCGTCCGCAAGCACGTCACCGTGCCGGTGATCGCGTCCGGCGGCGCCGGACGCCTGGAGCACTTCCCGCCGGCGATCGCCGCGGGCGCCGACGCGGTGCTCGCCGCGTCCGTCTTCCACTTCGGCGATCTGCGGATCGGCGAGGTCAAGGAGACGCTGCGCGAGGCGGGGCACCCCGTCCGCTGACACCGGGAGCGCACGCTCTCAGGCCCCGGCCGCCCTTGGGGGCGGCCGGGGCCTTTTTCTTGGCCCGATGCGCAGGATTCTCACCGTCCGATGCACAGGATCCATTGCGCAATTTCTGTTGCGCAATATTTCTTTCGTATCTAGGCTCGGGCCATGACCGACGAACAGACCCGCCGCATCACGGACCTCGGCACCCTCAAGGCGCTCGCCCACCCGCTGCGCTCGCAGCTCTACCGAGCCCTGGTCGTCGCCCGCACGGCGACCGCGTCGCAGCTCGCCGAGCAGGTCGACGGGGCGGTCTCCCTGGTCAGTTACCACCTGCGCAAGCTCGCGGACGCCGGGCTCATCGAAGAGGCGCCCGGGGCGCAGCGGGACGGCCGCGAGCGCTGGTGGCGGCCCGCGTCCGCAGGCGTCAGCATCCACGAGGCGGACTTCGGCGACGCCCCGGAGAAGACCGCGGCGCACCAGGCGGCCACCCGGCTCTTCTACGAACAGCGCAGCGAGCTCTACCGCCGCTACCTCGACGAGCGCACCACCTGGGCCCCCGAGTGGCGCGCCGCGTCCTCCGACTCGGAAGCCCTGATGCCCCTCACGGCGGCCGAACTGACCGAGCTGACAGGCGAGTTGCTCGCCGTCATCAGGAAGTACGACGAGCTGGGCCGGGCCGCACAGGCCGCAGGCGACACCGAAGGGCGCGAGAACGTCGCGCTGCACGTGTACGGCTTCCCGTTCCGCGCCTGACTCCGGGCTTGATTCCGCGCCTGATTCCGGGCCGGATCCTGAGCCTGATTCCGAGCTCGACCCTGAGCCTGATCCCGCGCCTGAGAGGACCACCTCCCATGACCGTGACCGCGCCCCTCACCCGCACACCCGCCCCCGAGAAGCCCGCCCACCGCGACGGCAACGTGCTGCGCTGGCTCGCGGCGTACGCCTCCTCGATGATCGGCGACAACATCTACTACGTCGCCCTGTCCTGGGCGGCCGTCCAGTCGGGCAGCCCCTCGCAGGCCGGGCTCGTGATGGCGGTGAGCGCGGCGCCCCGGGCCCTGCTGATGCTCGGCGGGGGAGTGATCGCCGACCGGCTCGGGCCGCGCCGGATCGTCATAGCCGGCGACGCGGTGCGCAGCGCCGCGGTCCTCGGCGTCGCCGGGCTCTTCCTCGCGACCCGACCGGGCCTGTGGCCGCTCACCCTCCTCGGCCTCGTCTTCGGCATCGTCGACGCACTCTTCCTGCCGGCCGTCGGCGCGCTGCCCGCCCGCGTCACCGGACGCGGCCAGCTCGCCCGGGTCCAGGGCATGCGCGGAGTCGCGGTCCGACTGGCCAACGTCGTGGGCGCGCCCCTGGGCGGTCTCGGCGTCGCGCTCGGCGGCCCGGCGGCGGCGTTCGGCGCGGCCGGACTGCTGTTCGCGATCTCGCTGCCGCTCCTGATGTCGCTGCGCATCAGGGACCTGCCCGACGCAGGCGCGAAGGGCGGCGCCCCGGCGGGGAACCGTCTCGCCGACGGCCTGCGCCACATCCGCCGCCACAGCGTCCTCGCCCCGCTGGTCGTCGTCATCGGCCTCAGCGACCTCGGCTTCGTCGGCCCCCTGAACGTCGGCCTGACCCTCCTCGCCGACCAGCGCGGCTGGGGCGCTTCCGGGATGGGCTCGGTGCTCGCCGGATTCGGCGTCGGTGCGGGCGCGGCCTCGCTGCTCCTCGCCGTCCGCGGCCGGGTGCCGCGCGCGGGTCTCGTCCTCGCCGCGACCATGGGGGGCGGCGCCGTCGCCATCGGCGCGCTCGCCTTCGTACCGGATCTCGCCGCCGCGGTCGCCGTCGCGCTGGTCATCGGCCTGCTCGCCGGTCTCAGCGGCGCCCTGTGCGGAGCGCTCACGCAGACCCACGCCGACCCGGCCTACATCGGCCGGGTCACCGCCGTCACGAGCCTGTCCAGTCTCGGCCTCGTCCCGCTCACCATGCCGCTGACCGGCGCGGCCGTCGGCCTGTGGGGCACCGGCCCCGTCTTCGTGGCCAGCGCCGCGATCTGCGCCCTCGCCGGCGTCTACGGACTGTGCCGCACGCCCCTGCGCCGCGCCGAACTCCCGGCCTGAACCCGCCTCAGATCCCGAGCTGCTTCGCCTCGTGCAGCTTGCCGACCGCGTCCTTCTCGCCGTCCGTCCCCACCCGCGCCGCGTCCTGCCGGCCGAACGCGAACATCAGCAGTTCACCGGGCTCCCCGGTCACCGTCACCACGGGGGTGCCCTTGTGCGCCACCGCCGTCCGGCCGTCCGGGCGGCGCAGGACCAGCCCGACCGGCGACTTGCGGCCGATCACGCGGGCCATCCGCTCCAGGCGCGACCACAGCACGTCCGCGAAGACCGGGTCGAGCTCGCGCGGCGTCCAGTCGGGCTGCGCGCGGCGCACGTCCTCCGTGTGGACGTAGAACTCGACCGCGTTCGACGCCTCGTCGATCTGCTTGACGGAGAACGGCGAGAAGCGCGGCGGGCCCGTCCTGATCAGCTGGATCAGCTCTTCGTAGGGCTTCTCGGCGAACTCGGCCTGCACCCGCTCCAGGCGCTGCGCCAGCTGCTTGATCAGGATCCCGCCCGCGGCGTCCGCGCGGCGCTCGCGCACCACCACATGGGCCGCGAGATCGCGGGTGTTCCAGCCTTCGCACAGGGTCGGGGCGTCAGGGCCCGACGCCTCCAACAGGTCGGCGAGAAGAAGTCGTTCACGCTTTGCATGGGTCGACATATGGCCAGCGTACGACCGCCCGACCGCTCCGCCCACCCGTCACCCGATCTCCCACCCGTGAACCTGACGCTCCGCGCCGCTCCTCCCAAACAGTGGACGCCCGCCCGAGGAGGCACGCGCGGCGCGGCACAATGGTCCCCATGACCAGCACGCCCCCGCCCAGCAGCCTCGACCCCGCCGTCGCCGCCCGCCTCAAGCGCAGCGCCGACGGCCTCGTCCCCGCGATCGCCCAGCAGTACGACACCGGAGAGGTGCTCATGCTCGGCTGGATGGACGACGAGGCCCTGCACCGCACCCTGACGACAGGCCGCTGCACGTACTGGTCCCGCAGCCGCCAGGAGTACTGGGTCAAGGGCGATACCTCCGGCCACTTCCAGCACGTGAAGTCGGTCGCCCTCGACTGTGACGCGGACACCCTCCTGGTGAAGGTCGACCAGGTCGGCGCCGCCTGCCACACCGGCGACCGCACCTGCTTCGACGCGGGTGAACTGACCGTGACGGGCACCGGCGCCTGAGACCACTGCCGCGCCGCCCGTTCCACGGACCGGGCGGCGCGGCGGAGCTGCCCGTACACGCCCTAAGCTCCTCCTATGGATCTCGAGACCTTCCGCAAGCTCGCGACCGACCGCCGAGTGATCCCCGTCAGCCGCAAGCTCCTCGCGGACGGCGACACCCCCGTCGGTCTGTACCGCAAGCTGGCCGGTGAACGCCCCGGCACGTTCCTCCTGGAATCCGCGGAGACCGGCCGCGCCGCGTTCTCGTGGTCTCGCTACTCCTTCGTCGGCGTCCGCTCGGCCGGCACCCTCACCACCCGCGACGGCCAGGCGCACTGGCTCGGCACCCCGCCCGTCGGCGTCCCCACGGACGGCGACCCGCTCGCCGCCCTGCGCGCCACCATCGAGACCCTCCACACCCCGCACTACGAGGGCCTGCCGCCGTTCACCGGCGGCATGGTCGGCTACCTCGGCTACGACATCGTGCGCCACCTGGAGAAGATCGGCCCCGGCGAGCGCGACGACCTGAAGCTCCCCGAGCTGACGATGCTGCTCACCAGCGACCTCGCCGTCCTCGACCACTCGGACGGCTCGGTCCTGCTGATCGCCAACGCGATCAACCACAACGACCTCGACACCGGCGTCGACGAGGCGTACGCGGACGCCGTGGCCCGTCTCGACGCGATGGAGGCCGACCTCTCCCGGCCCGTCGTCCAGGCCCCCGCCGCGCTCCCGCCCTCCGAACTCCCCGAGTTCACCGCTCTGTGGGGCGGCGAGGACTACCAGGCGGCCGTCGAGGACATCAAGGAGCGCATCAGGGCGGGCGAGGCCTTCCAGGTCGTGCCCTCGCAGCGCTTCGAGACGCCGTGCACGGCCGGCGCACTCGACGTCTACCGGGTCCTGCGCGCCACCAACCCGTCGCCGTACATGTACCTCTTCCGCTTCGACGGGTTCGACGTGGTCGGCTCGTCCCCGGAGGCCCTCGTCAAGGTCGAGGACGGGCGCGCCATGGTGCACCCCATCGCCGGGACCAGGCCGCGCGGCGCCACCCCCCAGGAGGACCAGGCGCTCGCCGACGAGCTCATGGCCGACCCCAAGGAGCGCGCCGAGCACCTGATGCTCGTCGACCTGGGCCGCAACGACCTCGGCCGCGTCTGCGAACCGGGCTCCGTCGAGGTCGTCGACTTCATGTCCGTCGAGCGGTACTCACACGTCATGCACATCGTGTCGACCGTCACCGGCCGGGTCGCCCAGGGCACCACCGCCTTCGACGTCCTGACCGCCTGCTTCCCCGCGGGCACCCTCTCGGGCGCGCCCAAGCCGCGCGCGATGCAGATCATCGACGAGCTCGAACCCTCCCGGCGCGGTCTGTACGGCGGATGTGTCGGATATCTCGACTTCGCCGGGGACTCCGACACGGCCATCGCCATCCGCACCGCGCTCCTGCGCGACGGCACCGCATATGTGCAGGCCGGAGCGGGTGTCGTCGCCGACTCCGATCCCGTCGCCGAGGACACCGAGTGCCGCAACAAGGCGGCTGCGGTGCTGCGCGCCGTGCACACGGCCAACCGGATGCACGGCGCCTGACGGCGTGGGGGATAGTGGTGAGGTGACTTCCGCCGTGCCATCCCCCCGAACCGAAGCCGGGACCGCCTCCCCGGAGACGGCCGCCGCGCGCAGCGGCCGCCGCAGCCTCGCCGCCGCGCTCCTGTTCGGCGCCCTCGGCGCGGCGGTGGCCCTGCTCTCCTCGCGGCAGGAGTGGGCCTCCGGGTCCGCGACCGTGCCCGGCGGCAGCTTCCCGCTCGCCGCCAAGGGCAGTGACGTCACCGGAGTGCCCGCGGCCCTCGCCATAGTGGGGCTCGCGGCCCTCGTCGCCGTCTTCGCGGTCCGTCGCGCCGGGCGCGTACTCGTCGCCGGGCTCCTCGCGCTCAGCGGCGCGGGAGCCGTCGTCGCCGCCGTCCTCGGCGCGACCGACAGCGCGGCCCTCGACGAGAAGGCCGCAGAGGTCTCCGGCAACACCGCCGCCACCATCGGCTCGCTCGGCCACACCGTATGGCCGTACGTCGGTGCCGCGGGCGGCGCGCTGATCCTCCTGGCCGGTCTGCTCGCCCTGCGCTACGGCCGCTCCTGGCCGTCGATGGGCGGACGCTACGAGCGCGACGGCAGCCCGCGGCCCCGCAAGGCGGCCCGCCCCGTCGATCCCGAGCGCCCCGAGGAGCTGTGGAAGGCCCTCGACCGGGGCGAAGACCCCACACACGAGGCATAGCGGGGCCCCGGACCCCGAGTGCCGCCCATGCCCGCGAGTGCGGGACAATGGGCAAGAGCGTCAGGCTCACCACCCAGCGCGGTGCCACGCGCAGGGTACGAGCCCGCGCATCAGCCACGCATTGAGCAACGAGGAGCAACCATGGCGGACAGCAGCCACGGACACACCCCGGCCGCCTGGACCGGTGTCATCATCGCCTTCATCGGTTTCTGCGTCGCGGGCGCCTTCATGGTGATGGCGAACCCCGTCGGCTTCTGGGCGGGCATGGCCCTGCTCGCCATCGCCGCGGTCGTCGGTGGCGCCATGAGCGCCGCGGGTCTCGGCAAGCCGAAGCCGCAGTCGCTGCCGGCCGTCTCGCCTGAGCCCGTCGTCGCGGAGGCCTGAGCCTCACCCACGTCGTGGGGGGGGGGGGGGGGCCCCCGCCCCCCCCCCCCCCCCCCCCAACCCCCCCCCCCCAACCCCCCCCCCCCCCCCCCCCCCCCCGTAAACCCCGGGGCCCGGGAAAACGTACGAGCCCGCCCCAAATTTACAACGGGCGCGGCCCCC
>NZ_JBIVFF010000013.1:0-288578 GCF_044748025.1 Streptomyces sp. NPDC090032 | reverse complement strand
CGGGGCCCGGACCGGGCCCCGCCACACCCCCATATACCCCCGCTGCCTCACATGCCTCCGTTACGCGGACAGCTCCGACCGCAGCGCGTCCCGCAGCCGCCCGGCCCGCTCGGACACCTCCGCCGGACCGAGCTCCACGGCCCGGTGCGCCCACCGCTGCCCCTCGACGAGGTCACCACGGCGCGCGCACAGCAGCGCGAGCCGCAGCGCCGCGCGCCCATGCCCGGCGTCGGCGGCGCGCGTCCACCACAGCGCGGCCTCCGGCTCGCTCCCCTCGCGGGCGAGCAGCAGCCCGAGGTTGAACGCCCCGTTGCGCGATCCCGCCTCCGCCGCCTCGCGGTACCAGCGCGCCGCGCAGACGATGTCGCCCCGCGCCGCGGCCAGGATCCCGACCCGCACCTGCGCGCGCCGGTGCCCCTGCTCGGCGGCCCGCTCGTACCACTCCTCGCACTCGGCGCGCTCACTGACGCACTCGCCGAGCGCGGGGGGTCCGGCCGGGGGCTGCCGCGCGTCGAGGACCGTGGCCAGGCGGTACGCGCCCTCCGCGCTGCCCCCGCCGGCGGCGCAGCGCAGATGCCGCTCGGCGCCCCGCTCGTCGCCGTCCCGCAGGCGGGCGATCCCGGCCTGGAGCGCGGCCTCGGTGTGCCCGCCCGCCGCGGCCCGCTCGTACCACTGGAGGGCGGCGCCCTCGTCGCCCCTGCTCGCGTACAGGATGCCGAGGTTGAACGCTGCGTCGACGCTGCCCGCCTCGGCGGCCTTGGAGAACCACGGTTCGGAACCCGCCGCGTCGCCGCCCTGCAGGAGCAGCACCGCCAGCGCGTTCGCCGCCTCGCGGTGACCCGCGTACGCCGCACGCCGGTACCACTGGTCGGCCTGCGCGGTGCGGCCCTGCTCGGCGCAGAGCAGGCCGAGGTTGTACGCGCCGTTGATGTCGCCCGCGTCCATGGCCGCGCGGTACCAGCGCTCGGCGGTCTGGGTCTCGCCGCGCTGGGCGTGCAGGGCACCGAGCGCGTTGGCAGCGTTGCCATCGCCCTCCTGGGCGGCGCGCAGCCACCAGATTCCGGCACTCTCCTCGTCACCGGCGTCGCGCAGCAGGAAGCCGAGCGCGCAGGCGGCCCGGGGCTCGCCGTCCTTCGCGGAGTTCAGGTACCAGCGGCCCGCCTCCTTGAGCTCGCCGCGCTTCTCCAGGATCGCGCCGAGGTGCAGGGCGGCCCGGCGGTGACCGCGCGCGGCGGCCTGCCGGTACCACTGCTCGGCCTCCGCGGCCGCGGGCAGCTTCCTGCGGGCGCCGGTCGCGCTCGCGTCGCCGGGGGCGCCGCTGTCGTCGTCGGCGGGCGCGGGCGCACCACGCAGCGCCCCCTCGGGACGCTCCTGTGCGGCGCGCCGGTCGAGGGTGCGGGCGAGCCGGTAGGCGGCCTCGCGGTGGCCGTGCTCGGCGGCGGCGCGCATCCAGCGCTCGGCGCCGACGTCGCTGCGGTGTTCGAGGAGGTCGGCGAGCGCGTACGCGCCGAGGGCGTGGCCCTGTTCGGCGGACTGACGCAGCCAGTATTCGGCGGCGGGCTCGTCGCCGCGCTCGCGGTGATGGCGTCCGAGGGCGTGCGCGGCGGGGGCGGATCCGGCGACGGCGGCGACGCGCCACCAGCCGGCGGCCTCGTCCGCGTAACCGCGCTGGAGCAGCAGGACACCGAGGTTGTTGGCGGCGGCGCGGTCGCCCGCGGCGGTGGCAGCGCGCAGCTGGGGCTCGGCTCCGTCGAGGTCACCGCGGCGCAGCAGCATGGCTCCGAGAACGCTCATCGCCTCGACGTCGCCGGACTCGGCGGCCGGCCGATGACGTGCTTCCTCCGCGGCCGCCCCGGGTTCCTCCCGGTCGGCCGGCTGCACAAACCGCCCTGTCTCCAACAGAGTTGCCTTGTCCCCCATAACGTCCATCGTCGCACCACCTGCAACCTGGGTACACCTGGTATACCGCAGCCAGTGAGGTCACTTCAGCGTTTTGTCGACATGCCCACAGAGAGATAAGTGAAACACAAAAACTTCAACTACCCCCGAGAGAAGCACGCTTCGCACACACAGACGCTTCCGCGAACACGACGAAGGCCCGGATCCTGAAAGATCAGGATCCGGGCCTTCGTCTTCAGTAGCGGGGACAGGATTTGAACCTGCGACCTCTGGGTTATGAGCCCAGCGAGCTACCGAGCTGCTCCACCCCGCGCCGTTGTGTTCAAACCGTACCACGGCGCGAGGGGGGTCTTCGCTCAGCTGCTCGAGCCCCCACCGTCCTTGCTGGTGTCCATGCCCTATTCCGCGTTCTTGTCGTTGCCGGCGCTCTGATCAGCGCTCTTGTCGCTGGACTTGTCGGCTGGCTTGTCCGCGGGCTTGTCGGCGTTCTTGCCGTCGCCGGCCGCCTTGTCGGCCGCGGACTGTGCCTTGTCGGCGCGCTTGAGGGCATTCTCCAGCTTGTCCTGCGCGTCGGCGTAGGCGTGCAGGTCGCCCTTCTTCATGGCGGCCTGGCCCTCCTCGAAGGCCTTCTCCGCGTCCGCGAGGGCTTCCTTGACGGTGGAGTTCTCCGGTGGCTTCGTCGTGTCGCCACCGGGCTTCTCCGGCTCGGCCGGCTGCGCGCCGTCCACTCCGAACGCCTGGTTGAGCGCGTCCCCGAGGTTGTCGGCGAATCCGGTTCTGTCGCCGTAGGAGACCGCGACCTTACGCAGCAGCGGGTACTCCGCGTTGCGCCCCTGTGCGTAGATCGGCTCGACGTAGAGGAAGCCCTTGTCGAGCGGCACCGTCAGCAGATTGCCGTACAGGACCGTCGAGTCGGCGCCCTTCATGTCGCGGACGAAGTTCGCCACGGACGACAGGGAGTTGAGCTTGTTCTGCACCTGTTCCGGGCCGTACACCTTGTCCTCGGTGACCCGCAGCAGTCTTATCGTGCCGTAGTTCTTGCTGGTGGCGTCCGCGTCGACCGCCATGAACGCGCGCAGGTTGGGGCGCCCGCTCGGTGTGAACGTCGTCGTCAGCGAGAACTGCTGGTCACTCTGGCCCGGCATCTTCATGGACAGGTAGTACGGCGGGACCGCACTGTTGTCCCTCTTCGTCGGGTCGTTCGGGACCTGCCAGGCGTCGGACGCGTTGTAGAACTGGTCGGAGTCCGTGACGTGGTACAGGGACAGCAGCTCGCGCTGCACCTTGAACATGTCCTGCGGGTACCGCAGATGGTCCTTGAGTTCCGTCGGGATCGCGCTCTTGGGCTCGACCGTGCCGGGGAACGCCTTCTTCCAGGTCTTGAGGACCGGGTCCTTGTCGTCCCACGTGTACAGCTTCACCGTGCCGTCGTAGGCGTCGACGGTGGCCTTCACCGAGTTGCGGATGTAGTTGACCTGGTTCTGCTGGGCCACCACCGCGCGCTGGTTGTCGCCCTCGTTGAGGGAGTCGGCCGTCGTGTCACCGAGCGTCGTACGGGACGCGTACGGGTACCCGTTCGACGTCGTGTAGGCGTCGACGACCCACTGGATCTTGCCCTTGACGATCGCCGGGTACGCGTCGCCGTCGATGGTCAGCCAGGGGGCGACCGCCTCGACGCGCTCCTTGGGCGTGCGGTTGTAAAGGATCTTCGAGCCGTCGCCGATGGCTCCCGAGTACAGGATCTGCGGCTCGCTGAAGGAGACCGCGTACGCGGCGCGGTTGATCGGGTTGGAGAGGCTCACGCCGCCCTTGCCGTTGTAACTCGTGGTCTTCTGCGTGCCGTCGTCCTGCTCGTAGTCGAGCTCCTTCTGGGGCCCGCCGACGATCGAGTACTGACGGGTCTTCTCGCCGTAGTAGATCCGCTGCTGGTACGAGCCCAGGGACCCGCCGGCGGGCAGGCCCGACTCGGTGAACAGGGGTGCGCCCGGGGAGTCCGGGTCGGTCTGCGTGCCCTTGGCCGCGACCGCTCCGAAGCCGTGCGTGTAGGTGAAGTGGTCGTTGATCCAGTTCCGCTTCTCGACGCCCGCGAGGTTCAGCTCGCGCAGGCCGATGACCGTGTCCTGGCCCTTGTAGCGGTCCACGTCGAGGGTCTTCGGGAACTGGTAGTACTTCCGCTCCTGCTCCAGCTGCTGGAACGTCGGCGAGACCACGTTCGGATCGTTGACCCGGTAGCTGGCCGCCGAGTCGGCGTCCGTGCGCTGCTGCTTGGCGTCCTTGACCGTGCCCTTGCCGGTGTAGTCCACCGGGGAGACCCCTGCGATGCCGTACGCCTTACGGGTCGCCTCGATGTTCTTCTCGATGTACGGGGCTTCCTTGGACTGCTCGTTCGGCTGGACCTGGAACTTCTGGACGATGGCCGGGTACAGGCCGCCGATCAGGATCGCGGAGAGCACCATCAGGCCGAAGCCGATGACGGGCAGCTGCCAGGTGCGCCGCCACAGCGTCGCGAAGAACAGCACGGCGCAGATCGCGGCGATGCAGAACAGGATGGTCTTGGCGGGCAGATACGCGTTCGCGTCGACGTACCGCAGGCCCGTCCAGTTGTCCGTCGCCTTGAAGTCGCTGGACTTCACCGCGAGCCCGTACCGGTCGAGCCAGTACGCGACCGCCTTCAGGGCCACGAACACGCCGAGCAGCACGGAGAGATGGCCGGTGGCCGCGGCGGTCGCGCGCGCGCCCGGGCTCGTGATCCGCAGCCCGCCGTACAGGTAGTGGGTCAGCGCGGACGCGATCAGGGAGAGGATGGTCGCCGCGAAGCCGAAGCCGAGCAGGAACCGGTACCACGGCAGGTCGAACGCGTAGAAGGCCACGTCGAGGTGGAACTGGGGGTCCTTCTGGTGGAACGGCACGCCGTTCACCCACATCAGCCACGTACGCCACTGGGTGGCGGCGGAGGCGCCCGCGATGAGACCGACCAGGGCCGTGATGCCGAGCAGCAGCCACTTCTTGTAGGGCGCGATGCTCATGCGGTACCGGTCGAGGCTCTGCTGCTCCATCGACATGGCGCTCAGCGGGGGCCGCAGGCGGTGCGCGAGCCAGACGTTCAGTCCGACGGCGATCGCCATCAGCAGGCCGAAGACGAAGAACAGCCCGATCTTCGTCCACAGGGTGGTCGTGAAGACGGACGAGTAGTCGACCGATCGGTACCAGAGCCAGTCGGTCCAGAACCCCGCGAACATGACGAACGCCATGCCCAGCACGGCAAGGACGCCCAGCGTCATGAGCAGGGAACGGACGCGCCGGGACGGTCGGCCCACTCTCATCCGCGGCCCCGTCGGGCCTCCGCCGCGGTCCGGCATCTGGAAAGCCAAGGTGCGCACCTCGAAAAGTTCGAAATCGATCGGTCAGGCCCCCGAGATCGCGGACCCATCACCTATGCAACTTACTCACGCTTTACTCAGTTCCCGGTTCCGGGTACTAACGAGGCAGGATTGTGACCATGTCCAACACTCCCATGGCAGCGAGCCCGCTCACCCGGGCCGTACTCGAGATCGACGAGTACGCCTCCGGCCTCGGCTGGGACCAGCCCGCCCGCCTCTTCGCCCTCGTCGACACCGCCCGTCTGCGGGCCCAGGAACCCGGCCTCGCGGCCCAGCTCGGCCTGGACGGCGAGCAGGAGACCGCGGCCTTCACCCCGATCGAGCAGGACGAGGTACCCGCCGACAAGCCGCTCGACGAGTTCCTCGGCACCATCGCCTGGCCCGACGCGGTCGTCGGCTGCGCCCTGACGGTGGAGCGGATGATGCTGCCGCCGTCCGCGGAGGCATCCGTTCCGGAGGGGCTCGGTGAGGCGGAGCTCGCCCGGTGGGTGGCGAAGCACCCGGGCCGTCAGGAGGTCCGGATGACGGTCGCGGTGCTGCGTGACGGTGCGCGCGAGTCGGCGCTGCGCCTGCGCGAGAAGGACTCCCCCACCGAGGTCCTCACCGGCTCGGACCTGGTCCCGGGCCTGGCCGAGGCCCTCGCGGCGACGTTCGCGGAGTAGCACCCTCACCACACGAAAGGGGGCGCCGCACTCAGTGCGGCGCCCCCTTCATGAACCTCTGGTCACCCCTTGACCGTGCACTTCGGCAGGTCGGCGGTGTTGCCCGAGCGGATGTCCTTGAGGGCGCCCATCGCGTCGTCGATGGTGTTGACCTTGACGAGGGTGAGTCCGGCCGGGACGTCCTTGGCCGCCTCGGCGCAGTTGTCCTTCGGGGTCAGAAAGTAGCGCGCGCCCTTGTCGCGGGCGCCGACGGTCTTCATCTGGATGCCGCCGATCGGGCCGACCTTGCCGTCGTCGTCGATGGTGCCCGTACCGGCCACGAACTTGCCGCCGGTGAGGTCCTCGGGCGTCAGCTTGTCCACGATGCCGAGCGCGAACATCAGTCCGGCGCTGGGTCCGCCGACGTCGGCGAGCTTGATGTCGATGGCGAACGGGAACGTGTGATCGGTCCCGGCCTGGATGCCGACGATCGCGCGACCGTCCTTGGCCTTCTCCGTGGTGACGGTGACGTTCTGCGTGCGGGTGGCCTGCTTGCCCGCCTTCTCCGCGGCGGCCGCCTCCTTGACGGGCACGATCGTGAAGGAGACGTCCTCGCCCGGCTTGTGCTTGGTGACGAGCTTCGCGACGTCGGCCGGCTTCCCGACCTTGGCACCGTCGACGGCCTTGATCACGTCACCGGCGTGCAGCCGTCCCTCGGAGGGGCTGCCCTTGATGACGGACTGCACGATCACCCAGGACTTCACGGGGATCTTCAGCTCGTTCAGGGCGGAGACCTTGGCGCTCTCCTGGGACTGGCTGAACTCCTCGGCGTTCTCCTGCGAGGACTGCTGCTCGGTCTTGCCGTCGGGGTAGAGCGTGTCGTGCGGCACGACGATGCTGTCGTGCGCGAGCCAGCCGTAGACCGCCGAGACGAGGTTCATGTTGTAGTCGGCGCTCGTGACCCGGACCGTCGTCATGTTGAGGTGACCGGTCGTCGGGTACGTCTTGCGGCCGGAGATCTGGAGCACCGGCTCGCCGTCGTGGTCCCCGAGCGTGTTGACCGTCGGTCCCGGGGTCATCTCCGCGTACGGAACTTTGATGAGCACTCCCGCGCAGAGCAGCGCGATCAGCATCAGGGTCGAGGCGAGCATCGTCGCGGTGCGGCGTGGCATGGAACGACAGTACGGGACCGGTCTGTCAGTGCACCGCTGGGGCGTCCGTCCGGGACTCGACCGCGGGCACCGATCCCTCCTCGGGGTCGGAAGGAGGGCCCAGAGGGGGGTCGAGAGGATCCGCTTCCGTACCGGTGTGCGACCGCTCCATGGCCTCGCGGAAGCGGGCGTACCCGTTGAGCTCCGACACGTCGCCGGTCCTGCGGTTCCGTGCGGCCCAACTGCCCCACAGACCGGCGCCGACCGCTGCGACAAGCGGAATGAGCAGCCACAAAAGTGCCGCCATGCCGGACCTCCGACGCCGTGAGCCACTGCAACTGACTGATCAGCAGATTAACCATCCGCTGCGTCAACGCTCGCCTCAGGGGTGCGGTTACGCAACCGGAACCCCCCGTGCGGCCGAAGGCGATGAGCGTGGCCGGCGTTCCGGGCGGTCAGCAGGCGCCGACCCACTCCTCGGTGCCGTCGGAGAATTTCTGGTGCTTCCAGATGGGCACCTCGTGCTTGAGGTCGTCGATCAGCTTGCGGCAGGCCTCGAAGGCCTCTCCCCGGTGCGGGCAGGACACGGCGACGACGACCGCGATGTCGCCGACCGCCAGATCGCCCACCCGATGGACGGCCGCGAGGGCGCGCACCGGGAACTGCGCGACGACCTTCTCGGCGACGGTCCGCATCTCGTCCTCGGCGGAGGGGTGGCACGAGTACCCGAGCCCCTCGACGTCGGCTCCGCCGTCGTGATTGCGCACCGTCCCCACGAACAGCGCCGTGCCGCCCGCCGCGTCCTCCCCGACGGCCCGGAACACCTCGTCCACGGTCAAGGGCGTGTCGCGGATCGCGAGGAGCCGGATGGGATCCTGCGCCGACTGCTCTCCGGGGTGGTCGTTCGCGGTGCGTGCCATGAGGCCATCGTGCCGTACGCGGCCACCGGCACGGAATAGAGCTTTCCACCGGCACGCGCGCGTGGTGGCTTGGAGCCTCCTACAGGGCGGGCCGGTCCGCGTGCCGGTCAGGGCGGGCCGTCAGATCCTGCGCCTGGCCTTGCGGGCCCGGCGCACCACCGCGGCCGCGCCGAGCAGGGCGACGGTGGCTCCGGCCGCTCCGGCCGCGGTCGCGTCCTTGCGTCCGAGCCGGCGGCCCGCGACGGTGTGCCGCCCCGAGACCTCTTCGAGGAGTTCGGCGAGGACCTCCTCGTTGGTCCACTGTGGGCGCCATCCGGCGTCGTGCAGCCGGCTCACGCTGACCACCCAGGGGTACATCGTGTACGCGAGGTCGCCGGCGGGGGACGGCGTGAGCCCGATCCTGTGGAGCCGTGCCGCGGCGCCCAGGGCGACCGCTGAGGGCAGCTCCATGCGGCGGATCCCGCTGAGCTCCTCGACCTCCTCCTGCTCCAGCCACCCGTCGCAGCCGACGGCGAGTTCCCCTTCGACCTTCTCCAGGACGGCGTACTCGAGGGCGCTGCACAGGTCCTCGACGTGGCAGAACTGCCAGGCGGGCCGTGATCCTGCCACGACGAGGAGCCGCGGAGACTCGAAGTACCTGGTCAGGGCGGTGTCGGTGCCTCCGACGAGGGTGGCGGGCCGGACCACGGTCACATTGAGTCCGGGGTGGGCGCGCGGCGCGCGGCGGGCGAGTCGCTCGATCTCCAGGAGGTCGCCGACGCCGGTGGCCTCCGCGGTCGCGCGCAGTTCGGCGTCTTCGGAGAGGGGCAGTTCGTTGTCCTCGAGCGCTCCGTAGACCATCGCCGAGGTGCACAGGACGACACGGTGGACTCCGGCGGCGGCCGCGGCGGTGAGCACCGTCTGGGTGCCGCGCACGTTGTACGCAGTCCGGGCGGCGGGGTCGGTCTCCAGGTCGAGGTCGAGCGCGAGGTGCACGACGACGTCCGCTCCGCGCAGCTTCTCGGCGATCGCCGGGTCGCGGACGTCCAGGATGTGCCAGGTCGCGGACGTGCACTCGCCGCGCCGCTCGTCGATGGCCAGGACCTGCTTGACCTCGTCGGATGCGGCGAGGCGCTCGGCAAGCAGCGCGCCGACCCCCGAGGCGGCACCGGTGACCGCGACGACGGGGCCGCGCCCCCCGGAACGGGTCGAAGGGTTTCGCGCTGCGCGAACCTGTGGATCTGGGGAACTCACCGGGCGTCTCCAGCGGTTGTATTCAGTACGTACGTGTATGACGCGTACGTCCAGGAGGCATCCATCCTGCCGCAGGCCGTGAGTCGGCGGAGCACCGAGGCCCTATCGCGTCACGGTGTCTACGCTGGGTGTGTAGTCGGGCAATCGCCGCCGGGACAGAACCGGTGGCCTTACCAGCCGAGGAATCCCGTGAGTGACACCCCATTCGGATTCGGCCTTCCGCCGGAGGAGCCGGACGACGGCGACGAGGGCAAGAAGAAGGATCAGCAGAGCGGTGGCGGTCAGGGACCTGCCAACCCCTTCGGTTTCGGAGGACTGCCCGGCGCGGGCGGCGGGGACAACCCGTTCGCCGCGATGTTCGGTTCCCTGAACCCCAATGACCTGGGAGCCGCCTTCCAGCAGCTCGGCCAGATGCTCTCGTACGAGGGCGGCCCGGTGAACTGGGAGATGGCCAAGGACATCGCCCGTCAGACGGTCTCCCAGGGCACCGCCGACGGCACCAAGGACGCGAGCGTCGGCCCCGCCGAGCGCTCGCAGGTCGAGGAGGCCGTGCGCCTGGCCGACCTGTGGCTCGACGACGCGACGTCGCTGCCGTCGGGCGCCGGGTCCGCGGTGGCGTGGAGCCGCGCCGAGTGGGTCGAGGCGACCCTCCCGGTGTGGAAGGAGCTCGTCGACCCGGTCGCCGAGCGCGTCGGCCTGGCCATGGGTGACGTCCTTCCCGAGGAGATGCAGGCCATGGCCGGCCCGCTCATCGGGATGATGCGCTCCATGGGCGGCGCCATGTTCGGCTCGCAGATCGGGCAGGCCGTGGGCGTCCTCGCGGGCGAGGTCGTCGGCTCGACGGACATCGGTCTGCCGCTCGGCCCGGCCGGCAAGGCGGCGCTCCTGCCGGTGAACATCGAGGCGTTCGGCAAGGACCTCGGCATCCCCAAGGAGGAGGTGCGCCTCTACCTGGCGCTGCGCGAGGCCGCCCACCAGCGGCTCTTCTCGCACGTGCCGTGGCTGCGCTCGCACCTGTTCGGCGCGGTCGAGGGGTACGCGCGCGGCATCAAGGTCGACACGGCGAAGCTGGAGGACGCGGTCGGCCAGCTCGACCCGCAGAACCCGGAGCAGCTGCAGGAGGCGCTTCAGCAGGGCATGTTCCAGCCGGAGGACACTCCGGAGCAGAAGGCCGCCCTGGCCCGCCTGGAGACCGCTCTCGCGCTCGTCGAGGGCTGGGTCGACGCCGTCGTCCACGCGGCCGCGAAGCCGCGCCTCTCGTCGGCCGACGCGCTCCGTGAGACGCTGCGCCGCCGCCGGGCGACGGGCGGCCCCGCCGAGCAGACGTTCGCCACGCTGATCGGTCTGGAGCTGCGCCCGCGCCGCCTGCGCGACGCCTCGCGGCTGTGGGCCTCGCTGACCGACGCGCGCGGTGTGGACGGACGCGACGGCCTGTGGGCGCACCCGGACATGCTGCCGACGGCCTCGGACCTGGACGACCCGGACGGCTTCGTGCACCGCGAGCAGCTGGACTTCTCCGAGATCGACAAGATGCTCGGCGAGGCGGCGAGCGGCGGCGGCCTGGACAAGCCGAACCTCTCCAAGGAGGGCGACTCCAAGGACGACGGTCCCGCGGACGGCTCCGACGACTCCGACGGCTCCAAGGACGACGAGGGCAAGTGACGCTGCACGACGACGCGGTCCTCGTACTGAAGGCCTACGAGGGCCAGGCCGAGCTGCGCCAGACGTACCTGGACCACCTGTCCGCCCATCCCGAGGACGGCATGTGGAAGGCCTGCACGGACGGTCATCTGACCGCGAGCGCGCTGGTCATCGACCCGCCGCGCGGGCGGGTGCTGCTGACGCTGCACAAGAAGCTCCAGATGTGGCTGCAGATGGGCGGACACTGCGAGCCGGGTGACCTGACCCTCGCGGACGCCGCCCTGCGGGAGGCGACGGAGGAGTCCGGCATCCCGGGCCTGACGCTCCTGCCGGGCGGCCCGGTGCGGCTCGACCTGCATCCGATCCCGGGACCGTGCACACGGCATTTCGACACGCAGTACGCGGCTCTCGCTCCCGCCGACGCGGTGGCCGCCATCAGCGACGAGTCGCTCGACCTGCGCTGGTTCACGTACGACGAGGTCGCGGACGTGGCGGACCAGTCCGTCGTGCGTCTGGTGGAGGCGACGCGCGCCCGACTGTGAGCGGGCATGTGTAAGGGGCGGCCACCACGGTGGCCGCCCCTTACACATGTCACATGGTCGCTCAGGACCACATGGTCGCCCTTCGGGTCAGCTCCAGACATTGCCCTGGTTCTGGCCGCGGGCGCCCTGCTGGCCCATGCCGTACTGGGCGCCGAGGCCCTGGCCGATTACCGCGTTCTGCGGGGGCAGCAGCTCGCTGGGCTGCACGAGGGCGTAGCCCTGGCCCATGAAGCTGAGCTCCCAGCCCTCACCCGTGTTGCCGCGGCGCCGCCACACTCCGGAGGAATGCGTCTGGGCCTGCATCTGCACACGCAGGCCGTTGGACCAGGCGACGATCGCGTCCGCGTCGGCGTTCACGTACCGGTCCGGGGTGACCTGGAGCATCAGCGGCTGCCCCGACGTCATCAGGGCGACCTTGCCGCGCCCGGTGATGTTGAGCTGGTACTTGCCGGAGCCGGAGATGCCGTACTGGCTGTCGACGGCGACGACCTGGTAGCTGAGCGAGGAGTCGAGCGCGAGGACATAGCTGCTGTCCACGGTCAGACCGTCCTGCTCGACCTCCACCACGTGGATGAACTGGGCGAGGTTGGCGAGGTAGACGGTGCCCTGCCCGTGGCAGCGCATCAGGTCGAGGCCCTCACCGGTGCTGGCGCGGGCGCGCCGCTGACCGGAGGTCTGGATCTCGCCGTCGAACTCGACGAGGCCCTGGTAGGCGACCATGGCGCCCTTGCGGGCGAGGATGTCGTCGTGGCCTTCCAGGGTGACGCGCAGCAGCTGCGGGTTCTGGACGGCGTAGCGCTCCTGGGTCTGCTGCTCGGAGTGCGCGAAAAGCGGGCTCTGCATGGTGTTCCGTTCCCCCTCAGCCCCGGACTCGGAGGCGGTCGGTGCTGTCCTCGCTGGGCTGTACGACGACGATGCCTTCCCCGGAGAAGCCCATCTGGTAGGCCTCACCGCTGCCGCGCCCGATGAGCGAGCCGGCTTTGAAGCTGCGCTTGCCCTTCACCTTGAGGTTCGGGGACCAGGCGATCAGCGCGTCCGGGTCGACGTACGTCTCGTCCTCGCCGCGGCCGCAGTCGACGACGATGGGGGTGCCCCGGGAGGTGAGGGCGACATAGCCCTGCCCGGAGATCTTGATGTTCCACAGGCCCTGTCCGGCGAACTTGGCGAGGCCCTTGACGCGCTCGACGCCCCACTGGAGGTGCGCGTCGAAGGCGAGCAGGTTCGTGCCGTTCACCGAGATCGAGTCGCCGCCGAGGTTGATGACGACGATCTCGGCGCCGTAGTCGGCGAGGTAGAGGATGCCGTCTCCGGTGGCCTTCATCAGGGGCGCGCCCTCGCCGGTCATCCAGTCGCGGGCGATCTGACGGACGGCGGGCGGGTTGGGCTCGTACTGGACGAACCCTTCGTAGGCGACCATCGAACCCACGCGCGCGAGAAGGTCGTTGCCGGTCTGCATGGCGACCTTGAGCATGTTGGCGCCGTGGTTCTCCATGCGGGCGGCTACCGGGGTCGGGGCGTAGCCCGTGAGCGGCTGGTTCATGACGGGCTCCCTCAGACCTCGAACGGCTGGACGACGATGAAGTTCCCTGGCGCACCCCGGAACTGGAGGTTCACGCTCTCCCCGCTGTGCCCCGGGTAGGCGTTGTAGCGCATGCGCACCTGGCTGGACACGATCGCCTGCGCGGCGGCCGACCAGGCGACGACCGCGTTGCAGTCGGCGAACGTCGTCGGCGTCACGGGCAGCACGACGGGCGTGCCGTGCGTCTTGACTACGACCGTGCCGGTGCCCTGGAACTGCATGACGAACAGGGCGCCGCCGGGAATGCCGTGCCCCTCGATCCGGCGCACCTCGTGCTGGAGGCTCTCGTCGAACGCCAGAACGTTCTCCGCGGATACGCAGATCGCGTCGCCCTGGAGCTCGATGGGGTGCAGGTGCGTGGCCTCCTCCGCGAGGAAGACCTGGCCGCGGCCGGTGCAGCGCATCAGCTGCATCTCCTGGCCGGTCGCGTTGCCCACGATCCGGCCGGCGAAGCCCGCGCCCTTGTAGCCGAACTCGACCTTGCCCTGGTAGAGCACCATGCTGCCCTGACGGGCGAGCACCGGCTGGTCGCCGCCGGCGCCGAGGTCGACGCGGATCAGCTTCTTGTTCTGCAGGGTCCACCGCTGACCGGTGGGCGCCTCGCGGAACGCCGAAAGCGCCGCGGCCACACCAGCTGCGCCCGCACCCTGCGGCACACCCTGAGGTGCCCCGTACGGCGACGGAGCAGCCGGCTGGCCGGGGAACTGGCCGGGCGGCTGCTGCCCGTAGCCGGGAGGCGGCGTCGGCTGCCCGTAGCCCGGAGGCGGGGTCGGGGCCTGAGGCTGCTGTCCATAGCCGGGAGGTGCGCTCGGCTGCCCGTATCCGGGAGGCGGGGGCGCCGTCTGACCGGGCACCTGTCCGATGGGCGGCGCGTGCGGAGAGGGCGCGGCCGGCGGCTGCATGGCGCCGGGCGGCGTGGCCAGCGGCGCGACGATCGTCGGCGCCGCGTGCACCGATGGCGGGGCCGGGGCGGGCGCGGGCGGCGGCGTGACGCCTTGCGGCGGCGCGAAGCCCTGCTGGGCGGGCGCCGGTGCTGCGGGCGCGGGCGCGCCGAACGCGGGTGGCGCCGTGGCCTGCGCGGGCGGCGCGAACGACGGGGCACCGGCCTGCTGCTGGGCCGGCGCGGCGGCGGGCTCCTCCTCGGCGACCTCACCGCCGAAGTTCTTCAGCAGCGCGTCGAGTCCGCCGTCGAACCCCTGCCCGACGGCCGCGAACCGCCAGACGTCCTTCAGGTAGAAGTCGCCCAGCATCACGGCACGTTCGGTCGAGAACTCCGTGCCGTTGAACGAATAGCGGGCAACCTCCTCGCCACCCGCGACGATCCGTACGTATCCGGGGGCGATCTGCGACATCTGCCCGGCGCCGTCGATCGTCGCGGTGAACGACAGCTTCTGGATGTTCGCCGGGATCCGGTCGAGGGTGACGCGGAACGACTCGCTGTCGCCGGCCTGCGCACCGAGAAGCTGAATCGACTCCTCGGGCGATTTCGGCTGATTGAAGAAGATGAAATACCGGTCGTCCGAGAGCCGTTCGTCGGCGTCAAGACCGAAGCAGCTGATGTCGAAGGTCAGCCCGGGACCCGTGATCTGCACGCCTACGTACAGATCGGTGCCCGCGGTGAGGTCACTGATCCTGGCCTTGTGGCCGCGTTGGAATTCCCTGGCCATGCGTAACGACCGTCCCCCATCCCGAAGGTGAATACGTCGCGTCAGGCTAACCGCAATCACCGACAGCGGCGGCAGCCGGTACAGCCCTGGTACACAACGGGCACGCGGCGGGTGGAAACAGCGAGGGCGACAGACGTCAGCCCTGGAGCCCTCACTGCTGGGCAGTCACTCTTCGCGAGCGGCAGGCAGGTGCGGCAGCCGGTCGGCCGCGACGACACCCTCGAGATAACCCCGCGCCCGCTCCGTGCGCGGATACGCCTCCAGCAGGCGCCAGAACCGCGGCCCGTGACCCGGCACCAGCAGATGCGCCAACTCGTGTACGAGTACGTAGTCGACGACGTACTCCGGCATGCCCTGCAGCCGGTGCGACAGCCTGATGCTGCCCTCGGACGGCGTGCACGACCCCCAGCGCGTGTTCTGATTCGTCACCCAGCGGACGGACGTGGGGCGGGCCCGGCCCTCGAAGCACTGCTCGGACAGCCGCTCAGCCCGCTCGGCGAGCTCCGCGTCCCCCAGAACCCGTTTGCTCTCCTGCGCGGCCAGCTTGTCGAGCATGACGTTGACCCAGCGCTTCTCCTCGGCGTCCGACATGCGGGCGGGGATGAGGACAACGGTCCGGTCACCCTCGCGATACGCGGAGACCGTTCGCCGCCGCCGGGCGCTTCGGCGGACCTCCACCGCGCTCGACCTCGGGCCGCTCGGCGGCGGGCTGGTCGTGCTGCGCTGCGTGTTCGTGGCACGGTGCAGTGGGTCGGCGGGCACGCCCCGACGTTACCCGCTGCACATGGGGGAAGTCCCGCCTCCGGGAGTCTTCGGTGCGGCCCCGCGCCCCTCCCGCGCGATTTATACGACTAACACCCACCCCCTGTGGATAACTTTTCACGCGGATTCCCCCCGCCGTGCATCCTGGCAATCGACCGACAAGCCGCCCGGCAATTCCGGACCGCGACCACGTCACCGACCTCACCACCATCACCAACTTCACCGACCTCACCAACTTGACCACCGCCATCACGACCACCATCACCATCACCAGAGCGAGAACACAGGCACATCACGGGGGAACAGATGGGCACTTCACCGCCGACAGCCATGCATCCGATCCTGAAGCCGGCGCTACGACGCGGCTGGCGCGATCTCAATACCGTCCAGTTCGGTGTGGCACCCGCCCACGCCGTCGTACTCGGCCCGGTCGACACCGCGACCGGCACCTTCCTCACCCTCCTCGACGGAACCCGCGGCGTGCCGCTGCTGCGCGACGAAGGCCGCCGGATGGGACTGCCCGACGGCCATGTCGACGCCCTGCTCCATCGGCTGACAAGGGCCGGACTGCTCGACGACGCCACCGGCGGCGGCCCCGCCTTCGACGCGCTCCGCAAGCGACGAGGCGTCCTCGACCGACTCCGCCCGGACCTGGCGGCCCTCACTGTCCAATCCTCCGAACCAGCCGCGGGCGCACGGAAGTTGGCGGCCCGCCGCGCCATGCGCGTCCAGGTCCGGGGAACCGGGCGCGTCGGCACGGTCATCGCCTCAGTCCTGTCCGCCGCCGGCATCGGCCACGTCGACGTACGCGACGGAGGCTGCGTCGAACCGTGGGACGTCGCCCCGGGCGGGCTCCCCGTCGAATCCGTCGGAGAACGCCGCGACACGGCCGCGTACCGAGCCGTACGCAAGGCAGCACCCGACCGCCCACCCCGCCCCGACCGCCGCTCCGGCCCGCCCCCAGCCGCGGCCCAGGCCCAATCCCAATCCACGTCAGAGATCCCGGCCCTGCCCTCAGCCGAGGAACCAGCCCTCTCCCTCGCGATCATCGCTCCGCGTGACGGCCTGTCCGCCCACACCCCCGACCCACTCGCCGCCGAAGAACTCATCGCCGCGGGCACGCCCCACTTCTACGCCGGAGTGGTCGAGGCCACCGGAGTCGTGGGCCCCCTGGTACTGCCCGGCGGCACCGCCTGCGCCGGCTGCTTGTCGCTGGACCGCACGGACCGCGATCCCACCTGGCCCCGGCTGCTCGCCCAATGGCGCTCCGGACATCAACAGCAGGTACCGGCATGCGATCTGGCACTCGCCACGGCCGTCGCCGGACTCACGGCAGCACACGCACTTGCCTTCCTCGACGGCGAACTGCCGTCCAGCACCGGCGCCCGCTGGGAGACATCGGCTCCGGGACTCGACTGGCACGCCCGCCCGGTATGGGCGCATCCGGACTGCTCGTGCGGAGCAGGTCACAGAAGTAAAGGGGAGCAGACCTCCGAGGGTGGAGAGCAGCACGACACAATGGCCGGGTAACCGCCGCGGGCGGCACGGCAGGCTGGGACTTGGAGGGGCGTATGTCTGATCTTCCCCGGAAGGCGGTAACCCGGACCGCCAAACTGGCCGCGCTGCCACTCGGCTTCGCGGGGCGCGCGACCTGGGGCCTCGGCAAACGCATCGGCGGGAAGTCGGCCGAGATCGTGGGGCGGGAACTGCAACAGCGCACGGCGGACCAGCTCTTCAAGGTTCTCGGTGAGCTGAAAGGCGGAGCCATGAAGTTCGGGCAGGCCATGTCCGTCTTCGAATCCGCCCTCCCCGAAGAGGTCGCGGGCCCGTACCGCGCCGCGCTGACCAAACTGCAGGAAGCCGCGCCCCCGATGCCCACCAGGACGGTCCACGCCATCCTCGCGGAACGGCTCGGCGAGGAATGGCGCGAGAACTTCCTGGAGTTCGAGGACAAGCCGGCGGCAGCCGCCTCGATAGGGCAGGTCCACCGCGCCATCTGGCACGACGGCCGCGAGGTCGCCGTCAAGGTGCAGTACCCGGGAGCCGGCGAGGCCCTGCTCGCCGACCTGAACCAACTCGGCCGCTTCGCCCGCCTCCTCGGCCCCCTGATCCCCGGCATGGACATCAAGCCACTCATCACGGAACTGCGCGACAGGGTGTCCGAGGAGCTCGACTACGGGCTGGAGGCGCAAGCCCAGCGGGCCTGCGCCGAAGAGTTCGCGGACGATCCCGATGTGCACGTACCCGACGTGGTGCACCAGTGCGACCAAGTCCTCATCACCGAATGGATAGACGGAACACCGCTCTCCGAGGTGATCATCGATGGCACCGACGAACAGCGGGACCGGGCGGGACAGCTCCTTGCCCGCTTCCTGTTCTCGGGCCCGGCCCGCACCAGCCTGCTCCACGCCGATCCCCACCCGGGAAACTTCCGACTGCTGCCCGACGAGGAGAACGGCTGGCGACTGGGAGTCCTCGACTTCGGCACAGTGGACAGGCTCCCCGGCGGCCTCCCCGAAACCATCGGCACGTCACTGCGCATGACCCTGGCGGGCAATGCGGAAGCGGTCTACGAACTGCTGCGCACAGAAGGCTTCGTCAAGGAGACGATAGACCTCGAACCTGACGCGGTGCTCGACTACCTGCTGCCGATCATCGAGCCGGCGCTGGTGGACGAGTTCACGTTCACGCGCGGCTGGATGCGCAGCCAGGCCGCACGCATCGCGGACCTGCGCTCCCCCGCCCACCAGCTCGGCAAGCAACTGAACCTGCCGCCCGCCTACCTCCTGATACATCGCGTGACCCTCAGCACCATCGGAGTCCTGTGCCAACTCGGCGCGACGGTACGGCTACGGGACGAACTGGAGAGGTGGCTACCGGGATTCCTGGCGGGGGACGAAGAGCCGCTGGACGAAACCGACGATGTCACGGCTCACGGCGCGGCCGGCGGCACGGTCGAGGGCGGCGCGGCCGACGCCACAGTCAACGAGACAGCCGCGGAAGCAGCGACGAGCGCGGAGACAACGGAGACAACCGAGGTCACCTCGGCTGCTGAGGCGTGATCAAAATTGGGGCGGGGCGGGGGGTGGGAGGGGCGGGGGGGGAAGCCCCCAAGGAAAGTGGCGCCGAAGCTCACCACCACTCCGAATCAAGCCGCCCCTCAATAGCCCTCAGGTTCTCTCGGGCGCAGCGTTCGCAGTAGTGCCGGCCGGTTCCGTTCTCCATTGAGTAGGTCCAGGTCGGCGGGGTGCCCTGGGCGGTGATGCCGCAGAGGGCGCACACGATGCCGCCGGGTTCGGGTTCGGGTCGCTGCGCTGAGTCGCCGTCGGGGAGTGACGTCACGTGGTGACGATATCTCCGTCTTCCGAGCGTGTGGGGCAACGCACCGCGGGGGCCGGTCCGTTGTGGATCGACCCCCGCGGGGTGGGTTACTGCATGACCGCCATGGCGAGCGCGCGGCGGGCGCGCAGCGATGCGCGTTCGGCGCGGCGCTGCATCCGGCGGGCCGTTGCCAGGCGCAGTGCGCGGCGTTCGGCCTCGGCGGAGCGCAGTTGCTCGTGCATATGCGCACGGGCCAGTGCTTCTGGGATGAGTTGCATCTCTCGGGTCCTGTTCTGGCGCGAGTCGTTCGCGTCGGTGGTGGTGAAGTCTGGGGTCGCAGAGCCGGTGGGCTCGCTGGTGGACGGCTTCATCGGGGCCTGCTTCTGGGGGTCGTGCGTCAGGGGGCGGTCGATCGTTCCTCGTGCGTTCATGCCGCGACCGGGTTCTTGCGCGGACGGCCACGCGGCCGCTTCCGGGCTACGACGACGCCCTGGACGAACAGCTCGCCGCCCCAGACGCCCCAGGGCTCACGCCGCTCCTTGGCGCCGGCGAGGCAGGCCTCGACGAGCGGGCAGGTGCGGCAGAGGGACTTGGCGTACTCGACGTCCGCCGGCGACTCCGCGAAGAAGACCTCGGGGTCGTAGGCACGGCAGGGGACGGGTACGCCGAGGTTCTCGATGGCGTCGTCGAGCGCGGTGAGCGCAGTCAGGGGGTTCAAGGTGGGGTCCTCCGTGAGACCGGGCGGGGGGAGAGTGTCTGAAGGCGGTACTGACGGGGCGTGCGCTTCGAGTTGCACGGTGTTTTTTCCTCGTCTGGTCGTTCCGGCCTGTGGGCCGGGTGGCGGTGGTACCGGGTCTTTTCTTGTCCCGAGGCCCCTTCGTTCTGTTGTCCCGTGCGGGCAAAACAGAAGGGCCGCGGATCCCGGGTGGGGTTCCGCGGCCCTGAAGGCGCCGGCCTGATCGAGGATCAGGCTGGATCACTCCAGGGTTCGAGCCCACGGAAGGCCCACATCGTGTGGTGGTGCGTCGTCTGCTTCCGGGATCCGGCACCGGCCGCTGCAAAGGCATAGGCCTGGGCCTGTGCTGTTGCTACTGCTTCCGGTGCCTTGGTCGGTCGCTCATTGCTCTCGCGGACGGGAAGGTCGGCGAGAGACAGGAAGGACTCCGGACGGGCGGCGGGAATGCCGGACGCACCGGTGCCCAGGTTCGAGAAACCGAGCAGGCAGGAAGCGACGACCGAGCGATCGGTCATTTTGGCGGTGCTGATGAAGCTGGCGTTGATGCTGATCACTGGAATTCGCCTCCTCTCGGCGTCTCTGGGACCGGTGTGAACCGGTCCGACGGCTTTAGTACAGCACGGAACCAGGGCCTCGGAGAAGAGGCGCTGTTCCCGTGCTTAAGAACCTATGGGGATTGCTGGGGCATGCGCAAACTATTTTTTCGACGAGTTTGCATCAGTCGTCCTCGTGGGCTCCTCCAACTCCCGCATCTGGGGCCCCACCTGCGCAGATGGTGAGAACGTCGGTGCCGAACCGGTTGAGCTTGCGCATGCCGACGCCGGGGATGCGGGCGAGTTGGGCCGCGTCTTCGGGTACGGCTTCGGCGATGGCGATGAGGGTCTTGTCTGTGAAGACGCAGAAGGCGGGCTGTCCGAGCTGTTGTGCCTGGTCGGCGCGCCAGTCGCGGAGTCGCTCGTAGAGGCCCTCGTCCATGTCGGAGGGGCAGTCCTCGCAGCGCATGAGTTTCATCTCGCCGGCGTCGGTGAGGGTGCGTCCGCAGACGTGGCAGCGGGCGACCGTTCGGGCGGTGCGGCGTCGGACTGGTCCGGTGGTGGTGCGGGGCGTCGTCGGTGTGCCGTGTTCGATGCCGCCTTGTCCGGTGCTGGTGTTGCGGGCCGTGGCTCCTGTGGTGCCTGGCCGGATGCCGTCGAGGAAGCGGCTGGGGCGGCGGTTGGGTCGGCCGCCGGGTGAGCGGGAGAGGGCCCAGGACAGGCTGAGGTGGTGGCGGGCCCGGGTGACGCCGACGTAGAGGAGGCGGCGTTCTTCCTCGATCTGTTCGTCGGTCTTGGCGTACGTGATCGGCATCATGCCTTCGGCAAGGCCGACGAGGAAGACGGCGTCCCATTCGAGGCCCTTGGCGGCGTGCAGGGAGGCGAGGGTGACGCCTTCGACGGTGGGTGCGTGCTGGGCGGCGGCGCGTTCGTCGAGTTCGGCGACGAGGTCGGTGAGGGTGGCGGTGGGTTTGGCGCGGGCGAAGTCTTCGGCGAGGCGCACGAGGGCGGCGAGGGATTCCCAGCGTTCGCGGACGGCTCCGGAGCCGTCGGGGGGTTGGCTGGTCCAGCCTTCGCCGGAGAGGACGGCGCGGACCTGGGAGGGCAGGTCGACGGCGTCGTCGAGGAGGGAGTCGTTGTTTCCGAAGCGGGCGGCGCTGCGGAGGGCGTGGCCGGCTTTGCGTACTTCTGCGCGTTCGAAGAAGCGTTCTGCGCCGCGTAGCTGGTAGGGGATGCCGGCGTCGGCGAGGGCTTGCTCGTAGATCTCGGACTGTCCGTTGGTGCGGAACAGGATGGCGATTTCGCCGGCGGAGACCCCGTTGTCGATCAGCGTGCGGATGCGGCGGGCGGTGCCTTCGGCTTCGGTGGGTTCGTCGGCGTAGTCGGTGTATGCGGGGTCTGGTCCTCGGTCTCGTTGGGAGATGAGTTCGAGGCGGTGTTCTGCGGCGCGGCCTTTGGCGTGGGAGAGGAGGGTGTTGGCGAGGTGGACGACCTGGGGGGTGGAGCGGTAGTCGCGGACGAGTTTGACGACGGTGGCGCCGGGGTGGCGGTTGCGGAAGTTGAGGAGGTGGTCGGGGGTGGCGCCGGTGAAGGAGTAGATGGTCTGGCTGGCGTCGCCGACGACGCAGAGGTTGTCCCGGTCGCCGAGCCAGAGTTCGAGGAGGCGCTGTTGGAGGGGGCTGACGTCCTGGTATTCGTCGACTACGAAGTGCTGGTACTGGGAGCGGACCTGTTCGGCGATGTCGTGGCGGTCCTGGAGGATGCCGACGGTGAGCAGGAGGACGTCTTCGAAGTCGATGAGGGTGCGGTCGCGCTTGAGGGTTTCGTAGGTGGCGTAGATCTGGGCGGTCTCGGCGTTGTCGCGGGGGGTGAGGCGTCCGGTTTTGGCGGCGGCTGCGGCGTAGTCGGCGGGGACGGTCTGGGTGACTTTGGACCACTCGATTTCGGCCGTGACGTCGCGGAGCTCGCCGCGTTCGAGGCGGATGTGGCAGGCGGCGGCTGCGTCGGCGACGAGTTGGATCTTGCGGTCGACGATGCGGGGGAGTTCGCCGCCGACTGCTTTGGGCCAGAAGAACTGGAGCTGGCGCAGGGCGGCGGCGTGGAAGGTGCGGGCTTGGACGCCGCCGGCGCCGAGGTGGCGGAGGCGGCCGCGCATTTCGCCTGCTGCGCGGTTGGTGAAGGTGACGGCGAGGATGCTGTTGGGCTGGAGGATGCCTGAGCGGACGCCGTAGGCGATGCGGTGGGTGATGGCGCGGGTCTTGCCTGTGCCCGCGCCGGCGAGGACGCACACCGGTCCGTGCAGGGCGGTGGCGACTGCGCGCTGTTCGGGGTCGAGCCCGTCGAGCACCGCGTCGGCCGTGTCCGGAACCTGCGGGAAGAGGGTGGAGTGCGTTGCTGCTGTCACCCCGCCATGCTGCCAGGTCTGTGGGGGCGGGTGCGTCGCGTTGTCCACAGGGGGCGGGTGCAGTCGTATTAATGCGGTGCGTGTCACGTCTGTGGGTGTATGCGGGTGTGGTGGGCGTCATGCGTGGGGAGTGGCGGGGAGCACGGGCGGGGTCGGGAATGGTGGCCGGGTCGCTTACGTTCGACTCATTGCGAACAAGCATTCCGAGCCGTGAAGGAGCATGAGGAACATGCCGGGGACTGTGACGATGTACAGCACGACGTGGTGCGGCTACTGCCGTCGGCTGAAGGGCCAGATGGACCGCGAGGGCATCGAGTACAACGAGGTCAACATCGAGCACGACCCGGATTCGGCGGCGTTCGTCGAGAAGGCGAACGGCGGGAACCAGACGGTTCCGACCGTTCAGATCGTTCCGGCGAACGGTGGGGCTGCGGTCGTCATGACGAACCCGAGCCTTGCGCAGGTCAAGCAGGCGCTCGCCGGCGCCGCCTGATCGCTCCTTCATACAGACCGGCCCCTGCTTCGGCGGGGGTCTTCTGCATTTCTGCTCCGTCGACATTTCTGGTCCGTCGACATTCCTGGTCCGTCGACGTGATCCTGTGCCTGACCTGCCCGGGGCAGGCTCTCGGGCAGACGCATGAGGTCAGGTCACATCTGGTCGGGCCGGGGCGTGGCTTATACGGCGTCGCCGGGCTTGGGGAGGGGCTTGCCGTACCAGAGTTCGATGAGGCGGGCGGCGATCGAGATTCCGTAGGGGGGCATGACCTCTCCGGACTCGAACGCGGCGCGCAGGTCTTCGCGGGAGAACCAACGGGCTTCGTGGATCTCTTCGCCGTCGACGTTGATCTCGTTCGAGGTGGCGCGGGCCATGAAGCCGAGCATGAGGCTGGAGGGGAACGGCCAGGGCTGGCTGGCGACGTATTCGACGTCGGGGCCGACGACGACTCCGGCTTCTTCGAAGACCTCGCGGCGGACGGACTGCTCGATGGACTCTCCGGGCTCGACGAAGCCGGCGAGGGTGGAGAAGCGGCCTTCGGGCCAGTGGACCTGGCGGCCGAGGAGGGCGCGGTCCTCGTCGTCCGTGACGAGCATGATCACTGCGGGGTCGGTGCGGGGGTAGTGCTCGGCTCCGCAGGCCTGGCAGCGGCGGATGTGGCCCGCTGCGGCGATGACGGTGCGTTCGCCGCAGCGGGAGCAGAAGCGGTGCAGTCGCTGCCAGTTCTCCAGGGCGACGGCGTGCACCATGAGGCCGGCGTCCCGGGGGGACAGGAGGAGTCCGGCTTCGCGCAGGCCGGCGGGGCGCGCGGACTGGTCGATGCGGCCGGGGAGGGTGTCCTTCTGGAGGGCGAAGTAGCTGACGCCGTCGTCGTCGGTGCCCAGGAAGTAGCGGTGGGCTTCGGTGAGGGGGGCTTCGAAGGACGGGGTCATGACCAGTTCGGTGGCGCCGTCCGGCGTCTCGTCGATGAGTACCTGTCCGCCGGAGACCACGAAGACGCGGGTGGTGGGGTGGCTCCAGGCTGCGGCGAGCCAGGCCTCGTCGAGGCGGTGATGTGCGGCGCGGTCGATGCCGCTGGGTGCGGAGAGCGAGAGCGGACGGTCGGTTGTGCGGTCGGTCCAGGTGGTCACTGGTGCTTCCAACTCCCCCGGTGGATTGGGTGTTTCGGCTGGATGGTTCGGCTGGGCGGGTGCGGGGTGTGGCGGGTGGGTTGCCTCAGGGTGCATCGCGCCAGTTCTCCGCGAGGTCGCCCCACAGGTGGGCGGCGGTTTCGACGCCCTTTTTGAGGAGGTCGAGTTCGACTTTCTCGTTGGGTGCGTGCCAGCCGTCGGAGGGGACGGAGATGCCGAGGAAGAGGACGGGCGCGTCGAGGACGTCCTGGAGGTCGGCGGCGGGGCCGGAGCCTCCTTCGCGCGTGAAGCGGATCTTCTGGTCGAAGGCGAGGTTCATGGCGCGGACGACGGACTGGAGCGCGGGGTGGTCGAGGGGGGTGAGGCAGGGGCGGGTGGCGGCGCCGAAGGTGATGGTGTGGCGGATTCCGGCGGGGAGCTGTTGGGCGACCCAGTCGGTGACGGCCTTTTCGACGTGGTCGGGGTCTTGTCCTGCGACGAGGCGGAAGGACAGCTTCAGCGTGGCTGAGGAGGGGACGATGGTTTTGCCGCCGGGGCCTTGGTAGCCGCCGCCGATGCCGTTGACCTCGGCGGTGGGGCGGGCCCAGATCCGTTCGAGGGTGGTGTGGCCGGCCTCTCCGTGGGTGGCGTGCGACTTGGCGGTGCGCAGCCATTGGGCTTCGTCGAAGGGGAGCTCGGCGAAGAGTTCCCGTTCGCGGTCGGTGAGGGGGGTGATGCCGTCGTAGAAGCCGGGGACGGCCACGCGCGCGTGGTCGTCGTGGAGCGCCGCGACGAGGCGGGCTGCGGCGGTGGCCGGGTTGGGTACGGCGCCGCCGAAGGATCCGGAGTGGATGTCCTGGTCGGGGCCGTGGAGTTCGATCTCGCAGTCGGCGAGGCCGCGCATTCCGGTGCAGACGGTGGGGGTGTCCTCGGACCACATGCCGGTGTCGGAGACGATCACGGCGTCTGCGGTGAGGCGGTCCCTGTGCTGCTCGACGAGGGCGCGGAAGTGGGGGGAGCCGGATTCCTCTTCGCCCTCCACGAGGAGCTTGAGGTGGACGGCGGGGGTGGTGCGGCCGGTGGCGGCGAGGTGGGCGCGGACGCCGAGTGTGTGGAAGAACACCTGTCCCTTGTCGTCGGCTGCTCCGCGCGCGTGGAGGCGGTTTCCGATGACGACGGGTTCGAAGGGTTCGGTGTTCCAGCCGTCCTCGCGGGCCGCGGGCTGGACGTCGTGGTGTCTGTAGACGAGGACGGTGGGGGCGTGCGGGTCGTCGGAGGGCCAGTCGGCGAAGACGGCGGGTGCGCCGGGTGTCTCCCAGATCTCGGTGGTCGGGAAGCCGGTCTCCCTGAGTTTCGCGGCGAGCCAGTCGGCGCTGCGGCGTACGTCGGGTGCGTGGTCGGGCTGGGCCGACACGGACGGGATGCGGAGCCATTCGGCGAGGTCCTGGAGGAACGCGTCGTGGTGGGTCTCGATGTACGCACGGACGGCGCTGACGGCGTTGTCAGCGTTGTCGATGGACTGGCTCATGTTCCCGAGCCTATCCGTCCGCGGGGGTGTGTTCGTGCGGTGGTTCGGGTGCTGTCCGGTCGCCGGGGCCGGGGGTGGGGCCTTCGAGGAGGAGGCGTTCGAGTTCGGTACGTCCGGGGAGGTCGCGGGGGGTGACTGTCTCGCCGTCGCGTACGTAGACGAAGGTCGCTTTGACGGCTTCGGGTGCGAGACCGTGCTGCTCGGCCCAGGCGAGCCGGTAGACGGCGAGCTGGAGGGGGTCGGCGCTGCGGCCGCGGGTGGTCTTCCAGTCGACGATCTCGTACGTGGTGTCGTCGCCGTCGCCTTCTTTGTAGACGGCGTCGATGCGGCCGCGGATGACGCGGCCGGCGATGGCGAGCTGGAAGGGCGTTTCGACGCGGTGGGGCGTGCGGTGGGCGTACGGCGTGCGGTCGAAGGCTTCCTTGAGGGTTTCGAGGTCGCGTTCGTCGGCGATGTCGGCGTCGCTGCCGGGGAGCTCTTCGGGGGCGAGCAGGGGCAGGCGGAGCTCTTCGAAGCGGGATTCGACCCAGGCGTGGAAGCGGGTGCCGCGGCGGGCGGCGGGCTGGGGCGGGCGGGGCATGGGGCGGGCCAGGTCCTGGGCGAAGCCGTCGGGGTCGGCGGCCAGGCGCAGTAGCTGGGAGGCGGTGAGTGTGGTGGGGAGGGGGACGTCGCGGACGGCTTGGCGGGAGCGCAGGAGTTCGCCGGTGAGGGCGTCGAGGTCGCGGTCCCAGGAGGCGAGTGTGCGGGTCTCCTCCGGAGTGAGCGGGTGGCGCTCCGGGGGCGCGGTCTGTGTGGGCACCGGGTCGGGGTGGGGGCGGGTGTCTGCGTCCGGGGGCGTGGTGGGGTGCGGGATGGCGCCCAGGGGGTGTGCGTCGGCGGGCGCGTGCGGGGCGCCGTGCGTGTGCGCGCCTGCGGTGCTGGGCGTGGGCCGGGTGTCGTCCGGGTGCGAGTGTGCGTCGTGGTGCGGGGCGTCGGCCGCGGGCTGCTCGTGCGTGGGGGCGCCGGTCGGGTGCGGGAGCGTGGGGCGCTCGTGCGGCAACGCGTCCCAGTCGTCCCACTCGTCCCGGTCCGGTGCGGGTCCGTCCTCCGGCGAGCTGAGGAAATCGCCCTCTTCATCAAGAGGCTCATCTTCGTGGAAGGGCTCGTCTTCGTAGAGCTCGTCTTCGTAGAGCGCTTCTTCGTCCGGCGGGGCCGGCCAGTCCGGGTCCGTGTACGTGGCCGGGTGGGCCATCTCGTGGGAGTGGGAGAGGGCGTCGGCCGGGGTTTCGAGATGGGCGAGGACCGTGGCCGCGGCCGCGCGGCGGCGGGCCATCGCCGCGTCGTCCAGCGGAAGCGGCCACGCGTGCTCGGCGGATGCCTCCTGGAGGGCGGGGTTCTCCTCGTCCTCCTCCGGTTCGTCGGCCCAGGCCTCGATCTCTCCGTGTCCGGCGGCGCAGTGGTCGTACAGCGCCTGGAGGAAGTCGGAGGGGCCGCGGGGCCGCTTCTGAGCGGGGCCCCACCAGTGGCCCGAGCCGAGGAGGAGGGTGCGGGGGCGGGTGTAGGTGACGTAGCCGAGGCGGAGTTCCTCGGTGCTCTGGTGTTCCTTCATCTCTTCGTGGAAGGCCTTCATGCCCTTGGAGTCCCACGCTTCGATGTCGGGCAGTGTGGCAGCGTCGCCGCGCAGTTCGTGCGGCAGGACCTTGCTCTGGGCGGTCCATTTCTCGCGGCCCTGGGCGCTGGGGAACGTCCCCGTGACGAGGCCGGGGACGGCGACGACGTCCCATTCCAGGCCCTTGGACTTGTGGGCGGTGAGGACCTTCACGGTGTTCTCGCCGCCGGGCAGGGCGTTGTCGAGGCCCTTTTCGTACTGGGCGGCGGTGCGCAGGAAGCCGAGGAAGGCGAGGAGGGTGGCGGAGCTGTCGTTCGCGGCGAACGAGGCGGCGATGTCGAGGAAGTTGGAGAGGGTCTCGCGGCGGCGGGCGGCCAGCGCATGCGGTGAGGCGGCGAGTTCGACTTCGAGGCCGGTGACGGCGAGGACACGGTGGAGTACGTCCATCAGCGGGTCGGCGAGTGAGCGGCGCAGGTCGCGCAGCTCGGTGGCGAGGCGCGCGAAGCGTACGCGGGCCTGCGGTGAGAAGGGCAGCTTGTCGTCGCCGGGTTCGTCGAGGGGGGTTTCCAGGAACGTGTCGAGGGCGTCGGCGAGCGATATCACTTCGGAGGGGTCGACCCCCTCGACGGCTTCGGCGAGGCGGCGGTCGGGGTCGTCGTCGGGGCCCCCGCGCGCGTGGGCGACGAGGAGGCGGGCGCGGCGGCCGAGGAGGGCGAGGTCTCGGGGGCCGATGCGCCAGCGGGGGCCGGTCAGGAGGCGGACGAGCGAGGCGTTCGCGCCGGGGTCCTGGAGGACTTCGCAGACGGCGACGAGGTCGGCGACCTCGGGGAGGTGGAGGAGGCCGGAGAGGCCGACGACCTCTACGGGGATGTCGCGTGCGACGAGGGCGCCCTGGATGGCGGCGAAGTCGGTCGCGGTGCGGCACAGGACGGCGATCTCGCCGGGGGCGGTGCCGGTGCGTACGAGGTGGGCGATGGAGTCGCCGAGCCAGTCGATCTCCTCGGCGTGGGTGCGCAGCAGGGCGCAGCGGACGATGCCGTCGCGTTCGGCGCCGGGGGCGGGGCGCAGGGCTTCCACGCCCGCGTGGAGTGCGCGCAGGGGCTGGGCGAGGTCGTTGGCGAGGTCGAGGAGGCGGCCGCCGCTGCGACGGTTCTCGCTGAGGGAGTGGCGGGTGGCGGGGCTGCCGTCGGTGTGGGCGAAGTGTTCGGGGAAGTCGTCGAGGTTGGCGACGGAGGCGCCGCGCCAGCCGTAGATCGCCTGGCAGGGGTCGCCGACGGCGGTCACGGGGTGGCCGGTGCCCTCTCCGAAGAGGCCGGCCAGGAGGATCCGCTGGGCTACGGAGGTGTCCTGGTATTCGTCGAGGAGGACGACGCGGAACTCGTCGCGGAGGATGGCGCCGACCTCGGGGCGGGTGCGGGCGAGGGTGGCGGAGAGGGCGATCTGGTCGCCGAAGTCGAGGAGGTCGCGGGCGCGCTTGGCTTCGCGGTACCGGGTGACGAGGCCGGTCAGGTCGAGGCGGGCGGCGGCGGCCTCGGGGACCTTGCGCAGGTCGGCGTTGGTGAGTCTGCGGCCTTCGAGGGTGCCCAGCAGGCGGGTGTCGTAGGCGCGCAGTTCGTCGGGGTGGACGAGGTGTTCGGCGAGCTCGCCGTCGAGGGTGAGGAGGTCGCTGACGAGGTCGGCGAAGGAGCGGGTGAGGGCCGGGTAGGGGCCGGGTGCTTCGCGCAGGACGCGGGCGGCGAGCTGGAAGCGGGTGGCGTCGGCGAGGAGACGTGCGGTGGGTTCGAGGCCGATACGCAGGCCGTGGTCGGTGAGGAGGCGGCCGGCGAAGGCGTGGTACGTGGAGATCACGGGTTCGCCCGGGGGGTTGTCCGGGTCGATGGCGTCGGGGTCGGTGACGCCTGCCTTGATCAGTGCCTTGCGGACGCGCTCGGCGAGTTCACCGGCGGCCTTGTTGGTGAACGTGAGGCCGAGGACCTGCTCAGGGGCGACCTGTCCGGTGCCGACGAGCCAGACGACGCGGGCGGCCATGACCGTCGTCTTGCCGGAACCGGCTCCGGCCACGATCACCTGCGGGGCGGGCGGCGCGGTGATGCAGGCCGTCTGCTCCGGGGTGAAGGGGATCCCGAGGAGCTCCTTGAGCTGCTCGGGATCGGTGAGGCGTGTGGTCACCTCATCGAGGCTAACCGGCCCCACTGACAGCGCCGGCCCGATCCGGTGGAGGCGCGCGTCACTCGGCTGGGGGCGCGCGTCACTCGGCTGGAGGCCCGCGTCACTCGACGACGTGCTTGCCCTCGGGGCGGGCGCTGCACGAGGCGCGGAACGCGCAGTGGGTGCAGTGCTGTCCGGTGGTGGGGGTGAAGCGTTCGTCGAGGACCTTGCCGGCGGCGGTCGCGAGGAGGTCGCCGACCCACTCGCCCTCGCCTCCGTCCGCGACGTCCCCCAAGGGTTGCTGCGACTGCACCTTGGGGAGGGCGTCACCGCCGTCCTTCTTGGCGGCGCCCTGGCGCAGCCGGACGAGTTCGGCTCCGCCGGATTCGGGGCGTTCGCCGTCGAAGGGTTCGTCGACGGCGCCCTCGCGGACGGCGAGCTGGTAGACGGCGAGCTGCGGGTGACGGGCGACGTCGGCGGCGGAGGGCGCCTGCTTGCCGGTCTTGAAGTCGACCACGTAGGCCCGGCCTTCGGTGTCGCGTTCGACGCGGTCCATGGAGCCGCGGATGCGCACTTCGTAGGAGCCCGCTTCGAGGGTGACGTCGAAGGCGTGCTCGCTGGCGACGGGGGTGCGCACGCGGCTGGAGTCGACGTGCCAGCGGAGGAAGCGTTCGAGCGCCACGCGCGCGTGGTCCTTCTCCTGGGCCGACTTCCAGGGGGCGTCGAAGGCGAGGGCGTCCCAGACGGAGTCGAGGCGTTCCATGAGGACGGCGAGGTCGGCGGGGGTGCGTCCGGAGGCGACCTCGTCGGCGAGGACGTGGACGACGTTTCCGAAGCCCTGGGCGGCGGTGGCGGGGGCGTCGGCCTTGACCTCGCGGCCGAGGAACCATTGCAGGGAGCAGGTGTTGGCGAGCTGGTCGAGGGCGCTTCCGGAGAGCACGACGGGCTGGTCGCGGTCGCGCAGGGGGACCTTGCTCTCGGTGGGGTCGTCCATGCCCCACCAGCGGTAGGGGTGCGCGGACGGCACGAGGGGGCGTCCGTCGTCGTCGGTGAGAGCGGCGAGACGGGCGAGGCGGCGGGCGGCGGCGTCGCGCAGTCTGTCGGAGGCGCGGGGGTCGACGGTGGTGGCGCGCAGTTCGGCGACGAGCGCGGCGACGGACAGGGGGCGGCGCGGACGGCCGGTGACGTCGTGGGGGTCGACGCCGAGTTCGGTGAGGAAGCGGGACGGCTGGTCGCCGTCGTCGGCGGGTGCCTTGACCGCGGTGACGACGAGGCGTTCACGCGCGCGCGTGGCGGCCACGTAGAACAGTCGGCGTTCTTCGGAGAGGAGCGCTCCGGGGGTGAGGGGTTCGGCGAGGCCGTCGCGTCCGATGCGGTCCGCTTCGAGGAGGGAGCCGCGGCGGCGCAGGTCGGGCCACAGGCCTTCCTGTACTCCGGCGACGACGACGAGGCGCCATTCGAGGCCCTTGGAGCGGTGGGCGGTCATGAGGCGTACGGCGTCGGGGCGTACGGCGCGTCCGGCGAGGGTGTCGGCGGCGATGTCCTGGGCCTCGACCTCTTCGAGGAAGTTGAGGGCGCCGCGGCCTCCGGTGCGTTCCTCGGCGCGGGAGGCGGTCGCGAAGAGGGCGCATACGGCGTCGAGGTCGCGGTCCGCGTTGCGTCCTGCGGCGCCGCCTCGGCGGGCGGCGCGTTCCAGGCGCTGGGGCCATGAGGTGCCGTTCCACAGCTGCCAGAGGGCTTCTTCGGCGGTGCCTCCGGAGGCGAGGGCGGCGCGGGCCGCGTGCAGCAGGGCGCCCAGGCGCTGGGCGCCGCGGGCGTGGGCGGGGTCGTGGGCGGCGAGGCGTTCGGGCTGGGCCAGGGCGCGGGCGAGGAGTTCGTCGGAGGGCGGCGGTACGTGGTTGCCGGCGTTGCGTTCCTCCTCGCGCAGGGCGCGGCCGAGGCGGCGCAGGTCGGCGGCGTCCATGCCGGCGAGGGGTGAGGCGAGGAGGGTGAGAGCGGTCTCGGTGTCGAGCCAGACGGGCGGTTCCTGATCCTGGTCGCCGTCGGGTTCGGGGTTGTCCTGCGCGACGCCGAGGGCGACGGCCCTGAGCGCGGTCAGCAGGGGCGTGACGGCCGGTTCGTGGCGCAGCGGCAGGTCGTCGCCGTCGATGTCGAGGGGGACGCCCGCTGCGGTGAGGGTGCGGCGGATCGCGGGGATGGAGCGGGTGCCGGCGCGGACGAGGACGGCCATGTCGTTCCAGGGGATGCCGTCCTCGAGGTGGGCGCGGCGCAGGATGTCCGCGATGTTGTCGAGTTCGGTGCCGGAGGTCGGATATGTGTAGACCTCGGCGCGGCCGCCGTCGTGCGCGGGGGTCAGTTCGCGGTGGGCGCGGACCTTGTCGGCGGGCAGGCGGGTCAGGGGCATGCGCCGGGTGATGCGGCGGGTGGCGTCCAGGAGGTGTGCTCCGGAGCGGCGGGACGTCGTGAGGACCTCTACGGGGGCGGGCGTTTTGTCCGCGCGGGGGAACTGGTGGGGGAATTCGAGGATGCCGTTCACGTCGGCGCCGCGGAACGTGTAGATCGACTGGTCGGGGTCTCCGAAGGCGAGCAGGGTGCGGCCGTGGCCGGCGAGGGCGTGCAGCAGCCGGACCTGGGCCGGGTCGGTGTCCTGGTACTCGTCGACGAACACGGCGTCGTAGCGCGTGGCGAGTTCGTCGGCGACGGGGGTGCGGTGGGCGAGGAGGACCGCGCGGTGGACGAGTTCGGCGTAGTCGAGGACGCCGTGCAGGTCGAGGACGTCGAGGTATTCGGCGAGGAAGGTGGCGGCTGCCTTCCAGTCGGGGCGGCCGATGCGGTGGGCGAAGGCGTCGAGTGCGGCTGGTCCGAGGCCCAGTTCGCGGCTGCGGGCGAGGACGGCGCGGACCTCGTCGGCGAAGCCGCGGGTGGTCAGGCAGGCGCGCAGTTCGTCGGGCCAGCGGACGTGGGCGAGGCCGGCCTGTTCGAGGTCGATCTGGCCGGCGAGCAGTTCGCGTACGGCGACGTCCTGTTCGGGTCCTGACAGCAGGCGCAGGGGTTCGGCGAACAGGCCGGCGTCCTGGTGGGCGCGGACGAGGGCGTAGCAGAACGAGTGGAACGTGGTGGCCTGTGGTGCGTGGGCGGCGCCGATGCGCAGGGCCATGCGGTCGCGCAGTTCGACGGCTGCCTTGCGGCTGAAGGTGAGGACGAGGATGCGCTCGGGGTCGGTGCCTTTGGCGATGCGGGCGGCGACGGCCTCGACGAGTGTGGTCGTCTTGCCCGTGCCCGGACCCGCGAGGACGAGCAGCGGACCGTGCGGGTGGTCAACCACCGCGCGCTGCCGTGCGTCCAGACGAGGGGGGTCCACCTGGGCCGGCGGGGTACGCACCAGTCGGTACGCGCCGGGGATCCCCTGTCGTACCTGGCGGTGCGGCAGGTTCCGGGTGGAGGAAGAGGAGCTCACGTGGATCGCTGGTCCTGGTGGGTGTGCTGGGGGAACGGGGAGGCGGCCGGCCGCCCGAGCGGGGCGGTGACTGGGGGGTGAGGGAGGTGTGCGCCGTCGACGCTACGCCGTCGAGTGTGGCGGAAGCCGGGCTTCCGCCGGGTCCCCCGGGTCCCGTGCGGCACGGGTGTGCCGCGATTCACGAACGTACGCGATGGCAGCGAAGTGCCCATCTCGCCCCGTTTACCCCGTACGGGCCACAGGCTGCTCGGGCGGGGGCGCGAGGGCGGAGGCTGTCAGGTGTGAGATTCCGCGCGTTCTTCGCCGTCCCATCGCGCGTGCCTCATGTCGAGGCGCGGGATGTGCCCCTCGGCCGCGCGGGAGGCTTCGCGCAGGGGGGTGCTCTCCGCGCGGTAGTGCCCCATGGCGTCGAGTTCGTGGCCGGGCAGCAGCACGCCGTCCGAGCGCACCACACGCCACCATGGAACGCCTCCTCCGTAGAGGGCCATCACGCGGCCGACCTGGCGCGGGCCGCCCTCACCGAGCCATTCGGCGACGTCCCCGTAGGTCATGACGCGCCCGGGCGGGATCAGCTCCGCGACCTCGAGCACCCGCTCCGCGTACTCCGGCAGCTCTCCCGCCGCACCGCTCTCCTCGCTCATCCGCCCCATCCTGCCGCACCAAACCGACACTGCGACGGCCCGCTCACGGGGCGTGGAGAGACGTATGAAGAAGCACGAATCCGTGGTTGCGGGATACTTTGCTCCCCCGCATCGCACCCTGATGCCCCCCTGTGTCAGTGGGACGTGCCACCATCGTGCGGGCGGTGACCGGTGATACGAGATCAAGAAGAAACGACGGAGCAGCAGGGCGTGCATCCCGATAAGGCGGAGGGCACCTCTGGGGCTTCGGCGCGCCCGGACGGCGAAGACGCCGACCGGTCCGCCGCGACCGAGCACACCGGCCACCCGGCCGCGGATCACCCGGCGGACGCGTCGGCGAAGGCGGGAGAGGCCGGGCCCGAGCGGGCCGAGGCCCCTCTCGTCGACCCGGAATGCATCGACTCCGACGCGCACTCCGAGCAGGTCGAGGGCGACGAACCCCTCCTCCCCGCGCGCGTGCACCGCCCCTCCGACCTGATGCGTCTTCTGGTCGGCGTTCTCGCGATCGCCGTTCTGCTGTCGGTCGCCGCGTTCGCGCACGGCACGACCTCGGGCCTTCAGCAGGACATCAGCAAGGGCACGGGCGCCGCACCCGACCTCATGATCAAGTTCGCGGGTCTCGCGTCGAGCATCGCGATCCTCCTCGTACCGGTCGCCTTCGCGATCGAGCGGCTGATCAAACGCGACGGGCTGCGGATCGCCGACGGTGTGCTCGCGGCCGTCCTCGCGCACGGAGTGACGCTGGCGACGGACCTGTGGGTCGCCCAGGGCGCACCACATCCGATCCAGGACGCCCTCACCCGGCCGTCACCGGGCGACATCCATGCGCTGACCGATCCGGTGCACGGCTATCTGGCGCCCGTCATCGCCTATATGACGGCTGTGGGGATGTCCCGCAGACCACGCTGGCGCGTGGTGCTGTGGGTGGTGCTGCTGCTCGACGCGTTCGCGATGCTCGTCACCGGCTACACGACACCGTTCTCGATCATCCTGACGGTCCTGATCGGCTGGACGGTCGCCTACGGGACGCTCTACGCGGTCGGGTCGCCGAACGTGCGACCCACCGGCCAGACGCTGCTCGCGGGCCTGCGGCACGTCGGCTTCCACCCGGTGAGCGCGGCCCGCGAAGAGATCCACGAGGGCACTACGGAGAACGGCGACAGAGGGCGGCGCTACTTCGTCACCCTGGAGGACGGCCCCCCGCTGGACGTCACCATCGTCGACCGGGAACAGCAGGCGCAGGGCTTCTTCTACCGCGTGTGGCGCCGGCTGACGCTGCGCGGCATCACCACGGGCCGCAGCCTCCAGTCCCTGCGCCAGGCGCTGGAGCAGGAGGCGCTCCTCGCGTACGCGGCGATCGCGGCCGGGGCCAACGCCGCGAAGCTGATCGCGACGTCCGAGCTCGGCCCCGACGCGGTGATGCTCGTGTACGAGCACACGGGCGGCCGTTCGCTGGACTCGGTGCCGGACGAGGAGATCACCGACGAGCTGCTGCGCGACACCTGGCACCAGGTGCAGGCGCTCCAGTCACGGCGTATCGCCCATCGGCGCCTCACCGGCGACGCGATTTTGGTGGATCGTTCCGGCACGGTGATCCTCACGGATCTGCGCGGCGGCGAGATCGCGTCCGGCGATCTGATCCTGCGCATGGACATCGCGCAGCTCCTGACCACGCTCGGCCTTCGCGTGGGCGCCGAGCGGGCCGTGGCGTCCGCGGTGGGAGTGCTCGGCCCCGACGCGATCGCCGACTGTCTGCCGCTGCTCCAGCCCATCGCCCTGAGCCGTACGACGCGCGCGACGCTGCGCAAGCGCGGCCGGGAGCGTTCCGAACGCGAGCGCGAGGCCGTGCTCGAAGCGTCGCGCAGGGCGAAGCAGGCCCGCCTGGACGAGGCCTCCGTGGCTGAGGCCTCCCTGGCCGAGAAATCGACGCCCACGGAGAGGGCCGGCGAGAAAACACTCTCTACGGAGACGGTCGCCGCGCAGACGACGCCTCCGTCGGCGAAGACGACCGCCAAGGCCGGACGGCAGACGGAGAAAGCCGAGCGACAGGCGGAGAAAGCCGAACGGCAGGCCGAGAAGAAGGCCATCGACGAGGCCCTGGACGAAGCGCGCGAGGAGGATCTGCTCACCCAGATCCGCCACCAGGTGCTCCGCATCCGGCCGCAGGCACCCGTCGAACCGGTCCGCCTGGAGCGCGTCAAACCGCGCACCCTCCTGAGCTTCATCGCGGGCGCCATCGGCGCGTACTTCCTGCTGTCGCAGCTGACGCACATCGAGTTCGGCACGCTGTTCAGCGAGGCCCAGTGGGGCTGGGTCGCCGCCGCCGTCCTGTTCTCGGCCCTGAGCTACTTCGCCGCGGCGATGAGCCTGCTCGGGTTCGTGCCGGAGCGAGTGCCGTTCCTGAGGACGGTCGCGGCGCAGGTCGCCGGCTCGTTCGTGAAGATCGTCGCACCGGCCGCCGTCGGCGGTGTGGCGCTCAACACCCGCTTCCTTCAGCGCTCGGGCGTGCGCCCCGGGCTCGCGGTGGCCAGTGTCGGCGCCTCCCAGCTCTTCGGCCTGGGCGCCCACATCCTGATGCTGCTGACCTTCGGCTATCTGACCGGCACGGAGAAGACCCCGTCCCTGTCACCGTCCCGGACGGTCATCGCGGGGCTGCTGACCGTCGCGGTCCTCGTGCTCGTGGTGACGTCGATCCCGTTCCTGCGGAAGTTCGTCGTCACGCGCGTACGGTCCCTGTTCGCCGGCGTCGTACCGCGCATGCTGGACGTGCTCCAGCGGCCGCAGAAGCTGCTCACCGGCATCGGCGGCATGCTCCTCCTGACGGCCTGCTTCGTGATGTGCCTGGACGCGTCGATCCGCGCCTTCGGGGACGAGTCGACGACGCTCAGCCTGGCCAGCGTCGCGGTCGTGTTCCTCGCGGGCAACGCCCTCGGATCCGCCGCTCCGACGCCGGGCGGTGTCGGAGCCGTCGAGGCGACTCTGACGGTCGGACTGATCGCGGTCGGGCTGCCCAAGGAAGTCGCGGCCCCGGCCGTGCTGCTCTACCGGCTCCTGACACTGTGGCTGCCGGTCCTGCCGGGCTGGCTCTTCTTCAACCACCTGTCCCGGAAGGGCTCCCTGTAGGAACACATCTCCCGGGAGGGGCCCTGTAGAGGCTCGTTTCCCGAGAGGGGCCCCTTAGAGGCACGTTTGCGGGAAGGGTCCCCGTAGAGGCACGTTGCGGGAAGGTCCCCGTAGAGGCCCGACTCCCGAAAAGGGATCCCTCTACGGGGGGCGTTTGCGGGAGGGAGTCCGTCACCCGCACGGCCCACGCCCCGAGCGCCCCGTGGACCGTCGCCGCAGGATGGGTTCATGCCCAATCCGTCCCGGCCGCGTGCCGCTGTTCTGGCTGCCACCGCCGTCCTCATGGCCTCCGCCCTCGCGGCGTGCGGCAGCGACTCCAAGGACGTGGACCCGACGTCCCAGTCCCTCAGCTGGAAGGACTGCCCCGCACCCTCGGAGTCGGAAGGAGGCGGCCCCGCGCCGTCCCCGCTGCCGGGCGGCGCCACCTGGCAGTGCGCCACCATGAAGGCGCCGCTCGACTGGGGCAAGCCCAAGGGCGACACGATCGGCATCGCCCTCATCCGCGCCAAGACCTCGGGCCCGAAGGACAAGCGCATCGGATCGCTCATCTTCAACTTCGGCGGACCCGGCGGTTCCGGAGTCACGACGCTGCCGGCGTTCGGCAACGACTACGCGAAGCTGCGCACCCGTTACGACCTGGTGAGCTTCGACCCGCGCGGCGTCGGCCGCAGCGACGGCGTGAAGTGCGAGAACGACGCGCAGCTCGACGAGTATTTCCAGCAGGACGCCATCCCCGACACCTCCGCCGAGACGAAGAAGCTCGTCGGCAACATCACCCAGTTCAACGACGCCTGTGAGAAGAACTCCGGGACGGTCATCCCGCACGTCGCCACCACGGACGCGGCCCGCGACATGGACCTGATGCGGCAGGTGCTCGGCGACGACAAGCTGCATTACTTCGGGATCTCGTATGGCACCGAACTGGGCGGCGTGTACGCCCACTTGTTCCCCAAGAACGTGGGCCGCGCCACCTTCGACGGTGTCGTCGACCCCACCCAGAACTCCGAAGAGGGCTCGCTCGGGCAGGCCAAGGGGTTCCAGCTCGCCCTCGACAACTACGCGAAGGACTGCACGTCCAAGGTCGAGGACTGCCCGGTCGGCGACACCCCCGAGGAGGTCAAGGCCAAGATCGCGAAACTGCTCAAGGACCTGGACTCCAAGCCCATCCCGGGGGTCTTCCCGCGCGAACTGACCCAGACGGCCGCGACGAACGGCATCGCGCAGTCGCTCTACTCCAAGGACTTCTGGGAGTACCTCACCGAGGGCCTCGTCCAGGCCTACGACGGCGACGGCAAGATCCTCATGATCCTTTCGGACTCCATGAACGGCCGTAACGAGGACGGCAAGTACAGCAACATCCAGGCCGCCAACGTGTCCGTCAGCTGCGCCGACGACAAGCCCCGCTACACGCCGACGTACGTCAGGTCGAAGCTCCCCGAGTTCCGCGCCGCCTCTCCCCTGTTCGGCGACTATCTCGCGTGGGGCATGCTCAGCTGCACGGACTGGGCGGTCCCCGGGGCCGCGGAGCACCCCGACGTGAGCGCGCCCGGATCGGCGCCGATCCTCGTCGTCGGCAACACGGGCGACCCGGCCACGCCGTACGAAGGCGCGAAGAAGATGGTCGACGCGCTCGGCAAGGGGGTCGGGGTGCGGCTCACGTACGAGGGCCAGGGGCACGGCGCGTACGACAGCGGGAACAAGTGTGTGCGGGGCGCCGTGGACGGCTATCTGCTGAACGGGACGGTGCCGAAGGCGAACTCGGTCTGCAAGTAGCCGCAGGGGGAAGCGCGTTCGGCTCGGGCGCACGGCGTTCCGATGCCGCTCCACCTCAGGTGATCGCTGTCGCTGTACCGCAGGTGATCGCTGTCGCTGTACCGCAGGTGATCGCTCTGCCTCAGGTGATTGTCAGTGGCGCTGCCTAGGATGGTCTGACTGTCTTCGGATCGGAGGCAGGCGAGGGGGATCGCCAGGGGGAGGTGCCTGTGTCGCGTCATGTTCGTTCGCTCGCGCTGCTGGCCGCGGGGCTGTTGGTGGCCGGTGCCGCCGCGGGCTGCGGCGGGCCGGGAGACAAAGCCGGGAACGGTGAGGGAAAGGGGCGCGCGCAGCCTGCGCCCTCGTCGTCGTCTCCGTCGTCACCGTCACGCTCGGGCAAGGCCGGCCCCGTCAGGCTTCCCGCCGCGCTCACGTCGCAGCGGCTCGACTGGGGCCGCTGCAAGGCGACCGACGACGGCCCCGCGCCCGGCTCCGACTGGCGGTGCGCGACGCTGAAGGCGCCGCTCGACTACGGGAAGCCGGACGGGGAGACCATCGGCATCGCCCTCATCCGCGCCAAGTCCACGAACGGGAGCGGACGTTCCGGCTCACTCCTGTTCAACTTCGGCGGACCGGGCGGTTCCGGGGTCTCGATGCTGCCCGCCTTCGCACCGGACTACGCGAAGCTGCGCGAGCGCTACGACCTGGTGAGTTTCGACCCGCGCGGCGTCGGCGCGAGCGAGGGGGTGCGCTGCCGCGACGACAAGGAGATCCAGGCGGCGGAGTCCGTCGACCTCACGCCGGACACCCCCGCCGAGGAGCGGGCGTACTTCCAGGACGCCGCCGACTTCGGCGCGGGCTGCGCCCAGACCGCCGGCAAGCTGCTCGGGCACCTGTCGACGGACGATACGGCCCGCGACATGGACCTCGCGCGCCAGGCGCTCGGCGACGACAAACTGCACTACATGGGCGTCTCGTACGGGACCCAACTGGGCGGTGTGTACGCGCACCTGTTCCCCAAGAACGTGGGCCGGCTCGTCCTGGACGCCGTGGTCGACCCGGCCGCGGACACCGTGGGCCACGCGGAGAACCAGGCGAGGGGATTCCAGCGGGCCCTCGACGACTACCTCAAGTCCACCGGCCAGGACCCGGATCAGGGGTCCGGGAAGATCGCCGCGTTGCTCAAGCGGATCGACCCGAAGCCACTGCCCGCCTCGGGCGGCCGCGTGCTCAACCAGTCGCTCGCCACGATCGGCATCACCGTCACCCTGTACAGCAAGAGCAGTTGGCCCGCGCTGACGCGTGGCCTGGAGGCGGCTGAGAAGGGCGACGGCACGGCGCTGCTCGCGCTGGCCGACGCGTACAACGAGCGCAGCCCCGCGGGGCATTACAGCTCGCAGAGCCATGCGCAGCGGGCGATCTCCTGTCTCGACGACAAGGAGCGGCCGACGCCCGCGCAGGCGAAGAAGCGGCTCGCCTCGTTCCGTGAGATCTCGCCCGTCTTCGGGGAGTTCATGGGCTGGGACACGGCGGGCTGGTGCCACGACTGGCCGGTACCGGGCCAGTACACGACGCCTGAGGTGAGCGCGCCGGGCGCCGCCCCGATCCTCGTCGTGGGCAACACGGGCGACCCGGCGACCCCGTACGAGGGCGCCCGCAGGATGGCCGACGAGCTCGGCAAGGGTGTCGGCGTCGAGCTCACCTGGAAGGGCGAGGGGCACGGCGCGTACGCCGGCGGGTCGAGCTGCGTCGACTCGACGGTGAACGGCTATCTCCTGGAGGGCCGAATACCCCGCGACGGGAAGGTCTGCTCCTGACGCGGACGCCCGCGCGGCTCCCCGTGCTGCGCTCCATGACGAACGGGCCCCGCACGCGAGGTGCGGGACCCGTTCGGAAAAGCTGCCCACTGACCGGCCGCGCGGGCCGGCGGGCGGTCTAGTAGACCGGCTTCTCGGGCTCGATCTGGTTGACCCAGCCGATCACGCCGCCGCCGACGTGCACGGCGTCGCTGAAGCCCGCGGACTTCAGGACGGCGAGGACTTCCGCACTGCGGACACCCGTCTTGCAGTGCAAGACGATCTTCTTGTCCTGCGGGAGGCTCTCCAGGGCGGTGCCCATGAGGAACTCGTTCTTCGGGATCAGCCGGGCGCCGGGGATCGAGACGATCTCGTACTCGTTCGGCTCGCGGACGTCGATGATCTCGATGTTCTCGCCGTCGTCGATCCACTCCTTGAGCTGCTTGGGAGTGATCGTCGAGCCGGCCGCCGCCTCCTGGGCCTCCTCGGACACGACGCCGCAGAAGGCCTCGTAGTCGATGAGCTCGGTGACGGTCGCGTTCGGTCCGCAGACCGCGCAGTCGGGGTCCTTGCGGACCTTGACCTGGCGGTACTGCATCTCCAGGGCGTCGTAGATCATCAGGCGGCCGACGAGCGGCTCGCCGATACCCGCGAGGAGCTTGATCGCCTCGGTGACCTGGATGGAGCCGATGGACGCGCACAGCACGCCCAGGACGCCGCCCTCGGCGCAGGAGGGGACCATGCCGGGGGGCGGGGGCTCCGGGTAGAGGCAGCGGTAGCACGGGCCGTGCTCGGACCAGAAGACCGAGGCCTGGCCGTCGAAGCGGTAGATCGAACCCCACACGTACGGCTTGTCGAGCAGCACGCACGCGTCGTTGACCAGGTAGCGGGTCGCGAAGTTGTCCGTGCCGTCGACGATCAGGTCGTACTGGCTGAAAATGTCCATCACGTTCTCGGCCTCGAGCCGCTCTTCGTGGAGGATCACGTTCACGTACGGGTTGATGCCGAGGACGGAGTCCTTCGCGGACTCGGCCTTGGAGCGGCCGATGTCGGCCTGGCTGTGGATGATCTGGCGCTGCAGGTTCGACTCGTCGACCTCGTCGAACTCGACGATGCCGAGCGTGCCCACACCGGCCGCGGCCAGGTACATGAGCGCCGGCGAGCCGAGGCCGCCGGCGCCCACGGCGAGCACCTTGGCGTTCTTCAGCCGCTTCTGCCCGTCCATCCCGACATCGGGGATGATCAGGTGGCGGGAGTACCTGCGGACCTCGTCTACGGTGAGCTCAGCAGCTGGCTCTACCAGGGGTGGCAGCGACACGGGGGCTCCGTTGATCGTCATTTCCGAACAGTGGTTCTTGCGTCAACACTGCCACGCCCCCCTTCATTCCGAGACACCCGTTCCGACCCGCGAGACGATGTCGTCCCAGTACCCGGGCATGGCCTCCCAGGGGTCGGCCGCGCCGCCGCGGTCCGTGCGGTCGGTGAAGTAGATCGTCCCCGCGCCCTGCCAGCGGGCGATGCGCAGCGCCTCGTCGAGGTGCCCGCGGGGCACCCCGTGCACGAAGTGGCAGAAGCGCTCGGGCGGGTAGTCGGCGGTCCACTCGGCGACCTGGGACCAGCGGTAGTCGCTCCACGGCCCGGAGAAGGTCACCAACTGGTCGGCGGTCTCGGCGTATCCCGGGTACGGGTGCGTGCCGTGGCCGAGGACGATGTGGGCGTCCTCGCACAGGGCGCGCAGCGTGGCGACGATGCGGCGGACCTCGGGGAGGGCGGCCCGCTCGGTCGGGCAGCGGTCGAGGGAGAACCCGTCGACGCGGTACCAGTCGAGATAGCGGTGGGCGTCGGAGACGACCTCGCCGAACGAGCGGGCGCCGTAGGTGAGATCGAGGTGCCCGAGGACCCGTACCTCCCGGTTGCGCAGCCTGCCCGTGGCTTCGAGGCAGTGCTGGTCGGGGCGGGCCCCGGGTCCGCCCGCGACGTTCAGGACGACCCAGTGCAAGGGGGCGCCGGGGCGAGTCAGTTCGGCCCATTCGACGGGCGCCATGAGGGGGTGTGCGTAGCCGGGGATGCCGAAGCCGAGCCGTATGTCGGTGCTCGCGGTCCCGGGGGCGGTGGGGGTCAGATACGGCATGCCGCTTCCATCCAGATGTCGGCGAGTGATTCCTCGAGGTTGATGCGGGGCCGCCAGCCGAGCCGGTCGCGTGCGGTGCGCACATCTGCCTGCTGCCAGCTGCCACAGCCGTCCGGGTACGGGTACGCGGCGGGTGCCAGGTGGTCCGGGTCGGAGCGGGGGTGGCCGAGCGTCGGGCGGACGGGGCCGCCGGGTGTGTCGAGCTCGTGGAGCGCACCGCCGAAGCCGGCGACACGGGCGAGTACGGACGCCGCGTCCCGCAGGCGGACGGCGCGGCCCGAGCCGATGTTGATGACGCCCTGCGCGGCGGAGAGCGAAGCCGCGTGGACGGCGCGGGCCACGTCGCGTACGTCGATGAAGTCGCGCTGCGCGCCGAGTCCGCCGAGTTTGAGTTCGCCGTCGCCGGACTGCATGGCACGGCGCATGGCCTCGGCGAGGCGGCCGAGCGGTGAGCCGGCGGGGGTGCCGGGTCCGGCCGGGGAGAACACGCGCAGGACGACGGCGTCGAGGCCGGAGCCGAGGACGAGTTCCGTCGCGGCGAGCTTGCTCACTCCGTACGGTCCGCCGGGCCGCGGTACGGCGTCCTCGGCGGTGGAGGAGCCGGGCTGTGAGGGCCCGTACTCGGCGCCGCAGCCGATCTGGACGAGGCGGGCGCCGCAGCCGCTGCGCCGCAGGGCCTCGCAGATGGTGGCGACGGCGACGGTGTTGTGCCGGGTGAGGTCGCGGGCGCCGCCGCGGGTGGCTCCCGCGCAGTTGATGACGACTCCGGGGTGGACCGCGTCGAGGAAGCGGGTCAGTGCGCCCGGGCTTCCGGTGGCGAGGTCGAACCGTACGTCCGCGTCGTCCCCCCGGCCGAGTGCGGTGAGCTGCACGGCGGGGTCGGCGAGGAGGCGGTCGGCGACGAAGCGGCCGAGATATCCGTTGGCTCCGATCAGCAGCACCCTCATCGGGCGGCTCCCCGGGTGAGCTTTCCGAGTTCTCCGGGAAGTCCTGGACGCCCGGGGTGACCGGATGGTCCGGGGCCTCCGGGGGGAGGGGTGGTCATCTCGCATTCTCCTTAGGGGTGTTGCCGTGGGTCTTCGGAAGGCCCGCGGTGTCGGCCCCGCGGGAGGGGAGCGGCCGGCGGGCCGCTTCGTGTGGTCGTACGGCGTCGGGCGCGGTCACGGAGTGGTGTCCGTGGGCGCGTGGGCGGAGGCCCGGGTGAGGGTGCGGGCCGCGTGGACGAGGAGGGTGAGCGCGGCGGCGCCGCAGGCCAGGGCGGGCACGGTGCCGGGCCCCCAGGCCTCTGTGGCCGTCTCTACGGGGACGGCGAGGAAGCCGCAGCCGGGGACCCGGCCGGCGAACACCGTGGCGACGGCGATCGTCTCGGCCGCGGCGGCGGCGCCCAGGACGACGGCGGGGGCGTGGGTGCGGCCGTGCGCCGTGAGCAGGCGGGCGAGCAGCAGGAGTGCGCCGAGCGTTCCGGCGCCGGCGTATGCGGCGTCCTGTCCGAGTACGGCGGCGGCCACCCCGATGAGGATGCACAGCGCGCACAGGAAGAGGGCGAAGACGGCGAGGAGGAGGGGGCGCGCGGAGGCGGCGAACTCGTCGAGGCCCCGGCTGGAGGCGAGCCTGCGCCGGGCTGCGGCGGCGAAGAGCTGGGTGCACCAGGCACCGGGCGCGACGGCGAAGGCGAGCGCGAGGAGGGGGGCGGTGGCGGGGGGCCAGGCCTCGTCGGGGCCGCCCGCGACGGCCGCGCTCAGGAGTCCGTCGCCGAGGAGGGCGTAGGCGAGGAGCCAGCAGGTCCAGGCGCGCGCGGCGGGCACGGTGTGGGCGGTGGCGCGCAGCGGGCCCCGGCTCAGGGCCGCGCGGAGTGCGGCGTAGACGGCGAGCACGCCGCCGGCCCCGACCGCGAGCCGCAGCCGTCCGTCGGTGAAGTGCAGTCCTACGAGGGTGAGGGCGCCCAGCGTGCCGGGCAGCAGCGCGAGGGCGGCCCAGACCGGGCGCCGGCCGCGCGGCGTGTCGGGTTCGGTGCGCCGGGTTTCCGGTTCGTTGCCGCTGTCGCGGGGCACGCGCGCGTACATCTCTTCGGCGAGCGAGAAGACGTCGCGGTGCCGGAAGCGGGCGGCGGTCCGGTCGGTGACGCCGTGGGCCTCGAGTCCCGCGGCGATCTCCAGGGGGTCCACGGCGCGCTCGCACAGCTCGCGGTGCCGGTGCATCAGGGCTTTCACGGGGTCCACGCCGGTCCGGCGACGGCTGCCGCCGGTGGCCTCGTCGCCTTTGGCGGGGCTGGTGTGGTGGGCGGAGGGGGAGGCAGGGGATGTATCGGGGAACGGGCTGCCCGTCGACGCGGAGGCGGAGGCGGCACCGGCGCGCCAGGCCGCGGGTTCGTTCACGAGCGCTTCGTCGGCGGGGGCGGGGTCGAGCCCACGTTCCAGGGGCCCGGGATCAGGCTCCGGCTCCAACTCCGCTCCCGGCTCCGCACGCCGCTCCGATTCCGACGTCGACTCCGGACCCGACGCCACACGCCGCTCCGATCCCAACGCCGGATCCGACGCCACACGACGCTCCGACTCCGACGCCGACTCCGATTCCGACTCCGCACGCCGCTCCGTTTCCGGCTCGCCGTCCGTCCCCGCCACCGACTCTGCGCCCGACCCCGTACCCGACTCATGAGCGGACCTCAGCCCCGTAACCGACACAGCACCCGACTCGAGCCCCGTGACCCACTCAGCTCCAGCCCCAGACACACACTCAGCCCCAGGCCCAGGCCCACGCTCCCCCAACGCCTCCTGCGATCCCGTGCCCCACGCGTCCGCGCCGCCCGGCACCTGCGGCGCGTCCAAGCCCGCCGCACCCACGACCGCCTCGCCCAACCCGTGCCCGCTCACGCGCCCCCCTCCCCACCGGGAAACGCCCCGGCCAACTGCCCGTGCTCACCGGCCGGCCGCTCCCCGCCACCGCCCGAACCAGCGGCTCCGCCCGAGCCGGCTCCCCCACCCGGACCGAAGCCGCCCCCCGAGCCGTCCGCCCCGCCCTCTCCATCCGCCCCGTCCGTCTCCGCCCAGCTAGGCGCACCTCCAGAGGCAGCCCGCCCCGCAAGCCACGTCCCGAAGCTCCCGCCCGACTCGCTCGTCGGTGCGGTCCAGCGGCCCGGTACATGGGCCTCGGGAGGGTTGGCGAAGGGCAGGGGTTCGCCCGCGTCGTCCACGGGTTCACGGCGCACGGGGCAGTGGGAAACGATCTCCAGGTAAATGCCGTGAAATGCCGTGATGTTCTGCTCGACGGTGAAGAGTTCGAGCGCTCGTGCCCGCGCGGCCGCGCCGAGGCGCTCACGGCGCCCCGGGTCACGCAGCAGCGACACACACGCCTCGGCGAGCGCCCGCGGGTTGCGCGGCGGGACCACCAGGCCGGTGCCGCCGATGACCTCGACGACGGCGCCCGCGTCGGTCGAGACCGTCGCGCGTCCGCAGAACATCGCCTCGACGAGACTGATGGGAAACCCCTCGACGATGCTCGACAGGACGACGACGCTCCCGGCGGCGTACGCGTCCGCGAGGTCGGGTGTCTCGGGCCCGCCGATCTCCTCGAACGAGACGGGGTTGTCGCCCATCGCGTGGGCGCCGTCCGCCTCGTCCGGGAAGAGCTGGGCGGCGAGGGCCTTGCAGTGGGCGAGGTACGCCGCGGCTTCGGGTCCTTCGGCTGGTGCGCCGACCAGGCGCAGGCGGGCCTTGGGCTCTTCCTTGCGGATCTCCGCGAAGGCGTGGAGGAGGGAGATGAGGTCCTTGGAGGGTTCGATGCGGCCGACCCAGACCAGGGTGCCGGGCTCCCCCGGCTCCTCGCGCTCCCCGATCTCGGCGAAGCGGGAGGCCTCCATGCCCGGGTGGACGGTGCGCAGTTTGGCGCGGTCGGCGCCGCACCGCTCCTGCCAGCGCCGGGCGTGCGTGTTGCCGGGGGTGATGATCGCGGCCTGCCGGTAGGTCTCGGCGGCGAGGCGGCCGTGGAAGGCGGCGAGCATCGCCCGTACGGGGGCGCTCAGTTCGGCGTCGCCGGCCGCGATGTAGTGGGCCCGCAGCTGTACTCCGTACTCCGTGACGAGGAGGGGGACGCCGGAGAAGTGGTGGGCGACGAGTCCGGGCAGGGCGGCCGGGCCGCCGGAGGTGGCGTGGCACAGGTCGACCGAGCCGAGGCCGTCGTCGCCGTACCAGTCGAGGGAGAGCGGGCGCAGGGCGCGTTCGATGTGTCCGGCGACGGCGAGGAGGTCGGGGACCCGGGCGGCGCGGGCCGCGCGCAGGGCGCCCGGTGCGCGGCAGGCGCGCTCCAGCGTGCGCACGGCGGTCTCGGAGCGCAGGGCGCCGACGAGTCCGCCTTCGTCGCGGGCGAGTTCTGCGAGCGTGTACAGCGCGTTGCCGAAACGGTCCGCCTCGGTGCTGGAGGCGTCGGCGGGTGCGCCCGCGAGGCCGGCGGTGTCGGGGGAAGCCCCGGTGCAGACGGCCGCCGCCAGCTCCGCGTACGCGTCGGCGAAGCGTCGCCTGCTGCGGCGTCCGTGGCTGATGCCGTCGTCGTCGGCGGTCCACATCGGCGCGGTGCGCACCCGGCTGACTTGCGGAGGCAGTTCGATCCAGCCGCGGTCCTCCTGGTCCTGGCTGCGGCTGAGCGCGTAGAGGTCGAACTCGTGCTGCTCGAGCCCGCGCACGAGCCGGTCGCACCAGAGTCTGGCCTCACCGCTCACATACGGATAGCCACCCTCCGTAAGCAGTCCGATGCGCACGAGTACACCCCCGATCTCCCGTCCGAGGAGCCGCCGTTGGGCCGGTGGCTCAGCGGGACGAACGTATGCGGACATGCCGGTGGCGTGATGGACGGTTGTCCATCACGCCACCAAAAGGGGTGAACGGCCGTAACTTTCCCGTGCGGGTAGCGTTCCGTCGCGCTACACGCTCATTCAGTCACGGAGTGTCATGCTGCGGCCAGCTCCCTGCGGGCGGTGCGTCGCCGCGCGGCGACGGCCGGATCGAGCGCCGGCACGGCGGCGAGCAGCTGCCGGGTGTACGGGTCCTGCGGCGCGTCGTAGACCTCGTCCACGGTGCCGTATTCGACGACGCGTCCCTTGCGCATGACCGCGACCCGGTCGCTGACCTGACGGACGACGGCGAGGTCGTGGGCGATGAAGACGAGGGCGAGGCCCAGCTCGTCCTGGAGTTCCCGCAGCAGGCCGGTGACCTGGGCCTGGGTCGTGACGTCGAGGGCGGAGACCGCTTCGTCGCACACGATGATGCGCGGCTCGGCGGCGAGCGCGCGGGCGATCCCGACGCGCTGGCGCTGGCCGCCGCTGAACTCGTGCGGATAGCGGCCGTAGTGCGCCGGGTCGAGCCCGACGCGCTCCAGGAGTTCCTCGACCCGGCCGCGCACCTCCGTGTCGCCGCGTGCCCGCAGCGGGTCGGCGACGGACTCCCCCACGCTGCGGCGGGGGTTGAGGGAGGAGACGGGGTCCTGGAACACCATCTGCACGCCCGTGTCGGCGCGCGCCCCTGAAAGGAGCACCTGCCCGGACGTCGGTTCGAGGAGCCCGACAAGCATCCGCCCGAGCGTCGTCTTGCCGCTGCCGCTCTCGCCGACGATCCCGAGGGTCTCGCCCCGGCGCACGGTCAGGGACACCCCGTCGACGGCGGTGACGGCGCGCTTGCCGCGCCCGAACTCCCGTCGCAGGTCGGCCGCTTCGAGCAGGACGTCGCCCGACGTGTCCGCGCGCGGCGGCTGCGGCGCGTCGACGCGGGGCACGGCTCCGAGCAGTTCCTTCGTGTACGCGGCGGAGGGCGAGCCGAGGACGTCGGCGACGGCTCCGCGTTCGACGGCGCGGCCGTGCCGCATCACGAGGACGTCGTCGACGCTCTCGGCGGCGACGCCCACGTCATGGGTGACGAGGATGAGGCCCATGCCGGTCTCCTGGCGCAGTCCGTGCAGCAGGTCGAGGATCTGGGCCTGGACGGTGACGTCGAGGGCGGTCGTCGGTTCGTCGGCGACGAGGAGGGCGGGTTCGCAGGCCAGGGCCATGGCGATCAGGGCGCGCTGGCGCATGCCGCCGCTGAACTCGTGGGGGCGTGAGCGCGCGCGGCGTACGGCGTCGGGGATGCCGACCCGGTCGAGCACTTCCACGGCACGCGCGCGTGCGGCGCGCCGGGACGCCTTGGAGTGCACGCGGTACACCTCGGCGATCTGGTCGCCGACGGCGTAGTACGGGTCGAGGGAGGACAGCGGGTCCTGGAAGACCATCGCGGCGGTCCCGCCCCGCAGCCGCCGCAGCGCCTCGTCGTCGGCTTCCTGCACGTCGGTGCCGGCGATCCGCACGGACCCGGTGACGCGGGCGCCGGTCCCCCGGTGGAGGCCGAGGAGCGCGGAGGCGACGGTGCTCTTGCCGGATCCGGACTCGCCGACGACACCGAGCGCGGCGCCCTCCTCCAGGCGGAAGGAGAGCGTGTCGACGGCCCGCAGGTCCCCGAACTCGACGGTGAGGGCGTCCACTTCGACGAGGCTCATGACAGGACCACCCGTCGGTCGGCCACCGCGTACAGGACGTCCGCGACGGCATTGGCGAGTACGACGAAGAAGCCGGTGACGAGGACCATGCCGACGACGACCGGGAGGTCGACGACGTTGACGGCGTGCACGAGTTCGCGGCCGAGGCCGGGGATGCCGAACAGGGTCTCGCTGAGTACGGCGCCGCCGAACATGGAGCCGAAGTCGTTGGCGTTCAGGGCGATGACGGGGGCTACGGCGCCGCGCAGGGCGTGCCGTCCGATGATGGAGCGCTCGCCGACCCCGTAGGCGCGGAAGGTGCGCACGTGGTCCTCGGCGAGGGTCTCCAGCATGGAGGCGCGGGTGAGACGCGCGTATTTGGCGGCCTCGATGAGGGCGAGCGACAGCCAGGGCAGGAGCAGGTTCCACGCCCACTGTTCGGGGTCGTCGGTGAAGGGCACGTACTGCGGGAAGGGCAGCCACTGGAGCTGTCCGCAGACGACGATCATCAGCAGCAGGCCGATGACGAAGACGGGCGTGGCCGTGCCGGCGAGGGTGATGCCGGTGAGGATCCGCTCCGTGGGACGGCCGCGCCGCCAGGCGGACAGGACGCCGGTGCCGACGCCGAGGATCAGCCACAGGACCATGGCGCCGAGGGCGAGCGAGGCGGTGGCGGGCAGCTTGGTGAGGATCAGCCGCGTGACCTGCTGGTCGGTCTGGTACGAGAAGCCGAGGCAGGGGGCGTCGCAGTGCTGGAGCGCGGTGCCGGTGGAGAAGTCCTGTCCTGCGAAGATGCCCTGGAGGAAGTGCCAGTAGCGCAGGTACAGCGGGTCGTCGAGCCTCAACTGGTCGGCGACCTGCTGCACTTGGGCGGGCGAGCAGCGGGGGCCGCAGCTGATCTGGGCGACGTTGCCGGGGGCCGCGTAGAAGACGACGTAGATGATCACGGAGATGGCGAGGAGGGTGACGGCGGCGCCGATCGCCCTGCGCAGCAGGAAGCCGGTCATGCGCGGGCCTCCCGCTTGCGGCCCGTGCCGATGCGCAGGCGGGACGCGGCGCGCGGGTCGAGCGCGGTGCGTACGCCGTCGCCGAGGACGGTGAGCGCGAGCACGGTCACGAAGAGCGCGCCGGCGGGCAGCAGTAGGTACTGCGGTGCGGCCTGGTACCAGACGTCGGCGGCGGTGAGCATCTGTCCCCAGGAGGGTGTGGGCGGTTTGACGCCGACGCCGAGGAACGAGAGGGCCGCCTCGACGGTGACGTTCGTCGGGACGAGCAGGGACGCGTACGTGATGACGGGTGCGGCGAGCGACGGGAGGAGTTCGCGGCGGGCGATCTGCCAGGTCGGCCAGCCGCTGAGCCGGGCGGCGGCCACGAAGTCGCGTTCCTTGAGCGTGATGGTCTGGGCGCGCACGATCTTGGCGGTGCCGCCCCAGGCCACGAGCCCGATGACCAGGGCGACGAGGACGGGCCGCGGGAAGCCGCTGGGCACGATCGCCATCAGGGCGAGCGCGAGGATCATCAGGGGCAGCGCGACGATGACGTCGGTGGCGCGGCTGAGGATCTGGTCGACCCAGCGGTTGCCGAGCCCGGCGGCGATGCCGACGGTGACGCCGAGCAGGACCTGCACGAGGGTGGCGGCCAGCGCGACGCCGAGGGAGACCCGGGCCCCGTAGACGAGGCGGGTGAACAGATCGCGGCCGGTCTGTGGTTCGACGCCGAGCCAGTGCTCGGCGCTCACCCCGCCGAGCGGGCCGACGGGTACGCCGCCGCGCGCGGAGTCGATGAGGTGGGGGTGGTACGTGTTCGGGTCCTGGCCCTCGATCAGTGCGAGGAGCGGGGCCCCGAGCGCGATCAGGACGAGCAGGGCGACGACGGCCGCCGCGACGAGGGCGGCGCGCCGCGTGCGCAGGCGCCGCCAGAACTGACGGGCTCCGGAGACGGGGGCGGACGCCGTGACGGCGCCCGCCCCTGCGATCTCCGAGGCCACAAGTGCCTCGGTCATCGCGTCACTTCACCGAGACCTGCGAGATGTCGAGCACGCCGGTCCAGTCGCTGATGACGATGTTCTTGACGTCGGGTCCGTACAGGCGCTTGTACACGGGGTGGAACAGCGGCACGGTCAGCGCCTGCTCCCCGATCTTCTTGTCCAGTGCACCCCAGCGCTTGGCGGCGGCGTCAAGATCCGTCAACTTGTTGATCGAGTCGATCTCGTCATTGACGGACTTGTCATTGAGGAAGCCGGTGTTGAAGTTCGCGCCGTCCTTGACGATCTGCCGGCCGTCGAAGATCGGGGCGAGGAAGGGGCCGCCGGAGGGCCAGTCGGCTCCCCAGTGCGCGAGGAAGAAGCCGGGCTCCTTCTTGGCGCTGTGCGTCTTGTCCTTGTAGTCGTTGTCCTCAAGTCCCTGCAGCTTGACCGTGATACCGGCCTTCTTCAGGGCGTCCTGGAGGGCGGTGGCGATCTCCGGGCTGGTCTCGAAGTCCTTGGCGTTGGAGTGCGTGAGGGTGACGGTCAGGCCCTTCTGGTAACCGGCCTCCTTGAGCAGCTCCTTGGCCTTCTTCGCGTTGCCCGAGGCACCGGCCGGGAAGTGGTCGTACGCGGTGTAGCCGAAGGACTTCTGGTTCGGCAGGTACGTGGTGGCGGGCTCGGCGAGCGAGGAGCCGCCGGCCGCGTTGATCACCGAGGAGCGGTCGACGGCGGTGGCGACGGCCTCGCGCACCTTCGGGTTGTCGAACGGCTTCACCTTCGGGTTGAAGGCGATGTAGTTCGTGTAGCCGAAGTGGCCGGTGCCGACGCGGGCGGCGAGCTTCTTGTCGCCGCTGACCTTGGCGAGTTCGGCGGGGCCGAGGTTGGTGTCGGTGGTGACGGCGGCGGCGTCGGCGCCCTGACCTGCGGAGAGGCGCTGGTTGATGACGGACGGGTCGAGGCCGGAGCGGACGTCGATCCGGTCCGGGTAGGCCTTGCGCTCCTCGTCGGTGGTCGCGGACCAGTGGGTGTTGCGCGCCAGGACGAGCCGCTCGCCGTCGTTCTCGTTCTTGACGACCTTGTAGGGGCCGGACGAGACGGGGTGCTCCTCGTACTTCGTGCCGGTGTCCTTGGCCTTGGGCACGGGCGCGAACTGCGTCTGCGTGGCCAGGTAGGGGAACTCGCCCTCGGGCTTGTTCAGGTGGAAGACGATGGTCCGCGCGTCCGGCGTCTCGATCGAGTCGAGGCCCTTCTTGTCCTTGTAGGGGCCCTGGTAGTCGGCGCCGCCGATCAACCAGTCCCGCAAGTACGGTGCTCCGCCCGAGAGTTCGGCGGCGAACGACCGCTCGATGCCGTACTTGATGTCGGCGGCCGTGATCGGCGAGCCGTCCTCGTAGGTGACGCCGTTCTTCAGGGTGTACGTCCACACGGTCGCGTTCTTGCTGGGCTTGCCCAGGTCGGTGGCGAGGTCGGGGACGACCTTCGCGCCCGCGGCGCCGTCCTCGCGGTTGCGGGTGGTCAGCGTGCGGAAGACGAGCGAGGGGACGTTGCCGCCGCCGGAGGTGTAGAGCCGCGCCGGGTCGAAGTCGGACTGCGGAATGGAGTTGAGGACGGTGAGGGTGCCGCCCTTGCGCGCCTTGGCGTCGGAGCTCCCCCCTGCACCGCTGTCCTTGGGTCCGGCGCAGGCGGCGGCGCCCGCGGCGAGGACCACGCTGACGGACGCGGCGGCCACGCGGCGCGCTATGACGGACGGTTGACGCATCGGAAATCGACCCCTTGGGGAATGTGCGCTGCGCTGGGCAGCAGAGGGCAGGCAGGGAAATGCGCAGAACTCGCCCGAGGCACGTCGACAGCCGGAAACCAAGAAACCGGAAACCCTGAGAAGAAAGAGGGTGGATACCGGAAAGGAGAGATTAAATGCGACGCAGCACGCCAGGGGCGGGCGTCAGCAACAGTGCACGTCGGCGACGCACAGCGCGGTCACGCCGATGAGCGTGAGCTCAATGGCGGTGCGCGAGGATGCGTGGCGGTGCGGCATGCGGAGAAATATGAACGAACTTGCGCCGGATGTCAAAGTGAGGTCGGCGCCTGCGGTCAACTCTCCGGAAAGGCCCAGGGGTTGGGCTTGCAGGTGATTCCGTCGAAGGTCAGGAACTTGGTCTGCTGCTGCATGACGGGCGCCAGGGCACCGTTCTTCGCGCAGGTCACGTGATTGAACCCGAGCCGGTGCCCGACCTCGTGATTGATGAGCATCTGCCGGTACAGATGGATCTTGTTCCCGTACGTCTTCGATCCCTGCGCCCAGCGATAGGCGTTGATCATGACGCGGTCGGTGGCGGCGGAATCGCAGGACACATTGTCCTCGGTCGTGTCGAGCCCTGATTTCTCGCACCAGACGCCGGTGGTCCCCGGGCTGGCGAGCGTAATCACGAAGTCAGGCTTTCCGGAGGAAATCCGCTCGAAAGTCCTGCCGCCGTCATGGGCCCAACTGCGGTCGTCGTTCAGGGTCTTCTGCACGGCCTGCGCGAAAAGCGCGCCGTCGAGCCCGAGCCCGTTCTCGACGTCGATCCGGTACCGGAACTTCTCCCCCTTGCCCGGCGCCTTGTCGAATCCGGGCACCGCCCCGAATTTCCCGGACCCCTTGAGCTTGGCGGACAGGGGATACGTCTTGCCCATCTTCTGGTCGTACGTCAGCGGGGTGACGGGCCGCGCCTTGCCTCCGGGGGTGACCCGGTTGTCCGAGCGCGACGCCGACCCATTCGCCGACCGCTTGTCGTCGGGTCCGCCCGCGGACTGCGCGTGGGCGTCGGCCCCGCCGCCGCGCCCCTGGACGACGTGCCCGGCGACGACGACGGCGAGCACGGTGGTCACGGCGGCGGCCGCGATGCCGGTGTACGTACGACCCTTGCGCCGCTTGTCACCCGTTTCCTCGCCGTCGACGGACTCTGCGGATTCGGTGAACTCGGCGGAACCCGCGGCGAGTTCACCGCTCTTCCCGTCCCAGTCGGTGACGTCGGCGTACGGATCGGAGGGGCCGGCGGGCGGGGCGAAGGCGTCCACGTAGTCCTGTCGCGGCCTGCTCCGCGACGTCGGCACGACCGGCGAGGCCGCATACCCGACGCCCATCCGGGTCTCACCCCGGGCACCGCCCTCGAACTGCTCAGGATGCCCGCCCCGCACATGCGGGACGCCGTGCGCGGGCGTGCCCTGCGGGAACTCGTGGGAGGGCGTCACACGGGGCGACCCATGGGCCGGAGTCCCCTGCGCCGGGAAGCCGCGCGGCCCAGCCGCCTGCGGGAAACCGTGTGCGGGAGTCCCCTCGGAGAACCCACGCGACGTGGGCCCCTGCGGCTCAGCCGCCTGCGGAAAACCGTGCGCGGGAGTCCCCTCGGAGAACCCACGCCCCGGCCCGGCGTTCGACGGGGCGCCTCGGTCGCGGTACGGGGAAGGCCCCTGCTGCGCCTGCCCGCGCGCAGGGCTCTGGGGCGCCTGTCCCCGCGGAGCGGCCTGCTGGGCCTGGGGTCCCGAGGTGCCGGGAGGCGGGGCATCGGGGGTGCCGCGTCGGCGACGGCCGCGGCCTGTCGCGACCGCCTCCATGTCGTCCAGCGGTGCCGGTGCCGGTGCCGGCCCCCGGCGGCTATGCCGTCCCACTCGCCGCCTCAGCTCCCCGCCCGCTCGTCTCGTCGCTCTCGGTCAGTTCCCCGGCGTCGGCGAGGAGTTCACGCATCGCCGTGGCCACTGTCTCCGGATACTCCATCATCGCCACGTGCCCCGCGTCCGGCAGGGTCAGGAGCCGCGAGGAGCGGAACGTCCGCGCGGCCCGCGCCGCCATCCGGTAGGACACGAGCTGATCGCGTCCACCGTAGACGAGGAGCGTCGGCGCGAGGACACGTTCGGCCTGACGCCACAGTCCATGCTGCCCGCCCAGGGTGTACGCGTTCACGACGCCACGCGCCGAACGGGCCATCGCGTCCCAGAAATAGGGCAGTTGAAGCCGCCGCTCCATCTCCTCGACGGCGGCCTGGTACCCCTCTGGGGTGACCCGGTCGGGATCCCCGTAACAGAGTGCGGTGACGCCGCGCACCCGCTGCTCGGCAGTCCAGTCCCTGCTGAGGCGGGTGAAGAGCGAGGCCACGCCCGGTACGGCCAGCAGCGCGGTCGGGACCGCCGTGCGCTGCACGCGGATCTCGGGCAGCGCGGGCGACACGAGCGTGAGGGTGCGCACGAGATCGGGCCGTGCGGCCGCGACGCGTGTGGCGATCGCCCCGCCGAGGGAGTTGCCGACGAGATGGACGGGCCCGCGGCCCGCCGCGTCGAGGTGGCGGATGACGGCGCGCGCATGGCCGGTCACCGAGTAGTCGCCGTCGTCCGGCGGCGGCGAGTCGCCGAACCCGGGCAGGTCGAGCGCCTCGCCGTCGACGACGTCCTCCAGGAGCGGCATCAGGGCCGACCAGTTCTGGGAGGAGCCGCCGAGGCCGTGCACGTACAGCGCGGGCGGCAGCCCCTCGCGGGTGCCGGGGCGGGAGCGGATGGTGAGCGTGAGGCCCGGAAGGCCGACCGAGCCGAGCCGCTCGCCCTCCGCAACTCTGACGGTGGCCGGCCTGGGCGCCACGGCCGCGACAGCGGCAGGCACACGCGGCGACTCGGTCGAAGACATGCGGGATATGTTACGAGACGATCACGTACTGAATCGTGTGTTCGCCGTCACAGATCGCATCGCGCCCTGTTCCCGTGTCTCCTACGCTCGGATCTGGGCACCCGCCCACATGAGGACGTACAAGGACACATGAGGGAAGGGAGCCGCCATGACGGTCGACCCATCCGACCCCGACACATTCGAGGCGCAGGAGGATGACGCGGAGTTCGGCGTCGAGGCCCCTGAGGCGGACGCGGCCGAGCAGCTCACGGAGCTGTCACCGCACCGGGAGGACCCTCCGCAGGACGCGGACCCGGACGCGGCGAACGAGGCGGACCGCGCCGAACAGGCCCGCGTAGTGGATCTGGACGAGGACGACTATCGGTGACCTGCCCGTATTTGCCCGCATGCGGACGGTTTCCATAGCTGTCCGGTCCGTGAAATTGTGCGTTCGCAGCGCGCACACCACGGTTACCGAAAAGTACGATGGCGAAGCGGCGCATACCGCAACGGACAATCTTGGGAGGCGGCGTGACAGCCATCGAGCAGACAGAGGCAGCGCGCCCTCGGGGCACGCGCCTGCCGCGCCGTGCCCGACGTAACCAGCTCCTGGGCGCGGCCCAGGAGGTATTCGTCGCGCAGGGCTATCACGCGGCGGCCATGGACGACATCGCAGAGCGCGCGGGCGTCAGCAAGCCGGTGCTCTACCAGCACTTCCCCGGCAAGCTCGACCTCTACCTGGCTCTGCTCGACCAGCACTGCGAGGCGCTCCTGCTGGCCGTGCGCACGGCGCTGGCCTCCACGTCCGACAACAAGCAGCGGGTCGCGGCCACGATGGACGCGTACTTCGCCTACGTGGAGGACGAGGGCGGCGCGTTCCGGCTGGTCTTCGAGTCGGACCTGACGAACGAGCCCGCGGTACGTGAGCGGGTGGACCGCGTCAGCCTGCAGTGTGCGGAGGCGATCTCCGACGTGATCGCCGAGGACACCGGCCTGTCGAAGGACGAGTCGATGCTGCTCGCCGTCGGCCTGGGCGGCGTATCGCAGGTCGTGGCGCGCTACTGGCTCTCCAGCCGGTCGACGATCCCGCGCGACAAGGCCGTGCAGCTCCTGACGTCCCTGGCCTGGCGCGGCATCGCCGGCTTCCCGCTGCACGGCAGCGACAACCACTGACGACACTGTCAACCACTGACAACACCGACGACCCGCGGCGGGCGCGCCTGTTCACGGTCTTGTTCGCTCCTGGCGTGCACCGTGGACGCCGGGTACGTCCCCTCACCGGGCTAATGTGTGCTGGGTACGGCGCGGTCGTCCGCGCACATCACGGATCGTCGGAGGGACAAGGCCGTGGAGGTCAAGATCGGCGTGCAGCACACGCCCCGCGAGATCGTTCTGGAGAGCGGCCAGACCGCCGAGGAAATCGAGAGCGCGGTGTCCGAGGCACTGTCCGGCAATGCGCAGCTGCTGACTCTCGAGGACGAGCACGGCCGCAAGGTCCTGGTGCCGGCCGAGCGCCTGGCGTACGTGGAGATCGGTGAGCCGGCGGTGCGCAAGGTGGGCTTCGGCCCGCTGTAGAGCCACGCGCACGGAGTACGGAAGACATACGGGAAAGGCCCGGTGGCAGCTGCCACCGGGCCTTTCCCGTGCCTGTCCGCGAGGCCCCGGCCTTCACAGCTCGAGCACAGCGGACCCATACGGGGAGGATTGCATTCCGCGGCCTGGGGGTACACCGGTCAAGACCGATTTGCACCACGGCCACATGCGGGAGGGACCCCACACAATGCTCCTGGAAGCGCTCGGCTCCGCCCTGCTCGGCTTCGGCCTCGCCTGGGCCGCGACTGTCCGCCTGCCCCGCCGGCTTCCGTCCCGGGCGCTCGTTCTGCCGACAGGAGTCGCGGGTGCGCTCTTCGGGGCATTTCTGACGCACACCGCGCTCGGCTCCGGCCACGCCCTCGCCACCCTCGGTGGAGCGGTCGTCGTGGGCGTGGCGTTCCTGTCGCTGCTGCTCCGCCCCGCTGCCAGGGTCCGCCGGTCGGCGCCGGCCTAGCCCGGCGCCGCCGACCGGTGGTGACGCGGCCTCAGGCCGCGAGCCCCAGCGCGGCCATCCGCTTGGTGTGCGCCTCGGTGATCCGCGAGAACATCCGGCCGACCTCCGCGAGGTCGAAGCCGTCGGCCACGCCGCCGACGAGCATCGTCGACAGGGCGTCCCGGTCGGCGACGACCCGCTGCGACTGCGAGAGCGCCTCGCCCATCAGACGTCGGGCCCACAGCGCGAGCCGCCCGCCCACGCGCGGGTCCGCCTCGATCGCGGCCCGCACCTTCTCCACGGCGAAGCTGGCGTGCCCGGTGTCGTCGAGCACGGCGAGGACGAGTGAGCGGGTGTCCGAGTCGAGCCGCGCGGCGACCTCGCGGTAGAAGTCACTGGCGATCGAGTCGCCGACGTACGCCTTGACCAGGCCTTCCAGCCAGTCCGACGGCGCGGTCTGCTTGTGGAAGCCGTCGAGTGCGGCGACGAAGGGCTCCATCGCGTCGGTCGGCTCGACGCCGATCGCCGAGAGCCGGTCGTGCAGCTGCTCGAAGTGGTGGAATTCGGCGGACGCCATCTTCGCGAGCTCGGCCTTGTCGCCGAGCGTCGGCGCCAGCTTCGCGTCCTCGGCGAGCCGCTCGAAGGCGGCCAGCTCTCCGTACGCGAGTGCGCCGAGCAGATCCACCACCGCTGCGCGGTAATGGGGGTCGACGGATGCCTTCGCCCAGTCCTGGGCGGCGATTCCGGTGGGTTCGGCGGCTGCGGCGGTGTCGGGCGTCTCCATGAAGCGCACAATAGCCCGCCGACCGCCGCACGGAAGTCCCTGGTCAAGGACTGTGACGACGACTACGTGACGAATTCGGCCATCGCACATGCGCGATTCCGGGGTATGGTGGTAAAGAGCCCGCCGGGTACGAGCAGCACTTTCACATGTCTGTTTGTGCGCGTTTCGACGGGCCTCATGAATGAGGATGCCCGGTCGGTGGCCCGATCGGCTCCGACCCGACAGCCCTCCGGGCGGTACGTCACACGACGTACGGCAAGAGGAGGGAATCCCTCAGCGGTACGAGCGCTCGAGCGTCGGCAGTGGTCCCGCGTCACCCGGCCCGCCCGCCTCTCGCTGGCGACCGGCGATCAATCGGCACGGTCACGACCCCCGCGTTCGCCTCGCACCGCGTCTCACAGAAGAGGCAACACCCTGACTACGCAGCAGCTTTCCACGTTCCGAGAGCTCGGGATCCTTCCCGAGACCGCCGAAGCCCTTGAGGCCGTCGGCATCATCACCCCCTTTCCGATCCAGGAGATGACGCTCCCCGTAGCGCTCTCCGGCACCGACGTCATCGGCCAGGCCAAGACCGGCACCGGCAAGACGCTCGGCTTCGGGCTTCCGCTCCTCGAGCGCGTCACCGTCCCCGCGGACGTCGAGGCGGGCCGGGCGCGCCCCGAGCAGCTGACCGACGCCCCGCAGGCGCTCGTCGTCGTCCCCACCCGTGAGCTGTGCCAGCAGGTCACGAACGACCTGCTGACCGCCGGCAAGGTGCGCAACGTGCGCGTCCTCGCCATATACGGCGGCCGTGCCTACGAGCCGCAGGTCGAGGCCCTCAAGAAGGGCATCGACGTCGTCGTCGGCACCCCGGGCCGTCTCCTCGACCTCGCGGGCCAGAAGAAGCTCAACCTGAAGCACATCAAGTCCCTCGTCCTCGACGAGGCCGACGAGATGCTCGACCTGGGCTTCCTGCCCGACGTCGAGAAGATCATCAACATGCTTCCGGCGAAGCGGCAGACCATGCTGTTCTCCGCGACGATGCCGGGCGCCGTCATCGGCCTGGCCCGTCGCTACATGTCGCAGCCGACGCACATCCGCGCCACGTCGCCCGACGGCGAGGGCGCGACGGTCGCGAACACCTCGCAGCACGTCTACCGAGCGCACAACATGGACAAGCCGGAGATGGTCGCGCGCATCCTGCAGGCCGACGGCCGCGGGCTCGCGATGATCTTCTGCCGCACCAAGCGGACCGCCGCCGACATCGCCGACCAGCTGCAGAAGCGCGGTTTCGCGTCCGGCGCCGTCCACGGAGACCTCGGCCAGGGCGCGCGTGAGCAGGCCCTGCGGGCGTTCCGCAACGGCAAGGTGGACGTGCTCGTCTGCACCGACGTCGCCGCTCGCGGCATCGACGTCGAGGGTGTGACGCACGTCATCAATTACCAGTCCCCCGAGGACGAGAAGACGTACCTGCACCGCATCGGCCGTACGGGCCGTGCGGGCGCCAAGGGCATTGCGATCACGCTGGTCGACTGGGACGACATCCCGCGCTGGCAGCTGATCAACAAGGCGCTGGACCTGAAGTTCCCCGACCCGGTCGAGACGTACTCGTCGTCTCCGCACCTGTACGAGGAGCTGAACATCCCGGCCGGCACGAAGGGCGTGCTGCCGCGCGCCGAGCGCACCCGGGCCGGCCTTGCCGCCGAAGAGGTCGAGGACCTCGGCGAGACCGGTGGCCGTGGCGGGCGCGGCGGCCGTGGTGGCCGTACGGCCGCTCCGGCCCCCGTCGAGGAGCGCGAGCGTGAGCCGCGTGCGGCGCGTACGACGCCGCGTCGCCGTCGCCGTATCCGTAACGGCGAGCCGGTGGCCGCACCGACGGTGAACGAGCCGAGGACGGCTCCGGCCGGGGCGGTCGCCGCCCCCGAGGCCGCGGACGCCACGGTGGTCGAGCCCCGTTCGCCGCGTCGTCGCCGCCGTACCCGTGCGGGCGCCGCTGCGGAGGCCGTCGTCGAGACCGCCCCCGTCGCGACGGCCGAGGCTGTCGCCGACACGGTCGAGTCGACGGAGGTCGCGGAGACCAAGCCGAAGCGCACCCGCAAGGCCGCCGCCCCCAAGGTGGCCGCCGAGGAGGTCGCCGAGACCGCCGAGACCGCCGAGGCGACGGTCCCGAGGCCGCGACGCCGCACCCGCAAGGCGGCGGAGGCCGTCGTGGACACGGTCGAGGCTGTCGAGTCGGTCGAGGCGCCCGCGGAGACGAAGCCCAAGCGCACCCGTAAGGCGGCGCCCAAGGCCGAGGCCGTGGCGGACACCGTCGAGGCGACCGAGGTCGCGGAGACCAAGCCGAAGCGCACCCGCAAGGCCGCCGCCCCCAAGGTGGCCGCCGAGGAGGTCGCCGCCGAGGAGGCCGAGACCAAGCCGCGCCGCCGCACCCGCAAGGCAGCACAGGCCGTGGTGGACACGGTCGAGGCCGTCGAGGCACCCGCGGAGGCCAAGCCGAAGCGCACCCGTAAGGCCGCCGCCCCCAAGGCGACCGCCGACGTGGCCGCCGAGGTCACGGAGACGAAGCCGAAGCGCACGCGCAAGGCCGCGGCCCCCAAGGCCGCCGCCGACGCGACCGCCGAGGAGGCGCCCGCCAAGCCCCGCCGCCGCACGCGCAAGGCCGCGGAGCCGACGGAGAGCTGAGCAGGACCACGTAACACCCGATGGCCCGGCGCCCGCGAAAGCGGGGCCGGGCCATCGGCGTTCGACGGTCACGAAGAGCCCCCGCCCCGAATGACCCGCGGCGGCACTGCGGTTAGCCTCGTCGCATGAGTCGGCCTCCCGCATTCGTCCCGCCGCCCGGCACCGTCGCCCACGCCCTTTCGACCGAGCGCGGCGACTTCGCCGCCATCAGCGCCGGTCCGCGGGAGGCCGGGCACACCGGCACCGCGCTCCTGCTGCCCGGGTTCACCGGCAGCAAGGAGGACTTCATCGCCCTGCACGTGCCGCTCGCCGCCGCCGGCTACCGCACGGTCGCCGTGGACGGCCGCGGCCAGTACGAGTCGACGGGGCCGCTGGACGACGAATCCCCTTACGCACAGAGGGAGTTGGCGCGCGATGTACTCGCGCAGGCGGCTGCCGTGGACGACGGGACGCCGCTGCATCTGGTGGGGCATTCGCTCGGCGGCCAGATCGCGCGGGCCGCCGTGCTGATCGACGCGACGCCGTTCACCTCGCTCACCCTCATGTCCTCTGGGCCGGCCCAGATCTCGCCCTCGCAGCAGGAGCGCGTCAAGCTGCTGCGGGACGCGCTCGCCGTGCTCGACATGGCGCAGGTGTGGGACGCGATACAGGCGCTCGACGCACCGGAGGAGACGGACGCCCCCGGAGCGGGCGCGGATGACGCACGCGCCCTGCGGCACCGGTGGCTGCTCAACAGCCCGGCGCAGCTCATCGCGACCGGCCGGCAGTTGTGCACGGAACCCGATCTGGTCGATGAACTGGCGGCCGTCCGGCTGCCCAAGCACGTGCTCTCGGGCGAGCGCGACGACACCTGGCCGGTGCAGCTCCTCGATTCGATGGCCGTACGCCTCTCGGCGCGCAGGACCGTCATCGCGGGCGCGGAGCACTCCCCGAACACGGACCGCCCCCAGGAGACCGCGGCGGCCCTGGCCGAGTTCTGGGACCTGCACCCGCCCGTCGTCTAGCCGGAGGGCGCGGCCCTAGAACTGCGCCTGGAGGTGGCTCCAGAAGCCGTCCCGCAGGGCGCGCCGCAGGTCGGACTGCCCGCGCAGCGAGTGCTGCAGCAGCGCCTCCGCCTCGACGAGCAGTTCCTGGTCGACGGGGCCGGGCAGATACGGGTACCCCGGCAGCAGCTCCACCAGCGACTCCCTGCCGCGCGCGGCGAGCCACTTGGCGGCCACCTGCGCGCCGACGAAGCGCACGTCGTCCCGTGAGGGACGGGGCGTGCCCGCGTTCTCGTACGTCGCCGTGGCGGTGCGCCGGGACACGTACGGCTTGAAGAACGCCAGGTCGAAGGTGCGCTGGCTGTCGACCTCCCACAGGAGCGGGTCCGCCTGGTTGCGGCCCTCCGGCGCCTCGATGCCCCACAGGTGGACGCGTGCGCCGTAGCCCTGCGCGGCCTCGACCGCGGAGACGAGGTCCTCGTCCCCGCCGATGAGCGCGGCGTCGCTGATGGCGCGGTGCCGGGCGAGCGACTCGAGGTCCGTGCGGATCAGGGAGTCGACGCCCTTCTGCTGGTTGTGGGCGTTGAGGTTGCCGAGCCTGACCTTGACGTCGGGCAGTTCGGCGATCGACTGCTGTTCGTTCGTGTGGATGCGGCGCCGGGCGCCGTCGTACCAGTAGACGCGCAGCAGCCGGCTGTCCGCGAAGATCGTGCGGGCCTTGTCGATGAGGGCGTCGACGATCCCTTCGGCGTCCAGGTCGAAGGCCCTGCGGTCCTCGGTCCCGGAGACGAGGCGGCCCGCGGCGGCGTAGAGGTATCCGGCGTCCACGAAGATCGCGTGCGTGGACGGGGTCTTGGCCACTTCGGCGAGCACGCGCTTGAGCAGCTCGTTCGTACGGTCCAGCTCCGCGCGGATGGCCGTCAGGTCGTCGTTCATATGCGGCCCATTGTCCCGGCCGTCACGCTGCGAACACAACCGCTCCCAGTACCCGCGGGTAATTAGCCTCGCGAAAAATTTCCTTAGCGTAGGGAATGTTTGCCAGGGGCAACTCGTTGAGTCTTACAGAACGCGGGGTAGTGAAGGCACGCAATCCACTCTTAACGGTCAGGCAACCGCCTGGCCGTACGGCGGGGCAAGACTGTTGTCCCGTACCAGTAGTTCTCCTCCAGGAGGATGACCAGACGAAGGGAGAAGCGGTTATGCGCTTCGAAATCATGCGACTCGACGATGTCGACGGAACCGCCGTGGACAGCACCGTCGTGGACGCCGCCTCCGTCAACCGGATCGTTCAGCAGGCGGCTGCCATAGGGCAGCGCCTCTACATCCGCCCGGCCGAGTCGCCGGCCTCGTAACGCGACGACGACTCCTGATACACCGTTCGCTATACACCGTTCGTGATCGAATAACACGCTGAATACGCTTCAGAGCCTCCGTACGGGATCCGTACGGGGGCTCTTTTGCGTGCGCGAGGCGGGGACTCGGCGGCAGAGGGTTCGGCGTCAGGAGCCCTGGATCACCTGGGTCACGCCGTTGATGATCTGCTGCACCGCGATCGCGGAGAGCATCATGCCCGCGAGGCGCGTCACCAGGACCACGCCGCCGTCCTTGATCACGCGGATGATCAGCAGCGAGTAGCGCATCACGAACCACAGGACGACATGGATGGCGACGATCGCCATCCACACCGACACCTGCGTCGCGGCACTGTCCGCCTTCTGCACGGCGAGGATCACGGACACGATCGCACCGGGGCCCGCGAGCAGCGGCATGCCGAGCGGCACGAGCGCGACGTTCACGTCCTTGGTCTGCTTCGGCTCGTCGGTCTTGCCGGTGAGCAGGTCGAGCGCGATGAGGAGCAGCAGCAGCCCGCCCGCGATCATGAGCGCGGGGACGGAGACATGCAGGTAGTCGAGGATCTGGTGGCCCAGGAGGCCGAAGACCGCGATGACGCCGAAGGCGACACAGACGGCCTGGAACGCCATCCTCTTCTGCACCTTGGCGGGCCGGCCCGCGGTGAGCGCGAGGAAGATCGGGGTGATCCCAGGGGGGTCCATAATCACGAATAGCGTGAGAAAAAGGGATCCGAAGACAGCGACATCAAACACGGGTGTGGCCTTGCGAGTGGGGTCCACGGGATCAGCCGGGACGCGTCGTGCGTGGGAGTGCGGTGCGTGAGCCCGCACCGGGGCATGAAGGAGGCGGCCCGCCGGATCGCGGCAGGGCGCGGGTTACGCGGCGGTTCCGCCGGCGCCGGGTACGGGAAACGCCCCGGTGGCCCGGCGCGTGATTTCCCCGTACACCTCGGGGTCGGTGGTGAACTCGCCGAGTACGCAGGTCTTCCGGCTGCCGTGGTAGTCGGAAGAGCCCGTGGCCAGGAGGCCGAGGTCGGCGGCGAGGCCGCGCAGGCGGGCCCGCGTGGCCGGATCGTGGTCCATGTGGTCGGTCTCGATGCCGTCGAGTCCGGCCGCCGCGAGGTCCGCTATCGCCGACTCGGGCACGACCTGTCCGCGCTTGACGGCCGCCGGGTGCGCGAAGACGGTGACCCCGCCCGCGGCCTTGACCAGGCGGATCGCGTCGAAGGGGTCGAGTTCGTGCTTGCCGACGTACGCGCGGCCGCCGTCGGCGAGCCAGTCGGGCGTGAAGGCGTCGGAGACGGATGCGACGACGCCGAGTTCGACGAGGGCCTCCGCGACGTGCGGGCGGCCGACGGACCCGTCGCCGGCGATGCGGGCGACCTGCTCCCAGGTCACGGGCACGCCGAGGCCCTGGAGCCTGGCGACCATGCCCTGCGCGCGCGGCACCCGGTCGTCCCGTACGAGCTCGCGCTCGCTCAGCAGCTCGGGCTCGTCCGGGTCGAAGAGGTAGGCCAGCATGTGCAGGCCCACGCCGTCGAGGCGGCAGGAGAGTTCGGCGCCGGTGACGAGCGTGAGTCCGGCCGGCAGCGCGGCCGTGGCCTGCGCGTACCCGCGGCTCGTGTCGTGATCGGTGAGCGCGACGACGTCCAGACCGGCTGCGGCCGCGTTACGGACCAGCTCGGCCGGGGTGTCCGTGCCGTCGGAGGCGGTGGAGTGGGTGTGCAGATCGATGCGCACGCGCGTACTCCAGGCTCTGAACGGACGGAAGGGGACGCTCAAGGATAACGGGGATCCGGAGCACCCCCGTCACCGTCGTCCCCCCGGATGACCCCTTACGCCAGGATGCGCGGCGACAGCGCGCCGCACGGCAGCAGGTCGACCTCGGCGCCCGCGTCGCGCAGGTCGGTCAGGACCAGCTCGTCGTACAACAGGAGCCCGGTCTGCTCGGGCCACACGATCGCCCACACCCACAGCCCGCGCGCCTCGCCCGCGAAGACCGCGCGGTCGTCGGGGGTTCCGGAGACGTGCCACATCGGGGTGGGCCGTCCGGCGGCGAGGATCTTGGCCTGGGGCGGCTTCCCTACGGTCATGTACGGGCCGGGGTCGGGGCCGTCGATGCCCGCGTAACGGGCGCCGAGGCCGACGCCGAGCTCCTCCGCGACGATCAGCAGCTCCCCCGCGCCGCCGAGCGGTCCGGGGCCCGAGCAGGCCACCGCGGTGGCCCTGCCGCCCGTGCGGTCGTCGCCCGCGCTGGCCACTCCCGTGAACAGCCACCCGACGGGCAGCGGCCACGGCATCCACACCGGCACCTGGGCGCGATGCACGACGACGCCGAGCGCCTCGACGCTGGGCGGGATCACGGGCTGCATCGGATGCACCGCCCCGTGCTCGTCGCACTGCCAGGAGTCGGAGAAGAGGCCGGGAGCCCTGACCCGGCCACCACACTTCGGGCAACTGGGTTCGCCCCTCATAAGGCCCAACGGTCCTCCCCGTCTCCCGCTCCGTCAAGGACGATCACCCGTCCGAGGGCGGGGCCTCACCGCACGCCCCCGGGAAAACTAGATGTAACTTGCATTAGTTAGCCGGACTAATTTATTGTGTGTATACGCCAACGATCGCTGGAGATCACCGGAAGGCACGGGAGATCACGGGCGACAGCGATCGATCACGGGCGGACTCCGAGTGAACGACGCGATTGCGAGGAACCGGCATGAGCCACAGCAGTACAGGAAGTGCAGGAGGTCCCGCCGAAGGGGACACGTTCGACGCGGGGGCGACCAGCCTGCTGCGTCAGCCGAAGGCGGTCTGGGCGACCGCCGGGGCATCCGTCGTCGCCTTCATGGGCATCGGTCTCGTCGACCCGATCCTGCCCTCGATCGCCAAGGGCCTGGAAGCGACGCCCAGTCAGGTCTCCCTGCTCTTCACCTCGTACTTCCTGATCACCGCCGTCGCGATGCTCCTGACCGGGTTCGTCTCCAGCCGCATCGGCGGCAAGAAGACGCTGCTCGCGGGACTCGCGCTCGTCGTGGTCTTCGCCGCGCTGGCCGGCACCTCCGGCTCCGTCGGTGAACTCGTCGGCTTCCGCGCCGGATGGGGCCTCGGCAACGCGCTGTTCGTCTCGACGGCCCTCGCCGTCATCGTCGGCGCCGCGGCAGGCGGCTCGGCCGCCGCGATCCTGCTCTACGAGTCCGCGCTCGGCCTCGGCATGGCGTGCGGGCCGCTTCTGGGCGCACTGCTCGGCAATGCCAGCTGGCGCTACCCGTTCTTCGGCACCGCGGCCCTGATGGCCATCGGGTTCATCTGCATCACGGCGTTCCTGAAGGAACAGCCCAGGCCCACGAGGAAGACCTCGATCCTCGACCCGATCAAGGCACTCGGCCACGGCGGGCTCGCCTCGGCCGCGGTCTCGGCCTTCTTCTACAACTACACGTTCTTCACGATCCTGGCCTTCACGCCGTTCGTGCTGAACATGACCCCGTACAAGTCGGGCGCCGTCTTCTTCGCCTGGGGTGTGCTGCTCGCGTTCTTCTCGGTGATCGTCGCGCCGCGCATGCAGGCCCGCTTCGGGTCGCTCAAGGTGCTCGGCGGCTCGCTGGTCCTGCTCGCCGCCGATGTCCTGGTCCTCGGGTACGGCAGTCACACCGCCGCCGTCGTCTGCACGATCGTGTCCGGCGCCTTCATCGGCGTGAACAACACCGTGTACACGGAGCTCGCGCTCGGCGTCTCGGACGCGCCGCGGCCCGTGGCGAGCGCCGGCTACAACTTCGTCCGCTGGTTCGCCGCCGCGGCCGCTCCGTACTTCGCCCCGAAGATCGAGGAGTGGACCGACATCCACATCCCGTTCGTGGTCGCCGCGGTCACGGCCGTGCTCGGCGCCGTCGTGGTCTGGGTGCGCAGGAACGCCCTGACCGAGGAGGCCGAGGAACTGGAGCCGCAGCACGCCGGCGAGGACGGGATCTCCGTCTTCGCGAACTGACGTCCACCGACGCCTACTTACGCCTGCCGACGTCTACCGATCCCTACTGACGCCTGCCGACGTCCACCGATCCCTACTGACGTCCACTGGCCCCTTCCCCTACTGATCCAGGGACACAGACCTGCGGAGCGGATCGCGCAGGTCCGTGCCGCTGTTCAGCCACTTCTCCTCGAGGGCCGCCGCGCCGTGCACCCGCTTCCACGCCGCCTCGTTCTGCGTCATCGGCAGCAGCGGCAGGAACCGTACGGGATCCAGCGGATCGTCCAGTTCCAGGTCCTCCACGAGGCCCCCGGACTCCGCGACGAGCACCGACGTGAACGGGGCACCGGGCCACAGGGGCTCGCCCACGTCCAGCGAGGCTCCGGCGGCCACGACGACTCCCTCGACCTGCGGTGACGCGGCAAGCACGGCGAGCGGGCGCAGCACCTTGTCGGTGTCGGCACGGCCGGCGCGCACCGACAGCACGAGCTCCGCGCGCGGGCCCTTGAGCGGGTCGGCCAGCGCGGACGTCGGGTCGGCCATCGGGGCGGCCGACATACCGAGCGTGGCGTAGCGCACGAGGCCGGTGTCCGCGGCGTCCGTGAAGCGCAGCACCTCGATGCGTTCGGTGCCTAGGAACGTGACCGCGGCGCGCGCGTCCGGTTCACCGAGGGCCGTACGCAGCCGGGCCTCGACCAGAGCAAGAACATCTCCCATGCCGCGAGCATAGAACTCGCATCGGATGGGTAAAGGGTGGGCTCGCTTCTTCAGTCGGCTGATAGTCTTGGCCGCTGGTAGGGGCAGCACGCCAAGCGTTGCTTTCGAGCTCCTGACCTACATACGTCCCCTGCGAGGGATGAGACGTCGTCCCTCACGGGGGACCGGCCGGAGGAGGTGGGGCTGCAATGGACCGAAGTCGACCGTGCAGTACCACCCGCTCTTCCGGCCACTGAGCCGCATTTTCCCGGCTTTCCGCGCACGCTCCAGTCTGTCTGCGCACCACGGAAGAGCACTTCGTTTCCGCCTGATCTGAATCAGTAGCGAAGCCGCCACCGCGCCGGTGCGGTGCTCCCCGCTTTGTGGACGTGCACACAGGATCCGCAGTCAGGACGTCCTCATTCCGGTTAGCGCCGACCCGTATGGCCACCCGGCGGCTCCCGCCCGCGAAGGAGCCTGCCCATGTCGATGATCCGTGACCTGCGCGCCGCCGTACGCCCCGCTCCGCGCGAGACCGGCAGCACGTCAGCCCCGTACGACACCACCCGCGACCCGTCGACGTCCACAGCCGTCGTCGACTGCGCCGTCTACCGCGACGGCGCCCGCGTCCACGACAGCGACTGCCTGACGCCCGCCGTCGCGATCCGCAAGGCGCGCCGCGACGGCGGCTTCGCCTGGATCGGGCTGCACGAGCCGACCGAGTCCGAATTCGCCGGTATCGCGGCCGAGTTCGGGCTCCACCCGCTCGCCGTCGAGGACGCCGTCCACGCCCACCAGCGCCCCAAGCTGGAGCGCTACGACGACACCCTGTTCACCGTCTTCAAGACCATCCACTACGTGGAGCACGCCGAACTCACCGCGACGAGCGAGGTCGTGGAGACCGGCGAGGTGATGTGCTTCACCGGACGGGACTTCTTCATCACCGTCCGGCACGGCGGGCAGGGCTCCCTGCGGGCGCTGCGGCACCGGCTCCAGGACGATCCCGAGCTGCTCGCCAAGGGCCCGTCCGCCGTCCTCCACGCCATCGCGGACCATGTCGTCGACGGGTATCTCGCCGTCGCCGACGCGATGCAGGACGACATCGACGAGGTCGAGACGGACGTCTTCTCGCAGACGGGCAAGGGCGCTCCGCGCGGCACCGACGCCGGGCGGATCTACCAGCTCAAGCGCGAGGTCCTGGAGTTCAAGCGGGCGGTGGCGCCGCTCCAGCGGCCGATGCAGCTGCTGAGCGAGCGGCCGATGCGGCTGGTCGACCCGGACATCCAGAAGTACTTCCGTGACGTCGCCGACCACCTCGCGCGCGTGCAGGAGCAGGTCGTCGGTTTCGACGAACTGCTCAACTCCATCCTCCAGGCCAACCTCGCGCAGGCGTCCGTCGCGCAGAACGAGGACATGCGCAAGATCACGTCCTGGGCGGCGATCATCGCCGTACCGACGATGGTCTGTGGTGTGTACGGAATGAACTTCGAGCACATGCCGGAACTGCACTGGCGGTTCGGCTACCCGCTCGTCCTGGGCGTCACGGTGGGCGCGTGCTTCGCGATCCACCGCATCCTGAAGCGGAACGGGTGGCTCTGAACGGCCGACGGACAGGCTCTGGACGGACACGCTCTAGGCTGACGCCCATGACGGATCTGGCCAGCCCTTCTCCCGACCACCGCCCCTCGACGAGCCGCTCCGCGGCGCCCGCGTTGATGGACCAGGCCCTCGTCGAGGAGGCCACCAAGAAGTCCGGCCTCATCTGGGTACGGGGGGCCTCCGGCACCGAGCGCGCTCTGTGGCACGTGTGGCACGAGGGCGCGGCGAATCTGGTCGGTGACGGGCCCGGCGAGCAGCCGCTCCCCGGCCTCGCCGACGGCGGGCCGGCGACCGTCACCGTGCGCAGCAAGGACAAGGGCGGGCGTCTCGTGGGCTGGGCGGCCCGGGTCGTCGAGCTCGCCCCGCACTCCGAGGCGTGGGAGGCGGCGGTCGCCGAGCTGAAGGGCAAGCGCCTGAACGCGCCGGACGGCGAGGCGATGCCGGAGCGCTGGGCACGCGAGTGCCGGGTGCTCCGCCTGGAGCCGACGGGGTCCACGCTCCCGCCGTCGTCCGAGGCGCAGGCCGCCGCGCCGCTCGCCACGACGGCAACCACCCGCCGCGAGGCCCCGGCGGCGCTCCCCAGCCTCCTGCTCCGCCGCAAGCGGCGCGGGAAGTAGGGGGCCTTTCAAGAGGGCCTCAGGCATGAGGGCCTCAGGCAAGCGGCCTCAGGACGTCGGGAGCTGGGCCCCGTAGTCCACCGTCTCGCCCTTGCCCGGCTCGCGGAGCGTGAAGTCCTTGCCCCAGTCGGTGAGTTGGAGCGTGCCCGCGCCGCCCGCGCGTTCCAGGCGCAGCGGGTACGGGGTGCCTTCGAGTGAGACGTCGAGCGTGCCGCCGGAGCCCTTGTCGCCGGTGAGTTCGACCGTGCGCACGCCGCCCGCCGAACCCCGGTCACCCTTCTCCACCTTGCCGTGCAGCGTGAGCAGGCCGTCCAGGAGCGCGCCCTTGACGGTGAAGCCGCTCAGGCGTTTGTAGGCCGGGTCGCCCTGCGGGACCTTGACGTACTTGCCGTCGAGCTTGTCGGCGGCGGCCGCCGTGTCCCCCTGCGCCGTGCCGCCCGAACCCTTGCTGTCCTGGTGCGTCCAGAAGTCCGCGTCGGCCTTCAGGAACAGATGCTCCTTGACCCGCAGCAGCTGGAAGGTCCGGCCGCCCGCCGTGACGGATCCCGTGCCGCCCTCGTCCTTGAGCCGCATGTCGATCTTGTACGAGTGTCCGCTGCTGACCAACGTGCCGGACAGATGCACGGCCCCGGCGCCCTGCGCGGCCTTCACGGTGCGGCTCTGGATCTTCGGGGCGGTCAGTTTGGCGACGCCGTTCGTGCCCGCGTCCGGATCCTCGCTGCTGCACGCCGCGAGCCCGAGGCACATCACGCCCACCAGAAGAATCCCAGGGGAACGGCGGGCCAGGGGAAGTACGGTCACGGCTCGCGCTACCTCTCGTACGACGTCTTGCTCGGCGGCAGAACGGCAGCGTACCCGTGTCACCTGCGGCGAACGGAGCCAGTCCGTCCGGACGCAGCGCAAAGGCGCACGGGACCGGGACGGGCTAGCCTGAAGCACACCTTCAGGACAAATGCGAATGTAAAGGAGGCGCGGCGCATGGCGGCAGGCGCCCCCCGGATCTTCGTCTCGCATCTCTCCGGCATCGCCGTCTTCGACCCCAACGGCGACATGGTGGGGCGCGTCCGCGATCTCGTCGCCATGCTGCGCGTCGGCCGCCGCCCGCCCCGGCTGCTCGGGCTCGTCGTGGAGCTCTCCACGCGGCGCCGCATCTTCCTGCCGATGACCCGCGTGACCGGCATCGAGTCCGGCCAGGTCATCACCACCGGCGTACTGAACGTGCGGCGCTTCGAGCAGCGGCCCACCGAGCGGCTCGTCCTCGGCGAGATGCTCGACCGGCGGGTGCGGCTCGTCGAGTCCGGCGAGGAGGTGACGGTCCTGGACGTCTCCGTCCAGCAGTTGCCGGCGCGCAGGGACTGGGAGATCGACCGGGTCTTCGTGCGGAAGGGCAAGGGCGGCGGCGCGTTCCGCCGGGCCAAGGGCGAGACGCTCACCGTCGAGTGGTCGGCCGTCGACGGGTTCTCGCTCGAGGAGCACGGGCAGGGCGCCGAGAACCTCCTCGCCACGTTCGAGCAGCTGCGCCCGGCCGACCTCGCCAACGTCCTGCACCACCTCTCGTCCAAGCGCCGTGCCGAGGTCGCGTCGGCCCTGACGAACGAGCGCCTCGCGGACGTCCTGGAGGAGCTGCCCGAGGACGACCAGATCGAGATCCTCGGCAAGCTCAAGGAGGAGCGCGCCGCCGACGTCCTGGAGGAGATGGACCCCGACGACGCGGCCGACCTGCTCCGCGAGCTGCCCGAGGACGACAAGGAGCGGCTGCTCGCGCTGATGCAGCCCTCGGACGCCGCCGACGTGCGGCGCCTGATGGCGTACGAGGAACGGACGGCGGGCGGTCTGATGACGACCGAGCCGATCGTGCTGCGGCCCGACGCGACCGTCGCCGACGCGCTCGCCCGGGTCCGCAACCCCGACCTCTCCCCCGCGCTCGCCGCTCAGGTGTACGTGTGCCGGCCGCCGGACGAGACGCCCACCGGCAAGTACCTCGGCACGGTGCACTTCCAGCGGCTGCTGCGCGACCCCCCGTACACGCTGGTCTCGTCGATGCTCGACGACGACCTCCAGGCCCTCGCGCCGGCCGCCGCGCTCCCGGTCGTCGCCGGGTTCTTCGCGACGTACGACATGGTGGCGGCGCCCGTCGTCGACGAGAGCGGGTCGCTGCTCGGCGCCGTCACCGTGGACGACGTCCTCGACCACATGCTGCCGGAGGACTGGCGCGAGCAGGAGTTCCACCTGGCCGACGGGGAGGTGAGCCATGGCGCCGGCTGAGCGCGAGCGGGACGGGCGTCCCGAGGCCGCGCGGGCGCCGCGCTTCCGGCTCGACCTGCCGCGCCCCCCGCGCCGCAAACTGCTGCCGGACTACGACCCGGAGGCCTTCGGACGCCTCTCGGAGCGGATCGCCCGGTTCCTGGGGACGGGCCGGTTCATCGTCTGGATGACGGTGATCATCATCGCGTGGGTGGTGTGGAACGTCTCCGCGCCGAGCAGCCTGCGCTTCGACCAGTACCCGTTCATCTTCCTGACCCTGATGCTCTCGCTCCAGGCGTCGTACGCCGCTCCGCTCATCCTGCTCGCGCAGAACCGGCAGGACGACCGGGACAAGGTCAACCTCGAACAGGACCGCAAGCAGAACGAGCGGTCCATCGCCGACACCGAGTACCTCAGCCGCGAGGTCGCCGCCCTGCGGATGGGCCTCGGCGAGGTCGCCACCCGCGACTGGATCCGCTCCGAACTCCAGGACCTGCTCAAGGAGCTGGAGGACCACCGCGTGACCTTCCCGACCGCCTCCGCTTCGGACGCAGGTCACCGACGTGACGTAGACGACCGTTGACAGGGCTTTCCGGACAAGGGTTACCGCGCCGTACTATCGGCGTATGGCTACGGAAGACGCGGTGCGCGAAGCACTGGCGACGGTGAACGACCCCGAGATCCAGCGACCCATCACCGAGCTGGGGATGGTCAAATCGGTGGAGATCGGCGCGGACGGCGCGGTCGCGGTCACCGTGTACCTCACGGTCTCCGGCTGCCCCATGCGCGAGACCATCACGAAGAACGTGACCGACGCGGTCGCGGCCGTCGAGGGCGTCACGCGCGTCGACGTCACGCTGGACGTGATGGGCGACGAGCAGCGCAAGGAACTCGCCGCCGCGCTGCGCGGCGGCACGGCCGAGCGTGAGGTGCCCTTCGCCAAGCCCGGCTCGCTGACCCGCGTGTACGCGGTGGCCTCCGGCAAGGGCGGCGTCGGCAAGTCCTCGGTGACGGTGAACCTCGCGGCCGCGATGGCCGCCGACGGCCTGAAGGTCGGCGTCGTGGACGCCGACATCTACGGCCACAGCGTGCCGCGCATGCTGGGCGCCGAGGGGCGGCCCACCCAGGTCGAGAACATGATCATGCCGCCGTCCGCGAACGGCGTGAAGGTCATCTCGATCGGCATGTTCACGCCGGGCAACGCGCCGGTCGTGTGGCGCGGCCCGATGCTGCACCGCGCGCTCCAGCAGTTCCTCGCCGACGTGTTCTGGGGCGACCTGGACGTCCTGCTCCTCGACCTGCCGCCGGGCACGGGCGACATCGCGATCTCCGTCGCGCAGCTCGTCCCGAACGCGGAGATCCTCGTCGTCACGACGCCCCAGCAGGCGGCGGCCGAGGTCGCCGAGCGCGCCGGCTCCATCGCGGTCCAGACCCACCAGAAGATCGTCGGTGTAGTCGAGAACATGGCGGGCCTGCCGTGCCCGCACTGCGGCGAGATGGTCGACGTCTTCGGCACGGGCGGCGGCGAGCGCGTCGCCGAGGGCCTCACGCGGACGACCGGGGCGAACGTCCCGGTGCTCGGCTCCATCCCGATCGACGTCCGGCTGCGCGAGGGCGGCGACGAGGGCAAGCCGGTCGTCCTGACCGACCCCGAGTCCCCCGCGGGCGCGGCCCTGCGCGCCATCGCCGGCAAGCTGGGCGGCCGCGCGCGCGGCCTGTCGGGCATGTCGCTGGGAATCACCCCGCGCAACAAGTTCTGACCCTCAGGGATTACGCCGATGGGGCACGGTCGCGTCGACCGTGCCCCATCGGCGTACAGCGCCCGCTACTCGTGGGCGCCGATGTTCTTCACTACTCGTAGGTCTCGATGTCCTTGATCATCGAGAAGCCCAGGCCGTACGCGCTCATGCCGCGCCCGTACGCCCCCAGGTGCACGCCCTCCTGCGTCGACCCGGCGAGGACCCAGCCGAACTCCGTCTCCCGGTAGTGGAACGGCGTCGGGACGCCGTCCACCGGCAGGGACAGCGTCGTCCAGTCCGCGCCCTCGAGGTCGTCCGCGAGGGTCCACGCGGTCTCGGTCTGCTGGTCCAGCCAGTCGTCGCGCAGAGTGTGGTCCATCTGCCCCGGCCATGTGACGTTGAGCAGGCCGACTCCGGCGAGCCAGGCCGCCGAGGAGACCGAGGTCGCCTCCAGGACGCCCGTACCGTCGGCGCTGCGCCGCACCGGGCTGGCCGCCACGCTCACGACGACCACGAACCGCTCCTTGTCGCCCCTGCCCGCGGGCCCTTCGCTCCGCACGGTGGGCTCGTCGCCGTGCCCGATGGAACCGTGCTCCACGGCGCCCTCCGCCGAGGTGCCGACCGGCATCAGCCGCCGCGGTCCCGTGAACGCCTCGTCGAGGCCGTACCACGGGAAGGGCGCCAGCAGGTAGCCGTCGACCGTGCGCCGGGCCGTCAGAACCTCGGGGGCCCCTTGCGCCGCGGGCGCCTGCGCGCCTACCCGACTCGTCGTCTCCATGTACCCGGCCGCCTCCTAGCTCAGTCGAACCGCGGCGGCCCACCCCCCTCGGGCGTCCTCGCCACCGATCCGCGCAACAACAAGGCAGGATGCCACACCCGGGCAGGAGACCCCGGGTTCCGACAGGTACGCGGGGCGGGTCGCCGGCGGTGCGAGGGGGGAGCTGCGGGGGCAGGCGGGCGCCGGGGAACAGGCCGGGCCGGGCCGCCGAATGGCGTGACGCTACGCGGTCGGGTCGCCTCGGAGTCCTGCAGCGCGAACCGCGAGGGCGAACCGACCCCCCGAAAAGAGGCCGGCCCGCCAGGTCGCATGTCGCGACGCGGTCAGGTCGCGTCGGCGTCGTACGGCGGGTGGTCGTCCGCCGCCGGCTTCTCGGGCTTCTTCTGCATGTCGATCTTGGCGGGAGCAGAGCCGGACGACGCGGCGGCGGCCCCGGAGCCGGACGACGCCTCGTCCACGCTCTGCACCGCCTCCGTGACCTCGGCCATCTCCTTCTTCAGGTCGAAGCCGTTCCGGATCTCTTTCAGGCCGAGCTCGTCGCTGTCCAGCCGCTTGCGGATGAACGTCTTCGGGTTGAGGTCCTCGAACTCGAAGTCCTTGAACTCCGGGCCGAGTTCCTCACGGATGTCCCGCTTGGCGCTGTCCGAGAACTCGCGGATCTTACGGATCGTGCGCGTCACGTCCTGGATGACCTTCGGCAGCTTGTCCGGGCCGAAAACGAGCACGCCGAGGACGATGAGCGTCAGCAGCTCGGGTAGGCCTATGTCGTTGAACACCTTGCGCTCCTAGCGTGTCCTCAGGCCCGCAGCAGGTCTCCGTGGCAGGTCTTCCGGGTTCCGGACCGGGTCCACGGTACCCGGCGATGCTGTCTGCCGGGTAGCCACTGGGCTACGTCTGGGCTCAGCCGTCGCACAAGCGCTTGCCGCCGAGCTCCGACGGGGCCCGTCAGGGCGCCCGCCGGCTGCCCGTCAGCTGCCGTCCGCCGAGCCGAGGACGAGGGTCACCTTGCGCTCCTTGCCGTCCCGTTCCACGGTCAGGGCGAGGCGGTCCCCGGGCCGGTGGGAACGGATCTTGACGATGAGCTCCTCGGCGGAGTGGATGCGCGCCCCGTCCACCGCGGTGACGACGTCGCTGCCCTTGATCCCGGCCTTGGCGCCGGGGCCGCCCGGATTCACCGGCGAACCGCCGTTGTTGCCCTTCGTGGCGACACGGGCTCCGTCACCCGAGTAGTCCATGTCGAGCGTGACGCCGATCACGGGGTGGGTGGCCCGGCCCGTGTTGATCAGCTCCTCGGCCACGCGCTTGCCCTGGTTGATGGGGATGGCGAAGCCGAGGCCGATCGAACCGGCCTGGCCGCCCTCCAGGTCCGAGCCGCTGTCGGCGGAGCGGATGGCGCTGTTGATGCCGATGACGCGGGCCTGCGAATCGACCAGCGGGCCGCCCGAGTTGCCCGGGTTTATGGGCGCGTCGGTCTGCAACGCGTCGACGTAGCTGACGTCGCTGCCGTCACCCTTCTCGCCGCCGGCCGTGATGGGCCGCTCCTTGGCGCTGATGATCCCCGAGGTCACCGTGTTGGCCAGGTCGAAGGGGGCGCCGATGGCCACGACGGGGTCGCCGACCTGGACGTTCTCCGAATTGCCGAGGGCGAGGGGCTTGAGCCCGCGCACGCCGGTGACCTTGACGACGGCGAGGTCGTAGCCGGAGTCGCGGCCGATCACCTCGGCCTTGGCGGTCTCACCTCCGCTGAAGGTGACCGATATGTCACCACTGCCGCCGGCCGGTTCGACGACGTGGTTGTTGGTGAGGATGTGTCCCCGGTCGTCGAGGACGAAGCCGGTGCCGGTGCCCTGGGTGTCGGAGCCACTGACGTGGATCGTGACGACGCCCGGCAGGGCGCGGGCCGCGATACCGGCGATGCTGCCGGGGTCGCGCTTCGCGGACTCGGCGTCGGCCTGCGGCAGTTCCACGTCGGAGGACGCACCGTCGCGCTCCAGATACGTGCCGACGACGCCGCCGATCCCTCCCGCGACGAGCGCGACCACGACGGTCCAGACGACGAGCAGCCGCCGCCCCCGCCTGGCCCCCCGCCGCTGCCCGTTCGCGGGCGCGGGTGCGCTCCAGGGGTCATACCGCTGCCAGGGCCCTCCGGGCGGGGGCGGGTTGAGCCCGGGTCCGCCCGGGGCCGCCCCGGGCCCCTCCGGGGCACTCGCGAGCGGCGGCGCTCCGTGGTGGGCCTGCTGTTCGACAGGGGCCGGCGCCTGATCCGCCGGGTGCGGGCCGGGCTGCGGGGCAGCGGCGGGGTGCGGGACGTACGGAGCGGCGTGGGGCATCGGTCCGCCGGCGTACGGCGGAGGTGTACCGCCTCCGGACAGCGGAGGTGTGCCGGCATACGGCGGAGGTGTACCGCCTCCGGACAGCGGAGGTGTGCCGGCATACGGCGGAGGCGTACCGACTCCTCCGGACGGCATGGCCGTGCCGTGAGCAGGCGTGGCGGCGGCCGGATGCTGAACCATGCCGTGGGCCGGAGACAGCGTGGGCGTGGCGTGGGCCGGGGACGGCATGACCGTGCCCTGCGCAGGCGTGGCGGCGGGGTGCTGAACCGGCGGCGCGGGCGCCCAGGGCCCGGGCTCACCGTACGGCGGGGTGCCGTAGGGGTCCGGGGCATGCAGAGGACGAGGCCGCGCCTGCCGCGCGGCATCCTGATCAACCGTTACGGGTTCACCGGTAGCCCCAGCGGATCCCTCGGCCACCACTCCACCGGCACCGGCGCCCGCACCGGCGACCTGACCGGGATCGCCAGGACCTTCAGCGGCCACAACATCAGCAGCCGCGGCACGGTCTCCCGAGTTCTCACCAGCACCAGAAACAGCGCCAGATCCACTACCGGCGCCGGCGCCCTCAACCGACGCCCCGTCACCCGAGCCCCCATCGCCCCCGGCGAACGCATCTGCCGTATCGGCCTGGGCGTCGGACACATCCCCCGCCGCACCACCCGCGGCGACCCCGACATCGTCTGGGCCCGCAGCCGGCGCAGGCTGCGCCAGTTCGAAGTCGCCGTCGTCGCGCGAAACGTCCCCGTCGTCGCGCGGTGCGCCCCCGTTGGGCCGGGGGCGGCTCCACCACTTCGCCTTTGTGGGCTTCCCCTCGTCCATGTTCCGCCGCTCTCCCCACACCTGGCCCGCGGCAACGTCCCGCGGGCAGCTATACGGCGATCGCCCCAGTCGGACCGCCCGTCGGCGCCGCGCCCCGGGATCGCCCGGCGGGCGCGGCCGCTCACCATGGATTCAACCAGGTTCGCGGACCGGCGCGCAGAGGGCAGGGTCAGCGGGCGGAGGCCGTGGGCGTGCCGGAGGGCGGCGCCGCGGGGGCCGCCGTGAGGCTGGACCCGGGGCTCGCCTCCAGGCTCGACCCGGGACCTTCGAAAGCGGTGCCGACGCCCGACAGGGGCAATGCGGGGACGGGCGCGGCGGGACGTATCAGGGGAGACAGCGTCGTGATCCCGCTGAGGAGCGGGGCCGCCAGCGGATACACGGCGCTCTGGGCGCCCTGCTGCGTGGCCGCACCGGACAGCAGGGGTGCGCCCGACTCCGTGGCGGCGACCGGCGCGTTCAGCGCGCCGCCCGCCCGCTGGCCGAGCATCGGCGACACGTTCCGGCGGCGCTGCGTCTCGGCCGCCGTGGCGACACCGGCGCTCTGGGTGCGAGCGGGCGTCGCGTTGCTGCCCGAACCGCCGCCCCGGACGTCGCCGCCCGTGTCGGCGGGAACGCCGGTGGAGACGCCGCCGAGCGCGATCGCGGCGAGCGACACCGCACCGGCCGCGGCGAACGCGAAGCGGCGCCCGCGGGAGGCCGCGCGGTCGGTGTCGCCGCGGCCGACCTCATGGATGCGGAAGCCGCGCTCCGCGGCGGGGGCGCCGGCGAGCAACGCGTTGTGACGGCCGGTCGGGGCGTAGCCGAAGGGGTCGGGGTCTACTCCGAAGACCCCGCTCCCGAAGCCTCTGCCGCCGAGTCCTCCCCCGCCGAACGGGGTGCCGCCGCCGTCCGAGTCGCCACCTCCCCCGGGGAGCCCCTGGAGACGGGCAAGGAAACTCTCGGTCGGGGGCGGCGGTGCCGCCTCGGCGAAGACGCTCTTCAGCCGCCGCTGCGCGTCGGCCTCGGCCTTGCACTTCGGACAGGTGGCCAGATGGGCGAGGCCCCGCTCGCGGGCGTCATGGCCCAGCTCGCCGTCGACGAGGGCGGCGAGCCGGTCTCCCAGATGATGCTCGGAGAGCTGCCGCTCGGCGGGGTCCGGACGTGATCCACTCACGCGGTCGCGCCCCCTCCTCCAAGCGCGGGAACGCCCGTGGCCGCGAGGGAGCGACGCTCGGCGCGTGCCTCGGGCGACCGGTGCTGCAGGGCCTTGCGCAACTGGGAGCGGCCGCGGTGGATGCGGCTGCGGACCGTGCCGAGCTTGACGCCCAGGGTCGCGGCGATCTCCTCGTACGAGAGGCCCTCGATGTCGCACAGGACGACGGCCGCGCGGAATTCGGGCGCGAGGGTGTCCAGCGCCTGCTGGACGTCCGCGTCGAAGTGCGTGTCGTGGAAGACCTGCTGCGGCGACGGCTCGCGGCTCGGCAGGCGTTCGGCCGCGTCGTCCCCGAGGGCGTCGAAGCGGATGCGCTGCTTGCGGCGCACCATGTCGAGGAAGAGGTTCGTGGTGATGCGGTGCAGCCAGCCCTCGAAGGTGCCGGGCGTGTACGTCGACAGCGAGCGGAAGACGCGGACGAAGACTTCTTGCGTGAGGTCCTCGGCGTCGTGCTGGTTACCCGTCAGGCGGTAGGCGAGGCGGTAGACCCGGCCGCTGTGCGTGCTGACGATCTCCTCCCAGGTCGGAGGAGTCCACGCCTGCGATTCCGCATCAGCGGCAAAGGTCGCGGTCTGCGCGGAATGAGCGGCGTTGGAACGGTCAGCAGTGTTGGTCACGGATTTCGGCTCACCCGCCGACCTGAGAAAGCGCCGCAGCGCTCCTCCCCGATCCACAGGCGCAGCCGCACCTCCCCTATCGGCTCTGGTGGTGTCCAGTGGAGCCCCTACCATAGCCACCTCGCCCGTTAGCTCCGGATAAGCGTTTTTACTGAGATTTGCCTGAGGGCGCCGGGCGCTTCGCCTGCGCTGTTTGCTCTGTCGGTCCACCGGCCACCCCCGCGCTCTTTCCCTCGCCGTTTTCCCCTGCCCTCTTAAACGCCCGGTCCCATCTGCGAGTTCCCGCCACCAACGGATACAGTCACGCGCAGGCAACCACGGGGACAGGAGAGGGCCATTACCGGCAACCGGCAGACGAGCTGGGCGTTCGCCGACGCCTTTGTCGCCGAGGACGACGCGCTGCGCTGGGCCCGGGACCGGGCCCGTGAGGCCGGCACCCGCCCGGTGTCGCCCGGCGCGGGCGCCGCGCTGCGGATGCTCGCTGCCACCGTGGGCGCCAAGGCGGTGGCCGAGATCGGCACGGGGACCGGGGTGTCCGGAATCCATCTGCTGCACGGCATGCGGCCCGATGGTGTCCTGACCACGGTGGATCCGGAGCCGGAGCGGCAGCAGTTCGCCCGGCAGGCGTTCCGCGCCGCCGGATTCGCGAACAATCGGGCGCGTTTCATCCCCGGACGGGCTCTCGACGTACTGCCGCGGCTCGCGGACAGCGGCTACGACCTCGTGTTCTGCGACGGCGACCGGACCGAGTGCCTCGACTACCTCGCTGAATCGTTGCGCCTGTTGCGACCTGGCGGGCTGGTCTGTTTCGAGGGCGTCTTCGCCGACGGCCGCACGGTCGATTCGGGTCCCCAGCCGGCGGAGGTCCTGCGGATGCGGGAGCTGCTGCGGGCGGTGCGCGAGGCCCAGGACCTGGTGCCCTCGCTGCTGCCGGTCGGCGACGGGCTGCTCTGCGCCGTGAAGCGCTGACGCTGCGCCCCGCACCCCACACTCCGCGTCCCGTACCCCGTAAAAGATCTTCAGATTGCCCCTAAACGTGGCCTGACCTGTGGATACACAACTGCCCCGGCACCGCTTGTGGCACCGGGGCAGTTGAAAGGTATGGTCGCTTCCGCGTCAGCCGACGACCTTCTTGAGGGCATCGCCGAGTGCATCGGCCTCGTCCGGAGTCAGCTCGACGACAAGTCGACCGCCGCCTTCGAGCGGAACGCGCATGACGATGCCCCGCCCCTCCTTGGTCACCTCGAGCGGGCCGTCGCCCGTCCGCGGCTTCATGGCCGCCATGCTCGTTCCCCTTCCTGAAACCAGCTCATCGCAGCCGACAACCCAGGTGTCACCGGCATCGAACACATTGCTTCTTGGCCATTATCCCGCATCGCAGGACCCGATGACCAACTTCGGTCGGCATCGCTTGCGCAACGCGGTTGAGCAAAACCACTCAATTCGGCAATGTGACTGCGATACTGCGCCTCCTTCGCCACTCTCCCGCGACCTGATTCTTTGACGCAGGTCACATGCGTGGGCCCCGCCGTGGACCGTGATCTCCGTCATGCTGAGCACTGACGACGACCGAGCCGCATCAGTTGGAGGGGTTCCATGGCCGACAGCGTTCTCTACGAGGTGAGCGACGGGCTCGCGACCATCACGCTCAACCGCCCCGAGGCGATGAACGCGATGAACACCGAATCCAAGGTCGCCTTCCGGGACGCGGCGCAGGCGGCTGCGGCGGACGGTGCGGTACGGGCCGTGCTGCTCACCGCCGCGGGTGACCGGGCGTTCTGTGTGGGCCAGGACCTCAAGGAGCACGTGGGCTCCCTGATGGCCGACCGCGAGGCCGGCACCGGCCGCACCATGAACACCGTGCGCGAGCACTACAACCCGATCCTGCGGGCTCTGACGCAGATGCCCAAGCCCGTCGTGGCCGCGGTCAACGGTGTGGCCGCGGGGGCCGGTTTCGGCTTCGCGCTCGCCGCCGACTACCGGATCGTCTCGGACACGGCCGCCTTCAACACGTCCTTCGCGGGCGTCGCCCTGACCGCGGACTCGGGTGTGTCCTGGACGCTGCCGCGCGTGGTGGGCCCCGGGCGCGCCGCCGACCTGCTGCTGTTCCCTCGCTCGGTGAAGGCGCAGGAGGCGTACGAACTCGGGATCGCGAACCGGGTCGTGCCCTCGGCCGAACTGGCCGAGGAGGCGCGGAAGCTGGCGCGTTCGCTGGCCGAGGGTCCGACGGTGGCGTACGCGGCACTGAAGGAGTCTCTCGCGTTCGCGGCGGGTCACACGCTGGACGAGTCCCTCGGCAAGGAGGACGAACTCCAGTCGAGGGCGGGCGCGTCGGAGGACCACGCCATCGCGGTGCAGGCCTTCATCGCCAAGGAGAAGCCGAAGTACCTGGGCCGCTAGGAAGTGCCGCGGCAGGAAGTGCCGCGCCAGGACGCGCCGCGGTAGGACGCGTGCGTGGCCCGGGGCGTGCGTGAGGTCCGTCCTCAGCGCTCGCGGGCCACGCAGTTCACCAGGTGGTCGTTGACCAGGCCGCAGGCCTGCATCAGCGCGTACGCCGTCGTCGGGCCGACGAAGCGCAGGCCGCGCTTCTTGAGTGCCTTGGACAGGGCCGTCGACTCGTCCGTGATCGCGGGTACGTCGCCGATGACGCGCGGCGCCGGGCGGGTGGCCGGGTCCGGGGCATACGACCAGATGAGGGTGTCGAGCTCGCCCTCGGGCCAGTCGGCGAGCACGCGCGCGTTGGCCATGGTCGCGTCGATCTTGGCGCGGTTGCGGATGATGCCCTCGTCGGCGAGGAGGCGCTCGCGGTCGGTGTCCGTGAACGCGGCGACGTCGGAGATCTTGAACCCGGCGAACGCGGCGCGGAAGCCCTCACGGCGGCGCAGGATCGTGATCCATGACAGGCCGGACTGGAAGGCCTCCAGACAGACCCGCTCGAACAGCGCGTCGTCGCCGTGGACGGGGCGGCCCCACTCCTCGTCGTGATACGTCACGTAGTCCTCGGTGGACAGGCCCCAGGGGCAGCGCAGCGCCCCGTCCGGGCCCGGTACGACGCCGCCGGCGCTCTCGTCGCTCACTGGTGGTCCTCTCCGGGGTGCCGGCCGAAACCGGGTCCCTCAAGTCGCGTCTGGGCCCGCGCGCCCGACAGGGCGCTCTCCAGGTCGGCGATCCGCTGGTCCCGCTCGGCGAGTTCGGCGCCGAGCCGCCCGAGTGCGTCGTCCACCTCGGCCATGCGGTAGCCGCGCAGCGCGACGGGCAGGCGCAGGGCGTCCACGTCGGCGCGGCCGACGGGCCGGTCGTGCGGCAGCGGGTCGGCGAACTGCTCGGGCGGCGCCTCCGGGAGCGCCCCGCTCTCGCCGCCGCCGAGCACGGCGAGCGTCACCGCGCCGACCACCACGACGAGCGCGACGACCAGAAACAAGAACATGACCATCTTCGCTGTCCCCTGGCTCGAAGCCCGGATCCGGTCCCGATCCCGGTCCGGAAACTGTCAGGGTCCGATCGTGCCATGAGGGTGTGACAGTTAAGGTCGCAGGCGACCGGTCGACAGGATTCACGCACAGCCGCAAGGAGAGTCACAGGGGATGCTCAGGCTTGGCCCGCGCGAGTTCGGCGCACACGAGCCGGTGATCATGGCGATCGTGAACCGGACCCCTGACTCGTTCTACGACCAGGGCTCGACGTTCCACGACGAGCCCGCGCTCGCCCGCGTCGAGCAGGCCGTGGCGGAGGGCGCCGCGATCATCGACATCGGCGGGGTGAAGGCGGGCCCGGGGGACGAGGTGAGCGCGCAGGAGGAGGCGCGCCGCACCGTCGGCTTCGTGGCCGAGGTGCGCCGCCGCTTCCCGGACGTCGTGATCAGCGTCGACACCTGGCGGCACGACGTGGGCGAGGCGGTCTGCGAGGCCGGCGCCGATGTCCTGAACGACGCGTGGGGCGGCGTCGACCCCAAGCTCGCGGAGGTCGCGGCACGTTACGGGAAGGGCCTGGTCTGCACGCACGCGGGCGGCGCCCAGCCGCGTACGCGACCGCACCGGGTGGCGTACGACGACGTCATGGCGGACATCCTCGACGTGACGGTGGGCCTCGCCGAGCGGGCCGTGGCGCTGGGGGTGCCGCGCGAGTCGGTGCTCATCGACCCGGGGCATGACTTCGGCAAGAACACCCGGCACAGCCTGGAGGCGACGCGCAGGCTGGGCGAGATGGTGGAGACGGGCTGGCCGGTCCTGGTGTCCCTGTCGAACAAGGACTTCGTCGGCGAGACGCTCGACAGGCCGGTCAAGGAGCGGGTGATCGGGACGCTGGCCACGACGGCGGTGTCGGCGTGGCTGGGCGCGCAGGTGTACCGGGTCCACGAGGTGGCCGAGACGAGGCAGGTGCTCGACATGGTGGCCACGATCGCGGGCCACCGGCCCCCGGCGGTCGCCCGCCGAGGGCTCGCTTAGGCGCGTGCTCTCAGACGCCTGTTCTCACGCGTCTGCTCTTCACGCGCCTACTTGCCGACTTCCTTGGTCACGAGGGCGATCGCCTCGTCCACGTCGTCCGTCACGTGGAACAGGAGCAGGTCGGCCTCGGAGGCCTTGCCCTGGGCGATGACGGTGTTCTTCAGCCACTCGACCAGGCCGCTCCAGTACTGCGTCCCGAACAGGACGATCGGGAAGCGCGTGACCTTCGTGGTCTGGACGAGGGTGAGCGCCTCGAACAGCTCGTCCAGGGTGCCGAGGCCGCCCGGAAGGACCACGAAGCCCTGCGCGTACTTCACGAACATCGTCTTGCGGACGAAGAAGTAGCGGAAGTTCAGGCCGAGGTCGACGTACTGGTTGAGGCCCTGTTCGAAGGGCAGCTCGATGCCGAGGCCCACCGAGATGCCCTTGGCCTCGATGGCGCCCTGGTTCGCGGCCTGCATCGCGCCGGGCCCGCCGCCCGTGATGACCGCGAACCCGGCCTCGACGAGCGCCCTGCCGATGGCGACTCCGGCCGCGTACTCCGGCGAGTCCTCCTGTGTGCGGGCGGAGCCGAACACGCTGATGGCGGGCGGGAGTTCGGCGAGCGTGCCGAAGCCCTCGATGAACTCCGACTGGATGCGCAGGACCCGCCAGGGATCGGTGTGCACCCACTCGGAGGGACCGTCGGAGTCGAGGAGGCGCTGATCGGTGGTGCTCGACTGGACCTGGTCGTGGCGACGGATCACCGGGCCGAGCCGCTGCTCCTTGGGGCGCTTCCTGCCCTCGGGGTTGCTCATTCGCTGCTCCCTCCACTGCGTACGTGCAGCAAGGGTAGGTCTACGCGGGTTACGTACGGGGGACCTCGGAGTGTCAGGCCGTGAGCCAGGAGCGCAGGCGTTCCTCGGTGGCGAGGATCTTGCGGGTGTCCACGTGCTCGTCCCTCTTGTGGGCGAAGATCGGGTCGCCCGGGCCGTAGTTCACGGCGGGGACGCCGAGCGCGCTGAACCGGGAGACGTCCGTCCAGCCGAACTTGGGGCGGGCCTTGCCGCCGACGGCCGCCATGAACGCGGCGGCAGCCGGGTGGTCGAGGCCGGGGCGCGCTCCGCCGGTGTGGTCGTCGACCACGTAGTCGTCGATGTCGCAGCCGGCGAAGAAGTCCCGGACGAAGGCCTCGGCCTCCTCGGCGCTGCGGTCCGGCGCGTACCGGAAGTTGACCGTGACGGAGCAGGCGTCGGGGATGACGTTGGTGGCGACGCCGCCCTCGATGCGTACGGCGTTGAGCCCCTCGTGGAACTGGAGTCCGTCGACGACGGGCTTGCGGGGCTCGTACGCGGCGAGGCGTTCGAGGATGGGGGCGGCCTTGTGGACGGCGTTGGAGCCCATCCACGCGCGCGCGGAGTGCGCCCGCTCCCCCTTGGTGGTCAGGATGACGCGCAGGGTGCCCTGGCAGCCGCCCTCGACCTCGCCGTCGGTGCCCTCCAGGAGGATCGCGAAGTCACCCTCCAGCCAGTCGGGGTGGGCCTCGGCCACATGTCCCAGACCGTTGAGATGTGCGGCGACCTCTTCGTTGTCGTAGAAGACGAACGTGAGGTCACGGTTGGGCTCGGTGACGGTCTGCGCGATGCGCAGCTGGACCGCGACGCCCGACTTCATGTCGCTGGTGCCGCAGCCCCACAGGATGCCGTCCTCGTCCAGGCGCGAGGGGACGTTGTCCGCGATCGGGACCGTGTCGATGTGCCCGGCGAGAATGACCCGCTCCGCGCGGCCCAGGTTCGTCCGCGCGACGAGGTTGTTGCCGTACCGGTCGACCGTGAGGTGCGGCAGGGCGCGCAGGGCCGTCTCGATGGCGTCGGCGAGGGGCTTCTCCTGGCCGCTCGGCGACGGGAAGTCGACCAGCTGGGCGGTGAGCAGCGCGGCGTCCTGTGCGAGGTCAAGGGCGGTGAGGTCCATGGCGTCGACCCTAATGCCCGGCGGCCGCGGGCCGTGTCGGTGGCCTCCAGTACCTTGGACGCGTGCCTGAGCCCCCCACCCTCGTCCGGCGCGGCCGTCTCCTCCGTATCGGGGCGGCCGTCGTGGTGCTGCTCGCTGTCGCCGCGTATCTGGTCGTCCAGTACGTCTCGGGCGGCAGACCGGCCCCGCGCTGCACGGTCGTGTCGGGGAACGACGACGGCGCGACGTACGAGTTCACCTCCGAGCAGGCGGTGAACGCGGCGACGATCTCGGCCGTCGGCACCTCGCGCGGCATGCCCGAGCGCGCCGTCACGATCGCGCTCGCGACCGCGCTCCAGGAGTCGGGCCTGCGCAACATCCACCACGGCGACCGCGATTCGCTGGGCCTGTTCCAGCAGCGCCCGTCGGAGGGCTGGGGCACGCAGGCGCAGATCATGGACCCGGTGTACGCGGCGGGGCGGTTCTACGAGCATCTGGACAAGATCCCGGGCTATTCGCGGCTGCCCCTGACGGTCGCTGCGCAGCGCGTGCAGCGCAGCGGCTATCCGCAGGCGTACGCGAAGCACGAGCCGGACGCCACGCTGCTGGCCGCGGCGCTGACGGGCCGGGCGAGTGCCTCGCTGACCTGCGAGGGCCGGCCGAGCGGCACGGAGGTCAGGAAGCCGGGCGATCCGGCGAAGGTGCGGGCGGCGCTGGTGCGTGACTTCGGGCGCGAGGTGTCGCCGGCAACCGGCGCGGGCGGGCACGGCGTGACCGTGCCGGTGCCCGCCACCGTGGACTCGGCCGAGGGCGGGGAGCGGCAGCGCGGCTGGGAGCTGGCGCACTGGGCGGTGGCCAACTCCTCGGCGCTGCGCATCGAGCAGGTGTCCTACGCGGGCCGCGAGTGGACCGCGGGCGACGCCGGCGGCAAGTGGAGCGGGGCGGCGGCGCAGGCCGCGGCGGGGGCAGAGAAGGGCCTCGGCGAGGTCCGGATCGTGACCGCGCAGTAGTGCGGTTGATAGCTCGATCGGGCGATATACGTCAGCCGGCGGCGACGCCCCGCGCGGTTCTTCGCAGGACCCGTGGGCATATGCGGAAATCCCGTGCGGGCAAAGGCGCGTAGGTGTTTTACGACCTCGCGGGGCGCGTGGCGTTTGCCCGTTTTTCGCCGCAGATGATAATGCGACACATTGCCAACTCTTTACGTTGCATGAGCGAAACCTTCGCGGCCTTCGAGCGGTAGTCACTGCGTCCGAGCGCCGGGCACCCGACGCCGGACACCACCGTTCTCTCCCGTCTAAGGAGCATCAATGTCCCTCCCCCTGACCCGCCGGATCGCCCGTGTCGCGCTGCTGATCGCAGCGGGAGCGGCTCCCGTGGTCGGAGCGGCCGGATCCGCGAGCGCCGTAGACCTCCCGGCCACCCCGAACGTGGGCGGCCTCACCGCGCTCGACGGCGCGAACCTCGGCAACACCGTCGACGGCGCCGCCCAGAACGTCAGCGGCCTCGCGGGTGACACGGGCAGCAAGGCCGTGAAGAAGGCCGTGCCGACCGCCGGCAAGGCCGTGGGCAAGAGCGCCAAGACGGCCACCCCCGCCGCCCAGAAGGCGGCCGGTGACGTCGCGGGCAGCGCCGGCGACGTGGTCGGCCAGACCGCGGGCGCGGCCACCGACGGCGGCCTCCCGACCGGCGCGCTCGGCAGCGGCCTGCCCACCGGCGCGCTCCCCGCCACGGGCGAGCTGCCGACGCAGGGCCTGCCCCTCGGCTGATCGTCCGGCACACAGCGAAGGGGGCGGGGAGCCTGTCGTCACAGGCTCCCCGCCCCCTTCGCTGTGCCGCAAGCCCTAAGCCGCAAGCCGTAAGCCCTTCAAGCCTTGCCTTGCCTTGGCCTTGCTCAGGCCTGGCTCAGGCGCTCGACCGCCGCGGCCACGCGCTCGTCGCTCGCCGTCAGCGCCACGCGGACGAAGCGGTCGCCCGCGGGCCCGTAGAAGTCGCCGGGTGCGACGAGGATCCCCAGCTCCGCCAGGTGCGCCACGGTGTCCCAGCAGGACTCGTCGCGCGTCGCCCACAGGTAGAGGCTCGCCTCGCTGTGCTCGATGCGGAAGCCGTGCTCGACCAGGGCGTCGCGCAGGACCGCGCGGCGGGCGGCGTAGCGCCCGCGCTGCTCCTGCACGTGCTCGTCGTCGCCGAGCGCCGCGACGACGGCCGCCTGCGTCGGAGCGGACGTCATCATGCCGCCGTGCTTGCGGATCTGGAGCAGGTCGCCGAGGACGGCGGCGTCACCGGCCAGGAAGGCGGCCCGGTAGCCGGCGAGGTTCGACCGCTTCGAGAGCGAGTGGACCGACACGATCCCCTCGTACGAGCCGCCGCAGACGTCCGGGTGCAGGACCGAGACCGGGTCCGCCTCCCAGCCGAGCTCGATGTAGCACTCGTCGGAGAAGACGAGGATGTCGTGCTCGCGCGCCCAGGCGACGATCCGGATCAGCTCGTCCTTGGACAGGACGCGGCCGGTCGGGTTCGAGGGCGAGTTGAGCCACAGGAGCTTGATCCCCGTCGGGTCGAGCTCTGTCGGGTCGTCGTACGAGACATGGTCCGCGCGGGCCAGGCGGGCGCCCACCTCGTACGTCGGGTAGGCCAGGCGCGGGTAGGCGACCTTGTCCCCGGGGCCGAGGCCCAGCTGCGTCGGGAGCCAGGCCACGAGCTCCTTGGAGCCGACGATCGGCAGGACGTTGTGGTGGGTGAACCCGCGCGCGCCGAGGCGCCGCTCGCTCCAGCCCACGAGTGCGTCCCGCAGCTCCGGCGTGCCCCACACCGTCGGATAGCCCGGCGAGTCCGCGGCCGCGATCAGCGCTTTCTGGATCAGCTCGGGCACCGGATCGACCGGCGTGCCGACGGACAGGTCGACGATCCCGCCCTCATGGGCGGCGGCCGTCTTCTTGTACGGCTCGAGCTTGTCCCAGGGAAACGTGGGGAGGCGGTCGGAGACTGCGGACACCTGGCTCACTTCTTTCGTACATGCATGCGCACTCGCGCCAACGCCTCGGTCCCGTACGGCGGCGTGCCGTACGGGACCGGGGCTGCGCGTTGTGCGGCCCGCTTACTGGTTCTGCGGCGGAAGCGCGGCGATGAAGGCGTGGTCGCGTTCGATCAGGCCGAGCTTGCTGGCGCCGCCGGGCGAACCGAGCTCGTCGAAGAACTCGACGTTCGCCTTGTAGTAGTCCTTCCACTCTTCAGGAGTGTCGTCTTCGTAGAAGATCGCCTCGACCGGGCAGACCGGCTCACAGGCTCCACAGTCGACGCATTCGTCCGGGTGGATGTACAAGGACCGGGAGCCCTCGTAGATGCAGTCGACCGGGCACTCCTCGATGCACGCCTTGTCCTTCACGTCGACACAAGGCTGCGCGATGACGTAGGTCACGCTGTCGTTCCTCCTCGGTAGGGCGCGGCGGGCCGATCTGCGGCTCGTCCGCGTGGCGCGCGGGAGCGCGGCGTCGTCGATGCCCGCACCTAGTATCTCCGTTCCTGGGCATGATCCGAACAGGAGGGGTGGACCGAGCTGTGGAATTCACTGCGGGCGGACGGCTCGAGCTTCGCTTGACGGCCGCTGACGTGGGAAAACGGGTGTCTGTACGACGGCTTACGGCCGAGGGCTCGCCGGGGGCGAAGTTCACCGACACGGTCGGCGTTCTCACATCGTGGAACGCGGGCGTGCTGCACATCACACAACGGGACGGTGAGCAGGTCCAGATTCTGGAATCCTCGCTGGTCGCGGGCAAGGTCGTGCCGCCCGCGCCCGCCCGGCGCCGCGGGCCCGCCGCCTCGTACGAGGAGCTGGCGAGGGTAGCGGCGCGCGCGTGGCAGCCGGTGGAGAGCGAGCGGCTCGGCGGCTGGGAGCTGCGGGCGGCCGACGGGTTCACGCGGCGGGCCAACTCGGTGCTGCCACTCGGTGACCCGGGGCTCCCCCTCGACGAGGCGCTCGGGCGCGTCCGTGCCTGGTACGAGCGTCGCGGGCTGCCTTCGTACATCCAGACCGCGACCGGCGCCGAGGGCACGCAGGAGCTGCTGTGCGCGGAGCTGGGCGTGCGGGGATGGGTGCGTGAGGTCAGTGCGGAGATGTGGGTCGGGCCGCTCGCGCCGGTCGCGGACGGCGTGGACCTCGGCGACCGGGTCGGGCTGACGCGCGAGCCTGGTGAAGCGTGGCTCGGCCGGTACCAGCGCAAGGGCGCGAGCGAGGTGGCCCTGAAGGTGCTGACCACCGGGCCTTCCGTGTGGTTCGCGACCGTGCCGGGCGAGGGCGGGGAGCCGGACGCGATCGGGCGGTGCGTCGTGGACGGGCGGTGGGCCGGCTTCGCGGCGGTCGAGGTGGCTCCTTCGCGGCGGCGCCAGGGCCTGGCCTCGGCCGTGATGACGGCGCTCGCGCGCCGCGCGCTGGAGGAGGGCGCGTCGGCGGCCTGGCTCCAGGTGGAGGCGGACAATGAGGGGGCCCGGGCGCTGTACGGACGGCTGGGGTTCGCCGCGCACCACGCGTACCACCACTACCGGGCCACGGAACCGGACCGGGCCCCGGACTCGGCCGGACACTGAGCGAGGCACGTATGTCCCCCCACATCTCACCCCGCTCCGAGGAGCTGCGCCGGCGCTTCGCCGAGGAGGCGCGGGCGGAGCGGCCCGATCTGTCGCAGCTGTGCCTGCTGGTGGCCGCCGAGGCGGACGGCTCGCTCGACGAGGCCGGGATGGACGCGGTCCAGATGGACCTCGACCGGCTCGCCGGACAGGTGCCTTTTCGTCCCGGCGGGCCGCGGGAGTGGGCGACGGCGCTGGCCGGGCTGCTGGGCGACCGCTGCGGCTTCCGCGGCGCGCCCGGCGACTACGAGCGGCTCGAGTCGTCGCTCCTGCACGAGGTGATGCGGCGCAGGCGGGGGCTGCCGATCCTGTTGTCGGTGGTGTGGATGGAGGTCGCGCGGCGGGCCGGGGCGCCGGTGTACGGGGTGGCGCTGCCGGGGCACTTCGTGGTCGGGTTCGGCCCCGCGCAGGATCAGGTGCTCGCCGATCCGTTCGACGGGGGCCGGGTGCTGACCGGCGCGGACGCGGAGCTGCTCGTGGCGGGTGCGACGGGGACGCCGCTGAACGCGTCGATGCTGCGGCCGGCCGACCCGCTGGACGTCGTGCTGCGGATCCTGAACAACATCCGGGCGTGGGCCGCCGCGCGGCCGGAGCGGTCGGACGTGTCACTGTGGGCGGTCGAGCTGTCCCTGCTGCTGCCCACGCATCCGGCCCGGCTGCGTTACGAACGGGCCCAACTCCTGGTCCGCAGCGGGGACTTCCTCGCGGGGGCGGCGGAGCTGGACGCGTACGCGGAGGTGGTGGGCGCCGTGGACGCCCCGGCCGCCGAGACGGTGCGCGCGCAGGCGCGGGCGGCCCGCGCGATGCTCAACTGACCGGCCCCCTACGAGCCACCAGCCCGGCATGATCCGGACCAAAGGCCTGGAGCCTCCCTTCGGGCCCTAGAGCCACCCCTTCTCGCGGGCGATCCGTACCGCCTCCGCCCTGTTGCGCACGGCGAGCTTCTGGATGGCCGTCGAGAGGTAGTTGCGGACCGTTCCCTGCGACAGGTGCAGGGCCGCCGCCAGCTCGGCGTTGGTCGAGCCGTCGGCCGCCGCGCGCAGGATCTCGCGTTCGCGGTCGGTCAGCGGGTTGGCGCCCCCGGCGAGCGCGGCGGCCGCGAGAGTGGGGTCGATGACCCGCTCGCCGGCGAGCACCTTGCGTACGGCTTCGGCGAGCTGGGCCGCGGGGGCGTCCTTGACGAGGAAGGCGTCGGCGCCGGACTCCATCGCCGTACGGAGATAGCCGGGGCGGCCGAACGTCGTGAGGACGACGACCTTGAGGGCGGGAAGGTGCTCGCTGAGCTGGGCGGCGGCCTCGATGCCGGTCATGCCGGGCATCTCGATGTCCAGGAGTGCCACGTCGGGGCCGTGGGCGCGGGCCGCCTCGAGGACCTCGTCGCCGCGCGCGACCTGGGCGACGACCTCGATGTCGGGTTCGAGGCCGAGGAGCGCCGCGAGGGCCTCCCGCACCATCGACTGGTCCTCGGCGAGCAGGACCTTGATCTGAGCGCTCATGCGGCGGATCCTACGGAGCCCACCGGCACCCGGGCCACCAGCAGGAACCCGCGGTCCCGCCCGGGGGCCGACTCCAGGGTGCCGCCGACGGCCTCGACGCGTTCACGCAGGCCGGTCAGGCCGTTGCCGGGCACGCCGCTGCCGCCCGCCCCGGCACCGACCCCGTCGTCCTGCACCGTCAGCTCCATGACGGGGCCGTCCAGGGTCTGGCGGCGGGCGATACCGACCGTGCAGCGGTGGGCGCCGCTGTGCCGTACGGCGTTGGTGACGGCCTCGCGCAGGGTCCAGGCGAGGGCGGCCTCCTGTTCGGCGGGCAGGTCGTCGGGGGCGTCCGCGGGGACGTCGGCCTCGATGCCGGCGGCGCCCAACGCAGCGCGCGCTCCGGCCAGTTCGGCGCCGAGGCGGGGGCGGCGGTAGCCGGTGACGGCCTCCCGGACGTCGACGAGTGCCTGGCGGCTGACCTGCTCGATGTCGGCGACCTCCTTGCCCGCCTTCTCGGGGTGGTCGGGGAGCATGCGGCCGGCGAGCTCGCTCTTGAGCGTGATGAGGGAGAGCGAGTGGCCGAGCAGGTCGTGCAGGTCGCGGGCGAGGCGCAGCCGCTCCTCGTTGGCCGCGAGCTGGGCGACGGTGGCGCGCGCCCTGCGCAGTTCGACGGTCGTGCGCACGAGTTGGCGTACACCCGTCATCGCGAAGCCGCCGAGGAGGGCCGGGACGACCAGGCCGAGGTCCCAGCCGCGGCCGAGCGGGATGCCGAGGAGGACCATCCCGGCGGTGACCGCGACAATCGTCCAGCGGGCGTACCGCATGGGCAGTACGGCCCCGCAGGACACGGAGACGTAGACGAACAGGACGAGCCAGGGGGCGCCGAGCGTGAGGGACATGACGACGGCGACGGCGGCGAGCGCACCGAGGATCGCGGACAGCCGCCCCAGGCCCAGGGCGCGGACGGTGTGCCGGAACACGAGGACCAGATAGACGCCGACGAAACCGACCAGGCCGAGCCAGCCCAGCGCGGTCGCCCACGCCGTGTGGCCGCCGTTGACGAGATCGTCGATCGGGTCCGCCATGAAGACCAGCCAGATGCCGATCCACAGCAGTTTGCGCAGGGCCTCACGGTGGTTGCGGGGCGGCCGGCCCATGCCGGTGAGCCTGATCTCGTCCGACGTCGTGGCGTTCACGCCTTCAGGGTGTCCTTCCGGTACAGCCAGGCCGCGCCGCCGGCGAAGACCAGGAAATAGGCGACGATCAGCGTGATGTCCTTGGCGTGCGGGGCGTTGCCCAGCTCGATGGCCTGGCCGAGGGCAGCGTACGCGTGGGTGGGCAGCCAGGACGCGATGTCGCTGAGCCACTGCGGGAAGCCGGTCGAGGGGAACCACAGACCGCCCAGGATCGACAGGCCGAAGTAGACGATCATCGTGATGGGGCGGACGGCGTCGCCGCTCGCGAGGTAGCCGATGGCGACGCCGAGCGCGGCGAAGCAGAGGCTGCCGGCCCAGATCGCGACGACGAGGGCGAGCCACTGCCAGGCGTCGAGACGTACGCCCTTGGTGACGGCTGCGACGACGAAGACGACGACGATGGACGGCAGGCTGACCACGGCGGCGCTGGCGGTCTTCGCGAGGACGTAGCCGCGCCCGGGGAGCGTCGTCAGGCGCAGCTGGCGCACCCAGCCGCTCTCGCGCTCCTTGGCGATGCGCTCGCTGTTGCCCATGAGGACGGCGGTCAGGGCGCCGAAGGACGCCATGGACACCATCATGAACGCGGCGAGGTTCAGGCCGGTGCCGTCGACCATGGTCGAGCTGTCGGAGCTGCCGGCGATGAGCAGGAACAGGACCGAGGGGTAGACGACGGAGAAGAACAGGAACTTCTTGTTGCGCAGGGCCCGGGTGATTTCGAGCTTGATCAGGCTGTTCATGACGTCCTGGCCTCCTCGGCCGTGGTGATGGCTACGAAGGCCTGCTCCAGGCCGAGGCCCGCGACCTCCAGGTTGCGCGGGTAGACGCCGAGTCCGTACAGGGCGTGCACGGTGGCGTCGGCGTCGCTCGACTGGAGGCGGACGGTGCGGCCCGACACGTCGAGGGTGGTGAGGAACGGCAGGGCGCGCAGGGCGTGTTCGTCGATGTCGCCCTCCAGGTCGAAGGCGACCTTGCGGGCGCCCGCCCTGGCCTTGATCTCGGCGGCGGTGCCGTCGGCGAGGAGCCGGCCGCGGTGCAGGACGAGGACGCGGTCGGCGATCGCGTCGGCCTCCTCCAGGTAGTGCGTGGCGAACAGGACCGTGCGGCCCTGGTCGGCCTGTTCGCGCATCGTGGCCCAGAACGCCTGGCGGGCCGAGACGTCCATGCCGGTGGTCGGCTCGTCGAGCACGATGAGGTCGTTGGCCCCGGCGGTGGCGAGGGCGAAGCGGACGCGCTGCTCCTGGCCGCCGGAGAGCTTGTTGACCTTGCGGTCGGCTATCTGCGTGATGCCCGCCCGGGACAGCACCTCGCCCGGCTTGTACGGCTTGGGGTGCAGGGCGCAGGCGAGCTTCACGAGCTCGGCCACGGTGACCTCGTCCATCAGGCCGCCGCTCTGCAGCATGGCGCCGACGCGGCCCTGGACGATCGCGTCCCGGGGGCCGGTGCCGAAGACGCGGACGGTGCCGGTGTCCGCCGGGCGCAGGCCGAGGAGGAGGTCGAGGGTGGTGGACTTGCCCGCGCCGTTCGGGCCGAGGAGGGCGACGGTCTCGCCCGGGTGCAGTTCGAGGGTGAGCCCGTCCACGGCCCTGACGTCCCCGTAGCTCTTGCTCACCCGCTCGAAGCTGACCACCTCGGTGGCCTTGGCTGTCGTTGTCATGGCGTCCATGGTGCCGGGCGGGGGCGGGTGCCCGGCAGTGTCGGGAGGCCGGTGTCCGGGATGACAGATGTCATGTCTGCGGTCACGTCGGCTGTCACGTCTGCTGTACGTCTGCGGAGACAGCACACCGGGCGGGCCCCGTGAAGGGACCCGCCCGGTGTGGTGACGTACGTGCCGACTAGCTCGGGTTGGTCTCGATGACCCCGGTTCGCTCGGCAGGCGTCTTGCCCTTCAGGGCGAGACGCATCGCGCTGATCACGTCCTGGGGCGTCACCGGGGTCTTCTTGCCGGTGGCGCGGGTGATCAGGACGCCGTCGAACGTGTTGCCGTAGAGCTTCTTCACGGCCTCCGGGTCGTAGTAGTCGACGAGCTTGCCGTCGATGGCCTTGACGCCGAGGATCTGCGGCAGCGACTTGGCCGGGCCGAACGGGATCTGCGCGTTGCCCGCCTTGATGACGACGTTCGCGGACATGGCCGGCTCCGCGAACTCCTTCATCATCCGGTCGACCTCGGCGTTCGAGACGGTCGGCTTACGGGTCGTCGTCGCCATCGGCACGGACCGCGAGGCGCCCGTCTCCACGTGCGTGCGGTACGCCTCCTCGACGGACGAGGAGGACCGGGCGACGTCGATGCCCTTGCCCGTCTTGCCGTACACGGCGATGGCCTTGCCCGGTACGAACTTGATCGTCCCGTCGCCCGACGCGGCGCCGCCTGCGGCCCGTTCGAGGGCGGCCTGGAGCTTCTCCTCGTCGACCGGCATGACCGGCTCGACGACGCGTTCGTTGCCGAACAGCGAGCCGATCACGGAGACCGGGTTGTAGTCGCTGCCTGCGGCCGCCGCCACCGTCGCCGTGCTGTCCAGGCTCAGGCCCGCCTGGTCCGGCCTGAGCGGCACGGACTTGCCGTCGACCGACAGCTGGAGCGGGTCGGTGGTGCGCTTGCCGAAGGCCGTGTCGAGCTTGGCCGCGGCCTCGTCACGCGTGCCCCCGCCGATGTCGACGCCGAGCACGGTCGTGTTCTTGGGCACGTCCGAGTGGTTCATCAGGAGCCCGGCGCCGTACGCGACACCGGCGAGGCCCACGACGCCCGCGCCCAGGAGGACCAGCTTGTTGCGGCCCTTCTTCTTGCGGGGCGCGGCCGGGGCGCTCTGGCCGACGGGGTCGGGGAGCTTCGGCGGGGTGTGCGGCAGCGGTCCTTCGGGGCGCGGGCCCTGGGCGAACGGCGCGTTCGGTCCGCCGATGCCCGGCGAGACGACCGGGATGCCGCTGGTCAGCGTCTCGCCGGAGACATGGCCGCCCGGGCCCGGCTCGGGCGCGGGCTTCTGCGGCGTGAGGATCGCGGTGTCGTCGCTCATCTGCGGCGGCCGCTGGCCACCGGGAGGGCCGCCGGCAGGACCACCGAGGGGGCCACCGGGGGGACCACCGACCGGACCACCGGGACGCGCCATCGGGCTGTCGCCGCCGGGACGCACCAGCGGATTGTCGCCGCCGGGACGCGCCATGGGGCTGTCGCCGCCGGCGGGGCCCGTGGTCGGACCCGAGGGGCCGCGCGGCGGGACGCCGGGGCCACTGCCGTCGGCGTTCCCGGCGAAGTAGGGCAGGTCGCCGCGGTGCGGGTCGCCGGAGTTCCGGGGCTGCGGCGGGCGGCCCTGCGACCCGGTGGCGCCGAGCGGCCCGGCCGCGACCGCGCCGGACACGTCGAAGGCGCCGGAACCGCCCGAAGGGCCGGGCGCCGCACCGGAGTTGCCCGGAGCGGAGCCGCCCCGCTGGGGCGGGCCCGACTTGCGCGGCGCGAACCAGTCGCTCGTCTTCTCCTCCGCGGCCGGTGCGCCCTGGCCGTCACCCGAAGGAGCGGACCGGGGAGCAGGCGGGGCGGGGGTCTCGGGTGCCGGAACCGGCGCGGCGGCAGGGTCCGGGGTGGCGGGTCCCGCGTCCACGTCGCTCATGGGCGTGCGCATCACTACGGGCGGGATGGGGCGCGATCCGGGGATGTTGATCCGGATCCGCGTCGTCAGCGTGGTCTCCGTCTTGCGTTCCTCGGGGACCGGCCGGCCCTCGGCGGGCCGCCCGGCATCGCCGGGCGCACCGTCGCCGGACCCGGCACCCTGGGCAGCGGTGCCGTACGGAGGCGTCCCCGAGGGGTACGCGGCACCGCCGCGGCCCTGGGGCCCGGAGGACGAACTGTCAGTTTCACGGCTCAAAGCAGGTTCTCCCGGTTGGCTCCGCCGCCCGTCTCGACCTCACGCGGGCTGCTCGGCGGCGCGCACCACCATACTGGCCGCGGCCGGAACGCAACCGGTGACCGCCGACGAAACCTGTGCGGGGCACGGGCCGGGGCGTGCCGCCGGGCACGCCCCAAGTGGTACGTCACTTCCCAAGTCGGGCGGCGGGCCCCGCTGGTTGCTGCGGCCGGCCAAGCGTGGCGCACATCACAGCGACGGCCATCCCGCCAAGAAGGAACAGGTAGGAGCCGGTTCCCGCGCCGAAGAGGAAGTCGCCCTCGGGCCGGGTCGACGTGAGCAGGATGACCGCGACGGCCCAGCCCACGGCGGGCGCGACGGCCCCGCCTCTGGTGCCCGTCGCCCGCGCCCCGCCGAGGAACGCGCCGGCCGCGGCGAGCAGCGCGAGCAGCAACCCGCCCGGGAACAGGCCACCTTGGACCAGGGAGCCCGCCACCCCGACGAGCGCGCCGAGCACGAGGAGCCCCGCCAGCGCGGCGATGCGCCCGGCGTCGGGGCTGCCCCCAGCCGGCTGGACGGGCGGGCGGGCCGGGGGCTTCGCGGCGCCGCTCGACGCCGCCGCCCGGCCGGACTTGGCCGGGTTGCCCGACTTGCCTGCACCACTCATCACGCCACCACTCCCGCGAACAGGTCCGTCTCGTGCGGCGCCCCGGCCTCGCCCCGCGCCAACTCGTAATACTCCACGTCGAAGACCGGCTGGGCGAGCCCGTTCGACAGCGCGAAGACCGGCTCGCCGCCGGGCGCGATCTCCACCTGGGTGGCGTGGGCGCGCATCGCGGCGGTCTTGGCCGCGGCGAAGGCCCTGCCGTCGATCTCGGTGGTGACCCGCTCGTCGTCGACGACGCCCGGCACGTCACCGATCGAGGCCACGGTCTCGTACGGCGTCGAGCCGAGGACACCGGCCAGCCACCGGAAGCGCTCCTCGGCCATGGACCGGGGCACGCGGTTCCAGTAGATCTTCGCGACGGTGTGGGTGTCGCCCAGGTCCCGGCGGAACGCGGGCTCGGCCGCGAGGTCGGCGGCGCGCATCGCGACGCGGTGGGCCTTGATGTGGTCGGGGTGGCCGTAGCCGCCGTCCGGGTCGTAGGTGATCAGGACCTGGGGGCGGACCTCGCGGATCACCTCGACGAGAGGGGCGGCGGCCTCGTCCAGGTCGGCGGCCCAGAAGGCGCCGGGCCGGTCGTTCTGCTCGGCGCCCATCATCCCGGAGTCGCGGAAGCGTCCCGGGCCGCCGAGGAAGCGGTGGTCGGTGACCCCGAGCTCCTTCATGGCGGCGGTGAGCTCGCCGATACGGTGCGGGCCGAGGATGTCCTCACGGTCCGGGGCGAGGTGCGCGAGGACGTCCGGGATGACCTCGCCCTCCTCGCCGAGCGTGCAGGTCACCAGGGTGACGTGGGCACCGTCGGCCGCGTACTTGGCCATGGTGGCGCCATTGTTGATCGACTCGTCGTCGGGGTGCGCGTGCACGAGGAGCAGACGCCGGTCGGGCAGTTCCGTCATGCGCCCCAGCCTAGGACGCCCGGGCGCGCGGCTAGAACTTGATCCCGCCGATCATGCCCGCGACGTTCGTCGTGAACTCGCTGATGGTGGGGGCGATGGAGGAGCTGGCGAGGTAGAACCCGAGCAGGACGCAGACGATCGCGTGCCCGGCCTTCAGACCCGACTTCCTGATCAGAATGAAGACGATGATCGCGAACAGCACCACTGCCGAAATCGAGAGTGCCACAGCGGTCCACCTCCCTTGATCCGAGTCCAACTGCCGTACGCCACGCGGTAGCCCACCGGCTCCTGCCCACGCAGCGCTATGGATCATAACTATCCGTCCCGCCGCATGAGTCGGTGCATTGCAGCAAGGGGGGCGCACGGCTGCACGGCCCCATAAGGTCGGGGGATGACCACCGAGCCTCTCTCTTTTCCGCGCCAGCACGCCCGCACCCAGCGCTTCACGCTCGGCGCACCACGGGCGTTCACGGTGGCGCCCGGCGGTGAGCACGTCGCCTTCCTGCGGTCCGGATCCGGCACCGATCGGGCGAACGCGCTGTGGGTCCTCGATGCGGGGTCCGGCGAGGAGCGGATCGCCGCCGATCCGCGGCTGCTGCTCGGCGGCGCCGAGGAGCATCTGTCGGACGAGGAGCGAGCGCGGCGCGAGCGCAGCCGCGAGGGCGCCGCGGGCATCGTCGCCTATGCGACGGACACCGCCGTGGAGCTGGCCGCGTTCGCGCTGTCCGGGCGGCTGTTCACCGCGGAGCTGCGCGCGGGCACGACCCGCGAACTCCGCGTTCCCGGGCCCCTGATCGACCCGCGGCCCTCTCCGGACGGCCGCCATGTCGCGTACGTGTCCGGGGGCGCCCTGCGCGTCGTCGGCGCGGACGGCGAGGGGGACCGGGCGCTCGCCGGTCCGGGCGAGGACGAGGAGCCGACCGTCACGTACGGGCTCGCGGAGTTCATCGCGGCCGAGGAGATGGGGCGTTCGCGGGGCTTTTGGTGGTCGCCCGAATCGGACCGGCTCCTGGTGTCCCGCGCGGACGACGCGGCCGTGCGGCGCTGGTGGATCGCGGATCCGGCGCACCCGGACCGCAAGCCCGCCCGCACCGCGTACCCGGCGGCGGGCACCCCCAACGCGGAGGTGCGGCTCTTCGTCATCGGCCTGGACGGGGCGCGCACGGAGGTCTCCTGGGACCGGGCGAGGTACCCGTATCTGGCGCGGGTGCACTGGTCGGCCGACGGGGCGCCGCTGATCCTCGTACAGGCCCGTGACCAGCTCAGTGAGCTGTATCTCGCGGTGAACGTCGAGACCGGTTCGACGCGGATGGTGCACGCCGACGAGGACGCGCAGTGGCTCGAGCTGTTCCCCGGTGTGCCGTCGTGGTCGCCGAGCGGGCAGCTCGTACGGATCGCGGACGAGGGCGGCGCGCGGGTCCTCGCGGTCGGCGAACGGCCGCTGACCGGGCCGCAGTTGCATGTGCGGGCGGTCCTGGACGTGGGTGAGAGCGATGTGCTGATCTCGGCGTCCGCGGGCTCGGCGGCGGCGGACCGGGAGACCGGCGAGGTGCACGTGTACCGGGTCAACGAGCTGGGCGTGGAGCGCGTCTCGGACGAGCCGGGCGTGCACTCCGCAGTACGTGCGGGCGGCGTGACCGTCCTGGCGTCGGCGCGCACCGACGAGCCGGGCACCCGGGTGCGGGTGCTGCGGGACGGCAAGCAGATCGCGACGATCGCCTCGCACGCCGAGCGCCCCTCGCTGAGCCCCCGACTGACCCTCACGGAGGCGGCCGGCATCCCGTGCGCCGTCCTGCTCCCGTCCTCCTACGAGCAGGGCGACGGGCCGCTGCCGGTGCTGCTCGACCCGTACGGCGGCCCGCACGGGCAGCGGGTGCTCGCCGCGCACAACCCGCATCTGACGTCGCAGTGGTTCGCCGACCAGGGCTTCGCGGTGGTCGTCGCGGACGGCCGCGGCACCCCCGGCCACTCCCCCGCCCGGGAGAAGGCGGTCCGCGACGACCTCACGCTGACGCTCGACGACCAGGTCACGGCGCTCCACGCGCTGGCCGACGCCTTCCCGCTCGACCTGAACCGGGTGGCGATCCGCGGCTGGTCGTACGGCGGCTATCTGGCGGGGCTCGCGGTCCTGCGCCGCCCGGACGTCTTCCACGCGGGCATCGCGGGCGCCCCGGTCACGGACTGGCGGCTCTACGACACCCACTACACGGAGCGCTACCTGGGCGACCCGAAGGCCTCGCCGCAGGTGTACGCGAAGAACTCGCTGGTCACCGACGACGGTCTGGCCGAGGCGGCGGGCCGGCACCGCCCGCTGATGATCGTGCACGGCCTGGCCGACGACAACGTCGTGGTGGCGCACAGTCTGCGCCTGTCGTCGGCGCTCCTCGCCGCGGGCCGGCCGCACGAGGTGCTGCCGCTGTCCGGCGTGACGCACATGACGCCGCAGGAGCAGGTCGCGGAGAATCTGCTGCTGCTCCAGGTGGACTTCCTGAAGCGCTCGCTGGGGCTGGACCGGTAAGGCGACCGGCCGGGGCGACATGGCGCGCCCCGGCCGGTCCACGGCACCCGCACGGCCGTACGCTGTTCAGCCTGACGCGTTCGTATATCGGTGCCGCGACGGTCAAGTTGCCTGTGTGTTAACGCAGTTGACGCGCATTTGTCGCGACATGTACGCCTACTCGCCGGGGACTACGCGCTTCTCCTCGGCGAAGTGGCAGGCCGAGTCGTGCTTCGCCGGTGAGTCCCCGATGCGGAACTCGGCGGGCACCGCGAGCGCCGGCACCTCCAGTGCGCACCGCTCCTGCGCCTTCCAGCAGCGGGTGCGGAAGCGGCAGCCCGAGGGCACGTTGGCCGGTGACGGCACGTCGCCGGTCAGGATGATCCGCTCGCGGTGCTCGCGCGCCTCGGGGTCGGGGACGGGCACGGCGGACAGGAGTGCCTGGGTGTAGGGGTGCGTGGGGTGTTCGTAGATCTCCTCGTCGGTGCCGATCTCGACGATCCGCCCGAGGTACATGACGCCGACCCGGTCGGAGATGTGCCGCACGATCGACAGGTCGTGGGCGATGAAGACGTAGGACAGGTCGAACTCGTTCTGGAGGCTGTCGAGCAGGTTGATGACCTGCGCCTGCACGGATACGTCGAGCGCGGAGACCGGCTCGTCGGCGACGATGATCTCGGGGCGCAGGGCGAGGCCGCGCGCGATGCCGATGCGCTGGCGCTGGCCGCCGGAGAACTGGTGCGGGTACCGGTTGATGTACTCCGGGTTGAGCCCGACCACGTCCAGGAGGTCCTGCACCTTGCGGCGCCGGTCGCCCTTGGGCGCCACCTCGGGGTGGATCTCGTACGGCTCCCCGATGATGTCGCCGACCGTCATGCGCGGGTTGAGGGACGTGTACGGGTCCTGGAACACCATCTGGATGTTGCGGCGTACCGCCTTGAGGGCGCGCCCGGACAGCTTGGTGATGTCCTCGCCCTTGTACTTGATCTGCCCGGCGGTCGGCTGTTCCAGGTTGACCAGCATCTTGGCGACGGTCGACTTGCCGCAGCCGGACTCGCCGACGATGCCGAGTGTCTCGCCATGGCCGAGCACGAAGTCGACTCCGTCGACGGCCTTGACCGCGCCGACCTGCTTCTTGAACAGGATCCCCTGGGTGAGCGGATAGTGCTTGACCAGGCCGCTGACCTCCAGGATCGGCTCTCGGGCCGGCGCGGGGGCGACGGCTTGCGCCTCTTTCGCCAGGTCAGGCATCGAGCGTCTCCTTCCAGAAGTAGCAGGCGCTGCGGCGCGTCGGGCTCACCTCGAAGAGCGGGGGAACGTCCGTGCGGCACACGTCCTGGGCCAGCGGGCAGCGCGGATTGAAGGCGCAGCCGGGCGGGATGTGCATGAGGTTGGGCGGCAGGCCCTTGATCGCGTACAGCTCCCGGCCCTTCTGGTCCAGGCGCGGGATCGATTCGAGCAGGCCCTTGGTGTACGGGTGGGCGGGCGCCTTGTAGATCTCGCGCACGGGGGCGGTCTCGACGATGCGGCCCGCGTACATGACGGCGATCTTGTCGGCGACGTCGGCGACCACGCCCAGGTCGTGCGTGATGAGGATGAGGCCCATCCTGAGCTCGCGCTGGAGGTCGGCGAGCAGCTCCATGACCTGGGCCTGGACGGTGACGTCGAGGGCGGTGGTGGGCTCGTCGGCGATGATCAGGTCCGGTTCCAGGGCGAGCGCCATCGCGATCATGATGCGCTGGCGCATGCCGCCGCTGAACTGGTGCGGGTACTGGCCGACCCGCTCCTTGGCGGCGGGGATCCTCACGCGGTCCATCAGCTCGACGGCCTTGGCCTTGGCGTCCTTGCGGGACATGCCTCTGTGGACGGTGAACAGCTCGCCGATCTGCGCGCCCACGGAGAGCACGGGATTGAGGGAGCTGAGCGCGTCCTGGAAGATCATCGCCATCTTCGCGCCGCGGATCTTGCGCCGCTCGTCCTCCTTGAGCCCCAGAAGGTCCGTGCCCTGGAAGAGGATCTCGCCGCCGGTGATCTTCCCGGGCGGGATGTCGAGGATGCCCATGATCGCCTGGGCGGTCACGGACTTGCCGGATCCCGACTCGCCGAGCACGGCGAGGGTCTCGCCCTCGTCGACGCTGTAGCTGACGCCGTTGACGGCCTTGGCGACCCCGTCGCGCGTGCGGAACTCCACGTGCAGATCCCGTACTTCGAGCAGCATGGGCGCCTACCTCAGCTTGGGGTCGAGGGCGTCGCGCACCGCGTCGCCGAGCATGATGAACGCGAGCACGGTGACCGCGAGGGCGCCTGCGGGCCAGAGCAGCATGTGCGGGGCGTTGCGGATGTACTGCGACGCCGCAGAGATGTCGATGCCCCAGCTCACGGTGGGCGGCTTGAGGCCGACGCCGAGGTACGAGAGCGTCGCCTCGAGGGAGATGTACGTGCCGAGCGCGATGGTGGCGACGACGATGACCGGCGCGATGGCGTTGGGCAGGATGTGGCGCAGCATCATCCGGGAGTTGGAGGCGCCGAGCGCCCGCGCCGCCTGCACGTAGTCGTTCTGCTTGGCCGTGATGACGGAGCCGCGGGCGATACGGGAGAGCTGCGGCCAGCCGAGCAGCACCATGAACCCGATGACCGGCCAGACGGTGGAGCTGGTGACCACGGACAGGAGCACCAGGCCGCCGAGGACGACCGGGATGGCGAAGAAGACGTCGGTGATGCGGGACAGGACCGCGTCCCACCCCCCGCCGAAGAACCCGGCGAGCCCGCCGAGGACGCTGCCGAGGAGGGCGACGCCGATGGTGGCGCAGACGCCGACGGTGACGGAGGCGCGGGCGCCGTACACGGTGCGCGTGTAGACGTCGCAGCCCTGGCCGTCGAAGCCGAAGGGGTGGCCGGGCTGGGAGCCTTCCTGCGCCTTGGCGAGGTCGCAGGAGAGCGGGTTGCCGGAGGCGATGAGGGAGGGCCACAGCGAGATGATCACGAGGAAGACGATGATCAGACCCGAGACGATGAAGACCGGGTTGCGGCGCAGATCGCGCCAGGCGTCCGACCAGAGGCTTCTCGGTTTGCCGGAGGGCCCTGTGCCTTCGGGGCCGCCCGGTGTCCTCTCCAGGGTCACCCCCTCGCTCGTGGCGAGGTCCATGGCACCGCCCGCGCCGGTCGAGGCGATGGCGCCGTCCTGCGGGGCGCGGCCCCCGCCCGACAGATAGGGCTCCGGCGGCTCGGGTTCAGGCATAGCGGATCCTCGGGTCGAGTACGGCGTACAGGAGGTCGACGATCAGGTTGGCCGCCAGGAAGACGAGGACGAGGACGGTCACGAAGCCGACGACGGTCTGGGTGTTCTGCCGGAGGATGCCCTGGTAGAGCTGGTAGCCGACGCCGTGGATGTTGAAGATCCGCTCCGTGACGATGGCGCCGCCCATCAGAGCGCCGATGTCGGTGCCGATGAACGTGACGACCGGGATCAGCGAGTTGCGCAGCAGGTGCCGGACGATGACGCGGCGGCGCGGCAGGCCCTTGGCGATGGCGGTGCGGACGTAGTCGGCGCGGCGGTTCTCGGCGATCGAGGTCCTGGTGAGCCGGGTGACGTAGGCGAGGGAGACCGAGGCCAGGACGAGGCCGGGGACGATCAGTTCGGAGAAGGTCGCCTCGGTGGACACCGCCGGTTTGATGATCCCCCACTCGACGCCGAGCAGGAGCTGGAGGAGCAGACCGGTGACGAAGGTCGGTACGGAGATGACGACCAGGGTGAGCAGCAGCACGGAGGTGTCGATGGGGCGCCCGCGGCGCAGGCCCGTGATGACGCCGAGGGAGACGCCGATGACGATCTCGAAGAGGATCGCCACGATGGTCAGGCGGATCGTCACGGGAAAGGCGGCCGCCATCAGTTCGGTGACCTTCTGGCCGTTGAACGCGGTGCCGAAGTCGCCGGTGAAGACGTTCCCCATGTACGTCAGGTACTGCTGCCAGACGGGCTTGTCGAGGCCGAAATCCTTCTCCAGCTGAGCGGCCGTGGCGGGGTCGCACTGCTTGTCGCCGCACAGTCCCGCGATGGGGTCGCCCATCACGTTGACCATGAGGAAGATGAGCAGCGTCGCGCCGAAGAAGACCGGAATCATCTGCAGCAGACGCCTGATCACATAACGTCCCATACGGGGCTCCGGAATCGGGGGGAGCGGCCGCCCTTCAGGCCCCGGACCGCCGCTCCCCGGGCGTCAGTTGACCTTGATCTCGTTGTAGACCGGAACGCTGAACGGGTTGAGGGCGACGTTGGAGACCTGATCCGAGTAGCCGGCGCTGCCGTTCTGGTACCAGAGCGGGATGGCCGCCATGTTGTCCCTGACGACGCCCTCGGCCTGCTGGAAGATCTTGACGGCCTTGGCGCGGTCGGACTCTGCGTTGGCCTGATTGACGAGCTTGTCGAACTCCTTGTTGGACCACTTGCCGTCGTTGGACGAGGCGTTGGTGTAGTACAGCGGCTGCAGGAAGTTCTGGATGAGCGGGTAGTCCATCTGCCAGCCGGCGCGGAACGGGCCCGACATCTTCTTCTGCGTGATCTTGTTGCGGAAGTCGGCGAAGGTGCCGGTGGGCAGGCCGACGCAGGCCTTGTCGTTGCCCAGGGCGTTGTTGATGCTGTTGCAGACGGCGTCGACCCACTCCTTGTGGCTGCCGGTGTCGGCGTTGTAGCCGATCTTCACCTGGCCGCCGGGGATGCCGCCGCCCTCCTGGACCAGCTTCTTGGCCTCGGTGGGGTTGTAGTCGCAGCCGTCGCCGCACAGGCCGTCCTGGAAGCCGCCGTCCTTGCCGAGGACGGGCGAGGTCCAGTCCGTGGCCGGGGTGCGGGTCTTCTGGAAGATCGTCTCGGTGATCTGCTTGCGGTTGATCGCCATCGACAGGCCCTTGCGGACCTTGTCGCTGTCCGCCTTGTTCCACGCGGGGTCGTAGAACGGGAAAGCGAGCGTCTGGATGATGCCGGCCGGGGTGTTGATGTACCGGCCGGCGAGGTCGGCCTTGACGTTCTTCAGCTGCGAGGCCGGGACGTCGTCGACGAGGTCGAGGTTGCCGGCCGTCAGGTCGGTGTACGCCGTGTTGTTGTCCGTGTAGACCTTCAGGTCCACGCCGCCGTTCTGCGCCTTGTCGGTGCCGGGGTAGGCGTCCCACTTGCGCAGGGACATCTGGGCGCCCTTGGTGTAGCTGTCGATCGTGTACGGGCCGTTGCCGATCGGCTTGCTGACCCATGCGTCGTGGCTGTCGAAGAAGGCCTTGGGGAGCGGGGCGAAGGCCGCGTAGCCGAGAGTGTCGGGCCAGAGCGAGAACTTCTGGTTGAGCTTGACCGAGAAGGTCAGGGGGCCGGTGACCTTGAGCCCGGACAGACTGGTGGCGCTCGGGGTGCCGGAGTCGGGGTGGACCTTGTCGTAACCGTCGATCTGGCCGAAGAAGTAGGCGTTCTTCTGGTTGTTCTTCAGGTCCGCGCCGTAGTTCCAGGCGTTCACGAAGGACTGCGCGGTGACCTTCTCGCCGTTGGAGAACGTCCAGCCGTCCTTGACCGTGATCTTGAAGTTGACCGAGTCCGTCGTCTCGATCTTGTCCGCGAGCATGTCCTCGGCGGCGCCCGTCTTCGAGTTGTAGCGCTTCAGACCACGGAAGAGCATGTCCATGACCTTGCCGCCCTGGACCTCGTTCGTGTTCGCGGGCTCCAGCGGGTTCTGCGGGTCACCCCAGGACGAACGGACGATCCCCGAGCCGTCGCCGCCACTGCCACCGCCGTCGCCCCCACCACCACAGGCCGTCGCCGCGAGAGCGACGGTCACCGCGCATACGGCCCACTTGGCGTGCGTGGCTCCACGCATGGGGTGCCTCCTCCGAGTGCTCTGGATCCATGCCTTACGGCACTTAGGCCCAAATATCACTCCGAGAGGGATATGACGCACTTTCAGGCCGTCCGTTCGGGGCGGGGGTGATCCGTGTGTGCGCGATCGTCTCCGCCTCCACCCCGGCAACGACTACCGCGGCAAGCTCTTCAGCGCACAGGGATGGCTCAGCAGGTTTCCGAGGAAGCCCTCCGTGTCGCCGTTCTTGTACGCGAGCGCGCGGCCGGTCAACGCCCCTTCCGCCAGGCCGAGTTCGATGCCGAGCACCGGGCTGCCGACCCTGGCGTCGGCCGTCGGGAGCTGCACGGGGAAGGAGCCTCGCAGGGCGAGGGTGTCCGTGGCTTCGACGGGGGCGACGGCGCTCTCGTCGCCGGTGGTCAGCTCGGCCCGGCTGCCCGGCAGGATCCGCAGACGCAGGGGCACCTCGCCCTCCGGCGCCAGGACGTGCCCCGCCCACTCCCCCTCCGCGAGGCTCAGTGGGCGCGCGGGCACCGAGAACACCGGTGAGATCAGCTCGGGCCTGAACCCGGGCACCAGCTCGCCCAGGACGTGGGCGAGGACCGCGTCGCGGGCCGCCTTCACCGTCGTGTTGGTCAGGACCGCCACCGACAGGCCCAGTTCCGGCGCGGACACCGCCATCGCCGCCACCCCGCCCATGCCGCCGCCGTGGCTCACCAGGAGCGGCCCCTCGCCGCGCGAGACGCACCAGCCGAGGCCGTACCCGAGATGCTCCCCGATCGGCACGGCGTCGAGGACCGCGGCGGCCGTCTCTGGCTTCAGGAGCCGCGGCCAGGTCTGCGCGAAGAGGGCGAGCTGAGGGGCCGTCGCCCAGCCGAGCGAGGCGCCGGGATGGCTGGTGCGCAGGCCCCCGGGATAAGGACGCCCGTCGGAGGTGTAGCGGGTCGCGGCGCCCGGACAGGCCGTGGCGATGCGGAACCCGTCGAGCCCGAGGGGTCCGAGGACCCGCTCGTGGGCGTACGTGGCGAGGTCCTGCCCGGTGGCGTCCTCCTGGAGCCGGCCGAGGAGCCGGTAACCGAGGTTCGCGTACTCGAAGCCGGAGCCGGGCGCGCGGCTCAGCCGGGTGTACGGCTCCGGGTCGACGGCCGGCTCGCCCTGCTCGCCGTAGTGGAAGTCGTAGTGCGCGCCGATCCCGCCCCGGTGCCGCAGGAGCTGGCGCGGGGTCGCGCCGAGCGGTCCCGGTGCGTCCAGGTCGAGCAGCCCCTCGTCGGCGGCGACGCAGACCGCCGCGGCCGTGACCGGCTTCGTGACGGAGGCGAGGGCGTACGGGGTGTGGGTGGTGGCGGGGATCCGCGCGCCGGTGTCGGCGAGCCCGTACGCCTCGGCGAGGATCACCTCGCCCCGCGCGGCCACGGCGACCGAGACGGACGGACTCCCGTGCTCCGCCATCGCCCGCGCACACCGCGCCCCGAGGTCGTCCAGCATGTGCGGCCCCTCTCCCTCACCCGTTCGTTCCTGGATCATCGCCCACTTCGGGACCGTCACGGCCCCCCGCCCGGAAACGCCGACGGCCCGTCACCGGTGCGTCACCGGTGGCGGGCCGTGTCGGTCGGTTCGGGAACGGTCAGGCGTCCTGGCCGGACCCGTCCTCGAGGGCCGCGAGGGCCGGGTCGAGGACGATGTCCTCGCCGCGGTCCTCCGTCGTCGGGTCCTCCGGGAAGTGACAGGCCGTGAGGTGGCCCTCGCGGCTGCCGGAGATCTGGACGAGCGGCGGCTCCTCCGTGGCGCACTTGTCCTGCGCCTTCCAGCACCGGGTGCGGAAGCGGCAGCCGGACGGCGGCGAGATCGGCGAGGGGACGTCGCCCTCCAGGCGGATCCGCTCCTTCTTCACCGCGTCGATGTCCGCGTCCGGCACGGCCGACATCAGCGCGTGCGTGTACGGGTGACGGGGGCGGTTGTAGAGCGAGTCGCGGTCGGCGATCTCCACGATCTTGCCCAGGTACATCACCGCGACGCGCTGCGAGAAGTGCCGCACGATGGCCAGGTCGTGGGCGATGAAGACGAACGCGATGCCCATCTCCCGCTGCACCTTCTGCAGCAGGTTGACGACCTGGGCCTGGATCGACACGTCGAGCGCGGAGACCGGCTCGTCCGCGACGATCAGCTTCGGCTCCAGGGCCACGGCCCTGGCCACGCCGATGCGCTGCCGCTGGCCGCCCGAGAACTCGTGCGGGAAGCGGTTGTAGTGCTCCGGGTTCAGGCCGACGATCTCCAGCAGCTCCCGCACCCGTGCCTCGCGGCCGCCGGGCGGGTTGATGCCGTTGATCTCCATCGGCCCGGAGATGATCGAGCCGACCGTCTGCCGCGGGTTCAGCGACGCGTACGGGTCCTGGAAGATCATCTGGATCTCGGACCTGATGGGCGCCAGCTGCTTGCGGTTGGCGGTGCTGATGTCCTGGCCGTTGTACGTGATCGTGCCGTGGGTCGGCTCATACAGGCGGGTCAGCAGACGGCCCGTCGTCGACTTGCCGCAGCCGGACTCGCCGACCAAGCCGAGGGCCTCGCCCCGGAAGACGTCGAAGGAGACACCGTCGACGGCCTTGACGGCGCCGATGGTCCGCCGGATCGGGAAGCCGCCCTTGATCGGGAAGTGCTTCTTCAGGTCGTGGACCTGGAGGAGGGGTGCGCTGTCCGCGTCCCGCTGCTGCGGGATCGCTTCCGCGACCGCCGTGATGGTCTGGTTGTTCTCGCTCATGGTCATGCCCCAGTCGCCGGTTTCAGCTCAGCCCAGCCGGGGCTGAATCGTCTCGATGAACACCTGCTGCTTCTGATCCGCCGTCAGGTGGCAGGCAGAGCCGCGGCCGGCCGGCAGCGAGGGCCTGTCGCCCTTGCACTTGCCGCCTTCGACCTTGTCGGTGAACGCACACCGCGGGTGGAAGGGGCAGCCGCTCGGCGGGTTCAGCAGCGACGGCGGCGAGCCGGGGATCGGCAGCAGCGGCTCGTCGACGTCCGAGTTGAGGCGCGGCATGGAGCCGAGCAGCCCCCAGGTGTAGGGGTGTTCGGGCGACTTGAGCACCTCGCGCACGGAGCCGCGCTCGACGGCCCGGCCCGCGTACATCACGAGCAGGTCGTCGGCCATGTTCGCCACGACACCGAGGTCGTGGGTGATCATGATGATCGCGGAGCCGAACTCCTGCTGGAGGTCCTTGAGCAGGTCGAGGATCTGCGCCTGGACGGTCACGTCGAGCGCGGTGGTCGGCTCGTCGGCGATCAGCAGGTCGGGGTTGCAGACCAGGGACATGGCGATCATGGCGCGCTGACGCATACCGCCGGAGAACTGGTGCGGGTAGTCGTCCACCCGCTGCTTGGGGTGGGGGATGCCCACCTTCTCCAGCATCTGGATGGCCCGGTCCCGGGCCTCTTTCTTGCTGGCCCCGGTGTGCTTGCGGAACGGCTCCGAGATCTGCCGGCCCACCGTGTAGTACGGCGACAGCGCGGTCAGCGAGTCCTGGAAGATCATCGCCATCTTGTTGCCGCGGAGCTTCTCGAGCTCGGGCTCGGTGGCGGTGATCAGTTCCTTGCCCTCGAGGAGGATCTCGCCCTCGACGTGGGTGCTCTTGCGGTTGTGCAGGCCGAGCACGGTCAGGTTCGTCACCGACTTGCCGGAGCCCGACTCGCCGACGATGCCGAGCGTCTTGCCGCGCTCGATGTCGAAGGAGAGCCCGTCCACAGCCTTGACGATGCCGTCCTCGGTGGAGAACTGCACCTTCAGGTCGCGTACCGAGAGGAACGCGTCGCCGCCGGTGGGAGCCGGGGCGTCCTCGGTCTTGGTGAGTGTGGTCACGGTCGTTCTCCTAGGACAGACGCACGCGCGGGTCGACGACGGCGTACAGAGCGTCCACGACGATGTTGCAGACGATGATGAAAGCGGCGCTGAGGATCATGACGCCCATGAGGACGGGGAGATCCTTGCCGATGACGGAGTCGCGGGCGAGGCGGCCGATGCCGGCGAGGCCGAAGGTCAGCTCGGTGACCATGCCACCGCTGAGCAGACCGCCGATGTCCATGCCCAGGATGGTGATGATCGGGATGAGCGAGCCGCGCCAGGCGTAGCGGAAGAAGGCGTAACGGCTGCTCATGCCCTTGGCCTTGGCAGCGCGGACGTGCTCTTCCTGCAACTGCTCGATCATCGACGAGCGGGCCATACGTGTGTAGTTGGCCGTGAAGATGGTCGCCATGACGATCCAGGGGATCAGCAGACCCATGAACCAGCCCCACGGATCCTCACTGGGCGGCACGTACTTGGGCTTGTCCAGCCAGCCCGTGCTGAAGACCAGGAGACCCATGACGACCGGGCCGATGAAGTAGATCTGGAACGAGCTGGTGACCAGCGAGGCGCCGCTGAAGGTCTTGTCGAGCCAGGTGCCGCGGAAGCGGGCGGCCAGCAGGCCGGCGCCGAGACCGGCGAACAGGAAGACGATGAGGGAACCGAAGGTGAGGGACACCGTCAGCGGGAGACGGTCCATCATCGTGTCCCACACCATCTGGTTGTTCCGGAACGAGATGCCGAAACAGGGTGCGGGGCAGTGGCCCACCGCGAAGTCACGTCCGGCGAAGATGCCGGTGAGGTAGTCCCAGTACTGCACGGGGACCGGCTTGTCGAGGCCGAGGTTCTTGTGAATGAGCGCCAGCGCATCCGGAGTGCAGTTCTTGCCACATGCGAGCGTCGCCGGGTCCTGTGGGATGGCGAAGTACATGAAGTACGTGAAGGCGCTGATCAGCAGAAGGATGAGTGCTGCGCCGAGCGTCCGGCGTATGAGAAATCGAAGCATGGCAATGAGCTGCTCTCAGGACGGCGGCGGTGGGAGGCCAGGAGGGAGCCGGCGACCCGGGGATGAGGGCACCGCCGCGCCCTCATCCCCGGGAACTGCCTTGAACTGACTACTTCTTGAGGTAGACCGCGGTCGGGTCGGTGTAGCTCGTCACCGTCGAGTACCGCAGGCCACCGACGTTGGAGCCGGCGATCTGGAACACCTTGGTGTAGTAGATCGGGGCAGCCGGGTTGATCTTGGTGGTGATGTACTGGGAGAGCTTCTCCCACTCCTTGGCCGCCTCGGCCGTGTCCGAGATCTTCTGGATGCGCGCGATCTCGTCGTTCACGTGCTTGTCGTTCGTGTGCGAGTAGTTCGACGCGCCGTCCTGGATCTGCGCACCGTCGAAGGACGGCGGGAAGACGGTGTTGCCGGACGCCCAGTCCTGACCCCAGCCGGTCATGTAGAGGTCAAAGCCGTTCTTGACCTTGCCCATCTGCTCGTACCAGGTCGCGGCGTCGACTTCCTTCTTCTGGATGTCGAGGCCGATGCGCTTCAGGTTGTTGATGATGAGGTTCGCCTGGGTGGTACGCACCGGGGTGTTGGCGTACGCGTAGACGAGCTTCTTGCCCTTGGCGCCGGCCTCGTCGATCAGCTTCTTCGCCGCGGCGATGTCACCGTTCGGCTTCTTGGTCCGGTTGAACGGGTCGAAGGTCTTGTCGTAGCCCGGCGTGGTGGGCGACATCAGGCTGGTCGCGGGCTCGCCGCCGTAGGCACCGCCGTCGGCGCGGCCGGCCGCGGTGGCCGGCATCGCCAGGGCGATGGCGTCACGGATGCGCTTGTCCTTCACGCGGTCCATGTTGAAGTTCAGCTGCCACACGTACGGGGCGTAGCCCTGCACCGTGCGCTTCATGACCGCCTTGTCGGTGGTGATCTTCTGCAGCTGGGTGGCGTCGATCTGGCCGGTGAACATGATGGCGTTCTTGGCCTCGGCACGGTCGGCCAGGATCGTCTTGGTCTGCGTGGCCTTGTCCTGGTTGTAGTCGATGTTGAAGCCATCGACGTACTGGTGACGCATCGGGTCCGTCTTCGGGTCCCAGTTGGTGTTGCGGACCAGCTTCATGCTCTTGCCGGACTTGTAGTCCGAGATCTTGTACGGACCGGTCGCGACGGGCGCCTGGTCGTACTTCTCCTTGGTGTCCGTCTTCTCGGGAACGACCGAGTAGGCGGCCATCGCCATCGCCTGCGGAGTGTCCGTCTGCGGCTTCAGGAAGTGGAAGACGATCGTCTTGTCGTCCGGCGTCGCGATGACCGAGTCCGGCAGGTGCTTGCCCTTGTACGGACCGGCGTACGCCTTGCGGTACGCGGTGCCCGTGCCGGACAGCCACTGCTGGACGTAGGTCGGGCCGTCCGTCTCGAAGGAGGCGTACAGGCGCTCGAACGTGTGGCGGATGTCGCCCGACGTGATGACGTTGCCGTTCTGGTCCTTCACGCCGTCCTTCAGCGTGTAGGTCCAGGTCTTGCCGCCGTCCGAGGACTTGCCCGCGTCGGTGGCGAGGTCGCCGACGACCGTCGAGTTGCCCTTGTCGTCCTCGACGTACGTGGTCAGGCCACGGTAGAGGAGCTTGGAGAGGAGACCGCCGTCGGAGACGTAGATCTGACCCGGGTCCAGGTGGGAGAAGTCCGTCTCCTGGTAGACCTGGACCGTGCCGCCCTTACGGGCACCCGCGACCTCCTTGGCGGGGCCGACGGACTGCTGGGCGGTGCCCATGATGACCGGCTTGGCCTGCGCGAGGGCGTCCTTCTGGGACTTGCCCGCGGGCTTGTCGGAGCTCTTGCTGCCGCTGCTGCAGCCGGTCAGTGCCAGCGCGCCGGCGGTCACCGCGACGACCGTTGCCTGCGCCGTGCGCGAACGAAGGATGCTCATGGAGTTAGATCCACCTGCCTGTGAGTAGTGATCCTTTGGTGCTGCCTGGCGCATCCGGTGTGGGCCGGCGCCCGGGTGGCAGCTCCCCCTCGGATGGGCTGGGTTCAGCGGCCCGTCTTGGGATCGAACGCATCCCGGACGGAGTCCCCGAGGAGGTTGAACGCCACGAAGAAGACGACCATGGCGACACCCGGGAAGAACATGTAGGTCGGGTCCTGCTCGTAGATGCCCGCACCCGTGGCGAACATCAGGCCCCAGTCGGGGGTCGGGTCCTGATACCCGACACCGACGAAGGACAGGAACGCGACCGAGAGGATGGTGCTGGGGAGCAGGTACGTGCCCTGCACGATGATCGGCGTGATCAGGTTGGGCAGCAGCTCCTTGCGGATGATCCGCCAGGGCGAGGCGCCCGCGACCTTCGCCGCCTCCACGAACTCGCGCTCACGCAGGGAGAGCGTGACGGCGCGCACCAGGCGGGACAGGCTCATCCAGGTGAGGAGCCACATCACGCCGAGGATGGCGAGGAAGCGGATGTAGACCGGGGTCTCCTCGTCGGGCGCCACGAACACCGTGACCACGACGGGCATCACCGCGACCATGAACAGCTGGCTGGGCAGGGCGAGCATGAAGTCGGTCAGACGCCCGAGCCAGTAGTCGATCTTGCCGCCGAAGTACCCCGAGACGAGACCGATGAGGACACCCACGATGACGATGCCGATCGTGGCGAGCAGCGCCGTGTAGAGCGACGTACGCATGCCGTAGAGCAGGTACGAGAACACGTCGCGGCCGTAGTTCGGGTCGATGCCGAACCAATGCTCGGGCGACATACCGCCGTTGGGACCGGCCGGCAGGTTGAACTCGTTGAGGAGCGTGGGGTCGTCCTGGCCGTAGAAGGTGTACGGGTCCTTGCCGTACAGCTTCGAGATGACCGGCGCGAGCGCGGCTATCAGGAAGAAGAACAGGACGATGAAGGCGGAGACGACGCCCGTCTTGTCCCGTTTGAAGCGACGCCACATCAGCTGTCCGGGGCTGCGCCCCTCCAGCTTCTTGGGCTCCTTCGCGTCAGCCTGCGGCGCGCTGTCCTTGTCCAAGGCGGAAGAGGTCTCGGCGCCCTCAATCTCGATTGGACTCGTCATGATTCGTCCATTTCACAGGTGTTGGAGGTCGTCGGCACACGGCGGGCTCCTCCCTGTGGGACGGAGCACCGGACCGACGGCCGTCGCACGGCGTACGCCACTCCAGCTGGATTGCCACCAGGGGGTACGACGACCTACGGGCGGTACACGGCAACCCAAGGCCGGATGCGCGCGGTTGAGCTACGACTGGGGTGAACTCACCCCGGGGGAACCTGACCCGACCGGGCAGGCCGTGCCGTCAGAGACTGTCGCGGCGCTTGAGCGCGCCGGCCAATGGGCTACTGCCCGCGAGTCCTGTACCTGCCATCGGGGACGACGCGACCCATATGGCGCTTGTGGCACCTCGCATGGGTTCCTCCTCATGAGTCCACTTTTGTTCACTACAAGTGGAGGCACATGCCACCTGACCGACACCCCTGACGGCGAGGATTGAAAGTGCCTCAGTGTGCTCGCGAGTCGGCACTCCCCACAGTGCGTGACCCATTGACCCGAGCTCTACGCGCTCAACTATCTGGCATCAGAATCGGACCGACCACAGTGTTTTGGTCTCGGTTCGATCACACCTGATGCGTACTTAGCCCAATATCCGGACAAACTGATCCTAGATAGATCCCTGCGAAACGGACTCGTTACACATCTATCGGTCAGTGGACTCCGGATTCCGGACAACCGCCTCTGGAAAACGAGTTGCACATCACGAACCCTTGCGCAGGGCTGTGGGAAGACTCGCATCGGGCGGATCAACGCGCGTGGATCGCGCGCGAACGCGTCCAGGATGCCACGAGGGTAGTGAAGTACCACCTGGTGCGGGCGATGATCCTGCAAAAACTCCTGCACGGCACCACGGCGGCAGGACATACGACAAAGGCCCGGGCCCCCCGAAGGGGACCCGGGCCCAGCTGTCGACGGATCAGCTGTGCTTGGCGCGCGAGGCGCTGCGGCCACGCTGCTTCTGGTCGAGGACGACCTTGCGGATACGGACCGTCTCCGGGGTCACCTCGATGCACTCGTCGTCGCGGCAGAACTCCAGGGACTGCTCGAGCGAGAGCTTGCGGGCGGGCACCACGTTCTCCGTGGTGTCCGCGGAAGCCGCACGCATGTTGGTGAGCTTCTTCTCCTTGGTGATGTTCACGTCCATGTCGTCGGCGCGCGAGTTCTCGCCGATGATCATGCCCTCGTAGACCTCGGTGCCGGCCTCGGTGAAGATGACACCGCGCTCCTGGAGGTTGACCATCGCGAACGGCGTCACCGTGCCCGAGCGGTCCGCGACCAGCGAGCCGTTGTGACGGGTGCGCAGGTCGCCGAACCACGGCTCGTGGCCCTCGAAGATGGAGTGCGCGATACCGGTGCCGCGGGTCTGCGTGAGGAACTCCGTACGGAAGCCGATGAGGCCACGGGACGGGACGATCCACTCCATACGGACCCAGCCCGAACCGTGGTTCGTCATGGTCTCCATACGGCCCTTGCGGGTCGCCATGAGCTGCGTGATGGCGCCGAGGTGCTCCTCGGGCGAGTCGATCGTCATGCGCTCGATCGGCTCGTGCGTCTTGCCGTCGATCTGCTTGGTGACGACCTCGGGCTTGCCGACGGTCAGCTCGAAGCCCTCGCGGCGCATCTGCTCGACCAGGATGGCGAGCGCGAGCTCACCGCGGCCCTGGACCTCCCAGGCGTCGGGGCGCTCGGTGTCGAGGACGCGGAGCGAGACGTTACCGATCAGCTCGCGGTCGAGGCGGTCCTTGATCTGGCGGGCCGTGACCTTGTGGCCCTTGCCGCCCTTGCCGACCAGCGGCGAGGTGTTCGCGCCGATGGTCATCGAGATCGCCGGCTCGTCGACCGTGATGAGCGGCAGCGCGATCGGGTTCTCGGTGTCGGCCAGGGTCTCGCCGATCATGATGTCCGGGATACCGGCGATGGCGCAGATGTCACCCGGGCCCGCCTTCTCGGCCGGCTTGCGGGTGAGCGCCTCGGTCATCAGGAGCTCGGTGATGCGGACGTTGGACATCGTGCCGTCGCGCTTGATCCACGTGACGGTCTGGCCCTTGCGCAGCTCGCCCTGCTCGACGCGGCACAGCGCGATACGGCCGAGGAAGTTGTCGGCGTCCAGGTTGGTGACGTGCGCCTGAAGGGGGGCGGCCTCGTCGAACTCCGGGGCCGGCACGTGCGCCAGGATCGTGTTGAAGAACGGCTCGAGGTTCTCGCTGTCCTGCGGGACGGTGCCGTCCTCGGGCTTGGTCAGCGAGGCGACGCCGTCACGGGCGCAGGCGTAGACGATCGGGAACTCGATCTGGTCCTCGTCCGCGTCCAGGTCCAGGAACAGGTCGTACGTCTCGTCGACGACCTCGGCGATCCGGGAGTCGGCACGGTCCGTCTTGTTGATGCACAGGATGACCGGCATCTTGGCCGCGAGGGCCTTGCGCAGCACGAAGCGGGTCTGCGGCAGCGGGCCCTCGGAGGCGTCGACGAGCAGCACGACCGCGTCCACCATCGACAGGCCGCGCTCGACCTCACCACCGAAGTCGGCGTGGCCGGGGGTGTCGATGATGTTGATCGTGATGGCCTCGCCGCCATCCTTCGGGTGGTACTTGACCGCCGTGTTCTTGGCCAGGATCGTGATGCCCTTCTCACGCTCCAGGTCGTTCGAGTCCATCATGCGGTCGTCGAGCGACTCGGCGGCGTGCGCCGCGAAGGCGCCGGCCTGCTTGAGCATGGCGTCGACCAGCGTGGTCTTGCCGTGGTCGACGTGGGCGACGATGGCGACGTTACGGATGTCGTGGCGCGTGGCCATATTGCGGCGTACTCCCGGAGTGAGTGGACGGCTGCGCGTACGTCTCTTCGTACACGCGCCCTGCCGGGCTGGACACGCCACGGCCTCACCCCATCGTACGTGGCTTCGGCCGGGCAGGCCTTCTGGGGCTCTGGGGTCAGGGATGCACAGTGAGTGAACGCCGCGGAGAAGCGTGGGGGACGCCCCGGAGAAACCGCAGGTCAGTGGTGAAACGAACCTTGCCCGCCGGACGGCCGGCGGGCAAGGGACTTGAGCCAGATCTGAGCTGGGTGATCTTCCGGAAGATCACCCAGGGACTCTCGGAGTCTCTTCCGGGCACTCAGGGTGCGATGTGCGTCACTTCTCGGACAGGCTCGCGGACTGGCTCGCGGGCGACTCCACCGACCCGCTCGCCGAGCCGGAGACGTTCGGCTCGGCACCCGGCCGCGCACCCGGCTTCAGGAAGCCGATGTCCTCGTACTCGGGCTCCTGGAAGCCGAAGGCTCCCGCGTTGGCGACGGTGCGGCGGGCGGCCACCAGTTCCGGGCGCTGGAAGAGAGGAATCGATCCTGCTGCGGCCCAGATACGGGCGTCGGCCTGCTTGACCAGGGAGCGCTCCTCCCCCTCGTCGAGCTCACCGATCGCCTGGTCGAAGAGCTGGTCGATGTGGTCCGTGCCGACCCGGGTGTAGTTCTGCTCGACGGTGAGCGAGCCGTCCGCCGCCGGCACCGGCTTGGCGTAGATCGGGCGGGCGTCGGTGGCCGGGAAGGCCGAGGCGGGCCACGAGTAGAGCGCCATGTCGTACTGCCCGGACGCGATGTGGTCCTTGAAGTAGCTGGCGTCGGTGACCTTCGACGTCTCCGTGCGGATGCCGATCTTCGCCAGCATCTGCGAGATCCGGTCCGCGACCGCGTGCAGCGAGTCCGAGCCGGGGCCCGACGGGAGCACGAAGCGCAGCGTCAGCGGCTTGCCGTCCTTGGCGAGCGGACCGGCGGGGGCACCGGCCGGTGCGGGCGTCCCCTTCGGGGCGTAGGCGCCCGGGGCGCCGCCTCGCTCGGCGGCCTCCTTCGCGTACTGCTCGGCGTGCTTCTTCTCCTTGTCGACCTCGCGCAGCTTCTGCGCGTCGGCCTGGTGCAGGAGCGCCGCGTGCTGGATGGCGGCGGCGCGCTCGGGGGCGAACAGCGACGTCTGCCCGTCGCCCGGCTTCTGGTCGCTCTCCCCGACGATGTACGTGCCGTCGTCGGAGTCCTCGGAGACGGCCCCCTTCTTGTCCTCTGCGCCCTTCTTGCCTTCGCTGCCGGATTCGCCGTCGGCCTTGCTGCCGGCCGTCTTCGGCTTGGTCTTCTCGGTCTCCTTCTTCAGGGGACCGCCCTGCACCCAGCCCGCGTCCGAGAGCAGCGCACGGGCCTCCGCGGTGTCCTGGCTGCCGAGGGCGCCGCTGCTGTCGGCGTACGCCTGCTGCCCCGCGAGGGCGAGATGGCTGCCGACCGTGTGCGCGGGCAGGCCGAGCGGCTTGAGGACGACCTCGGCGAGCTTCTTGCGGTCGATGGCGCGGGCCACGGCGCGGCGCACGCGCTCGTCGGCCAGCGGGCCCTCGGAGCCGTTCAGCGCCAGCTGCGTGAAGGCGGGTTCGAGGGACTTGCGGACGACGTAGCCGCCCAGGCCCGTCTGTCCCTGCTCGTCCTTCTCGGCAGCCCTACGGGCCTCGACGCCCTGGCCGGCCGCCTCCTCGTTCTCGGCAGGCGTGCGCGCGGCGTCGGGGCCCTGGGCGAGCGGGCCCGAGGTGTCCTTGTCGCCGCCGGCGCGGGTGATGCGGGACGCGTCCTGCGGGTCGACGGCGGCGAGGTCGATCTTCCCCGCGACGAGCGCGTCGGCCCGCTTCTCGCGGGGCACGACCTGCAGGACGATCTTGTCCAGCTTGGCCTGACGGCCCCACCAGCGCGGGTTGCGCACCAGCGTGACGTCCTTGGCGCCCTGGTCGATGTCCTTGATCGAGAAGGGACCCGCGGTGACCTTGAGCTTGCGGCGGGCTCCCTCGTTGAAGGCGTCCGGGGTCCCCATGACGTCCTTGGGATACAGCGGCGAGAACAGCGAGCGCCAGTCCGCGTACGGCTTGGCGAAAGTGACCCGCACCTCCAGGTTGTTCTTGCCGCGCTCGATCTTCTCGATGCGGTCGTAGCCCGCGTTGTGGGCCGTCCAGTACGCGGATTCCTTGCCGGACAGGGCGCGCCACTGGGCGGCGAAGTCCGCTGCGCCGATCTCGCGGCCGTCGCTCCACACCGCCTGCTGGTTGAGCTTGTACAGGACGACCTGCTTGGGCTCGGTCTCGATGACCTCGGCCTTCTCCAGGAAGTCCGGGTCGCGCACCGCCCTGCCCTGCTTGTCGAGCCGGAACATCGACGGAAGCACGGCTCCGGAGACGCGGGTCGTGCCCGCGTCGGCGTCGGCCTGGAAGGAGTTGAGGGTCCCCGGCAGGGCGTCGACCGCCCAGCGCAGGGTGCCGCCGTCGGCGACGTCGCCGCGGGCCGTGGACGCGATGTCCTGGGCGGCGGCCGGGCTGCTGGACTCGTCGTCGTCATCGCCCGAGCCACAGCCGGCCAGGGCCGTCACCGCGAGTGCCCCCGACACGAGGAACGCGGCCGAGCGCAGGACGGGACGCCGCGCGGGACGCCTGGCGGGGCGCGATGTGGCGCCGTCATGGGACATCACGAGTACCTCCGGGGCTAGCCCGGCCGCCCGCTTACCAGGACTGGACCGGGTTTGATCACGTTTGGCGGTATATGGAGCTGATCACATCTATCGCCCCACTGAAGGCGGTGCCTCTCGACGGGTGGCGACGACACGGCGATATCCGCCCGGAACCCCACTCGTGCGGCCCAATGCGGCGCCGATCGGGGTGGGGGCCTGTCGCACTCGCGCGGCCCCGCCCGGGAGGCGCAAAAACGGGGCGCACGCCGACGCACGCTTCAGGAATCCGCGCAGATCCCTTCACAAGGCGTGATGTGACGCGCGACACTCGCAGGCGCATGAGCATCTCCGCCGCACCAGCGGAAGCGAGGGCAAGTCATGTCCCTGAACGACGACTTGGCGGCAGCCGAGCGCTGCCTCGACGAGCTGTGCCGGACCGTGGGGCGCCTGGAGCGGCAGCTCGACGGCGGCCTCGACGTACGGCGCGTACGCACCGACGCCGACCATCTGCGCGAGAGCGTCGCCCTGCTGCGGGCGGCCGCGGCAGGCGCCCCGCCACCGCGCCGGCCCGAGCTCGTACCCGTCCCCGACACCCCGTACGACAGCACGCTCTGGACCGACTCGGACGACGAAGGACTCGGCGTCCGGGACCGGCACGCCCCCTGACCCTCTGAGCGGAGGCTTCGTTGGCCACCGGCACGGAACCCCATCCCCAAGCGGGCGCGCACGGCGTCCGGGACAGGACGCGCGCCGCGATCGCGTCCGGGCACCTGCGCACCGACCGCTGGTGGCTGGCGCCCGCCAGTACCGCCGCGGGACTGCTCGCCTTCATCGTCTACTCGACCTGGCGGGCCTTCGCGAACGCGGACTACTACCACGCGCCGTACGTCTCGCCGTTCTACTCCCCGTGCATCGCGCAGAACTGCAAGCCGATGCACGCGGGCCCCAACTGGGAGATATTCGGCGGCTGGTGGGGCCTGTCCCCCGCCCTGCTCATCCTGATCTTCCCACTCGGCTTCCGGCTGACCTGCTACTACTACCGGAAGGCCTACTACCGCGGGTTCTGGGCGTCACCGCCCGCCTGCGCGGTCGCCGAGCCGCACAAGAAGTACACGGGCGAGACCCGCTTCCCGCTGATCCTGCAGAACATCCACCGGTACTTCTTCTACGCGGCGATCCTCGTGGCGGGAATCCTCACGTACGACACCGTGCTCTCGTTCCGCAACGAGCGGTACGAGTGGGGCCACATGGGTCTCGGCACGCTCGTCTTCCTGCTGAACATCACGCTGATCTGGGCGTACACCCTGTCCTGCCACTCGTGCCGGCACATCGTCGGCGGCAAGCTCAAGCACTTCTCCAAGCACCCGGTGCGCTACCGGATGTGGCAGTGGGTCGGAAAGCTGAACAACCGTCACATGCTGCTCGCCTGGGCGTCGTTGATCAGCGTCGCGCTCGCCGACTTCTACGTGTTCCTGCTGGCGTCCGGCGCCTTCGACGATCCGCGCTTCTTCTAGATGGGGTGGCACTTCTGATGTCTCAAGTGGAGCGGCAGCAGTGGGACGTTGTCGTGGTCGGGGCGGGCGGTGCGGGCCTGCGCGCGGCGATCGAGGCGCGCGAGCGCGGCGCGCGTACGGCCGTGATCTGCAAGTCCCTCTTCGGCAAGGCGCACACCGTGATGGCCGAGGGCGGCATCGCCGCGGCCATGGGGAACGTGAACTCCGGCGACAGCTGGCAGGTCCACTTCCGTGACACGCTGCGCGGCGGCAAGTTCCTCAACCAGTGGCGGATGGCCGAGCTGCACGCGCGCGAAGCACCCGACCGTGTATGGGAGTTGGAGACCTGGGGCGCCCTGTTCGACCGGACGGCGGACGGCCGGATCTCGCAGCGCAACTTCGGCGGGCACGAGTACCCGCGCCTCGCGCACGTCGGTGACCGCACGGGCCTTGAGCTGATCCGCACGCTCCAGCAGAAGATCGTGGCGCTCCAGCAGGAGGACTTCAAGGAGTTCGGCGACTACGAGGCACGCCTCAAGGTCTTCCAGGAGTGCACGGTCACCCGCGTGCTCAAGGAGGGCGAGAGGGTTTCCGGCGCCTTCTGCTACGAGCGTGAGAGCGGCCGTTTCTTCGTCCTCCAGGCGCCGAGCGTGGTGCTCGCCACGGGCGGCATCGGCAAGTCGTTCAAGGTGACGTCGAACTCGTGGGAGTACACGGGCGACGGCCACGCGCTCGCGCTCCTCGCCGGGGCGCCGCTGCTGAACATGGAGTTCGTCCAGTTCCACCCGACGGGCATGGTCTGGCCGCCGTCGGTGAAGGGCATCCTCGTCACGGAGTCGGTGCGCGGCGACGGCGGGGTCCTGCGCAACTCCGAGGGCAAGCGGTTCATGTTCGACTACGTCCCCGACGTCTTCAAGGAGAAGTACGCCGAGTCGGAGGACGAGGGCGACCGCTGGTACGACGACCCGGACCACAACCGGCGCCCGCCCGAGCTGCTGCCCCGCGACGAGGTGGCGCGCGCCATCAACTCCGAGGTGAAGGCGGGCCGCGGGTCCCCGCACGGCGGCGTCTTCCTCGACGTCTCCACGCGCATGCCGGCCGAGCGCATCCGGCGCCGGCTGCCGTCGATGTACCACCAGTTCAAGGAGCTGGCCGACGTCGACATCACGGCCGAGCCCATGGAGGTCGGCCCGACCTGCCACTACGTGATGGGCGGCATCGCCGTCGACTCGGACACGGCGGCGGCGCGCGGCGTGCCGGGCCTGTTCGCGGCCGGCGAGGTGGCGGGCGGCATGCACGGCTCGAACCGTCTCGGCGGCAACTCGCTGTCCGACCTCCTCGTCTTCGGCCGACGGGCCGGACTGCACGCGGCCGAGTACGCGGCCGGGCTCGACGAGCGCCCTGACGTCGACGCGGACCAGGTCGACACGGCGGCGGCGGAGGCGCTGCGCCCGTTCTCCGCGGAGGGTCCGCCGGACGGGGGCGTCGCCGAGAACCCGTACACGCTCCACCAGGAGCTTCAGCAGGCGATGAACGACCTGGTCGGCATCATCCGGCGCGAGGAGGAGATGGCCGAGGCGCTCGACCGGCTCGCCGGACTGCGGCTGCGGGCGCGGCGGGCCGGGGTGGAGGGGCACCGCCAGTTCAACCCCGGCTGGCACCTCGCGCTCGACCTGCGCAACATGCTGCTCGTCAGCGAGTGCATCGCGCGGGCCGCGCTGGAGCGCACGGAGTCGCGCGGCGGCCACACCCGTGAGGACCACCCGACGATGGACCGCGGCTGGCGGCGCGCCAACCTGCTGTGCCGGCTCGTCGACCCGACCGGCGGCCTCGCCGCCACGGACCCGGTCCGGGGCCAGATCGACCTCGTGCACGACACCACCGAGCCCATCCGCCCGGACCTGCTCGCCCTCTTCGAGAAGGAAGAGCTGGTCAAGTACCTCGCCGAAGAGGAGCTCTACGAGTGAGTTCGTACGACGCGCGTTTCAGGGTCTGGCGCGGGGACGCCGAGGGCGGTGACCTGAGGGACTTCTCCGTGGAGGTGAACGACGGCGAGGTCGTCCTCGACATCATCCACAGGATCCAGGCGACCCAGGCCTCCGACCTCGCGGTCCGCTGGAACTGCAAGGCGGGCAAGTGCGGTTCGTGCTCGGCGGAGATCAACGGCAGGCCCCGCCTGATGTGCATGACCCGCATGTCGGTCTTCGACCGCGAGGACGTCATCACGGTGACGCCCCTGCGCGCCTTCCCGGTGGTCCGTGACCTCGTCACGGACGTCGGCTTCAACTACGCGAAGGCCCGCGAGATCCCGGCGTTCGTCCCGCCGGCCGGGGTCGGGCCGGGCGAGTACCGCATGCAGCAGGAGGATGTGGACCGCTCACAGGAGTTCCGCAAGTGCATCGAGTGCTTCCTGTGCCAGGACACGTGCCACGCGGTGCGCGACCACGAGGAGAACAAGGCGGCGTTCGCCGGCCCGCGCTTCCTGATGCGGGTCGCCGAGCTGGACATGCACCCCCTCGACGCGGCGTCGGACTCCGGCCTCGACCGCAAGCGTTCGGCCCAGGAGGACCACGGCCTCGGCTACTGCAACATCACGAAGTGCTGCACGGAGGTCTGCCCGGAGGGCATCCACATCACGGACAACGCGCTGATTCCCTTGAAAGAAAGGGCAGTTGACCGCAAGTACGACCCGGTGGTGTGGCTGGGGGACCGGATTCGGCGCCGCAAGGGGTGACCCCTCGGCCGCTGTGCCAGACTGCGGCGCATGCGGAATTCTGCGGGGGTTCTCGGGACGCTTGTGCTCGCCGGGGTGCTGGCGACGGGGACGACGGGCTGCTCGTCGGGTGACGGCGTGGACGACTCTGGCGGCTCGGCGGGCTCAGGCCTGACGCGGGCACTGAGCACACTGCCCGCGTCGGCGGGCGACGAGACCATCACGTACATCGACGTGCCGACGGCCCGGAAGCTGTACGCGAAGGACCGCAAGCAGTACATGGTCCTCAGCGGCTACGGGATCCAGGAGCGCACCCAACTCGGTTACACCGGCGGCTCGTTGAAGGACGGTTGGGGCTTCGACGACAAGGACGTGGACACGTCGCTGATGGTGGGCGACGGCTCTTCACTCCTGTCCGGGAAGTTCGACACTGAGGCCGTTCGGCGCGCGATGACCAAGCACGGATACACGGCCGCCGAGGGCGACGGGGGCGTCAGCCTGCGCAAGTCGGGCAGCGTCGCCGTCGACGTCTCCGACACCGTCCGCGTCACGCATCGGTCCAAGTCCCCGAAGCTCCCCCTCACCGCCCCGGACAGGACGCCGGCCGACGACAAGGCGTACACGGCAGTCAGCGCGTGCATGGGAGACGTGTACGAAGCGACGTTCTACGGGAAGCGGAAGCAGGGCGGCGGGGTCGTGCTGTCCGGGATCGGGGGTCGCCTCGCCGGCGACGGCACCTCGTCCGAGAAGCTCTGCGCGCTGACTTCGTCGAGGAATGCGGCCGAACGAACCGCGAAAGCGCTGCGCAAGGAGACCGGGCCCGGGAAGGCGTACGCCGGCACGAAGGTGACGGTCGGCGAGGGGGACACGCCTCTGGTGACGATGAGCTGGAAGAACAGCCGGGAGTCGAGCCATCGCCCGATGGCCAACAACCAGACGTTCACGCTGCTGCACGCGTTGATCAGGTAACCCGTGCCGCACCGCTGAGCGGTCGGGCGGTCCGGCGTTGCGCGACGCCGGGTGAGCCCCTACCGCGTGCCCCCGTCGAGGCGGCGCATCAGCGTGTCCACGTCCCCCGCCACCAGCGGTCGCAGCCGCGCCGGCGTGACGCGGCCACCGGTCCTCTCGACGGTCACGCCCAGTGCGAACTCCGCGTCCCCGTCCAGGACATGGACCTCCGCCGTGCGCCCGTGGACGACCGTGTACGCCCGGTCCCCGAGCCCGGTCACCGTACGGACGTCCGCCCGCCCCGGTATCCGCTCGGCCGCCGTCGCCCTCGCCGCGTCGAATTCCTCCGCCGAGCTCACGCTCTTGTGCAAAACCACGGACGCCGTCAGCGTCGCGGCCCGCGCCGACCCTTCCTTGCGCTCCAGCTGCCCCGAACAGTCCGCCGTGTCCACGGCCGGATGCGCACTCTCCGTCGACTCCCAGCGGGACCCGCGGTCGAGGACCGTCGCGAGGTTCGGCATCGTGAGGAGCGAGCAGAGGCGGTCGCTCACCCGGTAACCCCTGAGGTCGGGGCCCGGCGCGCCGAAGGCGTAGAGGCCGGCCCCCCAGACGGCGGACGCGGCCACCGCGCCGACGAGCAGCGGGCCGAGGGAGCGTCCGGGCCGGCGCCGGGTGCCGGGTGCCGGCTCCGCGGGAACCGTCCCGCCGCCGGACACCACAAGCTCCGGTTCACTGATCGCGCCGCCCGCGGCCCGGGATCCGTACGTCATCCCGGAAACCTACGATGAGCAGCGGTTTCACAGGAGAGGCCGCCGATAACGATGCGGATTCGGATGGCTGGGCAACTCCGGGGGGCCAGGCGAGACGCACTAGTGGCCGACGGTGAAGTGCCTGTCTTCGCTCGGGCTCTCGAGTTCGTCGAGGACGGCCACCGCAAGGTCTTCGGCCGCGATCCGGGACGCGCCGTCGGCGCCGGTGATGAGGGTGGTGGTGCCGCGCCGGTACTTTCCGGTGCGGTGTCCGGGTTCGAGGACAGCGGGCGGGCTGAGGTAGATCCAGTCGGCCGGATGCGCCCGGCAGGCGTCCAGCTGCGCGGTGCTGGCTGCGGCGATCGTGCGCCATTGCTGCGGAACGTACTCGGGACTGTCGAGGACCAGCAGGTGAGGGCTTCTTGGGTTCAGCAGGGGTCCGGCTCCGCCGACGACGAGGATCCGCGTCCGGGCCGCCGCGGCCGCGTCGAGCAGGGCCGTCGTGGTCGGGGCGGCGGTGTGTTCGTACCCGGGGACAGGGCGGGTGGCGGCCACGATCGCGTCGACGCCGTCGAGCAGTCGGCTCATGGCGTGCGGGTCGGTCGCGTCGCCCTGGACTGCGGTCACGCCGGGCGGCAGGTCGGCCGGCCGCTTGCTGCGGAACACCGCGACAAGCTCGTGGCCCCGGTTCACGGCTTCGGTGACAACACGTGAGCCGACCATTCCTGCGGCTCCGATGACGGCGATCCTCATCGCGGGGTCCCTTCCGGTGCGGGTGTTGAAGTCGGGGGTGTTGAAGTGCCGGGCGCCGAAGTGGCGTCGGGTGAACGGGTGGGCCCGGGGAGCTGCCCCGCGACGATCGAGGCGAGGGCGAGGCCGAACCCGGCGAGCTGGACCGGGCCGAGGGTCTGGCCGAGCACGACGGCGCCCAGAACGGCGGCGACCAGCGGGGAGAACAGGCCGAGGACGGCGACCGACGTGACCGGCAGCGCGGCGATGCCCTGGAACCACAGCACGAAGGTGATCAGACCGCCGACCAGGCCCAGCCAGAGGTAGCCGAGAGCGGCGTGCAGGTCGATCGCGGGAGGCGCTCCCTCGACGAGGAAGGTCAGGGGCGTCAGGAACATGCCTCCGGCGGTGAGTTGCCAGCCGGTGAAGGCGAGGGGACTGACGCCGTCGGGGCGTCCCCAGCGTTTGGTGAGCGTCACGCCGAGGGCCATCGTGGCCGCCCCGGCGAGGCCCGCGGCGATCCCGGCGGTGTCGAGTGCCGCGTTCGGCCCGATCACCACCAGGGCGACCCCGGCGACACCCGCCCCGCCCCACAGAAGGCGCCGGGCGGAGAGGCGTTCGTGGAGCACGGTCACGGCCAGGACGGCGACGATGAGCGGCTGGGCGGCCGACAAGGTGGCGGCGACGCCTCCCGGCAGGCGCTCGGCGGCTATGAACAGCAGCGGGAGGAACAGGCCGATGTTCAGCACGCCGAGCACCGCGGCCTTCCCCCACCAGGCTCCGCGCGGCAGCTTCCGGGTGAGCGCCAGCGCGATCAGCCCGGCGGGCAGCGCGCGCAGGAATCCCGCGAACAGGGGGTGTCCCGGGGGAAGGAACTGGGTGGTGACGATGTAGGTCGTGCCCCACACAGAGGGCGCGAGCGCGGTCAGGGCGGTGCGGGCCATGGTCCCGTGGAGGGTGCCGCCGGCTCCGCCGGGAGCCCGTTGCACGGTTCGGCTTGTCATGTACCGAAGTCTCGCCGGGACTCGATCGATGAGTCCAACACATGCTTGTCACTTCATTGATCTCGATTCACGATGGATCAATGGAGCTTCAGCAGATGCGTTATGTGCTCGCCGTCGCCGAGACGCGCAACTTCACCCGGGCCGCCGAGCGGTGCCTGGTCGTCCAGTCCGCCCTCAGTCACCAGATCGCCGGCCTGGAACGGGAACTCGGGGCGAGGCTCTTCGAGCGCACCAGCCGCCGGGTGCGGCTCACGCCGGCCGGCGAAGCGTTCCTCCCGGCCGCCCGCCAGTGCCTGGACGCCGCCGACCGCGCGGCCGCCGAGGTCGCCGCGGCGGTCGGAGAGGTGCGCGGGCGGCTCGCCGTAGGCCTGATCCCCACGGTCACCGCGGTCGACATCCCGGGTGCGCTGCGGGATTTCCGCCGACAGCACGCGCACGTACGCATCAGCCTGAACGTGGGCGCGAGCAACGACCTCGTCGAGCAGGTCAAGCAGGGAGAGCTGGACGTGGCCTTCCTCGGGCTGCCGACAACGGCGCGGGCCCAGGGCGTCGCCGCCCATGAACTCGCCCGTGACCGGCTGGTCGCCGTGGTCTCGCCGGACCACCCGCTCGCCGGCGAACCGGCCGTCGACCTCCGCAGGCTCTCCTCCGAGGTCTTCGTGGACTTCCCGGCCGGGACGGCCGGCCGCGCGCAGACCGACCTGGCGTTCTCGGCCGCCGGTCTCGTCCGTGACGTCGCCTTCGAGGTCACCACCGCCGACTACATCGCTCAACTCGTCGGGCCGGGCCTCGCCGTGGCCATGCTTCCCTCCGCCTACGCGCCTCAGGTCGGCGGTGTCGTCACCGTCGACGTCTCCGACGCGCCGGCCCGCGTCGAGTACGCCATCTGGAGCCGCTCCGGCCGCACACCGGCGGCGACCGCCTTCCTCGGCATTCTCGATATCCCGGCGGAAGATCAAGCCACTCGTGAAGCGCAGACTCACGAAGCGACGACTCGTGAAGCGAAGACTCGTGAAGGGCGGCGGACCGGCTGAGAACGCGGCCGCCCCGGCGAGACGCGGCCGGCCTCCCGTCCGGTACCGCGCCCGTCATGCCGTGGGGCGTACCGGTAGCGGCACCCCAGATCCGGTCATACGCTCCCAACTGTGACGCCGCCTCCGAGTCGCCCCCGTCCGGTACGGATAGCCGCGCGGTCGGCCGTGGCCGCCGTGCTCGCGCTCTGCTGGACACTGCTGCCCGCCACGACCGCCCGCGCCGACGACCCCGTCACCCTGTCGAGGACCGGCCAGATCACCGACAAGGTGGACGCCCTCCGCGACCGGAAGCCCGCTGTCGCCTCCGCCCTCGACTCGCTCGACCGTGCGCGCAACATCCAGCTCTTCGTGGTCTACGTACGCGACTTCTCCGGCCGCTCCGCCCAGGACTGGGCGAACGACACGGCCGCCAAGAACGGCCTCGGCCTGGGCGACGTGCTCCTCGCCGTCGCCACGCACGACCGGCGGTACGCCTACTCCGTCGACCAGGACTCCCAGCTCACCGACGCGCAGCTCCGGGACGTCGCGCAGACCGCGATCGAACCGGCGCTGCGCAGGAACGACTGGGCGGGCGCCGCGATCGGCGCGGCGAACGGCATCTCGGCCACGCTCGCCGGCAGCCCCGTACCCGCCCCGTCGATCACCCCGGGCCCGGCCGACCCCGGCGGCTCGGACACGAGTCCCAGCGCGGCCGATCTCGCCCTGCCCCTCGTCGTGGTCGGCGGCGCGGGCGCCCTCGCGGCGTTCACGTACACCCGCCGCAGGAGGCGTACGAACACCCGCACCACACCCGGCGGCGGCTGGGGCGGGGGACCGCGGGTCACGCCGCTGCCCGAGCTGGACAAGCGGGCCAGGCAGATGCTGGTGGAGAGCGACGACTCGATCCGCACCAGTACGGAGGAACTCGGCTTTGCCACCGCGCAGTTCGGCGACGAGGCCGTCAAGCCGTTCACCGAGGCGGTGGCGTACGCCCAGTCGGAGCTGACGGCGGCCTTCCGGCTCCGCCAGCAGCTCGACGACGCCCACCCCGAGGACGACACGACGAAGCGGCGGATGCTGGACGAGATCATCAGCCGCTGCACCGAGGCGGGGCGCAGGCTCGACGCCGAGGCCGCGGACTTCGACCGGCTGCGGGCCCTGGAGCGCACCGCCCCCGAGGCGCTCGCGCACGCGGAGCTCGCCGCCCGTGACCTGGCCGCCCGCACCGCGGCGGCCCAGGAGACGCTGACGGGGCTCGGCTCCCACTACGCGCCGTCCGCGCTGCTTCCCGTGGCGGGCCACATCGAGCAGGCCAAGGACCGCCTGGAGTTCGCGACGACGAACCTCGGGCAGGCGCGGAGTCGTGTCGACGCGGGCGACAACGGCAAGGGCGCGGTGTTCCTGCGGGCCGCCGAGTCGGCCGTCGACCAGGCGGGCACCTTCGTGGACGCGATCGACCGGCTCGGCCATGAGCTGGCCGAGGCCGCCGAGAAGCTGCCGGCCGCGCTCACCGAGTCCGACACCGACCTCGCGGACGCGCACGGACTCCTCGAAGGCATGACCGAAGGCGCGTCCACGGCCGGTCTGCGCGGGCGCATGGCGCGCGTGGAGACCGTCGCCGCGGGCGTGCGCAAGGAGATGGCGGCCGGCCCCTATGACCCGATCGACGCGCTGCGCCGCGTGGAGCAGGCCGACTCCGCGCTCGACGCGTCCCTGGACGAGGCCCGCGAACGCGAGTCCGGCACCGCACGCGCGCGCTCCCTGCTCGACCAGGCGGAGCTCACGGCCCGCAGCAGCGTCGGCGCGGCGTCGGACTACATCACCACGCACCGCGGGGCGGTGGGCAGCGAGGCCCGTACGCGTCTGGCCGAGGCGCAGCGGCACCTGGAGTACGTACGGACGGCGGCGGAGGCGGATCCCGCGGCCGCCCTGGCCGGTGCGCAGCGGGCCGACGCGCTGGCCCGGCAGGCGCAGCAGCTCGCCGAGCAGGACGTGCGGTCCTTCGGGAATCCGTACGGAGGCGGAGGCGGGGGCGGGCGTGGTGGCGGGGGCCTGGGAGGCGCGGTGCTCGGCGGGATCATCCTCGGCGAACTCCTGGGCGGCGGGCGGTCCGGCGGAGGGTTCGGCGGGGGCGGCGGCTTCGGCGGCGGAGGTCCGGGGAGTTTCGGCGGGGGCGGGACCCGTGGCCGGAGGGGCGGCGGCGGACGTTTCTGACCCGGCGGCATTCCCCAGTCCCCCACGTACCTCCCTGTGCGTTCCCCACCTACCTCCCTGTGCAAGGAGCACCTCATGACCAAGCAGACCATTCTCGGCCGTGTCACCCAGCTCGCGAAGGCGAACATCAATGCCCTCCTTGACGGCGCCGAGGACCCGCAGAAGATGCTCGACCAACTGATCCGCGACTACTCGAACAACATCGCCGAGGCCGAGCAGGCCGTCGCGACGACCATCGGCAATCTGCGGATGATGGAGCAGGACCACAAGGAGGACGTCGAGGCGGCCGCCGAGTGGGGCGGCAAGGCGCTCGCCGCGAGCAAGAAGGCCGACGAGCTGCGGGCGGCGGGCGGCGCCGCGGAGGCCGACAAGTTCGACAACCTCGCCAAGGTGGCGCTCGGGCGGCAGCTGAACTCCGAGAAGGAGGCGAAGGACGCCGAGCCGACGATCGCCGCGCAGAACGAGGTCGTCGGAAAGCTGAAGTCCGGCCTCGACCAGATGAAGACGAAGCTGGTGGAACTCCAGTCGAAGCGCGACCAGTTGGTGGCGCGCTCGAAGACGGCGCAGGCCCAGAACCAGATGATGGACGCCGCCAAGAACATCAACGTCCTCGACCCCACCAGCGAGCTGAGCCGCTTCGAGGAGAAGGTGCGCCGCGAGGAGGCCAAGGCGCTGGGCAAGCAGGAGCTCGCCGACTCCTCGCTCGACGCGCAGTTCGAACAGCTGGAGGGTCTGGGCGACACGGCCGAGGTCGAGGCGCGCCTGGCGGCGCTCAAGACGTCGGCGTGAGTCCGCGCGGCGCGCGTCCGGTCAGTACAGGCTGAGCAGCGCCTCCGTCGGGTCCACGGCCGCCGAGTCGCCGTCCGGCAGCGGCAGTTCGAACCAGACGGTCTTGCCACGCGGCGTCCTGCGCGAACCCCACGAGGCGCTGAGCAGGCCGACGAGCTGGAGCCCGCGGCCGCCCTCGTCCGTGTCGCGCGCGCGGCGGCGGCGCGGCTGGACGAGGCCCGCGTCCCACACCTCGCACACGAGGGTGCGGTCGAGCAGGAGGCGCAGCCTGATGTCGCCCTCGCCGTACCGCAGGGCGTTGGTGACCAGCTCGCTGACCAGGAGTTCCGTCGTGTCGACGAGCGGCTCCAGGTCCCATTCGGTGAGCTTGGCGCGGGTCAACTCGCGGGCGCGGCCCACCGAGCGCGGCTCGCGCGGCAGCGTCCAGTCGCCCACGGCGTCGGCCGGCAGGCCTTGCACGCGGGCCATGAGCAGCGCGATGTCGTCCTCGCCGTGGTGCGTGTCGAGCGTGGTCAGCACGTGGTCGCAGACCTCTTCGAGCGCGGGTGAGGGATCGTCCAGGGCGCTGCGGAACGCGGACAGGCCCTCGTCGAGGGGGTGGTCGCGCGACTCGACGAGCCCGTCGGTGTAGAGGGCGAGGAGTGCGCCCTCGGGCAGTTCGACCTCGACCTCCTCGAAGGGCTCCCCGCCGACGCCAAGCGGCATGCCCGGGGGTACGTCGAGCATGAGCGCCCCTTCGCCGGGCTCGACCACGACGGGCGGCAGATGGCCCGCGTTGGCGAAGGTGCAGCGGCGCGTGACGGCGTCGTAGACCGCGTACACGCAGGTCGCGAGGTAGACCTCGGAGAGGTCGGCGTCGCCGGTTCTGCGGGCGGCGCGGGTGGCTTGCTGGACGCCGCGGCCGGGGCCGGGGCCGGGGGCCGGGGACGACGGGCTGCCGGGCGCGCCGAGGCCGCGGGCGATCTCGTCGAGCGCGGAGAGGACCTCCGCGGGTTCGAGGTCGAGGAGGGCCAGGGTCCTCACGGCGGTGCGCAGTTCGCCCATGGCGACGGCGGCGCGCAGGCCGCGGCCCATCACGTCGCCGACGACGAGTGCGGTTCTGTGCCCCGGCAGCTCGATGACGTCGAACCAGTCGCCGCCGACCTCGGTGGCCGCGTTGCCCGGGAGGTAGCGGCAGGCGATGTCGAGGCCGGACGCCTCGGGGTCGTCCGGCGGGAGCAGCGACCGCTGGAGTATCAGGGCGCGCTCGTGCTCGCGCCGGTAGAGGCGCGCGTTGTCGATGCAGACGGCGGCGCGGGCGGCGAGTTCGACGGCGAGGGCGCGGTCGCGGTCGTTGAAGGGCTCGCTGCCCTTCGTACGGGCGAAGCGCGCGAGGCCGACGACGGTGTCGTGGGCGACCATCGGCACGGCCAGCGTGGACTGGATGAGGCCGCCGGACTCGGCGGGGACGAACTGGGGGCGGGCGGTGCGCAGGGCGTCCGCGCAGGGCGAGTTGAAGGAGTAGCGGTGGACGGCCCCGACCTCGACGACCCCGTCGCCGCCGGACGCTTCGAGGAAGGGCACGTCGGCGACGGCGCTCGCGGCGGCGACCCTGCGCAGCTCGGCGCTGCCGTCGGCGAGGCTGCGGCTGTTGAGCGCCGACTCGTCGCCCGCGAGGAGGCCCTGGTAGAGGTCCACTGACGCGAGGTCGCAGAAGCCGGGGACGACGACGTCGAGGAGTTCGCGGGCGGTGGTCTCCAGGTCGAGGGAGTTGCCTATGCGGGCGCCCGCCTCGTTGAGGAGGGCGAGGTTGCGGCGGGCGTGGGCGGCCTCGCGGGCGGCGGCGTGCCGCCGGGTGACGTCGGTGGCGATCCCGGCGACGCCGATGGGCCGGCCGCTGCCGCTGTGTACGCGGTAGAGGTTGATCGACCAGTGGCGGCGCTCGGCGGAGTCGGGCGCGGGCCCGACGAGCTGCATGTCGGTGACTGAGTCGCCGGTGTCGAGGACGCGGCGCAGCGCGGCCTGGACACGGTCGGCCTCACCGCGGGGCAGATAGTCGTGGACGGTGCGGCCGCGGTGGTCGCCGGCCCCGCCACCGAAGACGGCGGCGAAGGGCCGGTTGGTCCGCTGCACCTTCAGGTCGGTGCCGAACAGCAGGAAGCCGAAAGGAGATTGGCCGAAAATGGCCTGCGACGCGGCGAGGTCCGTCTCGATCTGACGCAGGGCCCGGACGTCGACGACGATGCAGACGGCGGCGTGCTCGCCGGACTCCGTCTCGGTCGGCATGACATAGACCTCGGCTATCCCCTCCGTATACGGATCGGGGAGGTGCCGGCCGGGGCCGTCCTGATCAGGGACGTGCGGATCGCGCTCGCCGGACTCGGTGCCGCCCGCGTCCGCCGCCCGGTCCCTCGGCATCCGGAAGGGGACGACGCCGGTCCACTCGCGGCCGTCGAGGATCTCCGCCATCTTGCGGTGGCCGCGCTCGCGCAGCTGCGTGGAGACGAACGCCTCGATGGGGTCCTTGCCCACGGCTTCCTGCGCGGAGACGCCGAAGAGCTGCGCCGCGCGCCGGCTCCACTGGTCGATCAGGCCGTCGGGCCCGATGGAGAAGGAGGCGACCTTGATGTAGTCGTACATGGAGCCGGGCGGACTGCTCTGCCACGTCTCGGCCCGGGGCGGGCCTGCCGCATCGCGCGCGGCCGCCTCGCCCGAGGTGTCCTCGGACGACATGGCCTTCGCTGGTATCTCGCTCACGCGAACCGTCCCCTCCAGCTCACCGCGTCCGGCACCGGTCACCGGGGCGGCTGCCCGCAGTATCCAGCACTACGGAGCCGCGCAACACGGTGTTCACGATCACACCACGGTCCCGACGCTTTTTGGCCCGTCCCCGCATAACAGGACGACAACCAGATCCGCGACTGTCCCGTGCCTTTTCCTGGCCGGCCCCTTCGCCGGTCGGCATGCTCCCTGTCTCCTAACCAGGGAAGGTTCCTCTTAACCGGCGCGACGCCACCGGTTCCGGCCGCCGGTTCCGGCCCCCGGTTCCAGCCCCCTGCCCCGGCCGCCGGTCAGTGCACACCTGGCAGCGACAGTTCGAACCACACCGTCTTGCCCGTGTCACCGGGCCGCGTCCCCCACCGCCGTGCGGACCCCGCGACCAGCTGGAGCCCCCGCCCGCCCTCCTCGTCCGGTCCCGCGACGCGCTCGAGGGGTGGATCCGGAAGGGGATCGGAGACTTCCACCCGCAGGGTGTCCGCCGGGTCCGACGACCGCAGGAGGCGCAGGCCGATGGGACCGGAAGCGTGCCGGACCGCGTTGGTCACCAGCTCGCTGACGAGCAGTTCGGTGACGTCGCCGACCGAATCGAGCCCCCAGACGCCGAGCTGGCCGCGGACCGCGGCGCGAGCGGAACGGACTGCGCCCGGCTCCTCGGGGAAGAACCACTCGGCGCACTCCGCGTCGGTGTCGATCACTCCGATCACTTCCCAGGCAGCAGTAGAACCCCGTCCACCCCTTCGGAATGTGTCCGATTTCACAGGGTTAATTGGGATATACCCGGGTGGGCGTGAGGGCTACCGTCTCACAGCAACACTCCGCGAACGGCGGCACGAACGGAGCACCCAGGACGGCACGATGCCCGGATCACGGCCTGCGGATCGCGGATCGCGGATCGCGGATCGCGGATCGCGGATCGCGGATCGCGGCCAGCGGATCACGGCTGTTGCGCCGCGAGCACCGCCTTCACCGCCGGTACGTCCTGGTCGAGCCAGTCGACGGACCAGATCTCGTCGGGCCCGAGCCAGCGCAGTTCGTCGTGATCCTCCAGGGGGCGCGGCCGGCCGGACAGCAGGCGCGCGGTCCATACCCGCAGCACATATCCGGGCTTCAGGGGCCACTCCCCCGGGACGCGCGCCACCAGCTCCGCGCCGATCCCGAGCTCCTCGCGCAGTTCCCGTACGAGAGCCTGCCGCGGGTCCTCGCCGGGTTCGACCTTGCCGCCGGGAAGTTCCCAGCGTCCCGCGAGTTCGGGGGGCGCACTGCGTCGCGCGGCCAGCAGGGAGCCGCTCTCATGGAGGGCCGCCGCGACGACGACGGTCGGTTCAGTCATGCGCCGGAGCCTACGACGCACGGACGGACGTCAACGCGCGGCGCCGTTCTGTGCCTGGCCCAGGCGCTCGACCCAGTAGAGCTGTTTGTGGCCGCGGCCGTCGAGACTGTCGGCGATCTTCTGGGCTTCCGCCCTGGTCGCATACCTGCCGACGCGATAGCGGTTGCCGTTGTCGTCCTGGCGTATGACGAGCCACGGAAGTGTGGTCGTGCCCTCGCTCATCGCGCCCCTCCACTCCCCGACCCCGGCTCGCACAGCGCCCCGCTTTCTGAGGAAACCCCACTCCGCATATGCCCGAGCGTACGCCTGACCTTCACGCAGCGGATACGCATTGGCACAAAGAGATACGCAACCAGCCAATCCACAGGGGGCGCGCTCCGATGAGTGCGCCCCCTGGATGTTTCGTGGCTTCCCCGCTCCGGGCGTCAGCCCGTACGCACCGTCGGCATCGGCATCAGTACCGGTCCTGCCTGCGGCTGCTTGCGGCACGCGTCGCCGCACTCCGCGTCGAGCGAGCAGCACAGCGAGCAGATGGGGCCCGACCGGACAGGGCAGTCCGCGATGTCGGGGAGTTCGTACGCCGTATCGCAGACGCTGCACGAGTGGGTCGCCGTGATGTCGGCGATCTCGACGTCGGGCCCGTTCACGGGGTTGGGCCTGGCGAGGTAGTACCTGCCCTTGGTGGCCCAGGCGATCAACGGGCAGAGAGTCAGGGCGAGTCCGGCCGCGATGAACGTCGAGAAGGCCTCCGCGTACTCACCGAACACCCCGAAGAACGCGACGATCGACACGGTCGACGCGATCACCATGGCGCCGAAGCCGGCCGGGTTCACGGCGTACAGGTAGGCCCGCTTGAACTCGATGTACTTGGGGCTCCAGCCGGCGCGCTTGTTGATGACGAGGTCGGCGGCGACGGCCGCGATCCAGGCGATGCCCACGTTCGAGTAGAAGCCGAGCAGCTTGTTCAGGGCCGCGAACATGTTCATCTCCATCAGCGTCAGCGCGATGGCGAGGTTGAGGAAGATGTACCAGACCCGGCCCGGGTGGCGGTGGGTGATGCGGGAGAAGAAGTTCGACCACGACAGCGAGCCGCTGTAGGCGTTGGTCACGTTGATCTTGATCTGGGAGACGACCACGAAGAGCGCGGCGGCGGGCAGGGCGACCGAGCCGAGCCACGGCTTGAGCGCTTCGACCTGCGGCGCGATGGGCTCAAGCGCGTGGGTCTTGCCGACGGCTTCGAGGGCGACGAAGGCGAGGAGCGCGCCGCCGAGTTGTTTCGCGGCGCCGATGATCACCCAGCCGGGTCCGGCCGCGAGAACGGCCAGATTCCATCGCTTCCGGTTCTGTTCCGTCTTGGCCGGCATGAAGCGCAGATAGTCGGCCTGCTCGCCGATCTGCGCGATGAGGGAGAGCGCGACACCGGTGCCGAGGCCGAAGCCGAGCCAGGAGAACCCGCTGCCCGCACCCTCCGTGCCGCCGAAGTGGGTGAAGTCGCCGAAGGAGCCCGGCGAGTGGAAGGCCAGGATCACGAAGGGCAGGACGAGCCCGATGAGCCAGACCGGCTGCGTCCACGCCTGCACCTTGGCGAGCGCGCCCATGCCGCGGAAGACGATCGGGATGACGATGAGCGTGGTCAGCAAGTAGCCGACGGGCAGCGGCAGTCCGACGACCTCGTGCATGGCCTGCGCCATGATCGAGCCTTCGAGCGCGAAGAAGATGAACGTGAACGAGGCGTAGATGAGGGACGTGAGCGTCGAGCCGAAGTAGCCGAAGCCCGCGCCCCGGGTGATGAGGTCCATGTCCAGGCCGTACTTGGCGCAGGCGCGGGCGATGGGGATGCCGGTCAGGAAGATGATCGTCGCCGCGCACAGGATCGAGGCGAGCCCGCTCGTGAAGCCGTACGTGAAGACGATGGAGGCACCGATCGCGAAGTCGGCGAGGTAGGCGATCCCGCCGAGCGCGGTGGACGCGACCATGGTCGGTGACCAGCGCCGGTAGGAGTGGGGCGCGTAGCGCAGCGAGAAGTCCTCGCGACTCTCGTCCGCGGCGAGCTTGGCGTAGCTGCGCCGCGGCGGGGCTGCCTCTGTGTCACGGGTGACCGTGTCCGTCATGAGGGTTCCTGTCGTCCGGCCGATTTGCGGGTACGGACGGAAGTTAGGAGCCGTGCATGACGATGCGGGGCAGCCGGTGATTGCCCCGGCGTTACGGGAGGCGCCCGCGCGTTAAGTCGCCGTCACACCCAGCGGACAGGGCGTTCGCGTATCGGTCACTTCACGGGCAGGTGGTATGCGATCCGGTACCGGTCGGCGGGGACGACGACGTCCGCCGTCTCGACCGGTCTGCCCGACGCGTAGTACGTGCGCTGGATGACCAGGACGACATGGCCGGGCACTCCGCCGAGCGCCATGAGCTCCTCGGCGAGGCCGGGGCGGGCGCCGACCTCCTCCGTCACGTTGTCCACGACCACGTCGATGGCGGCCATGCGCTCGACGACGCCGCAGCCGCCGAGGGGGCCCTCCTCGGGGAGCATCACGGGGGTGCGCCCCGTGACCGCGAGGGGCTCCCAGGAGGTGGAGAGCATCATGACCTCTCCCGCGTCCCGGTAGACGTACTTCGTGCACATCACGCGGTCCCCGGCGCGCAAGCCCAGGCGTTCGGCGATGGCGCCGCTCGCCTCGGCCTGCTCGCTGCGGGAGTCCCAGGTGCCGCGCGCCGTCTCGTCGGCCTGCTCCTGCTTGAAAGGCGTGGAGTCGCTCGTCGGCCGGTATCCGGAGCGGGCGACGCGGCGCGGGACCGGGGTCTCGCGCACGTAGGTGCCCGATCCCGAGCGTCCCTCGACGAGGCCCTCGGCCATCAGCACCTTGCGGGCTTCGAGGGCGACGGTGTCCGAGACCCCGTACTCCTCGCGGATCCTGGCCTGTGAGGGAAGGCGGGTGTGCGGTGGCAGCGATCCATTGACGATCTTCTCGCGAAGATCACCCGCGACGCGCAGATACGCCGGCTGCTCACCGAATGTCACTGGCTGCACTCCCTAAGACCCATGGCGACCCGTCAGATTGACAGACAGCAACAGCGTCGCAACCCTGGGTTGTGCGCCGCAAGCAAAGGCCAGAGAATCACTCGAAGTGATGACAAGCTGGGGCGCGGGCCTTTACGCAGGGACTTTCTCCAGGTAGAGGTTCTCCAGGCAGAGGAACGCTTACTCCTGGCCGTCACGGCAGGGGGCGGCCGGTAACACCCCCGCCATCCGTGGGACCTCCGGCGCGGGTTGCCCGACTCCCGTCCGCAACCGCCCGCATCGTCGGAGCGTGACCCGATCCCGCCGCTCCCCCGCCCGCCTCACCGTCCTCCTCGCGCTCGCGGTGCTCGGGGCCGCACCGGGCGCGGCCCTGGCGACGCCCGGCCCGGCGCCCACCGCACCCGCGCGCACCCCCGGCCCCGCCGGCCCCGCGTCCGGAGCATGCACCGGCGACCCCGCCTGGGCCCCGGCCACCACCCGTATCGACCCCGCGAACGCCTATCACGCGTACACCGGCAACGGATATCTCGGCGTGCGCGTCCCCCCGTCCGGCGCGGGCTACGACGAGCCCGGCGGCAAGACCGGCTGGCCGCTCTACACGCCGCGCTACGACGGGGCGTTCACCACCGGGCTCTACGCGCGCGGCCCCGAGAACACCGCGCACCGCGAGGCCGTCGCCGCGCTGCCGAACTGGACCGGTCTCGACCTGACGGTGGGCGACGAGACGTACGGCCCCGAGAGCCGGATCTCGCACTACCGGCAGACCCTCAGCCTGCGCTGCGGATTCGTCCGTACGTCGCTGACCTGGACGCACAAGGACGGCCGGCACACCGACCTGACATACGACGTGCTGACCGACCGCTCGCACGCGCACACCGGGGCCGTGCGGCTGCGCCTCACGCCGCACTGGAGCGGCGCGGCGACCGTGACCGACCTGATCGACGGCCGCGGCGCCCGGCGGATCGCGCCCACGGGCGGCGGCGCCGCGGGCAAGCGCACGATGGCGGTGGGCTTCCGCACGGACGGCACCCGCACGGACGGCGTCGTCGCCTCCACCCTGCGCGCCCCCGGCCGCACCCGCGCGGCCGGCCGCACCAGCACCTTGACGGGCCATCAGGCCGCCACCTTCTCCGTCGACACGGGCCGCACGTACGCCGTCACCAAGTACGTCGGGGTGGACACCTCTCTCACCTCCCGCACCCCGCACGACTCGGCCGTCCGCGCCTCCCGGCAGGCGGCAGCCGCCGGATGGGACGAGTTGCTGCGCGAACACACCGCGGCCTGGCGCACGTTGTGGACGTCGGACATCGAGGTGCCGGACCGCCCTGATCTGCAGCAACAGGTGCGGGCCGCGCGGTATGGGCTCCTCACGGCGGTGCGCACCGGTGGCCGCGACAGCGTCGCGCCCTCCGGGCTCACCAGCGACGCCTACGCCGGCATGATCTTCTGGGACGCCGAGACGTGGATGTTCCCCGCACTGCTCGCCGACCGGCCCGAACTGGCGCGCCCCGTCCTCGAATACCGCTACCGCACGCGCGAGGCGGCCGCCGACAACGCCCGCAAGACGTCGGTCGAGGGCCTCATGTACCCGTGGACCAGCGCGAGCCGCGGCGCCCTGTGGACGGAGTGCCAGAGCTGGTTCCCGCCGCACTGCGTCACCCAGAACCACCTCCAGGGCGACATCGCGCTCGCCGCCTGGCAGTTCTACCTGGCCACGGGCGACCGCGCCTGGCTGCGCTCGCGTGGCCGGCCGCTCCTCAAGGGCCTTGCCGAATACTGGACTTCACGCGTCACGAAGAACGCCGACGGCTCGTACTCCGTCAAGGACGTCGCGGGCCCCGACGAGTACAGCAACGGCGTCGACGACGGGGTCTACACGAACGCCGTCGCGGCCACGGCGCTGCGCTCCGCCGCCCGCGCCGCCCGGCTCGTGGGGGCCGCGCCCCCGGCCGCGTGGACGACGATCGCCGACGGGCTCCGCATCCCGTACGACCCCGAGCGCAGGGTCTTCCTCCAGTACGAGGGCTACAACGGCTCGACGATCAAGCAGGCCGACGCGGTCCTGCTGCTGTACCCGCTGGACTGGAAGCCGATGCCGAAGGGCGCGGCGGCGGCGACCCTCGACTACTACGTCGCGCACACCGACCCGGACGGGCCCGCGATGACGGACTCCGTGCACGCGGTGGCCGCCGCGTCGATCGGGGAGCCGGGCTGCGCCACGTACACGTTCCTGCGGCGCGCCTCGAAGCCTTTCTTCCGCGAGCCGTTCGGGCTCTTCTCTGAGGCGCGCGGCACGAGGGCGGGGTCCAGTGACCCGCTCTCGGGCACGCCCGCTCAGGACTTCCTGACCGGGAAGGGCGGCTTCCTCCAGGTGTTCACGCACGGCCTGACCGGTCTGCGCCTCCAGGAGGACGCCCTGCGCCTGGACCCGTCGCTGCCGCCGCAGCTCGGCAGGGGCGTGACGCTGCACGGGCTGGCCTGGCGCGGACGGACGTACGACATCGCGATCGGGCCGGAGCGTACGACGGTCAGGCTGACGGCGGGCAAGCCGTTCCCCGTCGTCACGCCCGCCGGGCGCGCCACGGTCGACCGCGACGGGCTCGTCCTGCGCACCCGGCGCCCCGACCTCGAACCCACCTCCGACCTGGCCCGCTGCCGCACCGCGACGGCGACGTCCGAGGAGCCGGGCCTGTACGCGGAGGCGGCGGTGGACGGCAATCCGGTCACGGCCTGGCGCCCGGCGACCGCACACGCCTCCCTCACGGTCGACCTCGGCCCGAGCCGGACCGTGTCCGGGGTGGACGTGACGGGCACGCGCGCGTACACGGTGACGACATCCGCTGACGGGGCGGCGTGGCGGGCCTTCACGCCGGGGCACACGGCCCGGTACGTGCGCGTCACCGAGGACGGTGAAAAGCCCGAGCCCGTAAGGGAGTTGAGGGTGAGGTAGGTGAGGTGGGTGGAGTAGGGCACGAGGCAGCCGGGCGCCGGGCGCGCGGCCCCACACCGCGCGACGGCGCCCGGCTGCCGGTCAGTTGGCCTCGGCCGGTACGGCGGCCAGGGAGCGGGAGCGCACGACGAGCTGAGCCGCCGCCGTCACCACCAGGTTCGGGACGAGCGCGATCAGCCCCGTGTCGACCGTGCCGACGTCCACACCTCCGAACGTGAGCCAGATCAGGACGCCGACGCCGGTCAGGATGCCGAGCAGCGCGGGCACGGCATCCAGACGGACCTTCTTCGCCAGGCCCATGACGATCGCCGGGGCGAGCTGGGTGAGGCCTCCGTAGGTGAGGAGCAGCAGGTCGGACAGGAGCCCCGGCCTGGTCAGGCCGAGCACGAGGGCGAGCGCGGCGGCGGCGATCACGCACAGGTGGTTGGTGCGCAGTTGCGTACGTTCGTTGCGCACGCTCAGCAGATTGCGGGACAGCAGGCTGGAGATCCCTACGACGATGGCCGCCGAGGGGACCATCGCGGCCGAGGCCGCGGCGACCGCGACGACGCCGACGAGCCAGCCGGGCAGGGTCTGTCCGGCGAGGGTCAGGGCGACGGAGTTCGCGGGCGACCCCGGCTTCACCAGGAGGATTCCGGCGAAGCCGACGATCACCGGGATGCCGAGGGCTATCTGGTAGAGCGGCAGCCAGACCGCGTTCTTGCGCAGGGCGCGCCCGCTGCCGGCGGCGAGGACCGGCGGCCACAGGTGGGCCATGGTGCCGAGTCCGCCGCCGATACCGGAGACGATGACGGCCGTGACGAAGAAGGTTGAGTCATAACCCTCTTGATGGAGCGTCAGGAGCTGCGGATGACTGTCGCGCACCGCCTCGAAGAGGCCGCCGACGCCGCCCTTCACCGAGACCGCGACGCCGGCGAGCAGCACCACGAGCCCGACGATCATCAGGGCGTCCTTGAGGTAGGCGACGCGGGCGATGCCGCGGATCCCGGACCACAGGACGAAGGCGACGGTGAGGACGGTCGCGAGGACCATGCTGAGGTTGCCGCCCGTGCGGCTGCCGGTGGCGAGCTGCACGATCATGCCGAGCCCGGTGATCTGGAGCTGGAGGTAGGGCAGCAGGAAGACGGCTCCGACGACGGCGACGACCTTGCCCAGCAGGGGGCTGCGGTAGCGGTCGACGAAGAAGTCCGCCTGCGTCAAGTAGCGGCCCTCGCGCCCGAGTTCCCGCATGCGGGGCGCGGTGAAGTACTGGAGGACGAAGTTGATCGCGAGGTAGCACAGGGCGAACGCGGCGGCGACGCCTCCGCCGAAGGCGATGCCGGCGAGGCCGAGGAAGCTGAACGTCGTGAAGGCCTCGCCCGCCTGGAGGAACCAGGTGGTGAAGGTGGAGAACTTGCGCTTCCCCACGGTCCATTCGCCGAGTTCCCCACTGCGCGGCCTGCGTCCGCTCACGCCGACGACGGCGACGCCGACGATGCCGATGAGGGTGATGACCATGGTGGTGTTCACGCGGCGGCCTCCTCGGCCTCGTCGCGGTCGTCCGCGTCGTCCGTGTGCTGCGCGAAGTGCTCGACGAGCGCGAGCGACGCCGTCGTCCCGGCCGTCCAGAGCAGACACCAGGCCAGGACGGAGGGGATGCCCAACCAGAGGTACGGGCCGTTGACGAAGGGCAGGAACGGGGTGCTGAGGAAAGCCAGTACGGGCACGACGGCCCAGAGCATGTGCGGTTTTCTCATCAGGGCTCCATACAGCTGCGGAAGGTACGGCTACGGGAGGGAGGGGCGGCGGCGTCCGTGCCCGGTGGCGGCCTCGTACGCGGCGCCGGTCTCGAGCACGGTCCGCTCGGCGCGGGGCGGGCCCACGATCTGGAGGCCGACGGGCAGCCCGGCCGCGGTGAAGCCGGCGGGTACGGAGAGGGCGGGTGCGCCCAGGACCGAGACGAAGTAGGCGGAGCGCATCCAGTCGAGATAGGTGTGCTGCGGCCGCCCGTCGATGACGGTCGGGTACTCCGCCTCCACGTCGAAGGGGGTGACCTGACTGACGGGTGCGACCAGTACGTCGTAGCGCTCGAAGAAGCCGACGGCCGCGAGGTGGATGCGGGCGTGTTCGGCTGTGGCGCGGGCGAGGTCGGCGCCGGTCAGGCGGCGCCCCTCCTCGATGTTCCAGACGAGGCTGTCCTTCAGCCGGGCGCGGTCGCTGTCGAGGAGCGCGCCGAGACCCTGGTTGAACTCCTGGGCGCGCAGCGTGCGGAAGACGTCCTCGGCGCCGTCCAGGTCGGGGCAGTCCTCGACGACGGCGCAGCCGAGGTCCTCGAAGACCTTGGCCTGCCGTTCGAAGACGTCGCGCACGTCGCGGTCGACGGCGACCCGCCCGCCGAGGTCGGGCGCGAACGCCACCCGCAGTCCGGCCGTGTTCCGCCCGAGCGGTGCGCGGAAGACGGCGCCCGGCGCCTCCAGGGAGATCGGGACGCGCGGGTCGGGCCCGGCCATGACGGACAGCAGAAGCGCTGTGTCGGCGACGGTGCGGCCCATGGGCCCGGCGACGGCGAGGGTCTCCCACAGGTTGCCGGTGGGGTGCGAGGGAACGCGGCCGGGGGTCGGGCGCAGGCCGACGACGTTGCAGAAGGACGCCGGGTTGCGCAGGGAGCCGCCCATGTCGCTGCCGTCGGCCAGCGGCTGGAACCCGGCGGCGAGCGCGGCGGCGGCCCCGCCGCTGCTCCCGCCCGCCGACCGCTTCGTGTCGTACGGGTTCCTGGTCGCGCCGAAGACGGGGTTGAAGGTGTGCGAACCGGCGGCGAACTCGGGGACGTTGGTCTTGCCGATGCGGATGGCGCCCGCGTCCTGGATGCGCCGCACGATCAGCTCGTCCTCGTCGGGGACATGGTCGGCGAAGAGGGGCGAGCCGTGTGTGGTGCGCATGCCGCGGGTGAGGTGGGTGTCCTTGAACGCGATGGGCAGGCCGTGCAGCGGCCCGAGCTCGTCGCCGCGCGCCTGGCGCTCGTCGGCGGCGGCCGCCGCGGCGAGCGCGCCCTCGGGGTCCATGGTGACGATCGCGTTGACGGCGGGGTTGAGGCGTTCGATGCGGTCGAGGTGGGCCTGGACGACCTCACGGGCCGACAGCTCACCGCTGCGGACGCGCGCCGCGAGGTCGACGGCGTCGAGGGCGCAGAGTTCGTCGTTCACGGGACCGGCTTCGGAGGGACCTGTGGAATCGGGCATGGCAGTCCTAGGGCAGCGGGCAGAGAGACGCGGCCGGCCGGGGCGGGGCGACGCGTGTGGTGCACCACACTGCGGGCGCTGACGATTTCAGTCAACACCTGAGACTCTATGAACTTTTAAGACGCCAGACCCACAGGTGTGAATATTTCGGTCGCGTTACGCAGGCCGGCTGGACGTCGGAAACTCCACCCCGCTGCGCTTGAACGCGTCGACCACGAGATGTGACTGCACGGCCTCCACGTGCCGCACCCAGGGCGAGGCGGTCAGGAACTCGTACAGCGCGGCCTTCGACGGCTGCGTCACGTCGACCAGGAGCTGGTGTTCGCCCATGACCACGGCGGCGTACCGCACGAGCGGCGATTCCACGAGCAGCCGCCCCACGTTCTCGACCTCGTCGGGCCGGGTCCTGATCCACAGGAGCGCCTCGACCGGCAGGCCGAGCAGCGCGGGCTCGACGGCGGCCCGGATGCTCACGCGCCCGTCCCGGGTCAGCGTCTCGACGCGGCGGCGGGCGGTCGCCACGGAGACCCCGGCGACGGCGGCCAGGTCCTCGTGCGTGCGCCGCCCGTCCTCGGCGAGCGCGCCGAGGATCGCCCGCTCCTCGGGCCCGGCCTCGACGTCCGGGAGCCCGATCTCGTCGACGATTCCGGACGGCCCGCCGAGCGCCTCGATCTCCCCGGCGTCCAGGATCCCCGGCGACCACTCGTGCACGGTCCTGAAGTACCGCAGCACCGGCGACACACTCTGCGAGACGAGACCGGGCAGCGCGGGCACCTCGTCGAGCATCAGAGGCCCCAACCGGCCCTGCGGAAACTGAAGTTCGGCCACACAGTCGACCGGCCCCGCGAGCGCGTACGAAAAGATGCAGTCCGCCCGCCGGGCCGCCGCCACGGCCGCGTCCCGCACCGAGCCGGGCCGGCACGTCATCCGCAGAATCACGGTCTCGCCCCGCACGACGAGCCCGCGCACGGCCACGTCCCCGCTCTCCAGCAGCCGCAGCCCTCGCCGCGCCACCTTCCGCTCGGGCTCCCCGATGGCCGCGGCGATCCGCCGCCACGAGGCCCTCCCGTCGATCTGCAGGGCAGCGACGATGCGCCGGTCGAGGGGGTCGAGGGGGGCGGGGCCGGTCGGAGTGGGCGGTACTGGGTGCGTCACAGGACGACCCTAACGACCGGGGGCCGCTGACGATCGGGGTCCGCCCGTACCCCTGGGTGACAGGCGGCTCCTGCGCGCTTACTTGTCCGGCTTCGCCGGGGAAGGGTCCGGTCCGCGGCGGAGGGTCGCGCCACGGCGACGGCCCCCAGCACGGCCACGCCGGCCACAGTCCATGGAAGCCATGCCCCAGTCCGTGGAAGCCACGCTGCCGCGCCCGATCGATCGTCCGTGCCTGTGGTCACTGCTGCGGGAGAACCGGCCGTCACGGCCGGCTCGGGCTGTGCGGGCTGTGCGGATGCGGCCCGCCGGGCCTGTCGCGCCTTCGCCGCCGCGGCGGCGAGGACCAGCACGGGCGTCGGGAAGTCCGGCTCCTCGCCGCCCGTGCCCGACTCGTTCCAGTTGACGACGGACCCGACCGAGTACGTCTGGGCCACGTCGAAGGTGAGGCTCGCCTCCTTCGGCAGCGGGCCCACCCGTACGTGGAAGTAGCGGTGTGCGTCGCCCGAGAAAGCGCCGGACGCCCGAGAAGGGCGCGGGGCCGGACCGTAGGTGACGGTCCGACCTCGCGCCCCGGCGTCTCCCGGCGGGCCGCGCGATGTGGGGGCTCAGTCCTCGATCACCGGATTGCACGGCGAGAGGAACGGGTCCAGGCGCTCCTCGACGACCCCCCGGCGCACGACGCGCACCCGGAACGCGTTGTCGGCGTTCGGGATGTCGCCTTCGTCGGAGCGGTCGTGGAGCAGCCCCCACGAGCCGGGGAAGCGGCGCGCGATGTAGGCCACCAGTTCGTCCAGCTGCCCGGCCTCGTAGCCGATGTGGTTCGTCTGGCCGGCGGCCGTGACGACGTGCAGCCCGTTGAAGACGTCGAGCACGACCTTGCAGCTGGAGGACCACTGGACCGCGTCGATCCGCGCACGCAGCTCCTCGACCCCTGACCTCAGAGACTGCGGGTCGTCCTCGTACGGGTCCTCGGAGATACCGAACCAGCCATGGAACTCGTACATGCCCTCACTCCAGCGGAGTCGTGTCGATCACCGGCTCGACGCCGTACCGGCGCCCGTATTCCTGGAGCTTATCGATCACGCCTGGTCCGGGCGGTCCGTCGAACTGGAAGTACGGCGTGCGGCCGCTTTGGATCGCCGCCTCGAACGTGGCTTGTGCCTGCTTGCGGAACTTCTTGTTCAGGGTGAAGTCCGCGGGCTTCGCCTGGGCCACGTACTCGTCGCTGATCGCGTCGAACTCACGTCCGTCCGGGTCGTTCTCGAACCTCCTGCGGGGCTCTCCGCCGAGCTTCTCGGCCAGCTTGTCCGCGTCGGGGTCGGGCTTGTTGACCTCGTGGAGTTCGCCGAGCCCCCCGTTGTCCTCGTACGGCGCGAGGCCCAGGGGATCGCTGAACCGGTGCGGGTTGTGCACATACGCCGTCGGGTTGGGCGCGGGCGCGAGGCCCAGCGGGTCGGGCGTGACGTACCGGGCGGTCTGCGGGTCGTAGTAGCGGTGGTGGTTGTAATGGAGGCCGGTCTCCGGGTCGAAGTACTGGCCGGGGAACCGCAGTGGTGTGTACGCGGACGCGTCGGCGTTCCACGTCGTGATGCCCCACAGCGTGGTGCGGCTCTGCCAGGCGATGCGCCCGTCCTCGTCGATGAGCTCGGTCGGGGTGCCGATGAGGTCGGTCGCGATCGCGAAGAACCGCGCGTCGATCTCCCGCTGGGTGGCCGCGTCGGTGAGCCGTTCGGTCTGGGCGACAGGGGTCAGGCCGTCGTGGTCCCAGCTCAGCGTCGTGTGGTGAGGCAGGTCGCCGGGGAGCTCCGTGGTCTGCTCGGCGAGCACGGGACCGTCCCAGACGAAGCGCGTGCGCTCGGCCACCGCCTCGCCGTCGGCCGCCATGCGCTCCTTGGCGATGCGCCGGCCGAGCGGGTCGTACCGGTAGCGCCACAGGGTGCTGTCCGGGGTCCTGACCTCGGTGAGCCGGTCCTCGGCGTCGTACGCGTACGTCCACACGTCACGCTTCTTCGACAGCCGGGTCTTCGAGCGGCGGATCAGCCGGCCGGCGTCGTCGTACACGTAGCGGTTGGCCCCGGCCTCCGTGATCCGGGTGCCGGTGTAGGAGCGTTCGCCGCGCGCGTCCCCGTCGGCGTGGCGGTCCGGCCAGGCGGCGGAGATGTTGTTGCCGCCGCTGTCGTACGCGTAGGACTCGCTCCACCGGTCGGCCGTCACGGCGGTGACCCGGCCCGTCGCGTCCAGGCCGAAGCGGCGCGGGCCGCGCAGGGCGTCGTCGACCGCGACGAGATGGCCGTCCTCACGGTACGTGTACGTCCGCAGGTTCAGCCGGTGGGCACCGCGCGCGATCTCCTGGGCGGTGAGCCGGCCTGCGGCGTCCCAGTCCGACGTCAGCGTCAGCGTCTCCCCGACGCTGCGCGTCAGTTCGCGCCCCGCGGCATCACGCGTGAACACGATGTCGTGGCCCGCGACGGTCAGCGCGGCGGCGCGGCCCGCGCTGTCGTGCGTGTACGAGGTGACATGGCCGCTCGGGGTGACGCGCCGGGTGCGGCGCCCGGCCGCGTCGTACGAGAACGTCAGCGCACGCCCGTCGGCCAGCTCGGTCTTGACGTGGCCCCGGCGGTCGTACGCGTACGTCAGCTCCGCGTCGGGCCCGATGGCCCGCAGCAGCCGGCCCGCGGGGTCGTACTCGTAGGTCGTCACGGCACCGCCGGCGTCCTTGCGGACGACCTGGCCGAGCAGGTCCCGCTCGTAACGGACGGCCGCGCCGAGCGGGGTGGTGCGGGTCAGCACCCGGCCGAGCGGATCGACGTCGTAGGTGAGGGTGCGGCCGTCGAAGTCGGTCTCGGCGATGAGGTTGCCGACCGGGTCGTAGGTGTAACTCCAGTGCAGGCCGAGGGGGTTGCGGACCTCGGTGAGGCGCAGCTCGGTGTCGTGCGTGAACTCGTGGCGGGTGCCGTCGGGGTCGGTGCGGGCCGTGAGCAGGTCGAAGTGGGTGTACTCGAAGGCCGTGATGCCGCCCTCGGGGTCGGTGTGGCGGACGCAGTTGCCCTCGCCGTCGTACGTCCACGACTCCACGGCGCCGTCCGGGCCGGTGAACCGCGCGAGCCGGCCCTCGGGGGTCCACTCGAAGCGGGCGACTGCGCCGCTCGGTCCGGTGCGCTCGGTGATCCGGCCGAAGGCGTCCCGCACGTACGCCGTCGTGCCGCCGTCCGGGGCCGTCCGAGCCAGGAGAAGGCCCGCGGCATTGTGGCGCAGCAGGGTCGTGTCGCCGAGCGGGTCGGTGACCGAGGTGACGTGGCCGAGCCCGTCGTGGGTGTACCGGGTGGTGCGTCCGGCGGGGTTGGTGACCGCGACCCGGTTGCCGCGTTCGTCGAACTCCTGCTTCCAGCGCAGCCCGCCCGGCTTGACCAGCTCGACCGGGCGGCCGTCGCCGCTGTACGCCGCCGTCTGCACGCTGCCGTCGGGACGGGTCGTCGAGACGAGGCGGCCCTCGTCGTCCCAGCGGAACTCGGTGCGCGCGCCGAGCGGGTCGGTACGGGACAGCAGTCGGTCGTCGCGGTCGTACGTGTACCGGATCGTCGCGCCCCCGGGCCAGGCCTCGGCGACGACCTGGAGGTGGCTGTTGACCCCGTAGCGCCAGGTGTGGCCGAGGGAGTCGGTGACCGTGGTGGTGGTCAGGCCGGTGCCGGGGTGCGGGTCGCTGTAGTGGAACTCCGACCGTAGATGCCCTTCGGCACCGGTCTGGGACACACACCGGTCGCTGTCGTCGTACACGAAGCTGTAGCTGGAGCCGTTCGTGTCGGTCCAGGCGACGATGCGGCCTTCGGTGTCGTATGTGAAACGGGTGGGGATGCCGGAGGACTTGCTGACCTCTGTGAGATGGCCTTCCTCGCTGTATCCGTACCTGGCGATCTCGGTGCCACCGAGGCTCAGCGAGGTGATCCGGCGGTTCTCCGTGGTGAAGGTGAGGCGGTAGCCCCCCGAGTGGGTGAGGGCGAGCGGGGCGCCCTCCTCGTCGTACTCGGCGATGATCGTGTGCCCGTCGCGGTCGGCGATCTCGGCGAGCGGCGCGGAGCCGTTGCCTCCCGGCTCGGCGCCGGGCGGGGCGAGGAAGTGCCGGACGACGCCCGTTTCCGGGTCGGTGAGCGTGTAACTGCCGTCGGTGTGCCGTTCCAGCGGCCGGCGCGGCCCTGCCACGGGGAGCACGGGTGTGCCGGGGGCCGGGTGCGGATACGGGACGAGCAGGTTGTCCTCACCGTGGAGAACGACACCGATCGGGTCGACGGTCAGGCGCTGGTCGATCGTCGACGACCAGCTCTCGCCGAACCAGCGGCCCGCCCGGTACGAGGACTCGAAGTCCCTGCGGAACAGCAGCGGCAGGCTGCCCGGCAGCAGCACGTCCTCCTGCGGCAGGAACATGCGGCCGGTCGCGAAGTCGACGGGCTCACGGCCGCACCGCTTGCCGTCGGGCCTGCGGACGGTCTCCCTGAGCTTCTTGGCGCGGCGCGCCTTGGCGGCATCCGCGAGCTCGTCCGTGAGCCTCGCGCCCTTCGCGGCGGCTCCGGCGCCACCCGTCGCGGCGGTGAGGATCGCGTCCGGCACCATCGTGCCGAGGCCTTCCGCCGGGTCCTTCATGAAGTCGTCCAGCATCTGCTTGCCGGTGCCCCAGGGGTCGTTGGCGACCTGGACGAGACCGGCGACGGTGCTGTTGAGGTTCATGACGTAGTCGGCGGGATGCGTGATGTTGTACGGGTCCATCGGGTTGAGGCCCCGCACGAAGTTCACGATGCCCGCGGCGCCCTTGACCACGCCCATGGTGAAGTGGGTCTTCATCAGTTCGTACTCGTCGAGCCCGTCCTTCAGCTGTTCGCCGTAGGAGGGCTTGGGCGGGGCTGCGTCCCGGGCCTTCTGCACGGCTTTGCGGGCGGGCTCCGCGGCGGAGTTCCGCTGCTTGCGCGCCTCGGCGAGGATGTCCTGCGCCTCTTTCATCAGCGCCTTGCCCGGGTCGGAGAACTCGCCCGGCTTCGCCGGCAGTGTGGCGGGATCACGCTTGTCGGCGGGCATCGCGTTGTACTTGTCGACGGCGTCGTTGTAGCCGTCGACCTTCTTCTTGTGCGCGTCCAGGGCGTCCGCCGAGGACTTCGTGCCTTCCTTCCACTTGTCGATCGCGAGCTGCGCCTGGCCCTGCGCCCAGGTCACCGTGTCCGCGAACGACTCCAAGGACTTCGTCGCTTCTTCGAACGCGTCCGCGCCCTTGTACCACTTGGACGGCTCCGGCTTCACCGTCCTGCGGAACGCGTCCGCCGCCTGGCCCTGCAGCGAGTCCGAGTCGAGCCCTTCGAGACCGAGGCCGACGTCGTTGAACGAATCCGTGAGGTCACGCAGGTGGGAGGCGGTGGAACGCAGCTTGCCCGGCGAGCCGTAGATGAGCTTGGTCTTGTCCTCGGTCTGCCCGAGGTCCATCTCGTCGACCTCGGCACCCATCCGGTTCGCCAGTGAACGCGACTGCTCGCGCACCCAGTCCGCACCGGACTCCCAGCCGACGTCGTCGAGCCGGTCCGCCGCCCAGTCACCGGCGTCCTCGACCCGGTTGCCTGCCCACTCGACGCCGTCCTCGACCGCGTCCTCGACGACATCCGGCGTGAGGTCACTGACGATGTCCCCGATACCCATACGTCAGTTCCCCTCGCCGTCGTTCCGCTGCTGTTCCTGCTGGGCCCGCTCCTCGGGCGACGGCCCGAAGGTGTCGTCGACGGCCCTGTCGAACTGTTCCTGGTCGATGCCGAAGAGGTCGTTGAGCCTGCGCGACTGTTCGCCGCCCTGTCCCTCGGTGACCAGCGCGCGCCCGGTGTCCTTCCAGGTCTGGCCCATCTCGTCACCGGCGCGGTCCCACGACCCGGCGCTCCAGTCCGGGTTCAGCGCGTCGGGGGTGAAGACATCGCCCCAGTCCTGCCCCGCGATGTCCTCCTCGGAGGCGTACGGGCTACCGCCGGCGATCGAGTTGACGCCGTACTTCAGCGCGCTCTCGACGTACCGGTCCTCCTCCCACAGCACGCCCGCGGCCAGGCCGAGCTTCGCCGCGATGGTGTTGGCGTCCTGGACCAGTGCCCGTACGCCCCACTCCCACCGCTCGCAGAAGTCCTCGAAGTCCACGGACAGGCCGTGGTGCCCGGCTTCCATGCCGGTCATCGCCAGTTCGGAGAAGCCTTTGCCGAGCACCGCTCCGGTGCTGGTACCGATCTCCTTCAGCTCACCGACCGCGTCGCGTATGCCCTGGGTGAGCCGCTGGACGGTGTAGTGGTCGACACCGAGGTCCTTCGCCCCGTCGCCCATCAGGCGGCACCCCCTGCGGTCCCGCCGACCGGCTTGTCCGGCCCGTCGACGGCGGCTTCGTCCGGAACGATGCCCATGGCGGGCGGGAAGAGCATGGACCCGTCGGGGTCCGCGACATCTACGGCGACGCCCGCGGGCTCGCCCATCGCCGGGATGATCTCGTCGAGCAGCCGGGCGCCGAGCAGTTCGGCGAACTCCCAGGGCCGCGCGCTGTCCTGGGCGTTCGTGGACTCCCGCGATTGCGCGAAGCGGGCGAGGGCCTCCTCGCCGGTGAACGCGAACACCCACCGCACACCGCCGAGATGCCCCGTCCACAGCCCGCCCCGGTCCAGCGGTACGAGCACCGTGGCCCGCCTCAGCTCCCCGAGGAGCGCCCGTGGGTCACCCGCCCCGTCCCGCCGCTCAGCGATCTGCTCGGCGAGCGCAGTCCCGTCACGCACTTCATTGCCTCCCCCGGCATCGACAACAACGCGCCTTCCCACAAAGCACGCCCCACCCACCCCCGATGGTTCCCGCCCACCGCCACGGCCACCACCGCCGTGACCGCCCTCAAGGCCGCCACCGCACCCGGCAAGCCGAGGACTCCCCACAGCCAGAAAAGCGCCCGCCCGCCCAACAGGCGGTACGGACGCATTTCCTGACGAAGGATCAGACGTTGAAGCGGAACTCCACCACGTCCCCGTCCTGCATCACATAGTCCTTGCCCTCCATGCGGGCCTTGCCCTTGGCGCGGGCCTCTGCGACCGAGCCCGTCTCCATCAGGTCGTCGAAGGAGATGACCTCCGCCTTGATGAAGCCCTTCTGGAAGTCGGTGTGGATGACACCGGCCGCCTCGGGGGCCGTGGCGCCCTTCTTGATGGTCCAGGCGCGCGTTTCCTTCGGGCCTGCCGTCAGGTACGTCTGGAGGCCCAGGGTGTCGAAGCCGACGCGGCCGAGCGTGGCCAGGCCCGGCTCTTCCTGGCCCATCGACTGGAGGAGTTCGAGTGCCTCGTCGTCGTCGAGCTCGATCAGCTCGGACTCGATCTTGGCGTTCAGGAAGATCGCCTCGGCGGGGGCGACCAGGGCACGCTGCTCGTTCTTGAAGTCCTCGTCGACCAGCTCGTCCTCGTCCACGTTGAAGACGTAGAGGAAGGGCTTGGTGGTCAGGAGGTGGAGCTCGTGGAGCAGGCGGCCCTTCTCCGTGCCGGCGGTGATGCCCGCGGCGAAGAGCGTCGTGCCGGACTCGAGGATCTTCTGCGCCTCCTCGACCGCGGCGAGCACCGCGACCTTCTCCTTCTGGAGGCGGGACTCCTTCTGGAGGCGCGGGACCTGCTTCTCGACGGACTGGAGGTCCGCGAGGATCAGCTCGGTGTTGATCGTCTCGATGTCGTCCTTGGGCGAGACCTTGCCGTCGACGTGCACGACGTTCTCGTCCTTGAAGGCGCGGATGACCTGGCAGATCGCGTCCGACTCGCGGATGTTCGCGAGGAACTTGTTGCCCAGGCCCTCACCCTCGGAGGCGCCGCGCACGATGCCCGCGATGTCGACGAAGTCGACCGTCGCCGGGAGGATCTTCTGCGAGCTGAAGACCTCGGCGAGCTTGGCGAGGCGGGGGTCGGGGACACCGACGACGCCCACGTTCGGCTCGATCGTGGCGAACGGGTAGTTGGCCGCCAGCACGTCGTTCTTGGTCAGGGCGTTGAACAGGGTCGACTTGCCGACATTCGGCAGGCCGACGATTCCGATCGTGAGCGACACGTTGCGACTTCCCGTACGTGAGGATGGAGGACCCCCAGTCTACGGCGTGCCGCGCGACCCCCCGGCGCCGTATCGAACGCTTGGCCAAGGTCGGCGAAACCGCGTGTCCCGGAGCGGATTCCACACATAACCCGACCTAAGTTGGTGCAGTGGATCAACCCCGACGCACGCCGCCGCGCGCCCCGCAGACCAGGCCCCGCCGCACGCCCCCGCTCCCCCCGCAGGCGCAGGGCGGCAGCGACGGCCGCGACGGGCCCGCCGGGTCCGGGTCCGGCACGGTGTACCGGGCGTCGGGCAAGGTCGGCGGCACAGTGCCCCGCCCCGTGCCGCCGGTCGTCCTTGCGCTGCGCCGCTTCCCCGATCCGCGCCTCACCGGCCTCGGCAGCGGGCTGTTCTGCGTGGCCACGATGTTCGGGCTCGCCTGCCTGGACGGCCTGCTGCTCGACGGCTCGATCGCGGTGTACGGGGTGCTGTTCATGCTGGTGAGCACGCTCACCGCGATGTGGGTGCGGCACGCCGACCTGGTGTCCGCTCCGGTCGCCGTGCCGATCGGCTTCGCCGTCGGCATCCTGCCGGTGGCCGACGGCTCGGGCGGGTTCGGCGGGCGGGTGATGGGGCTGGTGACGGCCCTCGCGATGCACGCCGGCTGGCTGTACGGCGGCACGCTCGTCGCCGGACTCGTCGTGACCGTACGCGGCATCCGCCACATCGCCCGGCGCGCGGCCCGCCGGCGAGCCCTCGCACAGGCCCGCGCCGGCTCCCCGGGGACGGGAGCGCAACAGGTGACCTCGGCCCCACGCCCCAGGCGGCGTACGCCCTGACCGGCGGCCGCCGGCCCGAGCCCCCTTCGGCACCCCCGCCACCGCACGACCCAGCCCGGTGCTCGCTACCCCTGCTGTGCCGCCGCCATCGCCGCGCCCACGATGCCCGCGTTGTTCTGCAACTGCGCCGGGACGATCTCCGCCTTGATGCCCTTGATCAGGGGCAGGAACTTGTCGGCCTTGCGGCTGACACCGCCGCCGATGATGAACAGTTCGGGTGAGAACAGCATCTCGACGTGCGCCAGGTACTTCTGGACGCGGTGCGCCCAGTGATCCCAGCTCAGGTCGTGGTCTTCCTTCGCCTTCGTCGAGGCGTGCTTCTCGGCATCGTGGCCGTGCAGCTCGAGATGGCCCAGCTCGGTGTTCGGTACGAGCTGCCCGTCGACGAACAGGGCGCTGCCGATGCCGGTGCCGAACGTGAGGAGCATGACCACGCCCTTGCGGCCGCGGCCCGCGCCGAAGTGCATCTCGGCGACGCCCGCCGCGTCCGCGTCGTTGAGGACCGTCACGGGGAGCCCGCCGAGCCGCTCGCCGAGGAGGGCGCGGGCGTCGACGTCGATCCACGACTTGTCGACGTTGGCGGCCGTACGGATCATGGCGCCGCCCGTGACGACGCCGGGGAAGGTGATGCCGACCCGGTCGGGCCGCGTGCCGAAGTGCTCCACGACCTGCTCCACCCCGTCGGCCACGCCGTCGGGCGTGGCCGGATGCGGGGTGAGGACCTTGAACCGCTCCTGTGTCAGGTCTCCGCGGTCCAGGTCAACGGGTGCGCCCTTGATTCCTGATCCGCCGATGTCCACGCCGAAGATCTGCATGGACACCACGTTACGACGAGTGGCTGACGGTCACTCCCCGGCGGAGTCGTCCACGGCGAGGGCCGCGGCCTCCGCGCGCAGGTCACGGCGGAGTTCCTTCGGCAGCGAGAAGGTGATGGACTCGTCGGCGGTCTTCACGGTCTCCACGTCGCCGTAACCGCGCTCGGCCAGCCACTCGAGCACGCCGTCGACCAGGACGTCGGGGACCGAGGCGCCGGAGGTGAGGCCGACCGTGGTGACGCCCTCGAGCCAGGCCTCGTCGATCTCGGCGGCGAAGTCCACGAGATGGGCGGCGGGCGCCCCGGCGTCCAGGGCGACCTCGACCATCCGGATCGAGTTCGAGGAGTTCTTGGAGCCGACGACGATGACGAGCTGGGCGTCCTCGGCCAGCTTCTTCACCGCGATCTGCCGGTTCTGCGTGGCGTAGCAGATGTCGTCGCTGGGCGGCGAGAGCAGGTTCGGGAACTTGGTCTTGAGTGCGTCGACCGTCTCCATGGTCTCGTCCACGGAGAGGGTGGTCTGGGAGAGCCAGACGACCTTGTCCGGGTCGCGCACCTCGACGCCCGCGACGTCCTCGGGGCCGTCGACCAGCGTGATGTGGTCCGGGGCCTCGCCCGACGTGCCGATGACCTCTTCGTGGCCCTCGTGGCCGATCAGGAGGATGTCGTAGTCCTCCTTGGCGAAACGGACGGCTTCCTTGTGGACCTTGGTGACCAGGGGGCACGTCGCGTCGATGGTCGCGAGCCTGCGCTCGGCGGCCTCCTCATGGACGGTCGGTGCCACACCGTGGGCGGAGAACATGACGATCGACCCCTCGGGGACCTCCGCCGTCACGTCGACGAAGATCGCGCCCTTCTTCTCCAGGGTCTGTACGACGTACTTGTTGTGGACGATCTCGTGGCGGACATAGATCGGGGCCCCGTACTGCTCGAGGGCCTTCTCGACGGCGATCACGGCACGGTCCACACCGGCGCAGTAGCCCCGGGGGGCGGCGAGCAGGACGCGGCGGGGGCCAGTCGTAGCAGTCATGCACACCATCGTAAGGCCGCGCCCAACGGGTCAAAGATCGCCCGTCTGGGGAGACTGGAGGCCTGTGCGCGACGAACGGAGGCACGATGTCCGCCAACGCTCCCGCCGACGTCCCCCCGCAGCCCGCCGAGGAGGACGGACTGCGGCGCAGCCTCGGCTTCCGGGACCTCGTCGTCTACGGGCTCCTGTTCATCGCCCCGATGGCCCCCGTCGGGGTCTTCGGCACCCTCGACGCCAGGTCGCACGGCGCCGTCGCACTGGTGTACGTCGTCGCGACGGTCGCGATGGCGTTCACCGCGTTCAGCTACGCGCAGATGGTGCGGGTCGCCCCGCAGGCCGGCTCGGTCTTCACCTACGCGCGCGTGGGACTCGGTGAGGCGCCGGGGTTCATCGCCGGGTGGATGGCGATGCTCGACTACCTCCTCATCCCGGCTGTCGCCTATCTCTTCTCCGGGATCGCGATGAACGCCCTGGTGCCGTCCGTGTCGCGCTGGGTGTGGACGGCCCTGGCCGTGATCATCACGACGCTCCTGAACCTGTGGGGCGTGCGGGCGGCGGCCCGGGTGGGCTTCGCGGTCCTGGCGATGGAGATCGTCGTGCTGCTCGTGTTCATCGGGTCGGCGATCGTCGTACTCGCACGCGACGGGGCGGCGCGCGGCTGGCTCTCGCCGCTGACCGGGGACGGCTCGCAGGGCGCGTTCGCGCTGTCGGCGGTCGTCGGCGCGGTGTCCGTCGCCGTGCTGTCGTATCTGGGTTTCGACGCGATCGTCTCGTTCGCGGAGGAGGTCACGGGCGGCTCGGCGAAAGTGGCGCGGGCTGTGCTGTTCTGTCTGGCGCTCGCGGGTGTGCTGTTCATCGCGCAGACGTATCTCGTGGCGCTCCTCGAACCGGTGCCGTCGGCGGAGCTCGCCGCGGACCCGGCCAAGCAGGGGTCCGCCTTCTACGACGCGATCGACGTGTCGGTCGGCGGGTGGCTGCACGACCTGGTGGCGGTCAGCAAGGCGATCGGCGCGGCGTTCGCGGCGCTGGCCGGGCAGGCGGCGGCCGGGCGGCTGCTGTTCGCGATGGCCCGCGACCGGCGGCTGCCGAAGGCGCTGTCGCGCACCGACTCCGGGGTGCCACGGGTCGCGCTGCTGTGCGCGGCGGTGGTGACGCTGGTCGCGGCGGTCTGGGCGGCCCGCAGGGACGACGGCCTCGACCATCTGGTCTCGGTGGTCGACATCGGCGCTCTCACGGCGTTCGTGCTGCTGCACGCGAGCGTGGTGGGCTGGTTCGTGGTGCGGCGCGGCGGGGGGACGGTCAGCTGGTGGCGGCATCTGCTCGTCCCGGTGCTCGGCGCGGCCATCACGGTCGCCGTGATCGTGGAGGCGTCGGGCACGGCCCAGGTGGTGGGCGCGATCTGGCTGGCGGTGGGGCTCGTGGTGCTGGTGGCGCAGAGGGGACGGCGGGGCGGGCGGGCGGTCTGACGGGGCGTCGGGGCAGGCGGGCGGGAGGTCCGACGGGGTGGACGCCGGTGCGTACGGCCGGGCCGCCACGGCGTCCCCTCTGCGCCCTTCGCGTCACGGAGCGTTGTCGGTGGGTGCGGCTACGCTCACCGGCATGGCTGTGAATACGTCCGCGGACGCCCCGCTGCCCGTCGGGGAGGTGTCGCGGCTCATCGGGCGGTGGATCGACCGGCTCGGTGCCGTGTGGGTCGAGGGGCAGATCACCCAGCTGTCCCGGCGCCCCGGCGCCGGCGTCGTGTTCCTGACGCTGCGCGATCCGTCGCACGACATCTCGGTCGGCGTCACCTGCTACCGCCAGGTGTTCGACGCGGTCGCCGACGTCGTGAGCGAGGGCGCGCGCGTCGTCGTCCAGGCGAAGCCCGAGTGGTACGCGCCGCGCGGCCAGCTGTCGCTGCGCGCCTCCGAGATCAGACCGGTGGGAGTCGGTGAACTGCTCGCCAGGCTGGAGCAGTTGAAGAAGTCCCTGGCCCGCGAGGGCCTCTTCGCGCCGGAGCGCAAGAAGGCGCTGCCGTTCCTGCCGCAGCTCATCGGGCTCGTGTGCGGGCGCGCGTCGGCCGCCGAGCGGGACGTCCTGGAGAACGCGCGGCACCGCTGGCCCGCCGTCCGCTTCGAGGTCCGGAACGTCCCGGTGCAGGGCGTGCACGCCGTGCCGCAGGTCGTGCAGGCGGTCAAGGAGCTGGACTCGCTCGACGACGTCGACGTGATCATCGTGGCGCGCGGCGGCGGCAGCGTCGAGGACCTCCTGCCGTTCTCGGACGAGCAGCTGGTGCGGGCGGTCGCCGCCTGCCGCACGCCGGTCGTCTCGGCGATCGGCCACGAGCCGGACAACCCGCTCCTCGACCACGTGGCCGACCTGCGCGCCTCCACTCCGACCGACGCGGCGAAGAAGGTCGTGCCGGACGTCGGCGAGGAGTACGAGCGGGTGCAGTTGCTGCGGGACCGGGCACGGCGCAGCGTCGAGTCGTTCGTGGACCGGGAGGAGCGCGGGCTCAGACATGCCCTCGCCCGGCCCGTCATGGAGGATCCGCACCGCATGATCGAGGTGCGCGAGGAGCAGGTGACGTCGCTGGCCGAGCGCGGCCGGCGCACGCTCGGGCATCTCCTCGACCGCGCCGAGTCGGAGCTGTCGCACACGCACGCGCGCGTGGTGGCCCTGTCCCCGGCCGCGACCCTGAAGCGGGGTTACGCGGTGCTGCAGAAAGCCGACGGGGACGTCGTGCGCGCGGCGGAGGACGTGACGGCGGACGAGGTACTGCGGGCACGGGTCGCCGAGGGCGAATTCACCGTACGGGTCGAGAACGGGAACGTGCAGGTCGAGACCGGGAACGTACGGGTCGAGAACGGGAACCAGGAGAGCGCATGACCACCAAGACGGACGAGGCCGGGCTCGGCTACGAGCAGGCGCGGGACGAGCTGATCGAGGTCGTCCGGCGGCTCGAGGCGGGCGGCACGTCGCTGGAGGAGTCGCTCGCGCTGTGGGAGCGGGGCGAGGAGCTGGCGAAGGTGTGCCGGCGCTGGCTGGACGGGGCGCGGGCGCGCCTGGACGCGGCGCTGGCGGAGTCCGGGCCTGACGGGGACGCGGACGACGAGGAGTGAAGGGCCGTGCGGGGGGTCTGCGGACGGTGAGCGGCACGAGACGCGGCGTCAGGGGTTTGTGAAGCGGGTCACGAGGTTCCGGGTTTGATTGAAAGTTAAACGGTACTGACGTACTGTCGTGTGCATCGGCTGGTCCGTTCGCAGCGTCGCGACGGACCCGCCGCACCCCCAGAACGTACGTATCGAGAAGGTTGATCCATGTCTCTCGTTCTTGACCCCGCCGCCCAGGACCTGCTGTTCCGCGAGGCCCGCACCGCGAACACCTTCACCGACGAGCCGGTGACCGACGAGCAGGTCCAGGCGATCTACGACCTGGTCAAGTTCGGTCCGACGGCGTTCAACCAGTCGCCGCTGCGCATCACGCTGGTCCGCTCCCCCGAGGCCCGCGAGCGCCTCGTGCAGCACATGGCCGAGGGCAACCAGCCGAAGACGGCCTCCGCCCCGCTGGTCGCGATCCTCTCCGCGGACAACGAGTTCCACGAGGAGCTCCCGGCGCTGTTCCCGCACTTCCCGCAGGCCAAGGACGTCTTCTTCGCAGAGCGTCCCGCCCGCGAGGGCGCCGCCGCCCTGAACGCCACCCTCCAGGCCGCGTACTTCATCATCGGCGTCCGCGCCGCCGGCCTGGCCGCGGGCCCGATGACCGGCCTCGACTTCGCCGGTGTCCAGAAGGAGTTCCTGGACGACGACCACACCCCCCTGATGGTCATCAACATCGGCAAGCCGGGCGAGGACGCCTGGTTCCCGCGCTCCCCGCGCCTGGAGCACGACCAGGTCATCACCACGGTCTGAGTCTCCGGCCGAGTGCTCTCGCCGAGCACTCCCGCACGCTTCACGGGAAAGGCCCCCCGGCAACAGCCGGGGGGCCTTTCCCATGCGTCGAAATCCCTGCAACAGCCGGAATACCTGAACCCGCTACTTCGTCCGCAGCGCCTCGGCCATCTTCGTCAGCTGCGCGAACGACGCCGTACCGGTCACGACGGTCGTCGACTTGTCGCCCTTGAGCACCAGGGCGTCGTACTGGCCGCCCTTGTAGCGCCGCCAGGTCTCGTCGCCGATGCGCTGCGTCGCGCTGGTCTCGGTGGCACCCTGGCTCGTCCGGTCGATGAAGACGGACGCCTTCTCCGTGGACTGCTCGACGCCCACGTACTGGCCGTCGGCATCGTGGAAGCCGAGGTGCCAGGCGTCGAAGTTCGAGCCCTGGAACCGCACCGACGTCGGCTTCCAGGACTTCGCGAGCCCCTCGGGCGCCGCCACCGGGTACGCCGCCGCGCGCCGCGCCGTCAGCAGCTCCACGCGGTAGTCCACGCGCTTCACCGGCGGGGTGCCGGAGTCGTCGTGCGGGACGAACACGTAGATGCCTGCCGCCGCGAGGACAGTCGCGCCCATCGAGAGGACCAGACTTCCCACGGTCTTCTTGCCTTTGGTACCTGCCACGCCCCCAATCGTCGCAGGTACGTGAGCGATCACCGCACGTGGGCCCGGTCTGCTCAAACGTGGGGCCCTCTGCTCATTTTGTCGGCCTGACGATAGAGTCGTGGCCATCACCCTCATCCGGCCGTCGTCGTATCAGAAAGGTGCGTCTCGATGACCGAGCATCACCAGTTGCCGTCCGAACTCGAAGTCCCCGCGGAGGCTCCCGACCGGAACCTCGCCCTGGAGCTCGTCCGGGTCACCGAGGCCGCGGCCATGGCCGCCGGCCGCTGGGTCGGCCGCGGCGACAAGATCGGGGCGGACGGCGCCGCCGTACGCGCCATGCGGACCCTCGTCTCCACCGTCTCGATGAACGGCGTCGTCGTCATCGGTGAGGGTGAGAAGGACGAAGCCCCGATGCTCTTCAACGGGGAGCGCGTCGGCGACGGGACGAGCGCCGAGGTCGACATCGCCGTGGACCCGATCGACGGCACCACGCTCTGCGCCAAGGGCATGCCGAACGCCATCGCCGTCCTGGCCGCCGCCGACCGCGGCACCATGTTCGACCCGTCCGCCGTCTTCTACATGGACAAGCTGGTCGCGGGCCCCGAGGCCGCCGACTACGTGGACATCAACGCCCCGGTGGCGGTGAACATCCGCCGTATCGCCAAGGCCAAGCGGGCCGCTCCCGAGGACGTCACGGTCGTCATCCTGGACCGGCCGCGCCACGAGGGCATCATCAAGGAGGTCCGCGAGGCCGGCGCCCGGATCAAGCTGATCTCCGACGGCGACGTCGCGGGCTCCGTGCTCGCCGTGCGCGAGGACAGCGGCGTCGACCTGCTCCTGGGCATCGGCGGCACCCCCGAAGGCATCATCTCGGCGTGCGCCATCAAGTGCCTGGGCGGTGTCATCCAGGGCAAGCTGTGGCCCAAGGACGACGCGGAGCGCCAGCGGGCGATCGACGCGGGCCACGACCTGGACCGCGTCCTGTCGACGAACGACCTGGTCTCCGGCGAGAACGTGTTCTTCGTCGCCACCGGCATCACGGACGGCGAGCTGCTGCGCGGCGTCCGCTACCGCGCCGAGAGCGCCACGACGTCCTCGCTGGTGATGCGCTCCAAGTCGGGCACGATCCGTCAGATCGACTCGCAGCACCGGCTGTCGAAGCTGCGCGCGTACAGCGCGATCGACTTCGACCGCGCCAAGTAGGTCACGCGAAGCAGGTACTTTCCGCTACGCGTTCGGGGCGCCCCTTTGTGCGGAGGGGCGCCCCGTTCGCGTATCGGGAGGGGTGCGGCTAACCGGCCGCGCGGATCTGGTCGACCGAGCTCGCCGCCTTGTGGAGCTCGACCTCACGACGGCGCCTGCGGGCGAGGGCCACGCGGCGCTCCGCGGCGGTGAGGCCGCCCCACACGCCGTAGGGCTCGGGCTGAAGGAGCGCGTGCTCGCGGCACTCGACCATCACGGGGCAGCGGGCGCAGACGCGCTTGGCCGCCTCCTCGCGGGACAGGCGGGCCGCGGTCGGCTCCTTGGAAGGGGCGAAGAAGAGGCCGGCTTCGTCGCGCCTGCACACGGCCTCCGTGTGCCACGGGGCGTCCTGGTCCCGATCTCGCACTGGCCCCCGCTGCGGGGGGACGGCGGCGACCTGCAGGGACTGATGCGGCGGGTGCGGCACGGTCTACTCCTGACGACGGCTTCGCGAGCGAGCGACGATGCAGCAACCTCTACCCGCTGTGTGCGCGCCTATGCACTGAGTTCCGAAGGACGGGAGTTCCCCGGCCACCGGACGCCGCGCTTCCTCAGCGCCTCCGCCACGCCTCCTCAGCGCCTCCGCCGTGCGTCCGCCGCGGCGGAGGTGTCAGCCGTCGAGGTGTTTGCGCATGCGGTCGTGGAGATCGCGCAGGCGCTTGCCGCGCTTGGGCTTGGCCTCGATGTTGCCGAGGACCGCGATGCCGTCGACGTAGACGACGGGCGCGTCCGGGTCGGCCGAGTCGAGGGTGTCCACCTCGAAGTTGCCGAGGACGCCGCCGCCGCTGCCGCGCAGCGAGATGTTCTCCGGGACGCGGACCTCCACGTTCCCGAAGACGGAGACCGCCTTGATCACGACCTGCTGGTACTCGAAGATCGCCTCGCTGAGGTCGATCTCGATGTTGCCGAACACGGCGTACGCGTGGGTCCTGCGGCCCACCCGCCAGCGGCCCTTGCGGGACGAGGTGCTGAAGACGGCGACCAGGTTCTCGTCGGCGACCGCGGGGACCGTGCCCGTGGCGGGGCGGTTCGGGGCCGGCGAGGAGGACGCGGGCCGGTGCTGCGTGTGGGCGCCGGGCAGGTCCCTGACGAGCGGCTCCAGCTCGGCGTGGGTCTTGGCGCGGTACACCCCGTCGATCCGCTCGGCGTGCTCCTCAGCGGTGAGCCGGCCCTCGGCGAGGGCCTCGCGCAGGATGTCCGCGGTGCGGTCGCGGTCGGCGTCGGAGGCGCGCAGGTCGGTCTGCGGCGCGGGCTGCTCGGGGCGCTTCTCAAGGTCCACCCGGCCACAGTACCCAAACGCGATAGATCGCGACTAGGGGGCGAGCGGTACAGGACGGTGCGCAACTGAGCCTTACCTCACAGGTTCGGCCGTGCCGTCAGGTTCTACGCTGGTTGGCGCTGCCAATGGATGCCAGCTGCTACCGGCCGAAAGAGGAATGGGCGAGATGCCTGAGTTCGCGTACACCGATCTGCTCCCCCAGGGCGAGGACACCACCCCGTACCGACTGGTGACCACGGAGGGTGTCTCCACCGCCGAGGGGCCGGACGGCCGTACGTTCCTGAAGGTCGAGCCCGAGGCGCTGCGCAAGCTCGCCGAGGAGGCCATCCACGACATCCAGCACTACCTGCGCCCGGCCCACCTCGCGCAGCTGCGCCGCATCATCGACGACCCGGAGGCGTCGGGCAACGACAAGTTCGTCGCGCTCGACCTGCTGAAGAACGCGAACATCGCGGCGGCCGGCGTGCTCCCCATGTGCCAGGACACCGGCACCGCGATCGTCATGGGCAAGCGCGGGCAGAACGTGCTCACGGAGGGCGGCGACGAGGCGGCTCTCTCCCGCGGCATCTACGACGCGTACAAGAACCTGAACCTGCGCTACTCGCAGATGGCCCCGCTGAACATGTGGGACGAGAAGAACACCGGCTCGAACCTGCCGGCGCAGATCGAGCTGTACGCGACCGACGGCGGCGCCTACAAGTTCCTGATCATGGCCAAGGGCGGCGGCTCGGCCAACAAGTCCTTCCTCTACCAGGAGACGAAGGCGGTCCTCAACGAGGGCTCGATGATGAAGTTCCTGGAGGAGAAGATCCGTTCGCTCGGCACGGCGGCCTGCCCGCCGTACCACCTGGCGATCGTCGTCGGCGGCACGTCCGCCGAGTACGCGCTGAAGACCGCGAAGTACGCCTCCGCGCACTACCTGGACGAGATCCCCGCCGAGGGCTCCGAGCTCGGCCACGGCTTCCGTGACAAGGAGCTGGAGGAGAAGGTCTTCGAGCTGACGCAGAAGATCGGCATCGGCGCGCAGTTCGGCGGCAAGTACTTCTGCCACGACGTGCGCGTGGTTCGCCTGCCGCGGCACGGCGCGTCCTGCCCGGTCGCCATCGCCGTGTCCTGCTCGGCCGACCGCCAGGCCGTCGCGAAGATCACCGCCGAGGGCGTCTTCCTGGAGCAGCTGGAGACGGACCCGGCGCGCTTCCTGCCGGAGACGACCGACGAGCACCTCGAGTCGGACGGCGACGTCGTGAAGATCGACCTGAACCAGCCGATGGACGACATCCTCGCCGAACTCACCAAGTACCCCGTCAAGACCCGCCTCTCCCTGACCGGCCCCCTGGTCGTGGCGCGCGACATCGCGCACGCCAAGATCAAGGAGCGCCTGGACGCGGGCGAGGAGATGCCGCAGTACCTGAAGGACCACCCGGTGTACTACGCGGGCCCGGCGAAGACCCCGGAGGGTTACGCATCCGGTTCCTTCGGTCCGACGACGGCCGGCCGCATGGACTCCTACGTGGAGCAGTTCCAGGCGGCGGGCGGCTCCAAGGTCATGCTGGCCAAGGGCAACCGCTCGCAGCAGGTCACCGACGCGTGCGACGCGCACGGCGGCTTCTACCTCGGCTCGATCGGCGGCCCGGCCGCCCGTCTCGCGCAGGACTGCATCAAGAAGGTCGAGGTCGTCGAGTACGAGGAGCTCGGCATGGAGGCGGTCTGGAAGATCGAGGTCGAGGACTTCCCGGCGTTCGTCGTCGTGGACGACAAGGGCAACGACTTCTTCAAGGAGCCGGCCCCGTCCCCGACGTTCACGAGCATCCCGGTGCGCGGCCCCGGCCTCGCGTAACACCTGACGCGCGACAGTTCGCGTAACACCTCACCCACGACAGAAGGGCCGCCCCCGCCGAGTCACGGCGGAGGGCGGCCCTTCTTCGGTTCCGCCGTGGCTAGGCGAAGCGCTGGCCCGCCGAGCCGTCGCAGTTCTGCAGCCGCACGTTGTCCTTCGCCGAGGCGAGGGTCAGGCACAGGCCCGTCGAGGCGGCCGGGCGCAGGGTGTCGCCCTGGCGGACGAACTGCTGGTTGGTGCCGCCGTGGCAGTTCCACAGGACGAGGGCCGTGCCCGCCTTGTAGGCGCTGTCGGGGACGTCCACGCAGCGGTCCTGGGTGAGTTCGGTGTGCAGGGACCGGCCGGTGGTGTCGTACCACCAGCCCTGGTTCCGGGCTCCCGAGCAGTCCCAGCCGATGACGGCCGTGTTGTTCGCGCTGCTCGCTCCCCGGGCGTCAGCGCACATGCCGGTGCCCGCGTTCTTCAGTGGCCGGTACGCGTCGTCCCAGCCGCCCTTGTAGAGCTTGGGGGTGCCGGTGCTGGCCGGATCGGCGCAACCTGCTTCCTGGTAGCCGGAGTTGTAGAGCTGGGTGAGACAGGAGGCGAAGGCGCCGTGGCCGCGCACGTTCGGGTGGAAGGACTGGCGCACGGAGTTGGAGTCGGGCGGGAACGGGTTGGAGATGTCCACGTAGAGGCCGCGGGCCCAGGTGTCCTCCATGCAGACCTCGTGGCCCTGGAAGAGGCGGGAGTTGTCGAGGTAGACCGCTCCGGACTCCTGGGCGGCCTTGCGCATGCCGCGTTCGAAGGCGGGGACGGCCGCGTTGCGGCCCCAGGCGGCGTCGGAGTCGTAGCCGAGGCAGCCGCCGGGGAGTTTGCCGGGGAAGCTGGGGTTGTCGTGGATGTCGGGGCCGATGGGGCTGGGGTAGCCCATGAGGACGAGCTTGTAGTCGCTGTCGGCGTAGCCCGCTCCGCGCATCACGGTCTTCAGGTCGGCGACGGTCGACTCGACCTTGGGCACGAGCCCGTCGACCCTGGCCTGCCAGCCGGGCGCGTACTTGGGCTCGCACGTGCCCTGGAGGGTGAGGTAGCGGGTCACGCAGTCGGTCATGACGGGGCCGAACTGGAGGTCGTCGTTGGCGCCCGCGACAAGCACGATCATCTTGATCTTCGTGTTGCGTGCCTTGACGGCGAGAGAGTCACTCTGCACCAGCTCGTCGGCGTACTGCTTGCTGCCGCCGATGCGGATGTTGCCGGTGTACGCGCCCGAGCAGGAGACGTTGTACGTCACGTCGGCCGGGATCCCGGAGCGGTGGATGGCGGAGTCCGGCGAGCGGTGGCACCAGTTGTCCGGGCCGTTCGTGCCGGGCTCGTACGTGCCGGTGCCCTCCCCGGAGATCTCGCTGTCCCCGAGCGAGATGAGGGCGGTCTTGCGGTCGGCGAGGGGCCGCTCGGCGGGACTCCCGTAGAGCTTGGTGGCCTCGGCGGCGCGGATCTGCTCCAGGTCGGGCGGGAGCGGGGTGGTGGCCGTGGCGGCGGGTGCCGCGGACGCGGTCGGCGCGGTCAGGCCGACGAGTGCGGCGGCCGTCGCCGCGACAACGGCGACGGCGCATCTGATGCTGGGTCTGGTGCGGTGCAGGACGTTCATGACGCCTCCCCGGTTTGGGTGTTACCCGAGGTATTTACTGGCGGGTAAGGGACTTGGGAATAGCCAGAACAAGACAAGTGCTCATGTTTTACGGAGGGATGACGATGACGACGGCAATGGATGACGGCGGCGGCGACAGCGGCCGGTACCGGATCGAGCACGACTCCATGGGCGAGGTGCGGGTGCCCGCGGACGCCAAATGGCGGGCCCAGACACAGCGGGCCGTGGAGAACTTCCCCATCTCGGGCCAGCGCCTGGAGCGTGCCCACATCGAGGCGCTCGCGCGCATCAAGGCGGCCGCGGCCCATGTGAACGCCGAGCTCGGCGTCGTGGACAAGGACATCGCGCAGGCCATCGCCGAGTCGGCGGGCGAGGTCGCCGACGGGCGCTGGGACGACCAGTTCCCCGTGGACGTCTTCCAGACCGGCTCCGGCACGTCGTCCAACATGAACACCAACGAGGTGCTCGCGACCCTCGCGACGGAGCGCCTCGGCCGCGACGTCCACCCGAACGACCATGTGAACGCGTCCCAGTCGTCGAACGACGTCTTCCCCTCGTCGATCCACATCGCGGCCACCGCCGCCGTCACCCATGAGCTGATCCCGGCGCTCGGCCATCTGCGGGCGGCCCTGGAGCGCAAGGCGGAGGAGTTCGCCGACGTCGTGAAGTCGGGGCGTACGCACCTCATGGACGCGACGCCGGTGACCCTCGGGCAGGAGTTCGGCGGATACGCGGCGCAGGTCGCGTACGCCATCGAGCGCCTTCAGGCCTCGCTGCCACGCCTGGCCGAACTGCCGCTCGGGGGAACGGCGGTGGGCACGGGGATCAACACGCCGCCCGGGTTCTCGGCCGCCGTCATCGCGGAGGTCGCGCGCACCACGGGCCTGCCGCTGACCGAGGCGCGCAACCACTTCGAGGCGCAGGGCGCGCGCGACGGCATCGTGGAGACGAGCGGGCAGCTGCGGACCATCGCCGTCGGCCTGACGAAGATCGCCAACGATCTGCGCTGGATGGCGTCGGGCCCCCGCACCGGACTGGCCGAGATCAACCTGCCGGATCTCCAGCCGGGCTCGTCGATCATGCCGGGCAAGGTGAATCCGGTCATTCCCGAGGCCGTGCTCATGGTCGCCGCCCAGGTCACGGGGAACGACGCGACGGTCGCCACCGCGGGCGCCGCCGGAAACTTCGAGCTCAACGTCATGCTGCCGGTCATCGCCAAGAACGTCCTGGAGTCGATCAGGCTGCTCACCAACGTCGCCCGCCTGCTCGCCGACCGGACCGTGGACGGCATCACCGCGAACCGCGAACGTGCCCGTGAGTACGCCGAGTCGTCACCGTCCGTCGTGACACCCCTGAACAAGTACATCGGCTACGAGGAGGCCGCGAGGGTGGCCAAGAAGTCGCTGGCCGAGAGGAAGACGATCCGCGAGGTCGTCATGGAGGGCGGCTACGTGGAGCGCGGCGACCTCACGGTCGGGCAGTTGGACGAGGCGCTCGATGTCCTGCGGATGACGCGCCCGTAACAGCATCCGGCGACTGACCGAATTCGTGACGCGCACCGCAGTGTCATGTGCCAGATGCACCTAATATCTGTCCATGACGGACCGGACGAGCATTCTGGCGGGTGAGACCGACGGCAGCGTGGGGCGCTGGGCGCCCGGCAGCCGGATTCTGTGGCGCTACAGGGCGAACGGCGGGGACGGCTTCCATATCTGCCGTCCCGTCACCGTCGTCGAGGACAGCGCCGAGCTGCTCGCCGTGTGGCTGGCACCCGGCACCGAATGCGTGAAACCGGTCCTGGCCGACGGCACACCGGTGCACGAGGAGCCGCTGGCCACCCGGTACACCAAGCCGCGCACCGTCCTGCGCGACCGGTGGTTCGGCACCGGCGTCCTGAAGCTGGCGCGCCCCGGCGAGCCCTGGTCGGTGTGGCTGTTCTGGGAGCCGGGCTGGCGGTTCAGGAACTGGTACGTGAACCTGGAGCAGCCGCGGGTGCGCTGGGCCGGCGGCGTGGACTCCGAGGACCACTTCCTCGACCTGTCGGTCTACGCGGACCGGACCTGGCGCTGGCTCGACGAGGACGAGTTCGCGCAGGCGCAGCTCGCGGGCCTGATGAGCGCGGCGCAGGCCGAATCCGTACGGAGAGCGGGGCGCGCCGCGGTCGAGGTGATCGAGGGCTGGGGGCACCCGTTCCCCGACGGCTGGCAGCACTGGCGGCCCGATCCGTCGTGGCCGGTTCCCGCCCTTCCAGGTGACTGGGACCGTACGCCCGCGCATGTGTCCTCATGAGACCCTTGATGCGCCCCCGTGGTTCAAACGTAGGATCGTCCTCCGCAAGTGCACGCAGGTACAACTCTTCGTGCTTGCAGCAGGTCTGACACGATGTCAACGAGGTCATCGAGGGGCGGCGGGACCGTGAGTCACGGCAGCGAGGATTACGAGACGTACGCGAGCGGCCGCCGGACCCCGGCGCCGGACCGTACGGGCCAGGCCGAGGCCTTCGACGCGATCGGTGCCCGCTACGACGACGCCTTCCCGCACAAGGAAGGCCAGTTGGCCGCGGGGGACGCACTGCTCGCGGGCCTCGCACCCGGCTCGCGCATACTCGACGTGGGCTGCGGCACGGGAGTTCCGACGAGCCGGCAACTGGCGGACGCGGGACACTCGGTGGTCGGCGTGGACCTGTCGGCCGGCATGCTGGAGCTCGCCCGCAAGAACGTCCCCGAGGCCGAGTTCCACCATCTGGACCTGGCATCACTGAGACCCGAACCGGGCCAGGAGCAGGGCGAGTTGGGCGAATTCGACGCCATCACCTGCTTCTTCACGCTGCTGATGCTGCCGCGCGCCGAGATCCCCGCGGCGCTGCGGCTGCTGCGCTCGATGCTGCGGCCCGGCGGGCTGCTCGCCCTGTCGATGGTCGAGGCCGATCTGGACGACGCCGAGATTCCGTTCCTGGGGCACACAATCCGGGTATCGGGATTTCTGCGGGACGAGCTGCGCCAGGTCGTACGCGACGCGGGACTGGAGATCACCGGCGAGCACACGTACGCGTACGCTCCGGCGAGCACCGACGCCCCACCCGAGCACCAGCTGTTCTTCAACTGCCGGCGCTCCGGAAAGTGAAGCGGCACGTCGTACGGCGCGCAGCCCAGGACGGACGGATTCGAAACGCGTGACGGAGCACCCGACCTCCCACGAGGGCCGCCGGCAGGCCGCCCGCCCCGCCGCCCCCGCGGACCCCCGCGGGGCCCTGAGGCGCGCCTCCGACGCGTTCCCCGCACAGGGGCGCCCCGGAGTGAACGCGTCCGCCGAGGACGCCGATGCCGCACGCCGGGGGCCCGCCTCGGGCGCCTCCGCGCAACGGGGCGCCGAGCCCGAACACTCCGGAGCCGCACCCGTACCGGAGCCCCCGCGCCGTGAGAGCGGCGCCGGTGGCGTGCCCGGACGGCGCAAGCCCGGTTCCGCCTCCGGGGCCGCCGACAGCGCGCCGGAGCATGCCCTGTCGGACGCCGGACCGGACGATCCCCACCGGCCCAGGCCCGTGCCCGACCGACGCAGCGGACAGCCGCGCCCGGCGGGGACGCCCGTCGCGATGCGGCGGGACGGGGACCGGCTGCGCTTCGTCGGGGCCGCGACCCGGCGGATCGCCCGCGGGATAGATCTCGACGAGATCGTCATGGGCCTGTGCCGCGCCTCCGTACCCACGTTCTCCGACGTGATCCTGGTGTATCTGCGGGACCCGCTGCCGGTCGGCGACGAGCGGCCCACCGGGCCCGTCGTGCTGCGGCTGCGCAGGACGGACCGGCTGCGCCTCATCGAGGAGGGCGCCGAGGACCCGGACACCGACGGCGGCGGTCTCCTGACGATGGCGGCCATCGCCGCCCAGGGCGACCCCGTCACCGCCGAGCTGTGCGAGGTGCGGACCGGCGGCGCGCTCGCCGAGGTGCTCAGGGGCGTACGGCCCGTGTTCGCGGACTCGCCGGCCGCCCTGGCCGCGCTGCCGGAGCTGCTCGGGGACGACCCGGACCTCGCCCTGCCCACCGGGCAGCGGGCGATCCTCGCGCCGCTGCGCGGGCGCCGCCGGGTCATCGGCGCGGCCGTGTTCCTGCGCCGCCCCGAGCGTCACCCGTTCGAGAACGACGACCTGCTGGTCGCGGGGCAGCTCGCCACGCACAGCGCGCTCGGCATCGACAAGGCCGTCCTGTACGGCCGCGAGGCGTACATCGCGGACGAGCTCCAGCGCACGATGCTGCCCGAGACGCTGCCGCGGCCCACGGGCGTGCGCCTCGCGTCCCGGTATCTGCCGGCCGCGGAGACCGCGCGCGTGGGCGGCGACTGGTACGACGCGATCCCGCTGCCGGGCAGCCGCGTCGCCCTCGTCGTGGGCGACGTCATGGGCCACTCCATGACGTCCGCCGCGATCATGGGCCAGCTGCGCACGACCGCGCAGACCCTCGCCGGCCTCGACCTGCCGCCGCAGGAGGTCCTGCACCACCTGGACGAGCAGGCCCAGCGCCTCGGCAGCGACCGCATGGCGACCTGCCTGTACGCCGTCTACGACCCGGTCTCGCACCGCATCACCATCGCCAACGCGGGCCACCCGCCGCCGGTCCTGCTGCATCTGGGCGGGCGCGCCGAGGTACTGCGTGTCCCGCCGGGGGCGCCGATCGGTGTCGGCGGGGTCGACTTCGAGGCGGTCGAGCTGGACGCACCGGCGGGCGCGACGCTCCTCCTGTACACGGACGGTCTGGTCGAGTCGCGGCTGCGGGACGTGTGGACCGGGATAGAGCAGCTGCGGGAGCGGCTCGCCGCGACGGCCCAGCTGACGGGCCCCGATCATCCGCCGCCGCTCGAGGCGCTGTGCGACGAGGTCCTCGACATGCTCGGTCCGGGCGACCGGGACGACGACATCGCGCTGCTCGCGGCCCGGTTCGACGGGATCGCGCCGAGCGACGTCGCGTACTGGCTGCTCGAACCCGAGGACGCGGCGCCGGGCCGGGCCCGCCGCCTGGCGCGCAGCGCGCTCGCCCGCTGGGGCCTCGAGGAGCTGACCGACTCGGTGGAGCTGCTCGTCAGCGAGGTCGTGACGAACGCCGTGCGGTACGCGTCCCGGCCCGTCACGCTGCGCCTGCTGCGGACCGACGTGCTGCGCTGCGAGGTCGGCGACGACGTGCCGCAGCTGCCGCGGCTGCGGCAGGCGCGCGCCACCGACGAGGGCGGGCGCGGCCTGTTTCTGGTCAACAGGCTGGCGCGGCGCTGGGGTGCGACGCGGCTGAGCACCGGCAAGGTCGTGTGGTTCGAGGTGCCGCACGGGAACGGCGCGGGATCGCCCGCCTGAACCTGTCCCTACGCGAGTGGGGCCCGGCCCCGACGGGTGCGGGGCCCCACGCGGGCGGGCCAGTGAGCCGGGCAGGCCGCGGGGGGCGGTGGGGCTGCCCGCGTCGCCGGGGGTGTGCCGGGTCCGCCGGGCCCCGGGGGGGGAGCGCCCGCTTCACCCCGGCCCCGGGCGGGGGGGCCCGCAACCTTCGGGTGCCGCCCCCACTCGCGTGCGTCACTGTCAGCCGGTCAGGCCGCGTGGTCCGTTGCTGCTGCCCGAGTCGCCGGGGTTCTCCGGGATCCCGAAGGTCGGCGACGACGGGTCCGTCGGAGGCGTGACGCCGCCTGACGGCTCGTCGGTCGGCGGGGTGGACTCGGGGGTCGACTCCGGGGCGCTCGGGGTCTCCTCGGGGGTGGACTCGGGAGCGCTCGGCGTGTTCTCCGGGGTGGACTCGGGGGCGCTCGGGGTGTCCTGCGGGGTGGACGGCACCTCGACGGCCGCGCCCATGTCCGTGTCGAGGTCGAACTCGGCGGTGGGGCTGGTCGAGTTGAAGGTGTACTGGGCCCAGATGCGGGCCGGGAAGCTGCCGCCATCGACGCGGGGCAGACCGCCGGCGCCCTTCATCGGCACCTGGTTGCCCGCCTCCGCGGTCTTCAGCGCGCCCTCGCCGAACAGGCCCACCGAGGTGACCAGATCCGGCGTGTAGCCGGTGAACCAGGCCGACTTGTTGTCGTCGGAGGTACCGGTCTTACCCGCCACCTGCTGGCCGTCGCGGGCCGGGTTGTCACGCACCGAGGTCTTCGCCGTACCGTCGTCGACCACGCCGGTCAGGACCGAGGTGATCGAGTCCGCGGCGCCGCGGCTGATCACCTGGTTGCCGATCGCGTCCGGCAGCGGGACGTCCGCGCCCTGCTTGGACACGGACTTCACGATCTGCGGAGTGACCTGCTTGCCGTGGTTGTCGAGCGTCGCGTAGACACCGGCCATCTCCATCGGGCTCGCGCCCATGGTGCCCAGGGTCTGCGCCGGGAACGGCTTGAGGTCGGCGTCGTCCATGCCGAGCTTCTTGGCCGTCGCCATGACCTGGTCCATGCCGACGTCGACGCCCATCTGCGCGAAGACGGAGTTGATGGACTTGTTCATGGCGGTCTGCACGGTGACCGGGCCGTAGCTGTGGTCGTCCTCGTTCGGCGGCGCGAAGCCGACCTTCTTGCCGTCGCTGACGACCTGCCGCTTGTTGGTGCCGTCGTAGATCGTGCTCGCCTTGATCGACTGCCCGGTCTGCGTCGTGGCGTTGTTCTCCAGGGCGGCCGCGAGGATCAGCGGCTTGAAGGTGGAGGCCGGCTGGTAGTCGGTGCGGGTCGCGTTGTTGACGTAGTGCTCGCTGAGCCCTGCACCGCCGTACAGCGCGAGGACCTTGCCGGTCTTCGGGTCGACCGAGGCGGCACCTGCCTGCACCCGGGAGTCGGCCTTCTTGGTCTTCGGGTCCAGGTTGTCGGTCAGCTGCTGCCTGACCGACTTCTCCAGCTGCTTCTGCTTCTTGCGGTCGATGTTGAGGGTGACCGTGTAGCCGCCCGCGTCGAACTGCGCCTCGGTGAGGTTCAGGTCCTTCATCACCTCGGCCTTGGCGGCGGTGTAGAGGTAGCCCTCCTGGCCCTCGAGCCCGGCGGCGGCCTTCGGCGCCTTCGGCTTGGGGAACGTCATGCCCTCGCGCTCGCTCGCGCTCAGCCAGTGCATGTCGACCATGTTGTCCAGGACGTAGTTCCAGCGCTCCACGGCGAGCTTCTTGCCGGTGTCCGAGGCGATGCCCCAGTCGTACTGGTTCGGAGCCTGGAGGAGCGCCGCGAGATACGCGCCCTGCTCCACCGTCAGCTTCTTGGCGTCGACGTGGTAGTAGGCCTGGGCTGCCGCCTGGATGCCCCACGAACTGCGGCCGTAGAAGCTGGTGTTGATGTAGCCCGCGAGGATGTCGTCCTTGGACTTCTTGCGGTCCACCTTCAGCGAGATGACCAGTTCCTTCAGCTTGCGGGAGACGGTCTGGTCCTGCGTGAGGTAGTAGTTCTTCACGTACTGCTGGGTGATCGTCGAACCACCCTGCTTGCCCTTGCCGGTGAGCGTGTTGACGACACCGCGGGCGGTGCCCTTCAGGTCGACGCCCTTGTCCTTGTAGAACGTCTTGTTCTCAGCGGCGACGAACGTGTGCTGCACGCCCGTGGGCACCTCGGAGAGACCGACGATCTCGCGGTTGACCTGGCCGACACGGGCCATGGTCGCGCCGTCGCTGTACTTGTAGACGTTGCTCTGCCGCATCGCGTCCGGGTTGCCCTCGGGGACGTCGATCACCATGTACAGCACGATGAACGCGCCCATGCCGAGCAGGCACAGGCCGAGGAACGTGCCGAGGATCTTCTTCCAGGTGAAGAAGCGGCGTATACCCGTCCGCCGGGTGGACGAGCCCCCGCGCGCCGCCCGGCGCGCGCCGCCGCGCTGCCGTGCTCGTCTCGCTTCCGCTCGACCCATGGCTCCCGTTACTCCGCTTCTAGTCGCTGGCGCGTCCGCGCGCCCACTGCGCACTTCACGCTCATCAGTGCTGAATCAGCTCATGAAACTAACACCGCACCTAAGGGCAAAAGGCTGTCGATCCGGGCATTTCCGGACGTGACAATCAGCACCCAAGCCCATGAGAACCGACGATCGGGAGGTGCAGATGGTTGCCGCATCGGATAAAGTGATATCACTTTGCTAGATCTGGTTCGCGAGAACCGCCAGCTCACAGGAACGGGGACCCTTATGTCCGAGACGGACACCACATCCGACGTACCCGAGATGCCCGAGCCCCGCGTCAAGGAGGTCGTCGCCCACAGCATCGGCGGCGGACTCGCCCTGCTGCTCGGCCTGCTCGGCCTCTTCGCGGGCGTCGCGCTCATCGCGACCGGCGCGACGCTGTCGTCGGCGGGCGCGAAGGCGGGGCTGATCGTGCTCGGCGTAGTGGTCGCGATAGCCGCGTTCTTCGCGATGTGCGGGCTGAACATGGTGGCGCCGGGCGAGGCCCGCGTCGTCCAGCTCTTCGGCCGCTACCGGGGCACGATCCGCGAGGACGGCCTGCGGTGGGTGAACCCGCTGACGTCCCGCACCAAGATCTCGACCCGCGTACGCAACCACGAGACGGCCGTCCTCAAGGTCAACGACGCCTACGGCAACCCGATCGAACTGGCCGCCGTCGTCGTGTGGCGCGTCGAGGACACGGCGCAGGCCACCTTCGAGGTCGACAACTTCCTGGAGTTCGTCGCCACACAGACCGAGGCCGCTGTGCGGCACATCGCCATCGAGTACCCCTACGACGCCCACGACGAGGCCGGCCTCTCGCTGCGCGGCAACGCCGAGGAGATCACCGAGAAGCTCGCCGTCGAGCTCCACGCGCGCGTGGAGACCGCGGGCGTTCAGATCATCGAGTCCCGGTTCACGCATCTCGCGTACGCCCCCGAGATCGCCTCGGCCATGCTCCAGCGCCAGCAGGCGGGCGCCGTCGTCGCGGCGCGGCGGCTCATCGTGGACGGCGCGGTCGGCATGGTCGAGGACGCGCTCGCCCGGATCACGGAGCAGGACTTCGTGGCGCTCGACGAGGAGCGCAAGGCCGCCATGGTCAGCAATCTGCTGGTGGTCCTGTGCGGCGACCGTGCCGCCCAGCCGGTCGTGAACACGGGAACGCTCTACCAGTGACCCCCTCGAACGAGGCGCACGAGGAGCCCCCCGAGGGCCCCGCACGCCGGTCGCGGCCGCAGCGCAAGCAGGTACTGCTGCGGCTCGACCCGCTCGTGTACGACGCGCTCGCGCGCTGGGCCGGGGACGACCTGCGCTCGGCGAACGCGCAGATCGAGTTCCTGCTGCGGCGCGCTCTCGCGGAGGCCGGGCGGCTGCCCGGCTCGACGGGGCCGCTGCCGCGGCGGGGGCGGCCGCCCAAGGGATCACAGGGCGACGAGGCGGAGTGAACGGTCCGGGGCACGCACCCCGGACCGTTTCGCGTCCCCCGAGCTTTTCCCGAAGACCTCCGGGAATCCCTGGAATCCCTCCCCTGCCACGCTATACACACCATGTATACCCACTATGTATAGTGACCGCCATGTCCATCGGTCACACCCTTCTGGGACTTCTCGAGGCCGGGCCACGACACGGCTACGACCTCAAGCGCACCTTCGACGCCACCTTCGGGCACGACAAGCCGCTGCACTACGGGCAGGTCTACTCGACCATGTCCCGGCTCCTGAAGAACGGCCTGGTCGAGGTCGACGGGATCGAGACCGGCGGCGGCCCGGAACGCAAGCGCTACGCCATCACCGACGCCGGCATCACCGATGTCCAGCGCTGGCTCGCCACCCCCGAGCCGCCGGAGCCGTACCTCCAGTCCGTCCTCTACACCAAGGTCGTCCTGGCTCTGCTCACCGAGCGCGACGCCGCCACACTCCTTGACGTCCAGCGCGCCGAGCACCTGCGCATGATGCGCATCCTCACCGACCGCAAGCGCAAGGGCGACCTCGCCGACCAGCTGATCTGCGACCACGCCCTCTTCCACCTCGAAGCCGACCTGCGCTGGCTGGAGCTCGCCGCCGCACGCCTCGACAAGCTCGCCACGGAGGTACGCCCCTCATGACTCCCGCCGGATCCCTGCTCACCGCCCACGACCTGCACAAGGCGTACGGGCCGACGCCAGCCCTGGACGGCGCCTCCTTCGCCATCCACCCGGGCGAGATCGTCGCCGTCATGGGCCCCTCCGGGTCGGGCAAGTCGACCCTGCTGCACTGCCTGGCCGGGATCGTCACCCCGGACGCGGGCACCATCACGTACGACGGACGCGACCTGACCGCGATGTCCGACGCCGAGCGCAGCGCACTGCGCCGCTCCGAGTTCGGCTTCGTCTTCCAATTCGGCCAGCTGGTACCGGAATTGACCTGCGCCGAGAACGTGGCGCTGCCGCTGCGGCTCACCGGCGTCCGACGCAGGGAGGCCGAGCGCCGGGCCGCCGCGTGGCTGCAGCGCCTGGAGGTCGACGACCTCGCGGACAAACGGCCCGGCGAGATATCCGGCGGCCAGGGCCAACGGGTCGCCGTGGCACGGTCGTTGGTGACCAGCCCGCGCGTCCTTTTCGCCGACGAGCCGACCGGCGCCCTCGACTCCCTCAACGGAGAGCGCGTCATGGAACTGCTCACCGAAGCGGCCCGCGGCACGAACGCCGCCGTCGTCCTGGTCACGCACGAGACCCGGGTCGCGGCCTACTCGGACCGCGAGATCGTCGTGCGCGACGGCAAGTCACGGGACATGGAGTTCGTCCGATGACGCTGGTGGACCACCGCGCCGACCGCGACCGCGGCACACCGGCGGCCGCCCTCTCCCCCGCCGGCCCGTCGAGCTGGCTGCGCGACCTCGGCCTCGGTATCCGGTTCGCCTCGTCCGGCGGCCGTGAGGGCTGGATCCGTACGCTGCTGACCGCGGTCGGCGTCGGCCTCGGCGTGGCCCTGCTGCTGGGCGCGGCGTCCGTGCCGACGTTCCTGCACGAGCGCGATGTGCGCGGCGAGAACCGCCAGTTGGGCGTCGGCAAGACCGGCAAGCTCAAGCCCGGCGACCGGACGATGCTCACCGCCGACGCCTCCTCCGGCTACCGGGACAACACGATCGGCGGCTATCTGCTGCGGCCCGAGGGCGCGCATCCGCCGCTGCCGCCCGGCGTCGACAAGCTGCCGGGGCCCGGCGAGATGGTCCTCTCGCCCGCCCTGAAGAAGCTGCTCGACTCCCCCGAGGGCAAGCTCCTCAAGGAGCGCTACGCCTACCGGACCGTGGGCACGATCCACGACGCGGGCCTGACCGATCCGTTCGAGCTGTTCCTGTACGTCGGCAGCGACCGGCTCAGTGCCGACCGCGGCGCGAACCGTATCGACCACTTCGGCATGATGTACCCGAGCCAACCGCTCGACCCGGTCCTCATCGTGCTCATCGTGCTGGCCTGCGTCGTGCTCCTCGTCCCGGTCGCCATCTTCATCGCGACGGCCGTGCGGTTCGGCGGCGAGCGGCGCGACCGGCGCCTGGCCGCGCTGCGCCTGGTCGGCGCGGATGTGCGGATGACGCGACGGATGGCGGCGGGCGAGGCACTGTTCGGCACGCTGATCGGCCTGGCGTTCGGCGTGGTCTTCTTCCTGGCCGCGAGGCAGTTGCTCGGCGTCGTGGAGGTCTGGCGGCTCTCGGCGTTCCCGGCGGATGTCACACCGGAACCCGCCCTGGCCGTACTGATCATGCTGGCGGTGCCGCTGGCCGCTGTCGCCGTCACGGTTTTCGCGCTGCGCTCCGTCGTGATCGAACCGCTGGGCGTCGTCCGCAGCGGCCGATCCCGGGGCCGGCGCCTGTGGTGGCGGATCCCGGTGCCGGTCCTCGGCGCGCTGCTGCTGCTCACGTCGGGTTCCGCCGACGCGGTGGGCACGCGGGGCGTCGTACAGATCTCGGCCGGGATCGCGTTCACCCTGCTCGGCCTGGTCCTGGTGCTGCCGTGGCTGGTGGAGGCCACCGTCCGCCGGCTACGGGGCGGCCCGGTGCCCTGGCAACTGGCCGTACGCAGGCTCCAGTTGAACAGCAGCGGCGCCAGTCGCGCGGTCGCCGGGATCACCATCGCGGTCGCGGGCGGCATCGCCCTGCAGATGTTCACGGCCGGCATCAACGACGACTTCACCAAGGCGACGGGCGAGGACCCGTCACGTGCCCAGGTCGGCGTGAACGCCAACTTCGCCAGCGGGGACCTGGCGAAGCAGATGGTCCGGGAGTTCGGTACGACCAAGGGCGTCCGGTCGGTGTACGGCACCGTGGACACCTGGGCGAACCCGGTGGGCGCGAAGCCGGACGCCCAGGGCGTGATGCGCACCGTCACGCTCTCCGTCGGATCCTGCTCCTCGTTGCGCGAGCTGGCCAAGCTCCCCTCCTGCAGGGACGGCGACGTCTTCCGTGTCACCGGGTCCGAATATCCCGAGGCCGACGAACAGTTGGACAAGGACGCCAGGCCCGGCGCCCGGCTCGCCATCGGCGACTCCCGGACCATGCGGTGGACGCTGCCCGAGGACGCGCGCACGGTGGCGGCCCGGCGCGACCCGGCCGGCAACACCTACGGCGGGATCCTCGCCACACCGCGCGCCTTCGACGTAACCCATCTGGAGAGGGCCTCGACGAACGCCCAGATCCAGATCGACGGCTCGGTGCCGGACGCCGTCGAGTACACGCGCAACACGGCGTTCCGGATCGACCCGGCGATGCACGTGTGGAACTACAGCTCGACGAGCCGCGACAAGGAGTACGCGGCCATCCGCAAGGGCCTGTTCACGGCGGCGGCGCTCACCATGGCGCTGATCGCGGCCGCCATGCTGGTCTCGCAGATCGAGCAGCTCCGTGACCGCCGACGCCTGTTGTCGATCCTCGTCGCCTACGGCACGCGCCGTGCCACGCTCGCCTGGTCGGTGCTGTGGCAGACGGCGATCCCGGTCGCCCTCGGTCTGTCCCTCGCGATCGCGGGCGGTCTCGGCCTCGGCTGGCTGATGCTGCGCATGGTCGGCAAGCCGGTCACCGACTGGCTGCTGTTCCTGCCCCTGGCGGGCGTGGGCGCGGTGGCGATCGCGTCGGTGACCCTGCTGAGCATGCCGCCGCTGTGGCGGCTGATGCGGGCGGGCGGTCTGCGGACGGAGTAGGAATCAGCCCTGCGTGACGCGAACGGGCAGTCCCTGCAGGGCGGTTCGCAGGGCGGCGGCCAGCTCCTCGTACTCCGTGGAGCGGGCCGCCCCCGCCCGCATCGCGAGCGCCACCCGCCGCGTGGGCGCCGGCTCGGCGAAGTACCCGGTGAGCAGCTGACTGCTGCGGCTGGTCTCGACGGCGACGGCGGTCCGCGGCAGGAGCGTCACGCCGAGCCCGCCCGCGACGAGTTGCACCAGCGTGGAGAGCCCGGCGGCGGTCGTGGTCACAGGCACGTCGTCACGGCCGGCCTCCCGGCAGATGTCCAACGCCTGGTCCCGCAGGCAGTGCCCCTCGTCGAGCAGCAGCAGATTCAGCTCGCGCAGCGCCTGCCGCGGAATCCCCTCCCGCCCGCCGAGCCAGTGGTCCAGCGGCGTGACGAGTACGAAGTCCTCGTCGAACAGGGGGAGTTCGACGACCCCGGGCACCCCGAGCGGCACGGCGAGCAGCAGCAGGTCGAGCCGCCCGGCCCCGAGCCCCTCGATCAGCGACGACGTCTGCTCCTCGTGCACCTGGAGATCGAGATCCGGGTACTTCTCGTGTACGAGCCTCAGCACGGTCGGCAGCAGATAGGGCGCCACCGTCGGGATCACCCCGAGGCGGAGCGCTCCCGTGAACGGCGCCCGTGCCGCCTCGGCCTCCTCCATCAGCGCGCCCACCTCGTCGAGCACGGCCTTCGCGCGCACCGCGAGCCGCTCGCCCTCGGGCGAGAGCAGCACCTTGCGCGTCGTGCGTTCGAGGAGGGTCACGCCGAGGGACTCCTCCAGGGCGGACACGGCGCCGGAGAGCGCGGGCTGGCTCATCCCGATCGCGGCGGCCGCGTCCCGGAAGTGCAGATGCTCGGCGACGGCGGCGAAGGCCCGCAGCTGCGCGAGGCTCGGCTGCCGCCGCTTGGTGCTGGCCACGGTCACTCCCCTTACCTACGGCTACTGATAGCCGGGTCCGATCAACACAACCGAGTCTAGCTATTTCCATAATCAATGCACCCTGTGCCACGATCGGGCCCAGTCCAACCCCCTTGGAAAGCCCTCAAAAGGGGCCCCTCCATGCTGCAAGGAGTAGTGCGTGCTCACTGTCGGTGACAAGTTCCCCCAGTTCGACCTGACTGCCTGTGTCTCCCTGGAGAAGGGCAAGGAGTTCGAGCAGATCGACCACAAGACCTACGAGGGCAAGTGGAAGATCGTCTTCGCGTGGCCCAAGGACTTCACCTTCGTGTGCCCGACCGAGATCGCCGCGTTCGGCAAGCTGAACGACGAGTTCGCCGACCGTGACGCCCAGATCCTCGGCTTCTCCGGCGACTCCGAGTTCGTGCACCACGCCTGGCGCAAGGACCACCCGGACCTGACCGACCTGCCCTTCCCGATGCTCGCCGACTCGAAGCACGAGCTCATGCGCGACCTCGGCATCGAGGGCGAGGACGGCTTCGCGCAGCGCGCCGTCTTCATCGTCGACCAGAACAACGAGATCCAGTTCACGATGGTGACCGCCGGTTCCGTGGGCCGTAACCCCAAGGAGGTCCTGCGGGTCCTCGACGCCCTGCAGACCGACGAGCTGTGCCCGTGCAACTGGACCAAGGGCGAGAACACCCTCGACCCGGTCGCGCTCCTGTCGGGCGAGTGATCTGACATGGCTCTCGACGAACTGAAGTCCGCCGTCCCGGACTACGCCAAGGACCTGCGCCTGAACCTCGGCTCGGTCATCGGCAACTCGGACCTGCCGCAGCAGCAGCTGTGGGGCACCGTGCTCGCCTGCGCGATCGCGTCCCGCTCCCCGCGCGTCCTGCGCGAGCTGGAGCCCGAGGCGAAGGCGAACCTGTCGCCGGAGGCGTACACCGCCGCCAAGGCGGCCGCCGCCGTCATGGCGATGAACAACGTCTTCTACCGCACGCGCCACCTGCTCTCCGACCCGGAGTACGGGACGCTGCGCGCCGGCCTGCGGATGAACGTCATCGGCAACCCGGGCGTCGAGAAGGTCGACTTCGAGCTGTGGTCCCTCGCGGTCTCCGCGATCAACGGCTGCGGCCAGTGCCTCGACTCGCACGAGCAGGTGCTGCGCAAGGCGGGCGTCGACCGCGAGACGATCCAGGAGGCCTTCAAGATCGCCGCGGTGATCCAGGCCGTGGGCGTCACGCTGGACTCCGAGGACGTCCTGTCCTGACGGACGGATCACCTCCGTAGTCGCATACGAGAACGCCGGGCGGGCTGAAGAAGATTCAGCCCGCCCGGCGTTCTCGTGCGTCCGGAGCCTCAGGTCTTCGGAGCCGTGGGATCGACCGGCGCCACGTCGACGGCGGTCGCCCCGTGCGGCGGAGGCATCTGCCGCAGCGCCGCCTCACGCGAGTACGAGCGCAGATAGCCGACGACCGTGTTCGTCACGGCCACGAGCGGCACGGCCACCACGGCCCCGCCGATCCCGGCGACCATCCCGCCGGCGGCCACGGACAGCACCACCGCGAGCGGATGCACCCGCACGGCCCGGCCCAGGATGAACGGCTGGAGGATGTGCCCCTCGATCTGCTGCACGGCCAGTACCACCGCGAGCGTCATGACGGCCGTGAAGACGCCCTGGGTCACCAGCGCCACGACCACCGCGAGCGCGCCGGAGATGACCGCGCCCACGAGCGGGATGAACGCGAACAGGAAGATGAAAACGGCGAGCGGCACCGCCATCGGGACGCCGAGGAAGAAGATGCCGAGCCCGATGAAGATGGCGTCGATGAGCGCGACTATCACCGTGCCGCGCACATACGCGGTGAGCGTGCGCCATGCCCGCGGTCCCGCACCGGCGATGCCGGGGCGCGCCTGCGCCGGGACGAGCTTGAGGGTCCACTCCCAGATGCGCCGGCCGTCGTAGAGCAGGAACAGCGTCGAGAACATCGTGAGCAGGATGCCGGTGAGCGCCTCGACGATGACGGTGACACCTTCGAGGCCCGCGGACGTGATCTGGTCGGTGTTGGCGCCGACCGCGTCGCGCAGGGACTTGGCGATTTCGTTGATCTGACTCTCGGTCACATGGAACGGGCTGTTGAGCAGCCACCGGCGCAGCTCGTCGATGCCGTCCTGGATCTGGTCCGAGAGGTTGTCGATGTTCTCCTGTACCTGCCAGACCACGAACCAGCCGACGAGCCCCATGACGACGAAGCCGAGGATCGCGGTGAGCGCGGTCGCCAGGCCCCGGGGCACGCGGCGCTTCCTGAGCCGGGCGACGGTGGGCTGGAGCAGCGCGGTGATGAGCATGGCGGCGACGAAGGCGAACACCACGAGCTGTACGGCGCTGATGACCCTCATCAGGACCCAGAGGGTGCCCGCGAGGACGAGCAGCCGCCAGCTGGCCTCGGCCGCGACCCGCATCCCCCACGGCACGGCCGCGACGGGGTCGGGCCTGGCCGCTATGGCGGGCGCGTACGCGGGCGGCGGGGGTACGTGGTCGCCACCGCCGTTCTCCGGCTGAGTGCCGGGCACTTGGGACGCTGCGGGGGCCGCGGGTGCCTCAGCGGTGCCGGCCGTGCCAGGGGCATGAGGGGGGCGATGAGGGGCCGCACCGGCGGCGGCATCCGGAACGGAGTCGTCCGCGCGGGCGTCACGCTCGGCCTCGGCGCGGCGCTCGTCCAAGCGCTCCCCTATACGGCTGAGCTCGTTGCCGAGCCGGCCGAGCCATCCTGGAACTCGCGACATGATCTGTCCTCTTCCCCCGTGCTCGCTCACCACTCCCCCGGGAGTCGTCGGCTCCGACCGTACATGGCCTGAGCCCCTCACCGTAGGACGGCGAGGGGCTCAGGAAGGTTGACGGGCCACGGGGCCCGTCATGAAGCTGTACCGGCTCCTAGTACCAGCTGTTGGCCTGCCAGAAGGACCAGGCCTCGCACGGGCTGCCGTAGCGGCTGTCCATGTAGTTGAGGCCCCACTTGATCTGGGTGGCCGGGTTGGTCTGCCAGTCGGCGCCCGCGCTGGAGTACTTGGACGCGGGCAGCGCCTGGAAGAGACCGTAGGCGCCGGAGGAGGCGTTGGTCGCCCGGTAGTTCCAGCTGGACTCGTGGTCCACGATGTTGCTGAAGCACTGGAACTGCCCGGCGGGCACCATCTGACGCGCCATCGCCTGTATCTGCGACGTCGAGTAAGAGGCCTGCGTGGCGAAGCTGGAGGCGTCGCGGGTGGCCGAGCGGCTGGCGACCTTCTTGGCCTCCGCGCGCTCCTTCGCCTCCTGCTCCGCCTTCTCCTTGGCGTCGGCAGCCGCCTTCTGCTTGGCGACGGCGTCCTCGGCGGCCTTCTTACGGGCCGCTTCCTCCGCCGACTTCTGAGCGGCGTTGTCCGCGGCGATGGCCTGCGTCTCCGCCTGCTGCGTCAGCGTGGCGGTCTGCACCTGGGCCTGCTGACCCGCGGGTATGTCGGCGAGGAGGGTCGCGTCGCTCGCCGTGGCCTCAGCCTCGTTGTTCGAGGGCTGAGCGGTGCTGCCCGAGGCAACACCCACGACTGCGCCGACTGTGGTGACCGCGGTGGCCGAAGCCACTGCGAATCCCCGGACCGAAATCCGGCTCACACGGTTTCCTTCCAGCATCGCCCGCTGTAGGTGACCCTCGCGGACGCAATCGTGCCCCTGACGCTGGCCTCCCAACTGCGGGGTCACGGGAGACACGGGCCCGGTGGGCAACTCCCTCTACGGGAGCGCCGCGTGGTGCTCGGGCGGCATACGACGGCCTCTGTGAAGTTCTGGTGTTTGTGGTGCTCGTAATGCTGTGGATGCACAAGTGTCGTATGCGGGGCCTGACAGGACTGAGACTCTGCCGGACGCGGTTGCCTCAAGGCAATTCTCATCCAAGTGGGAAAGCTCACACCTCGTTTGCCCCAACGGTTTCGCGGAAACAAGCGCACGGCACAGCGCCGCCCGGCTAAGCTCCTGGGCTTCGCCGGGCGGCGCCAACTACCGTGTAACCCCTACAAGATGGGGCGCTTCGCTCGCTCTCTCCTCACAGGGGCCCCTCCTCCAGCATCTCGGTGACCAGGGCCGCGATCTGCGAACGCTCCGACCGCGTGAGCGTGACGTGCGCGAACAGCGGGTGTCCCTTCAGCTTTTCGACGACGGCGACCACTCCGTCGTACCGGCCGACCCGAAGGTTGTCGCGCTGCGCCACGTCGTGCGTGAGCACGACCCGTGAATTCGCCCCGATCCGCGACAGAACGGTCAAAAGGACGTTCCGCTCCAGGGATTGGGCCTCGTCCACGATCACGAACGCGTCGTGCAGGGAGCGGCCGCGGATGTGGGTCAGCGGCAGGACCTCCAGCATGCCGCGTGCGGTGACCTCCTCGATGACCGCCTTGCCGGCGACGGATCCCAGCGTGTCGAAGACCGCCTGCGCCCACGGGCCCATCTTCTCGGCCTCGGTGCCGGGGAGATAGCCGAGCTCCTGGCCACCCACCGCGTACAGCGGACGGAAGACCATCACCTTCTGGTGCTGGCGCCGTTCGAGCACCGCTTCGAGGCCCGCGCACAGCGCGAGCGCCGACTTGCCGGTGCCGGCCCGGCCGCCCATCGACAGGATCCCGATGTCCGGGTCGAGGAGCAGATCGAGCGCGATGCGCTGCTCGGCGCTGCGGCCCTTGATGCCGAACGCCTCGCGGTCACCGCGCACCAGACGGACGTTGCCCTCGGCCGTGATCCTGCCGAGCGCCTTGCCGCGCTCGGACTGGATGGTGAGGCCGGTGTGGACGGGCAGTTCCGCCGCCTCTGGCACGTACAGGCTCTCCTCCTCAAAGAGGAGGTCCACCTGCTCACCGGAGAGCCGCAGCTCGGACATTCCGGTCCAGCCGGAGTCCGTGATGGCGAGCTCCGCGCGGTACTCCTCGGCGAGCAGGCCCACCGACGACGCCTTGATGCGCAGCGGCAGGTCCTTGGAGACGACGGTGACGTCGTACCCCTCGGCCTGGAGGTTGCGGGCGACGGCGAGGATGCGGGAGTCGTTGTCCCCCAGGCGGTAGCCCGCCGGGAGAACGCCCGGATCCGAGTGGTTGAGCTCGACGCGCAGGGACCCGCCCAGATCGCCGATGGGGATCGGGGCGTCCAGGCGTCCGTGCCGGATACGGAAGTCGTCGAGCAGGCGCAGGGCCTGCCGGGCGAAGTACCCGAGCTCCGGATGGTGCCGCTTGGCCTCCAGTTCCGTGACCACGACGATCGGGAGCACCACTTCGTGCTCGTCGAACCTGGTCAGGGCGTTCGGGTCGGCCAGCAGGACGCTGGTGTCGAGAACATAAGTGCGCCGGTCGGGCTGGCGCTTGTTGCTGGTCACCACGGAAGGACGTACCCCCTCGGATGAGGTCGGGGAGCGACAGAGGGATCCAGGGCCGGGCGGGGCGGGTCGTACCCGCCGGTCGACGGCCGCCATGCATGGGCCGTGGACCGGCCCCCAGCCTCTCCAGCGGAACAGGTGCTGCCCGCGTGGTCGTCCTGGCGCAAAGGGCCTCCCGGGCGGACAGCCCCGTGCCGTCCGCTGAGACTCGACGTCCGTGAATCGGACATCGACCTGGAAGGCTTATTCCCTCGAACACGCGCGGCCATGCCACGGCATATGACGGCGCGCGCGTTAACTCCTGGTGACGTATGTCCCGGGGGTCAGCCGCCGTAACGCCGATGCCGTGCGGCGTAATCCCGCAGGGCACGCAGGAAGTCCACCTTGCGGAAGGCGGGCCAGAAAACTTCACAGAAGTAGTACTCGGAATGGGCCGACTGCCAGAGCATGAATCCGGACAGCCGCTGCTCGCCACTCGTACGGATGACGAGGTCGGGGTCGGGCTGCCCGCTGGTGTAGAGGTGCTTCGAGATCTGGTCGATGTCGACGCTCTCGGCGATCTCCTCGAGGCTGGTGCCCTTGTCCGCGTGGTCGAGCAGCAGGGAGCGCACCGCGTCGGCGATCTCCTGGCGGCCGCCGTAGCCGACCGCGACGTTCACGAGTATCCCCGTGTTGTCGGCGGTGGCCTGCTCGGCCTCCTTGAGGACGGTCTGGGTGCGGGCCGGGAGGAGGTCGAGGGTGCCCACGTGGTGGACGCGCCAGCGGCCGTCGACGGCGAGGCTTCGGACGGTCTCCTCGATGATGCCGAGGAGCGGCCTCAGCTCCTCCTCGGGACGGTCGAAGTTGTCCGTCGACAGCATCCAGAGGGTGACGACCTCGACGTCCGTCTCGGCACACCAGCCGAGGAACTCCTCGATCTTGTACGCGCCGGCCTGGTGGCCCTGTGCCGCAGTGCCACCGGAGGCCTTCGCCCAGCGCCTGTTCCCGTCGAGGATGACCCCGATGTGTTTGGGCACCTGGTCGTGGTCGAGACGGCCTTCCACCCGGCGTGCGTAAAGTCCGTACACCAGGTCGCGCAGGTTCACTGTCTTTCAGCCCCTCCGTGCAGACGGCAGTCCCCGAGGGCGAAAGCCTACCGCTGTAAGCCGCCGCCCACTCTGTGGGGTGGCCGTGCTCCGGTGCTGTGGGCTGTCGGTGCTCTGACGTAGCTTCGTACCCATGAACGACACCTCTTCGTACCGCGCCGCCGCGGACCGCTACGACTCGATGGAGTACCGGCGCACCGGCCGCAGCGGTCTCAAGCTGCCCGCGATCTCGCTCGGCCTGTGGCACAACTTCGGTGACGACCGCACCCTCGACTCGCAGCGGGAGATCCTCCGCCGCGCCTTTGACATCGGTGTCACCCACTTCGACCTGGCGAACAACTACGGGCCGCCCGCCGGCTCCGCCGAGCTGAACTTCGGCAAGATGTTCGCCCAGGACTTCGCCCCGTACCGGGACGAGCTGATCATTTCCACCAAGGCGGGCTATCTCATGCACCCGGGCCCGTACGGGGAGTGGGGCAGCCGCAAGTACCTGCTGTCGTCCCTCGACGCGTCCCTGTCGCGGATGGGCCTCGACTACGTCGACATCTTCTACTCCCACCGCTTCGACCCGGACACCCCGCTCGAGGAGACGATGGGCGCGCTCGCGTCCGCCGTGCAGCAGGGCAAGGCGCTGTACGTGGGCGTGTCCTCGTACAACAGCGAGCAGACCGCCGAGGCGGCGCGCCTGCTGAAGGAGATGGGTGTCCCGGCGCTCATCCACCAGCCCTCGTACTCGATGATCAACCGCTGGACCGAGGACGACGGCCTCCTGGACACGCTGGAGACGGCCGGCATGGGCTGCATCTCCTTCGTGCCGCTCGCGCAGGGTCTGCTCACGGACAAGTACCTGAAGGGCATCCCGGAGGGGTCGCGCGCCACGCAGGGCAAGTCCCTCGACCCGGGTCTCGCGGGCGACTCCGAGGTGATCCGCCGGCTGAACGGGCTGAACGACATCGCCCAGCGCCGCGGCCAGTCCCTCGCGCAGCTCGCGCTCAACTGGGTACTGCGGGACGATCGGATGACGTCGGCCCTGATCGGCGCCTCCAGCGTCCGCCAACTGGAGGAGAACGTGGCGGCTCTGGCAGGCCCGAAGCTCACCGACGAAGAGCTGTCCGAAATCGACTCGTTCGCGGTGTCGACCCCGGGCACGAACATCTGGGCCGGGCGGAGCTGACGCCTCCCGTTCCGTTCCGCGGGCCGCGCGCCCGGCGCACTACGCGCCGGGGGTGCGCGGCCTGCGGAACCACGCGCCCGCGCTCGCCTGGCTCAGCAGGACGACCATGACGACGGCTCCGACGAGCGCGATGGGCCCGCCGATGTTGCCGCGCAGCGTTCCGCTCAGGCCGAGCAGGATCTGCACCCCCGCGACGACGAGGGACGTGACGCGCAGCCCGCGGCCCGCCCTCCCGTAGAAGCAGGCGAGGACCAGCAGCACGACGCCGAAGATGTTCCCGCCGAACGCGGCGCCGGCGACCCGCGCCCCCTCCGTCACACCCACGGCCACGGAGGCGAGGAGGGCGAGGCCGACCATGACGTACGTGGTCGTCCGGGCGGCGCGGAGCGAGGACGGCATGCTCAGGGGCGGCGCGGGGGCGAAGTGCGGGTTCACCCCGTACGGACCCGGGGCGTTGTAGGGGCCCGGGATGTGGGGGACGGGGGCGCCGTGCTGACCGGGACCGCCGTACGGGCCGGGAGCGGTGGGCGGCGCCTGGTGCGAATAGTCGTTCGGCATGCCGCGGACTCTAATCCCGGCGCCGGAACCGGGGGGCGCACGCGCGCGGCCCGGTCGGAGACAAAAAACGGGCCGGTCCGTGGGGGGGAGACGGACCGGCCCGAGGGGGGGTTTCCACCATAACCCTTCGTAAGTGATGGTGGGTGCATCGGCGTGCCACAACTACTCTCCGAAGTCACCCGGCGACGGCTGGAGGGCTGTTTCCGGCCGCTTCGCGCGGGGTTTCGCGACGGTTCTCCCGGCTTGTGGCATGGCCGGACGCCCCCCCTCAAGGGTGAGCCGTGCGACGAACGCGCGCTTGACGCCGGGGCCGCCCGGAGGTTGGCTGCGCACCCATGGCGACCTTCACCGTCCCCGGGCTCGATGCCGAACTGCCGCTGGAAATCGCGGAGTCGGGACCTGCGCGGCGGCGTGGCCTCCTCGGCCGGGACGGGGTGAACGGCGCGCTGCTGCTGACGTCGTCGTCGAGCGTGCACACCGTGGGGATGCGCTTCGTCGTAGATGTGGCGTATTTGGACCGGCGTGACACGGTGCTCGCCGTGCGGACGATGCGGCCGGGACGGATCGGCCGCCCCCGGCTGCGCGCCCGGCGTGTCCTGGAGTCCGAGGCGGGGACGATGGCCCGGTGGGGCGTGCGGCGGGGGGTTCGGGTGACGATCCGGGGGCGGTGAGGGTGGGGCGGCCGGGGTCGCGGGGGCGGGTCGCCGGCCCTGGCCTCTGGAGTCCCGGTAGGTCCGGTGGCCGCCGAGGCCCGACGGCCGAAGTGGCGGCGAAGGCACGCGGCACCGCGCAGCCCCCTCCACTGCACGGTGCCGCCGCGCAGCTTTGCTCACGCGAATTACCTTGGTCTGAACCTACGTGAAGGTGACACGTGTAGCGAGCCATAGTCGATAACGATGCGGAATCGGTTGGACGCCGAGCCTCCGGAAGAGACGAAGAGACCCGGCGAACTCCGCCCGCTTCCGCACCAATTGCCGAGATTCACCCGGCGTTCGGCTTGCGCGCCTCGATCAGATGGCGGGTGCTGTGGGCGACGAACGGCCCTTCCTCCGCGATCCGTTCATGCAGTTCGAGCAGCCGCGGCCGGTACGCCTCGACCGTGAAGCCCGGAACCATCCAGATCACCTTGCGCAGGAAGTGCACGACGGCCCCGATGTCGTAGAACTCGATGCGCAGGCGCTCGGCGCGCAGGTCGACGACGTCGAGGCCGGCAGCCTCGGCCTCGACGCGCTCGCCCTCCGGGTCGCGGCCGTTCCTGACTTCGTCCGGCTGCGGGCCGAGGAAGAACTCGACGACCTCGAAGACGCTGCTCGGGCCGACGTGCTGCGCGAAGTACGTACCGCCGGGCGCCAGAACCCGGGCGATCTCCGCGAACGGGGCCTTCACCGGGTGGCGGCTGGTCACCAGGTCGAACGTGCCGCCCGCGAACGGAAGCGGCGCCCCCTCCGGCGAGGCGACGACCACGACGCCGCGCGGCGCGAGCAGTGCGGAGGCCTTGGCGACGTTGGGCGGCCAGCCCTCGGTGGCGGCGATCAGCGGCGGCAGCTTCGGGGCGGAGGCGAGGACCTCGCCTCCGCCGGTCTGAAGGTCGAGCCCGGCCGAGGCCCGGCCCATGCGCTCGCCCATGGCCCGCGCGTACCCCCAGGAGGGCCGCTCCTCGGTGGCCCGGCCTTCGAACCACGAGAAGTCCCAGCCTTCGACGGGGGCGGCAGCGGCCTCCGCGACAAGCTCGTCGAAGGGGCGGCCGGCATGGGTGGGGGGTGTGCTGCTCATGGGGCCATGTTCGCAGCGAGGCTCCCACGACGGCACGTGCTTTTTGTGCCGACCGGGCCGTCCCGTCCGCCCTTCGCGGGAGGGGGCGCGACATCCTGCGGGAGCTGATCGACGGGCCGGCGGGGGACCACCAGGGGACGTCCGCATGCCCCGGGTCGAGGACATCTCTCACCGAACTCCCGCACGGTTCCTGACCGATCCGCTGAAGTACCGATCCAATGAAGTACGCCGAGGCAGGGGCGGTAACCGCCCGCCCCTTCCTCGGCCTACGAAGTCTCCACGTACCCTGGGCGGATCCGCTCCGGGCACCGCTGCCCGACACAGGTAACGGCACCGTCCGTCCCGCGCCGAAATGCGAGCTCATGTCCGATCGTTCCATTCGCTCCGTTCGTTCCGCCCGTTCAGCGATAGCGGCCCGTACCGCACGTCCAGCGGAAGCGGCTCGCTCCGCACGCTCGGCGATAGCGGCCCGTTCCGCACGATCCTCGATAGCGGCCTGGCTGACCCGCCTCTACTTCGCCCGGCTCCGGAAGAAGGGCGGCCTCGACCTCTCGGTCCTGTCGAAGCTGCCCGACGCCGCGCTCCTTCCGCTGCGCCGCGAGGGCCTCGACCCGGTGGCCGAGATCGGCGAACTGCGTGACCGGGAGCCGGTCAGCAGGCTGCCCATCCCCGGCATGACGGTCTGGCTGGTCACGGGATACGACGAGGCGAAGGCGGTACTGGGCCACGGGTCCGCCTTCAGCAACGACTTCCGGAACCTCGTCGGCAACACCGGTGTCACCGACGACCAGAACCCGGGCGGACTCGGCTTCACCGACCCGCCGGACCACACGCGGCTGCGGAAGATGCTGACGCCGGAGTTCACGATGCGCCGGCTCTCCCGGCTGACGCCCCGTATCCACGCCATCGTCGAGGAGCGCCTCGCCGACCTCGCGAAGGCGGCGGACGGCGCGGGCACGGTGGACCTCGTCGAGCACTTCGCGATGCCGGTGCCCGCGCTGGTGATCTGCGAGCTGCTCGGCGTCCCTTACGAGGACCGGGACGACTTCCAGCAGTTCTCCGTGGCCCGCTTCGACGTGTTCGGCGGCGCGGGCGCGTCGTTCAGCGCCGTGTCGCAGTCCCTCGACTATCTGCGCGGGATCGTCGCCGAGCAACGCCGCAACCCGGGCGACGGCCTCCTGGGCATGCTCGTACGCGAATACGGCGACTCCATCACGGACGAGGAGCTCACCGGCCTCGCCGACGGTGTCCTCACCGGCGGCCTGGAGACCACCGCGAGCATGCTGGCACTCGGCACGCTCATCCTGCTCCAGAACCCCGAGCACTTCGCGGCGCTGCGCGACGCGGAGGATCCGGAGGCCGTCGCCGCGCCTTTCGTCGACGAGCTGCTGCGTCACCTCACCGTCGTCCAGACCGCGTTCCCGCGCTTCGCACGCGAGGACGTCGAGATCGGCGGGGTCCAGATATCAGGCGGGGACATAGTCCTCGTCTCCCTCAGCGCGGCCGACCGCGACGCGCGCCTCGGCGAGGACATGGACAGTTTCGACCCGTCCCGCCAGGTCACCGGCTCCCACCTCGCGTTCGGCTACGGCATCCACCGCTGCATCGGAGCCGAACTCGGCAAGATGGAACTGCGCGCGGCATTCCCCCAACTGGTCCGCCGCTTCCCGGAGTTGAAGCTGGCCGTGGAGCCCCGCGACCTGGAGTTCCGCAAGCTGTCGATCGTGTACGGAGTGGACACACTGCCGGTACATGTGGGCTGAGACTCGGCAGACGGCGCAGACTGCGCAAGGGGTCTCATCGGCGCCGCCGTGATGCTGTCGCTCGGCGGCTGACGGCTGACGGCTGACGGCTGACGGCTGACGGCTGACGGCTGACGGCTGACGGCTGACGGCTGACGGCTGACGGCTGACGGCTGACGGCTGACGGGATGTTCCGGGATTCATCATCGCGCCGGCGACCCGTGGGCGCCTATCTCGGCCCCGCCAAAGGAGTCGTGAGGGGCAACAGCGCCGGCCTGCGGTGAGCGAAGCCGTTCGACGTCAGCTCTGATCCCCCGTGCCGCGCTCGCCCCTCGGGAACGAGACCTCGACCCTTCGGTTCTTCTTGCGGCCCTCTTCGCTGCTGTTGTCGGCGATCGGGTAGTCCTCGCTGTAGCCGCGCACCGCGAACGTGAGCTCCTGCTCCTGCGAACCGAGCGCTGCCGCGAGTGCGTCGTGCACGGCCTCCGCGCGCTTCTTCGAGAGCGTGAGCCCGTGTGCGTACGTCCCGAGGTCGTCCGTGAATCCGAAGACGCGGACGTTCGTGGCGTTCTGCGCCTTGATCTCGTCGGCGATGGCCTGGATCCGGGACTTGGCGCCCGGATTCAGCTTGGCACTGTCCTTCGGGAACAGCACCTCCGCCTGGAGCGCGAACGTCACGTCCTGGTTGGTGTCCACCCGCCGCTCGTCACCGGACAGGTCCTCGACGACGGACTTGATGTCCAGCACCTTGGCCGGCGCGAGCGTGGCGCCGTCGGCGAGCTTCAGGCCGGGGCTGTTGGCGTCGACGTCCGGGGGCGGAGAGGTGGTGGTGCTGCCGGGCGGGGCGCCGGACGGGTCGGGGTCGTCGGCGTGGGCGAGGCCGCTGCCGCTCAGGGTGAGGGTGATCAGGGCGGCGGTGGTGGTGGAGAGGGTGGCGAGGGTTCGGATGAGGGGCATGGTTACTCGCCCTCGGAGATTTCTACGGTGGCGGGGGGCATCGTCGGCACCTGGAGCTGAACCTTGGTGGTGCCCTCGGGGGGTGCGGGGAATTGGGCGAACCAGTCGATGGTCCCACCTTGTGGGACGCCACCTTGGAATGTCGTGCAGAGGCAGCGCCCAGAGGTGTCCCGGAGGATGAGGTACTTCTTCTTGCCCGTCTCATCGACAAGACTCGCTCCGGCCAGGGACCCGCCGTTCTTCTTGAGTTCTTGTTCGTCACTGATCCACTCAGCGCCGACCCAGCGGCCCTCGGTGCTGTTCAGCACCCTGCCACTGACGGTCACGAAGCCGCCGCCATCTCGTGCGGCCGAGGTAACGGTGAGCGTGATGCCGTTGCTCTTCACTTCGGCCAATGTCTTATCCGTCGGTGCCCCCGGCGATGCCTTGCCCTGTTTTTCACCACGGTCCTGCTTCGCAGGAGTTGACGATGAAGTCGCCTTGCCGGACTTGCCATCATCACCGCCTCCACAGCCGGCCACGGAGAGAGCCAGCCCAGCCGTGATCGCTACCGCGGTCAGTACCTTTCGGCCCTTCATCGCTTTGCCCTCTCGTCGTTCGCTCATCAGTCGGCCAGCCGCACGGAGAACAGGACGGATGCGGCTGGTAGGTCTTCCGGCGTGAAGTCGCCCGGGTCGATCTCGAAGTCCTCACCGCCGTCGCAGTGGAAGACCACGTCCTTCTTGGGATCCGCATCGGGGTCAGCCTCACAACGGGGCTGGATAACCGCTGTGGCCTCCGCCTTGGCGTGCCTCGACTCCGTGCCAGGGATGATGGATTCGCCAACGGTGTACCGAGTCCGGATCTGCACCCTGTAGCCCGGGTACCCGTTGACTGTCCTGGGTTGGACGGCGCCCAGGACAGTGGAGTCGTTGTCCGCTGCCAGTTGCTCCGCAGCGACCTGTGCGCCGTCTCCGGTGAACCCCTCGCCCGCCAGCCAGTCGAGCCAGTCGCCCCCATCTCCGATCACAAGCCCAAGACCGTCAATCAGTTCATCCCGACTGTCCTGAGCCGCAGCCAACGCCGCTGCGTCAGCAGCGGATTGAGCCCCGTTACGGGCCGAGGCGGCTTGAGCGAAGGCGAAGAACGCGAATGCGGCGAAGAGCAGGATCCCAGTCAGCCAGATGTAGATCGGGAGTGTCTGCCCTGAGTCGCTCCACGTCCTGCGACTGATCAGCCGCCGATGACGTCGTCGACCGCGTTGCCGATGGCCTGGGAAATTCGGCCGTTCAAGCCCAACTGGTCGATGAGGGTGTAGATCCCCGCGATCAAAATCATCAACCCCGCATACTCCACAAACCCCGCCCCGGAATCCCGCCCTCTTCCGCGGACGCGGTCCCCCACCGTCACGGTCCACTTCACCCACACCCCGAGCACGCGTTCCTTCAGCACGGTTTCCCCTTCGTTCCCGCACGACTTCGCCGCCCCGAACCTCCCGGGCACCATACGCAACGTACGGGAACTGCAACCCTCTGTGCCGTGTTTCGCACATTAACGGCGCGCGCTTGACCGGAAGTTGGTCGCTTCCTGTCATGCCCTTCACCGCCCGTCGTATGCCACTACGACCCCACCCAGGTCGCGGGCGACCTTCGCGCCGAGGATGGTGTCGCAGAGGTTGACGGTCCAGTTGCCCGCGGTGACCAGCTCGGCGGGGACGCCCCGGCACTTGATCGCCTCGCGCAAGGCCGCGTCACGGCGGGCGTGGGTCGATTGCAGGGGCAGCACCGCACAGTTGGGGTCCCCCGAACCCGGCTTCCCCGTCTCGCACTTGTTGCTGCCGGCGCTCGTCGCCTCCCGCCGGAAGCAGCCCGCCGACGCGGCCAAGTGGTCCGCCGGGGCGCCCGTCTTCTTGTAGGTGGGCGTGGAAGGGATGTACTCGATCGACTTACCGATCTCCGTCTTCGACACGACGTCGGGGTCGACGACCGACAGCCCGATCCCGGCAGTCAGCGATACGCGGACTGCTCGCATCGAGCTCTCCGTCCCCCCGATCGTCAGGCCGCCCATCGCCGTCGTCACTTCCCCTCCCCCCGGAGACCAGTGCGCTATTCGCAAGTGCCAACTCATCGCTCCGGTCACTGTAGCCAGTCGATGCGCCACTCAGCAGCCCTTCACCGTCGCTGCTTCAACTGGCGCGCGAATTCGGCACCCCGGCATGGATCGAATGAGCAACGACCGGCTGCGGTCCTGCGTGCCGCTGCGGCAGATGTCTGCGCGCCTGACTGCCGTCGCGCTGTGCACCAGCCCCGAGCTTCACACCAACCAATTCAGGTCAACTCCCGTACATGGCACAACACTTGTCCCGGCCGTCGCACGGTTCTCTGAGCAGCGCAGACAGTCTTGAGCGCTCCGGTACCGGTCGACCGGAATGAGTCGAGAGTGCCGTCGGCCTCCCCGTCCGAGCCGGTCGAACAGTTTCCTGATGAGGGACCCGGCGGATCGTCGCGCAGCGCACCCGCCCGTAACTTCTCGGCGCCAACCGCATTGTGCACAGGTGAACTTGGGCAACGCATCTCGGGGTCACTCCCCGGGCCACGGGGAGGAGACCACGTATGCCGTGGGACGAGTGGGAGCAGCTGAAGAGCGATGCGGCCGAGAGGCATTCCGCAGGGATGCAGCTCAATCAGTACCCGGCCGGCGAGGGCCCCGGGAGCGGCAGCACAACCAGCAGCGTCACCGGCGGCCTGAAGTCCAGCCAAGGCGCCTGGAACAAGGCAGGCGAGGGGGTCGCGTCGCTGCATGAGGGGATCGGCAGGGCACAGGCCGGCCTCGGTGACGGACAGAAGGGGCTCGGGGACGGCGCCGCGTGTCTGACGGCAGGTGCGCAAAAGGAGGTCTACACCTCCTGGATGCGCTATACGAAGGCCGTCAGTGAGCGCTGCGACGGCATCAAGGGAGTGTTGCACCAGGTGGGGCGCGATCTGCTGAAGACCGATGGCGACGTGAAGGCCGAGCTGGACAAACTCAAGACGAAGTACGCGGATACTCAGGCCCTCGGCGGCCAGGAAAAGGGGCGGTGACGGGCCGCCATGGATCTCGCGACTCTGAAGGCCCTGAAGCCCTCCGAATGGCAGGATGCCGCTGACGGATACCGTGCCACCAGCGACATGGCCGGTGCAGCCAAGGACCACATCGACAACGTCATTGTCGCTGGGATGCGGAAGTCCCTGAAGGGCGACGCGCTGGACGCCGCGGTCAAGGAGCTCGGGCGGCTCTCGGCGAACTTCCACTACACGCAGATTGAGTGCGGGCTCGTGAGTACCGCGTTGAACGGTTTCGCCTTCGACATGGATGCAGCGCAGAAGAAGTTACAGTCCGCGCTCGACGACGCCGAGGCCCACAAGTTCACGGTGAATTCCGACGGCAGCGTCACCTACCCGGAGGGACAGCCGAAGAACGGTGTCGAGACGCCGCCCAAGGGCGGTACGGCGGGTGGCCGGACCGACCCCACCGCCCAGGCCATCGACCGACAGGCCGCCGGCTTCGATCCCAACCCCAATTTCGGGCTGGCTCAGGGCATCGCGGACCGGATCGCCGGCGCCCTCGAAGAGGCCACCGAGGGCGACGCGAAGTGGTCGCCCAAGTTGAGAGCCCTCAAGGCCGACGACGACCTCACCGTGTCCAAGCACGACTTGAAGGACGCACAGTCGGACATGGGCGGCGTACGGGACGCGGGCAAGGCTTATCTGGACTCGATCAAGACACCACCGAAGAACGGCAGCCCCAAGGAGAACGCCGACTGGTGGAAGGGCCTCAGCCCGGAGGAGCGGGAAGCGTATCTCTCCCTTCATCCCGACGCCGTGGGCAAACTGGACGGAGTGCCCTCAGAGATCAGGGACGAGGCCAATCGCATCGTGCTCGGAGAGAAGGAGGCCGACTACCAGATCCAGCTCGACGGAATTCCGAAGCCGCCCGCCAACGAGTGGACGTGGATCACCGCAGGAATGTACCCGTCCAAGGTGCACACCGACGAGTGGATGGAGTGGGACAAGAAGTACGGCGACCAGTACCGGCACCTGAATGCCTCACTCAACGGCATGAAGGCCATCCACACCCGGTTCGACCAGACCGGCAAGGGTGGTCTGCCCGAGGCGTATCTGCTGGGCTTCAGCCCGGAAGGGAACGGCCGGGCCATCGTGGCCACCGGAAACCCGGACACCGCGCAGCACCAGGCGGTGTACGTGCCGGGTACGACAGCCAGTTTGGACAAGGTCGGTGGCGACATCGACCGCATGACCGAGCTGTGGCGTCAGACGCAGGAGTCGCAGCCCGGCTCGTCCGTATCGACCATCACCTGGCTCGGCTACGACGCCCCGCAGGATGTCGTCAAGGACGCTCCCTTCGAGCACTACGCCTACGACGGCGCGCCCGCCTACCGCCAGTTCATGGACGGCCTCGACGCCTCCCACAACGGCCCCGGTGAGCCGCACCGCACCGCCATCGGGCACTCGTACGGCACCACGCTCATCGGAGCAGCCGCGCAGAAGGGCGACCTGAACGCCGACGACGTGATCTTCGCGGGCAGCCCCGGTGTCAAGGTCGGTTCCGCGGAAGAGATGGACGTGCCGAAGGGACATGTCTGGAATGAGGAGGCGGATGGCGATCCGGTGCCCGACATCGGCCGCTGGGGCCACGGTGGCAGCCAGTGGAAGCTGGGCGGCGGCACGTTCCTCATCCCCAGCGACGACCAGTTCGGCGCCCACCAGATGAACACGCACGCCGAAGGGAGCGGGCCTACGGCCACCAAGGGGTCGGAGGGTCACAGCGAATACTGGAACAAGGACACGACCGCGCTGAAGAACCAGGCGCTTGTTGTGGTGGGTGAGCCCAACGACGTCACCGCCCCCAAGTGACTCTCCGACACCACCACGAAACGCCTCCGAAAGGACGCTAAGGACCCCCATGCTCTGCATCCCTCGCCGTCGCCACCTCGCCGGCGCCCCCCTCGCCCTTGCACTGACCGCACTTCTCCTCACTGGATGTGGCATGACTGACTCCGACAGCAGCGGCTCCGGCGCGAGCAAGTCCAACGATGTGTCCTCGGGCGTCCCCGATGCAGGTACCGCAACCACCGAGGACGCTGCCGACACTCTGGAAGCTGTCTCCAGCCAGATCCACGATTTCGCGGGCGTACCTGGGAAGGCCTCCGAAGCAGGTGCCGGGGTCCAGGAGTGTGACGGCAAGGACCCGAAGAAGTTCTTCCGTGTCTGGCACCCGTGGAACTTCGCGCCGAAGAAGGCCAGTGACATCGACGTCGCCATGGAGAACCTGAAGAAGAAACTGAACACCGGCGGATGGGTGATCAAGGATCTCTACCACGACAACAGCCCGAACAAGAACCTCAATCTCGTCGCCGACAACGACTCGAAAAAGGTCAGTGTCCGGATCACCCAGTACGGCAAGCGTGAAACTCCAAGCCTGGGCATCACCACCATCTCCGGCTGCTACCAGGTACCCGAGGGCGAAACCGTAGAGCAGTTCTGACGCCTCGGCGCTCGGCTTTCAACGTCCCAGGATCGAACCGAAGTTGGAACCGGAGCCGAGGAACATGCCCGTCGCGATGAGGATCATCGTGGCCGGGAGCATGAAGACGAGGGTGACCATCGTGGCCTTCGGGATCGTCTTCGCGGCCCGGCGACGGGAGTTCTGGGCGTCGGTGCGGCGCATGTCCGTGGCGATCTGGATGAGGGTCTCGGCGATGGGTGAGCCGAGTTCCTCGCCCTGCTGGAGCGCGGAGACGAACTGGGCGACCTGTTCGGACGCGTTGCGGCGGCGCAGCTCGTCGAAGGCCTGGCGCCGGCTGACGCCCATGTCCATTTGCCGGAGCGTAATGCGCAACTCGTCGGCCCACGGCCCCTCGTACTTCTCCGCGACGCGGTCGAGCGCCTGCCGGAAGCCGAGGCCCGCGCTCACGACGACGGCGAGTACGTCGAGGAAGTCGGGGAGCGTGCGGTCGATGACCTCTTTGCGCTCGCGTGTGGCCTGCCAGATGAGACCGTCCGCGGCGAGGAGGCCGAACGCGAGAGTGAGGGCGGCGAACAGGGTCTGGCCGTTGGTGAGGAAGACCAGGCCGAGGACGACGCCGAAGACCCCGTAGACCGCGCGGCGCGCGGCGTAGCGGTCGATGGTGAGGCCGCCCGGGTTCCCCGCCATGTCGATCTTGCGGCGTTTCGAAGTGACGCGGCGGGGGCCCATGGCCCGCAGGACGAGGGGGGCGAAGCGCATGCCCAGGCGGTCGACCGCGGACCCGGCCGCCGAGACACGCGTCGCACCGACCTCCAGGGCGATGGCCAGGTCGCCGGGGAGCTTGGCCTCGGCGCGGTACATGCGGATGCCCAGGAAGATCCCGAGGACGGCGAGGCCCATCGCGAGGGCGAGCAGCAGCCCGATCAGACCCGTACTCATGACCTGCCTACCTCGCTCGCCGTGCGCCGGGTGCCGGACGCCGGATGCCGGATGCCCATGTCAGACCTCGATCTTTCCGAGCCGGCGGATCACGAAGAACCCGATCCCGTACAGGCCGAGCGAGACGAGGATCAGCGCTTGGCCGACCGGCGATCCCGTCACCCGGGCCAGCGCGCCCTCGTTCGACGAGTTGATCAGGAGCAGCGAGCCGAGGCCGAGGAGCGGCACGGTGAACGCGGTCGCGTTGACCTCGGAGAGCATCGTGCGGATCTCGCGCCGGGTCTCCTTGCGGTCCTCCAGGGTCTGGGTGAGGTTTCGCAGGGACGACACGACCGAGCCGCCCGCCTTGTTGGCGAGGACGAGGGTGGTGACGAGGACGACGAGTTCGCGGGACGGGAGGCGTTCGGCCAGCTCACCCAGGGTGTCGTCGATGGTGCGGCCGAGCGAGAGCTGGTCGGCGACCATGGACAGCTCCTCGCCGGCGGGAGCCTCCAGCTCCTCCGCCGCCATCGCGAGCGACGTCCGCAGGGCAAGACCCGCAGCCGTCGCGTTGGCCAGGAGGCGGGCCACGTCCGGGAGTTGGTTGATGAACGCCTCGATGCGCTTCTGGCGCTGCCAGTTCAGGAAGATCACCGCACTCCATACGCCGACGAGCCCGGCGATCGGCCCGAAGAAGGGCGCGAGCGCGGCCGAAGCGATCAGCCAGAGGGCGACGACCACGGCAGTCACGTACGTGAAGAACTCCCCCGCGGTCAGGTCCAGCCCCGTGGCGGACAGGCGCAGGTGGATGGCGCGGCCGAGACGCGTGCGGCGCAGCCTGCGGTCGACGGTGGCGAAGCGGCGTACGCGGCCGGAGGCGCCGCCGTGCGGGCCCGCGCCCGAGAGGCCGTCGAGCCGGTCGACGAGGGCCTGGCGCTGCGCGCGCCCGGACGCGTACGCGTGGAGGCCCGCGACGGCGAGTGCGCAGGTGAGGATGGTGGCGCCGAGGGCGATGAGGGCGGGGTCGCTCATGATCCGCCACCCTCGCCGACGGGTCGCTCGGTCCTCATCCGATGGCCTCCCTCGTGTTGCGTCCGTCGATGCCGTCGATCACGCCGAACGCGGGCGGGATCGGCTCGTTCGCGACGTACAGGCGCTCGGCCACGCGCCGTGGCAGCGGCAGGTGCTCGAACGTGCCGTGTACGCGGTGGTCGTGGCCCAGCGGGTGCGGCACGAAGCGGGAGACCGTCGAGATCCTGAACTGTTCGCGCCCGTGGGAGACGAGCAGGGCGATCTCGGTGACCTTGCGTGTGCCGTCGGCGTGCCGGGTGAGCTGGACGAGGACGTCGACCGCCGAGTTGATCTGGTCCTTGAGGGCCTCGAACGGGATCTGCACCTCGGACATGGACCCGAGGGTCTGCAGGCGCATGAGGGCGTCCTCGGCGGCGTTCGCGTGGACGGTGGCGAGCGAGCCGTCGTGGCCGGTCGACATGGCCTGGAGCATGTCGAGGGTTTCACCGCCGCGGACCTCGCCGACAATGATGCGGTCGGGGCGCATGCGCAGGGAGTTGCGGACAAGGTCGCGGATGGTGATCTGGCCCTTGCCCTCGACGTTCGGTGGCCGCGATTCGAGACGGATCACGTGGTCCTGCTGGAGCTGGAGTTCGGCCGAGTCCTCGATGGTGATGATGCGCTCGTGGGGCGGGATGAGGCCGGAGAGCGCGTTGAGGAGGGTGGTCTTCCCGGAGCCCGTACCGCCGCTGACGATGACGTTGAAGCGGGCGCGGACGAACGCGGACAGCAGCATCAGCATCTGCTCGTCGAGCGAACCGAGCCCGATCAGCTCGGGCAGGGTGTACGCGCGGGGGAAGCGGCGGATCGTGAGCGTCGCGCCCGTGAGGGACAGCGGCGGGATGATCACGTTGACGCGCTCGCCGGTGGGCAGGCGGGCGTCGACCATCGGGTTCGACTCGTCGACGCGCCGGTTCACCGTGGAGACGATGCGCTCGATGGTCTGCATGAGCTGCTCCTGCGAGGCGAAGCGCAGAGGGAGCTGTTCCACGCGCCCGGCGCGCTCCACGAAGATCGCGTCCGGGCCGTTGACCATGATCTCGGTGATGGACGCGTCGGCGAGGAGAGGTTCCAGTACGCCGAGGCCGAGCGCCTCGTCGACGACGCGGCGGACCAGCTGGCTGCGTTCGGAGGAGGAGAGGACCGGGCCCTCGCGGCTGATGATGTGGCCGAGGACGCGTTCGAGCCGCACCCGTCGGTCGGCCGCCGCGAGCGACGACATCTCGGCGAGGTCGATCTCCTCCAGGAGCTTCGCGCGGTAGACGGCGACGAGGCCGTCGTCGCGCGAAGCGCCGGGCTCCTCGCGGACCGTCACGCGTGATCGCAGGCTCATGGTCCGGCTCAACCCCCTTCCGGGTCACGGTCGTTGGGCATGGTGGCGGTGCGGCGCACGTCCCACCGGTCGTCCAGGAACGGGACGAGGACCGGGACGTGCACGGTGACGGTGGCGGTGGTCGTGTCGCCGCCACCGCCTCCGGCGTCGATGTCCGCGTCGAGCCATTCGCTCATCGCGGCCCGCCCGGCGCCGGTGCCGTCGCCGCCCTGCGACTGCACGCGGGCGGCGGCCCTGGCGCCGGAACCGGCCTGGTTCGCGCTGTAGCCGACGAGGCCGAGCTGGATGGCGGCCATGCCGATGAGGAGGAGGAAGGGCAGAAACCCGGCGAACTCGAGGATGGAGACGCCTCGGTCGTCGGTGAGGGGGGTGGGGCGAGGGTGGGGGCCGACCTCCGTCTGGCGGGAGCCACCCACCGTGCCGCGGCGGGGGCTGCTGCGGGGACCGTGGCGAAGGCCGCTCTCCACCCGCAGCCGCCGCAGACAGCCACGCCCGCCCAAGAACCGGAGGCTGTAGCGCGGGCCACTCTCCACCCACAGCCGCCGCATCCGCCGCAGACGGCCGCTGTCGCGGGGACCGTGGCGAAGGCGACTCTCCACCCGCAGCCGCCGCAGACAGCCACGCCCGCCCAAGAACCGAAGGCTGTAGCGCGGGCCACTCTCCACCCGCAGACGCCGCATCCGCCGCAGACGGCCGCTGCCGCGGGGACCGTGGCGAAGGCCACTCTCCACCCGCAGCCGCCGCATCCGCCGCATCCGCCGGAGACGCCCCCGCGCCCCCGAGACCCGGCGCCTCACGGTGCGCCCCCCTGATCGTCCTCCCTCGCGGCGCCCGCCTCGCCCTTGACGGTCCACCCGGCGTCGATGCCGGGGAAGAACACCGGCACCTCCAGCTGCACGGTCGCCTTCATCACCGAACCGTCGGGTCCGCAGGTGATGGCGGCTCCCTGCCACGCCCCGGGCAGATTCTTCTCGCCCGCGGTCTGGCATGCGCCCGCCGTGTCGCCGGTCCCGGCCTCGGCGGAGGTCGCGGCTCTGGCCGCCTCGTCCGCCGCGTTCCCGGCGAGCGAGTACGTGTACCCGTACAGGACGCACTGCCACAGCAGCCCCATGACGACGAGCAGCAGCGGGAACATGCCCGCGAACTCCAGGGTGACGGCGCCCTTGTCTCCCGCGCGGCGGCGCGCGCGGCGGCCGGGTTCCGCGGCGGCGGCGTCGACCAGGCCCAGCTCGCCCGCGAGCCCCCACAGCGCCTGCTTCACCGTCGACCGGCTGTCGAGGTCCTGCATACGGCCCGCGTCGACCGCGGCCTGGAGCTCCTTGTACCCGGCGGGCACGCCGACGCGCGCGACCCGGGTCCCGGTCACGCGCTCCACCAGGGACGCGGTGATCTCGGAGCCGCGCGCGGAGCGGTTGACGACGGTGACGGTCTCCTCGGCCTTGCGGATCTGGAGGCGGTCCCACATACGGATCATGCGCTTCGCCGCGCGTACGGCGACGACATCGGGGGTGACCAACAGGACGGCCTGGTCGGCGAGTTCGACGGCTGCCGCGTTCGCGGACCCCATCTGCGTACCGCAGTCGATGACCACGAGGTCGTAGCGGCTGCGCAGGGCCTGGACGACCTGGCGGGCCACGCGGTCGGTGACCTCCTCGCCGCGCTCGCCGTCGGAGGGTGCGAGGAGCAGGCCGAGGCCGGTCTCGTGGGTGAAGACGGCGTCCTGGAGGACGCGCGGGGTGATGTCGCGGATGGCGGCGAGGTCGGCGACGGAGCGGCGGAACTGGACGTCGAGGTACGAGGCGACATCACCGGACTGGAGGTCGAGGTCGAGGAGCGCGACCGACCGGCCCGACGCCTGGGCGGCCAGGGCGAGTTGGACCGCGGTGACGGTGGTGCCGACGCCGCCCTTCGCGCCGGTGACGGTGATGACGCGGCCGCCGGACGTGCCGGCCGTGATCGCCAGCTCGCCGCCGCTGCCGAGATGCCTGCGCATGCCGCCGGCCCAGGACGCGGCGGCCTGCACGCGCTCGGCGAGCGCGTCGTAGCCGAGGGGGAACCCGACGATGCCGCGCGCGCCGGAGTCCATGGCCGCGGTGACCAGGGCGGGGCTGGTGTCGGCGGTGGCGAGGACGACGCCGACGGCCGGGAAGCGCAGGACGAGGTCCCGGATGAGGTCGAGGGCGGGCACGGGCCCGATCCGCTCGTGGACGAGGACGACCTCGGGCAGTTCGTCGAGGGACTCGGCGGCGAGCCGGGCGAGGGTGTCGAGGAGGGCGGTGGAGTCGGCGACGGGCGGCGCGGGCTCGGCGTCGGGCAGCTGCCCGAGCAGCGTGACCAGGGACCGGGCGGCGTCCAGGTCTCCTACCGCGGGGAGAATACGGATGCTCATACGGCGCCTCGCCTCCTCTCTCTTACGCTCACTTGTGCGCTTCTCTTACTCTCACGTGCGCGCTTCTCCGACTCTCACTCACGTGCTACTTGTCCTCGTCGAGGGTGTACGAGCGGTCGCCCGGTGGGACGGCCGCGTCGGTGCCCGCGGCGACGAGGGCGAGCCGGACGTGGGTCGCGAACGACTCCGCGTACGCGACGCGCTGCGCGTCGGCGGGGTCGAGGGCGAAGGTGATCGGCACGGCCTCGCCCTGCCGGCGCCGGCCGTTGTCGCCGCCCTGTTCGTCGATGGGGGTCAGCTTGCCGACGTCCATGACTTCCGCGTTCTGGACGATGACCTTGGACTGGTCCTTGGTCTTCTCGTTGGCGGCCTTGAAGGTGGCGTAGATGTTCACCTTCGACCCGGGCGTGATCTTCCCGGCGACCCCGGTCTCCGCGTCGATCATGATGGCGATCTCCTGCTGCCCGTCCCGGAGTTGCGGCCGGGCGACGATCATGTCGGTCTGGAGCAGGGACCCCTTCTTGAGGGTCGTGACGGCGATCTTGCCGCGGATCTGGCTGAGGCTGGTCACGGCGGTCTTCGACAGCCACCGCTCGGGCATCTCGACCTTCTCGAACCGGTCGGCGGTCAGCTCCTTGTACGGCGCGACATCGTCCTTCAGCCGGTACGCCGCGACCTCCGGGCCCACCTTCGAGTTCACGTCACGGATCACCGAAAGGACCCCGGCGAAGGCGCCGACGGCGCACAGGGCCGAGATGACCAGCAGGATGACGCCGCGACGCTGACGTGAGTTCATGGACCGGACTACCTCGTGGGGATCTCGTCGGGGGATCTAGTTCGTGAAGCTCGTACGGGAATCTCGTTGGTGATCAAGGGCGGGCGGGTGGCAGGGCGGCGCGGGCCGGACCGGTGACGGGGGCCAGGGCGGTTGGGGCGGCGAGACCGGTGGCGGGTGCGAGGCCGGTGGCGGGTGCGAGCGCGCCGGCGCGTCTGCCCGGCGGTTTCGCGGCCGGGGCGGGCGGATCGGCGAGCGGCGCGGCACAGAAGCCGCAGCGGTCACCGATGAGTTCGAGGCCGCACCAGTGGCACGACTCGCGCCGGACGGACGAGACGAGCTGGTAGAGCACGGAGATGTCGGGGATGGCGGCCGCGAACTCGGTGAGCTTTCCCGGGTTTCCCGGCTTCCCGGTGGCCCACCAGCGCGCGGACTCGGCGGGCAGCCTGGTCTCGACGGCGCCCTGCACCTGCCAGGCGGGGGCAAGGGTGCCGGTGATCCAGTCCGTGGGCTGCTGCCCGGCCGCGTAGTACATGCGGGTACCGAAGGCGGGTCCGCCGAGCAGGGGCGACTCGGGTCCGGTGAGCCGTACGACTTCGGGCTGCGGGGTCGCGAGTACGGCGAACTGGGCGCCCGGCATCCACGACTTGGCGTGGGCCTTGAGGCTGACGGGCACGCGGTCGAGCCGGGCGACGGAGCCGAGTACGGCGCCGGCGTAGATGTAGTGGGCGAGGAGCCGCGCGGCGGAGGCGAGCACACCGGGACTGAAGTCGCACATGGTCAACTGCCGCAGCTGGAGCACGAGTACGGCGAGCCCGAGCGGCGGGAGCTCCGGCCGCAGGATGGCGATCCGGTCGCTTTCCAGCACGGAACGCACCGCGTGCAGCCGGTGAACGACCAGGTCCGGCACGGATGCCGGGCACAGGGCGATCACATAGCCGTGGTGCTCGATCAGAGTGTGCATCTCGACGATCGCGCGATCGAGGTCGTAGGGCTCCGCCCTGCCACCCCTGTCCCCGGCGGAACGGAGCACGGCCGACTGGAGAACGGCGGCGGACGGCGTATGCCGGTCGGACGCGGCGAGGACCAGGTCAGGGCTGGTCACGGCTATCGCGGTCGGCACGCTCGTACACCCCCCGGTCTCTGTGCACTCCTGTCTCAGCACCATATCCGCGCATTGCCCGCTCAACACCCAACTTCCCTGTGTTCACCGGGAGGTTGCCCAGGCGGACAGCGCGACCCGGCAAGGAACCAGTAATTCCAGAAGCCTTGACAACCCCAATGGTCTGGACCAGTTTGTACAACCAGCAACTGCCCCTCCCCCCACTTCTGAACCGGAGGCAGCAATGGCACGTGCGACGACAGAACCCGCGCGGAAGCGTTCATTCCTAGCGGCGGCGCTGACCACTCTGGCCCTGGCCCTCACCGGCACGGCGACGGCCGCCGCGGACCCCGCCGGGGCGGCCGCGGCTCCCCCGGCCCACGCGGTCACCGGGTACTGGCAGAACTTCGACAACGGGGCGACCGTCCAGAAGCTCAGTGACGTACCGGCCGACTACGACATCATCGCGGTGGCGTTCGCCGACGCGACGGCGACACCGGGCGCGGTCGACTTCACGCTCGACTCGGCGGGCCTCGGCGGCTATACGGAGGACGCGTTCAAGGCGGACATCAAGGCGAAGCAGGCAGCCGGCAAGTCCGTCGTCATCTCGATCGGCGGCCAGAACGGCACGGTCTCCATCAACGACGCGAATTCCGCGACGAACTTCGCGAACTCGGTCTACTCACTGATGCAGGAATACGGCTTCAACGGCGTAGACATCGACCTTGAGAACGGCCTGAACTCCACCTATATGTCGCAGGCGCTCAAGTCCCTGTCAGCGAAAGCGGGTTCGGACTTCGTCCTGACGATGGCCCCGCAGACGATCGACATGCAGTCGACGTCAGGCGAATACTTCAAGACCGCACTGGCCGTGAAGGACATCCTGACGGTCGTCAACATGCAGTATTACAACAGCGGTTCGATGCTCGGCTGCGACGGCAAGGTGTACAGCCAGGGCTCGGTCGACTTCCTCACGGCCCTCGCCTGCATCCAGCTGGAGGGCGGCCTCGACCCGTCGCAGGTCGGCCTCGGCGTCCCGGCCTCCACGAGCGCGGCGGGCAGCGGCTACGTGTCCCCGTCCGTGGTCAACGCCGCCCTGGACTGCCTGACGAAGGGCACGAACTGCGGATCGTTCAAGCCCTCGAGGACGTACCCCGGCCTGCGGGGCGCGATGACGTGGTCGACGAACTGGGACGCGACGTCGGGCAGCGCCTGGATCTCGGCGGTGGGCCCACACGTGCACGGCCTGTAAGCCCTTCCCTTCCCTTCCCTCTCCCCCCTCCCCTCCCCTCCCCTCCCCTCCCCTCCCCTCCCCTCCCCCTTCCCCTCCAACTGCAGCGCCGCCGCTCCCCCGGCGGCGCTGCCGCGCGTCAGGGGGAGGTCCGCGAGGAGGACATCTGCCGCCGCCCGGCCCGCACGGCCCCACCGGCGCACACGATCACGACCCCCAGCAGCACCCACTGGACCCCACCCATCCACCGGGGCACGAGTTCATGGGTCCTGCCGTCGCCGTATACGCAGGTGGCCTGGGCGGGGAAGGGCGCGCGCCGCACGTCCTGCGCCCTCTCGTAGATGCCGGTGGTGAAGGCGGAACAGGATTCGAGGGGTGTGCTGCTGGGCGAACCGGTGGAGAACAGCGCGAGCAGGTAGACGGCGAGCAGCGTGCCCCCGGCGAACACGGCGAGCCGCCCGAGCCGAGCGGCGGCCTGTGCCCCCCGCACCCCCAGGAGTTCGAGCGAGAGCGCACCCGCGCCCGCCGTCCCGGTCACGACGACGCACACCCAGAACACCCACACGAGCAGCCCGGAGCTGTCCAGGGTGGTCCCGTCGGCGAACACACAGCTCACATTGGGCGGAAAGCTGGTCTCCTCGACCCGGAAAGACCCCCCGGGCCCGACAATCCCGTGCCCGCACCGCTCGTCCTGCTCGGAAATGGCGGTAGCGATCCAGGCCACGACCCACACGACGAACGAGGCGCCGAACCCCACCCCGAAGACCCCCCAGAGTCGATCGGCGTCGCGTCGGGAGGCACGTGTGTTCGGCATGACGGGGGAGCTTAGCTGCCGGCGGCAGTGGGCCGACTGTGGCTTGATGGCGGCGCTTGTGTCGGCTGGGGCCTGCGTTGCATGCGTCAACACACGGATGTGAAGATGCCCGATATGGCTGACGACGGGGGCGGCGCGGGCGCCGGGGACATATCGAGGTCAACGCTTCACGATTACGTGGAAACGACCGGACCGGCGACGGATTCCGCGTCCGGGCCGGCAGTTCCGGTCGTCGGCATTCGTCACGAATTCGCCGCCCTGCTGGGCGAGTTCCGGCGCACTGCCGTACTCCTTCCGCTGAGCGCCGACGGATTCCCGCTCACCGCCGACTTCGGTGGCGTCCGGTGGATCTACGCCTTCTCGGACGAGCCGTCCTTGGCGCGATTCGCGACTGTGAGGGGCGAGAGCAACCGCGAATGGGCCTTCGACCGCGTCCTGGGCGCCCGCCTCCTCGACGCCGTGGCACCGGCCCTCGACGTGCCGTGCGGGGTGGCCCTGGACGTCGGCAGCCCCGGCGACGAACTGCTGCTCCCACCGATCACCGGGGTCGTACCTGACCGGGTGGCCGTGGACTCGGAGACGTACGAGGAGATGGGCGAGGACACAGGCGAGGACAGGTACGAGGAGTTGAGCGAGCTGTGACCGGCGGCGGGAAAGACCTTCAGGTCGGCGGGCTCGCCAAGATCACCGAAGGCATCACGCTGACGCTCGCCGAACTGAAGGAGATCGGCATGGTCGGCATGGCCGGTGCCGGACGCGGCTTCGACGAAATGGCCCTCTCCGGTCTCGCCCTCGGCCACGCCGACCTGACCTCCGCCTTCGGGTCGTTCTGCGAGCGCTGGGAGTGGGGCGTGCGCTCCCTGATCGCCGAGGGGAACAACTTCGCCGAGGGCGTGGGACTCGCGGCGGGGACGCTGCACGAGACGGACCAGTACGTCGACGGCGCACTGAAGATCGGCGCGAACTCCGTGATGGGCAACCCCTACGCCACCGAGGACGAGATCACCCAGATGAGCTGGGGCGATCTGGGCCGGCATCACGCCCTGGCCGACCCGGACTACAGCAAGGAGTCCTTCGACGAGGCCGGCACGAACATCAGGCAGGGGTACAGGGACGCCGCCCGGGACGTGGCCACCGCCACGGTGGGTGGTTCCATGACCCCGCAACGGGTCAGCGGGATGAACGACAAGGAGTACGAGGCCTGGCTGGACAGCAAGTTCGGGCCGTCCCCCGAGGAACGGGCCGAAGCAGCTGCCCAGCAGGGCGGGGGCGACCGCTGATGGGTTTCGGTGACTGGGCGGACAAGGGCCTTGGCGCGCTGGAGGACGGCTGGGACAACGGCAAGAAGGCCCTTGGCGAGGGGGTCGAGTGGGGCGCCGACAAGCTCGGCGACGGTCTCGAATACGTCGGCGCGGACTGGGCCGCGGACAAGGTCAAGGACGCCGGCGACGGGCTCGCGTCCGACCTCGGCGCGACCGTCGACGAGCAGCAGCTCGGCGAGACCGAACAGGCCAACGAACTCGTACACGGCAACCCCGGCGACATCCGCGCGAGCGCGAGCCACCTGAAGGACTTCCACAAAGCGTTCGACAAGGTCGGCGGGGGCATGCGCGCCCTGGACTCGTCGCACTGGCAGGGCGAGGCGGCGAGCACCTTCCGTAAGAAGTTCGCCATGCACCCCGGCAAGTGGCTGCACGCGGCGGACGCCTGCGACAAGGCGGGCAAGGCCCTCGACGCGTACGCCGATACGGTCAAGTGGGCGCAGGGTCAGGCGCAGGATGCCATCGACCTCTACAAGAAGGGCAAGCACGCCTCCGAGCAGGCCGTGGAGACGTACAACAAACGGGTCGACGCCTACAACACCGCGCTCAAGGCCGACAAGGATCCCGGCCCCCGCCCCGAGCCCTTCAAAGACCCTGGCACGACGGACATCAAGCATGCGCGCGAGAAGCTCGCGGAGGCGCGCCGCCAGCGCAACGAGGCCGGCGCCACCGCCACCCGCGCGGTCAAGGCGGCCCTGGCCCACGCACCGGCCGAACCTCCTCCGCTGGACCGTCTCAAGGCGAACGTCACCGACAACGCCCAGGCCACGACCGTCGAGCTCACCCATGTCGCGGGCGGAGCGCTCAAGGGGACGGCGGGCATCGTGAACTTCGTCCGCGGCCTCGACCCGGAAGATCCGTACAACATCACGCACCCGGCCGCGTACGTGCAGAACGTCAACCTCACCCTGGCCGGTCTGGCATCCACCGCCTCACATCCCGACCGTGCGGCGAAGGACGCGTACGCGAGCTTCAAGAAGGATCCCTCGGAGTTCGGCGGCCGGCTGCTGCCGGAGTTGTTCGGCACCAAGGGGCTCGGGCTGGCCAAGGGCGGGCTACGGGCCGGTGTCGAGCGCGGCGCGAAGGAGGCCGCCGAGGCGGCGGCGGAGCATTCAGCACGGGATGCACTCGGGAAGGCCCCCGCGGAGCACTCCCGCACCCCGAACTCGGTCCACCACAAGGGCACCGACCCCGTCGATCTCGCGACCGGCAAGATGTTTCTGCCCCAGACCGATGTCGCGCTGCCGGGCACGCTGCCGCTTCTCTTCACTCGACGCTTCGAGTCCGGCTACCACCTGGGCCGCTGGTTCGGTCCCTCCTGGTCGTCGACGGTCGACCAGCGCCTGGAGATCGATGCGGAGGGCGTCGTCTTCGTCACCGCCGACGGTCTGCTCCTCCCCTACCCGCACCCGGCGCCGGGCCTGCCCACTCTTCCGACCCGCGGCCCGCGCCACCCCCTGGACCGCGTCGACGACGGCTACACGATCACCGACCCGGTGACGGGACGTGTCTGGCACTTCGCCGACCGTGGCAACGATCTGGCCGTCCTGGAACAGATCGACGACCGCAACGGCAACTGGCTGACCTTCGAGTACGACGCCGAAGGGACGCCGCTCGGGATCGTCCACAGCGGGGGCTACCACCTGAAGGTGACGACCGAGGCCGGCAGGGTCAGGTCCCTGCACCTGGCGGGGGCAGGGACGGACGGATCGGACGAGGAACTGATCCGCTACGGCTACTGCGAGGACGGCCGGGAGCTGACCGAGGTCACCAACTCCTCCGGCCTGCCCCTGCGTTTCACGTACGACGACGAGGGCCGGATCACTTCCTGGACGGACACGAACGACCGGTCTTACACGTACGAGTACGACGACCAGGACCGATGTGTGGCCGAGGGCGGATCCGAGGGCCATATGAGCCTGCGGCTCGCGTACGCCGGGCCGGACCCTGAAACGGGTCTGCGGCTGACCACCACGACGACCGGCGAGGGCCACACGCGCCGATTCCTGATCAACGACGCGTGGCAGGTGATCGCCGAGACGGATCCGCTCGGCGCGACAACCCGCTATGAACGCGACCGGTACAACCGCCTGCTGTCGCAGACGGACTCCCTCGGCCATACGACGTCGTTCCGCTACGACGAGGCGGGGAACCTGGTCCGCGCCGTCCGCCCTGACGGCCGCGAGACGAAGGCCGAGTACGACGCTCACGGTCTGCCGGTCAAGGTGACGGGTCCCGACGGTACGGTTCACCGCCAGACGTACGACGAGTGCGGCAACCGCAGGTCGGTGACCGGCCCTTCCGGGCAGACGACCCGTTTCAGCTACGACGAAGCGGGCCGCCTCACGGCGGTCACCGACCCGCTCGGTCACATCACGACGGTCCGCTGCAACGCATCCGGGCTCCCCGTCTCGATCACGGACCCACTGGGTGCGGTGACACGGTACGAACGAGACGCCTTCGGCAGACCCGTCTCCATCACCGACCCGCTCGGCGCGACGACCCGCCTGGAGTGGACGGTCGAGGGCAAACTCTCCCGCCGTACAGCTCCTGACGGCACGAGCGAATCGTGGACCTACGACGGCGAGGGCAACTGCACGACGCACACGGACGCGATGGGCGGGCTCTCGTCGTACGAGTACACGCACTTCGACCTGCTCACGGCGCGCACGGGTCCGGACGGCGTGCGATACGAATTCGCCCACGATCACGAACTCCGCCTCACTCAGGTCACCAACCCTCAAGGCCTGACATGGAGTTACGAGTACGACCCGGCCGGACGCCTCATATCGGAAACAGACTTCGACGACCGCGCCCTCACGTACGCCCATGACACGGCGGGTCGCCTCACCTCCCGCACCAACGCCCTCGGCCAGACGATCGCCTTCGAGCGAAACGAACTGGGCCAGACCACGCGCAAGGACGCGGACGGCCGGGTCACGACATACGCGTACGACCTGACGGACCAGCTCGCACAGGCCACCGATCCGGACTCGACACTCACGCTGCTCCGGGACCGTTACGGCAGGCTCAGATCGGAGACGGTCAACGGCCGTGTACTCACGTACGCGTACGACGAGCTGGGCCGCCGCACCGGCCGCACGACGCCCACGGGCACGACGAGTTCGTGGACATACGACGCGGTCGGCAACCGCAGCCAGATGACGGTGTCGGGCCGCACCATCGACTTCGCGTACGACCCGGCGGGCCGCGAACTCGCCCGCCACATAGGCGATTCCCTCACCATCACCAACGCCTTCGACGAACTGGGCCGCCTCACCACCCAGTCGGTCACGGCACCTGACACCGACGGCCTCCGCCCCATCCAGTCCCGCACCTACACCTACCGGGCCGACGGAAACCTGATCGGCATCGACGACCAGCTCGCCGGCTCCCGCCGCTTCGACGTGAACGAGGCGGGCCGGGTCACGGCGGTGCACGCGGCGAACTGGACGGAGGCGTACGCCTACGACGAGGCCGGCAACCAGACGGCGGCCTCGTGGCCGGCCGATCACCCCGGTCACGAAGCGACAGGCCCCCGCACCTACACGGGCACGCGCATCACCCGCGCAGGCGACGTCCGCTACGAACACGACGCACTCGGCCGCGTCACGCTCCGCCAGAAGACCCGCCTGTCCCGCAAGCCGGACACGTGGCGCTACGAGTGGGACGCGGAAGACCGCCTCACCTCGGCCATCACCCCGGACGGCACACGCTGGCGCTACACCTACGACCCGCTCGGCCGCCGCACGGCGAAACTCCGCCTGGCTGCCGACGGCGAGACGGTCGTCGAACGGGTGGACTTCACCTGGGACGGCACGACGCTCTGCGAACAGACGACGACGTCACCGGAACTGCCACACCCGGTCACGCTCACGTGGGACCACCAGGGCCTACGCCCCGTCGCCCAGACGGAACGCATCAGCGCGACGGCGGACTCCCCCCAGCCGGAGATCGACTCCCGCTTCTTCGCCATAGTCACCGACCTGGTCGGCACGCCAAGCGAACTCGTGGACGAACAGGGCGAGATCGCATGGCGCACGCGAAGCACGCTGTGGGGAACGACGGCCTGGTCGGCCGACAGCACGACGTACACGCCCCTGCGCTTCCCGGGCCAGTACTTCGACCCGGAGACGGGGCTGCATTACAACTACTTTCGGCATTACGACCCGGAGACGGCGCGGTACCTCAGTCCGGACCCGCTGGGGCTTACTCCGGCGCCAAACCCTGCCACGTATATCAACAATCCGCACACCTGGACCGATCCTCTCGGATTGGCTCCTGACTACCACGAATTCCACACCGTGCAGGACCCCCAGAACGCCGCCCGCCTCCGCAGCGATGGCACTCCTTGGCCTGACGCAGAAAATCGAGGCCACTACGGAGAGGGCGTCTACTCATGGGAAACAAGAGCAGAAGCAGAAAGATACGCAGAACGCCTCAGGTCACGCGGGGCGGAAGTAGAAGTAATGACGTTCAAGATCAGCGATCACGACTTCTCAAGCTTGAATAAAATTGACCTCTTCAAGCTCAATGAACAAGCTGCGGAGAATTTCGCGAACACCCATAGTAGGCTATGGGGAGACGGACTGCCTCACGACTTCGAGTACATTCGCGCCCCAACAGGAATGGGCCCGGAGAACATATTCAACAAGAGGATCTTCCATCTGTTGAACTTTGGAGACTGACGAAATGGAACATACGTACAAGTACCGCCTGCGCAGTCCGCTGGGAGGGCTTGCCGCAGACCTTACGGCCGAAGGCTTGAGCGATCACGCCCCCAGCACGTACCGGCTGCAGATTGACCGAAACCTATGGCTGATCCCGCCGGCAGATATTAACTGGCGTGACTCCGCCTGGCTTTCGTTCGGACTATCAGCGCACGCTGACGCTTTGAACCGAATTCATCCGGGAGGCTTGGTTATCAGGGTTACGGCCCTCACGTTTCCGTTGGCAAGCTTCCGGTCCGAGGTTTCAGCCCTGGCCATGGACGGGTGGCTTCGGACACAGTTCCCGCTTCCGGATGTCGGCCTGCGGGCCGAATTCAACCCCTCCAGCCATTCATACAACTTCCATTGGGGGGACATCTCAAACCCCTTCGATGATTCGCAGTACTTTTGATCGACGGGGAGTCGACGATTGCGAGTTGCGGTCTCGTCATCAGGGAAGCCGCTCCCCGAGGAGGCCCGCGGCCCGAACACCACCATCCTCGCAGCGACGAGCGGAAACGCCCGCCCCGCCGCTACGGTCGACGTCAGAGATGCGAACTCGATGGACACGCTGGATGCACTATGGGACACCATTGCCAAGCCTCTGATCACGCCACAACCTGGAGAATTCCTGATTATGCTCTGGGGGAAGGGAAGCGTGAGGGAGGGCTGGTTTCGCGTCCAGGACTCCCTCACCTCAAAATTGCCATCACGCATTTGCGACGCAATCGGCAGACCTGAATTCTTTGCTCTGCCATTGAACGGCAGAGACTTTTGCGCAGTAACGGTCGAGGAAGACGACTATTGGGTCGTCACTCACACGTATGAAGCAAACAAAAATGAGCTAACCAATATTCAATGCGCCAGCGAGCCAGGCCTCATCGACTGCCTAAACGAAGGAATGCATGACCACGCCCCATCAGCCGCCGCCCTCCGGTTTCGGTGCGCCGCAATACGGTGCTCCGCCCGTGTCGCCGTATCCGCAGCCCGGAACGCAGTGGCCCTCCCACGGAGCGCCTCCGCATGGGTTCCCGCCGCAGGCTGGTTATCCGCAAGGCCCCTACGGCGGTCCGCCCATGGGTGCATGGGGGCCGCCTCCCCCGAAGAGGCGCACCGGAAGGACGATCGCCATCGTCGCCGGCTGCCTTGTCGGCGCGGTCGTCCTGTACGGGGGCGTCCTCGCCTCGCAAGCAGGCAATCGCGCGGCGGGCGATCCATCCGCCCCGCAATACCGGCTCACCCTGCCCAAGACGCTCGACGGTGGCGCGTTCCGGCTCCGGGAAGATCTCAGTGACAGCTTCGACAACTCGGCGAACGGTGCCGACTCCTACGCTCGTTCCCTCCAGAGCAAGGCCGGCATGTACGGCACGGGCTCCGGTCTCGGGCAGTTGATGTACACCGGTTCGTACTCGGACCGGCAGAACCCGTTCTTCCCCAAGATGGGGCTGCTCGACGGCATGGAGAAGAACGACTCGATGACCGTCGCCGTCCCCCGGCGCGACATGGCCGGCCAGAGCTCCGACGACGACAAGCTCGCGTGCGAGGTGCTGACCAACACGGAGGGCGGCCAGGAGTTGACCACGGCCGTCTGCTCGTGGGCCGACCGTTACACGCAGGGCGTGGTCGCAGACAACAGCCCCGACAGCTGGAACATCACGCCCGCGCAGTACGACCTCGACGCCCTGGCCAAGCGCACCGCTCGCATCCGCGACGAGGTCCGGGTGCCGGTCAGCGGCTGACGTCCGACGCGAGTGCCGGGTGCGGGTAGCCCGTGCCTCGATACGCGAACATTGGCAGATTTGGGCGAGCGGACGCGCCTTGAACGCCTGGTCGGCGGGGTGTGGGGCTGCCCAAATCTGCCGATGTTCGCCGCGGTGGTCAGCCATCGCGGGGCGTGGACAGTTCGAACCAGACCACCTTTCGGTCTGTGGCCGGGTAGCGGCCCCAGTCGGCCGCCAGGGCCTGCACCAGGAACAGGCCCCGGCCGAAGGCCTCGTCCGTCGTGCAGGGCAAGGGGTTCGGGAGTTCCGGATCGTTGTCCATCACGCCGATGCGGAGCATTCCCGTGCGGGTGCGGAGCCTTACGGCGACCGGGCCGTCCGAGTGCTTCACCGCGTTCGAGACCAGTTCCGACGTCAACAGCTCAGCTGTTGCCGCGATCTCGGGGAGGCAGCCGTAGTCAAGGAGCGCCATGCGGATCGTGTGGCGTGCGATGCGCGGGGCTCTGGGGTTGTTCGTCAGGTGGAGGTGACATTCCCAGGTTCCGGGAGGGGCTGGGGGCATGGCGAACTCCCTGTCTGTGGTGGGGGGTGCGGCGGTCGGTGGCTCGTCTCCCTGGCGCGGGGCCGCCCCTTCCAGGGAGGAAGGTTGCGGGCAGACTCGCGCGATGCACTGCCAACTGCCTGGTGTGGCTGGGGTGTTACTGAATGTAGCGTGATGAGTAGTACGTGTACTACTCCCTGGTGCGGGATTCACTCGTCCGGGGTTCGGGGCAGACTGGCCCCGTCGTCGTACAGGAGGGCGCATGCCGCCGAGAAGTACCCCCACCGAACGTCAGCGGCGTCTGGGTGCCGAGCTGCGCAAGATGCGTGCCGCCGCAGGGATCACCACGGAGTTCGCCGCCCGGCTGCTCGGTGTTCCGCGGACCAACGTGCCCAACATGGAATCGGGGCGCTCCGGTATCAGCCCGGACCGTGTGCGCACCCTCGCCGCCAACTACGGCTGCGCGGACAAGCCGCTCGTGGATGCCCTGGCAGGCATGGCCGCCGAACGGGAGAAGGGCTGGTGGGAGACGTACCGGGGGCAGCTTCCGGCTGGTTTCCTGGACATCGCCGAACTGGAGTGGCGTGCCCGGAAGTTGCGCATCGCGCTCACGGTGCATCTGCCGGGGTTGATTCAGACCGAGGACCATGCGCGAGCCGTCTTCGAGCAGGTGATTCCGCGGCTGCCTGCGACTGACGTCGACGCGCGCGTCGCGCACCGCAGGGACCGGCAGCAGGTGCTGGACAAGGCGGAGCCGCCCCACCTGGACCTGATCATGCATGAGGCCGCGCTCCGCATGGAGTTCGGCGGGCCCGACGTCGCCCGGCGCCAGCTCGAGAGCATCCTCGAGGTGAGCGACAGGAGCCACGTGAGTGTGCGGGTCATCCCGTTCAAGGCCGGTGGCTTCCCTGGCGCCGGACAGTCCGTGGTGTACGCCAGCGGTGAGGTGCCACAGCTGGACACCGTGGAGCTCGACAGCACACATGGGCCGGAATTCGTCGACTCAGGACGGGAGTTGGGCAAGTATCGAGCTCAGTTGGACGCGATGGCCGCCGTCGCCTTGACGCCCGCCGCGTCACGCGATCTCATCCGAACTCTCGTCGCCGACCTCTAGGAGTGGACACCGTGCCTGCGATCACCTGGGAAGACCCCTTCTGTGGCGAAGGCGCCAACTGCTTCCGCCTGGGCACCGACCTCGATGGCAACGCCTACATCACCATCTCCGGAGCCGAAGAAACGTATCTCAGCGACAGCCGCGACGCCCTCCGCGCCCTCATCCTCGACATCAAGGCCGGCAAGGCCGACCACCTGCTCTGACCCGTCCGCCGCTCCCGGAGAATGTCGGCAGGGATGGATGGGAACCTGGGGGGCGGTAGTGAAGAAGGTCATCGGTGGGCTCGTGGTGAGTGCTGTCGTTGTCGGTGGTGGGCTGTGGGGTGTTCTCGGGCAGAGCTCGGCTCAGGAGGGCCACCCGTCGCCCGCCTCGTTCAGGAAGTGGGCTGACAGCGCGCACGTCGCCGTTTCGCGCGAGAGCGGCACCGCCGTGTTCAACCGGAACAACGGCGACGGCGTGTCGGGGGCTCGCCAGCTCGACATGGGCAAGGGCAGCGCCACGATCCGTATCCGTGATCTCGACAAGTCGCCCGAGACGGCCTCCATGATCGAGGGCAACACGTACTCACTGACCTTCGCCTGCGCCGGCACCGGTGAGTTCACCATCCACTCCGTGGGCGCGCGGGGGATGGTGCGGGACGTCTACTGCACGTCCGGGAAGAAGGAGCCGGAGACCGTCAGCCTGAATCACCTCCAGGGGCGAAACGTCGATGGGCGCGGCGGGTCCCGGTGGGACGGGCGCATGGACCTGGCTATCAGCACCCACGGCGTCAGAGGCGTCCTCTCCTGGCACGCGGACCAGATGTTCCTGCCGAGCTGAGGCCTCCGTCCCGCAACAGGGTCCTAGAAGAAGTCCGACCACGGCTGGTCCCAGATCTGTTGCGCGCACAGGACGATGAACAGCAGGCCCGCCAGCGCCAGCATGCCGTTGCTCAGCCAGCTGTTGCGCCATTCACTGGGCGTGCGGGACGAGTTAAGGAGCCAGATCAGGGTCAGGGCCAGGAAGGGCATGAAGGCCGCGCCCAGGACCCCGTACAGGATGATCAGGCGGAACGGCTGGCCCTGGAAGAGGAGGACGATCGGGGGGAACGTGAGCCAGAGGAGGTAGGCGCGGAACGGCCAGCCCTTCTCTCGTTCGCCCGTCGCCACGTCCTCGCCCGTCACCGACACCCGGTCCGCCCCCGCCCTCGTCCTGCGGTAGCGCTCCACGAAGTCCGCGAACATCAGGCTCACGCCGTGCCACACCCCGATCAGGGACGTGAAGGACGTCGCGAAGAAGCCGATCAGGAAGAGCTTGGCAGTCGCCGTGCCGTATTCCGCTTCCAGGATCGACGTCAGATCGATCAGGCCCTTGTCGCCCGCCGCGATCGACGTGTGCGAGGCGTGGAGGAGTTCCGCCCCGACGAACAGCATCGCGACGACGAAGATGCCCGTCGTGATGTACGCGACCCGGTTGTCCAGGCGCATGACCTTCATCCAGCCCGCGTTCGTCCAGCCCTTCGCGTTGACCCAATAGCCGTACGCCGCAAGGGTGATGGTGCCGCCGACGCCGCCGATCAGGCCGAGCGTGTTGAGGATCGAGTCCTTCTCGTCGGGGAGTACGGGGAGCAGGCCCGCGAACGCGTCGCCGAGGTGCGGGGTCACCCTGATCGCCAGGTAGACCGTGACGACGAACATGACGCCCACGAGGACCGTCATGACCTTCTCGAAGACCTCGTACTTGTTGAACCAGACGAAGACGAGACCGATCAGGCCGCAGATGATCGCCCAGGGCTTGATCGACCAGTCGGCCGGGAACACGTCCGGGAACAGGGCCTGGAGCGGGAGCGCACTCGACGACATCGCCGCCGCGCCGTACACGAAGCCCCAGATGACGACGTAGACGACGAAGAAGTACGTGGTCCAGCGGCCCAGGCTCGCCCAGCCGTCGAAGAGCGTGCGGCCTGTGGAGAGGTGCCATCGGCCCGCCGCCTCCGCCAGGGAGATCTTGACCACGCAGCCGATCACCGCCGCCCAGAGCAGGGTGTAGCCGAAGTTGCTGCCCGCGATGAGGGTGGCGACCAGGTCGCCGGCGCCGACGCCCGTCGCGGCGACGACGATGCCCGGGCCGATGTACTTCCAACTTGATTTGCGGGGCTGGGAGTGGGGGTGCGCGGTGCCGGTTCCCGGTCCTGTGGTTCCTGTGGTGTCCGCCATACCGTCAAGGAAGCGTAAAGCGGGGCAGCGGGCAAGGGGGCTTGCGGGGATTCGTCATGCCGCAGCCTCGTACCCGCGGCATCCGCCGGTGCCCGCCCGCCCGCCGGACGGTGCGGCTGTGGCCGAGCCCGTCGCCATCACGGAAGAGAGGAGCAGCGCCGCGACTCCACACACAGCGCCACGGCCCCGCCCGCTCCATACCGCTGCCGGCATCGCAAGACCGTCCTCGGGCTGAGCGACTCGTCGTTGGGCGCCGACCAAAGAAGGGGATCCCGCGGCGAACACGCCGTAGGTCGTCTCCGCGCCCGTGGGACTCGTGCCGGTCAGTCCTCGAAGTACGCGTCCAGGACCTTGTCGAGTTCGTCCGCCCACTGCTGGGCGCGCGCCTTGTCCGGAGCCTCCACGTCGTTCGGGTACCAGCGGCTGTCCGGGGTGTGGACCGTGACGGTGAGACGGCGCCGGGACGTGCCCACCTCGACCGCGCCGATCTCGCTCCAGTAGAACTCGGCTTCCTGGTCGTCGAGTTGAAGGCGCACGCCCGTCGCGTCCGCCGTGATCGAACCGCGGCGGTCGGAGGCGGTGAAGTCCGGGCCGGCCGTCTCGTCTGCGGCCGGGGCGTCCGCCGGGTCCTCGGCGGCCTCCGAGTCCGCATCCGGCGCGGACGGAGACGGAGACGGAGACGGGGACAGGGGCCCAGAGCCAGACCGAGACCAGGCCGGGGACGGAAACTCCGAGTCCGATTCTGATTCCGGCTCCGAGTCCGATTCCGGGATCGAGTCGGAGGCCGGGTCCGGCTCCGCGTCCGGCTGCTCCGCCATTTCCGTGGGCTCGGCCTTGTCGAGCGACAGAGCCTTCTCCGGCCGCTCCGCACCCGGGGCCTGGCGCGGGGGAATGAGGCCGGGGACGGAGGCCGGGTCGGCGCCGGCGGCGTCTACGGGCGTGACCTTCTGAGTGTCTATGCGCTGCTCCACGGAGCGAAGTATGGCGGACGAGCCTGTGGGGCGGGAGCCTCAGCCCTGCGGAAGATCCGTGGGCCGCCGCACCCGCCCCCACTGGCCCGGCCCGAGCCGATCGAGAGGCCCTGGTCGGCCCTAGTCGTCCATGAACACGATCCGGCGCGACGGAGTGGTGCCGCCCGGTGCCGTCGCCATCGCCGCGCGGCCCGCCGGTACCGCGCGTTCCCGGCCCCACGCCCTGATCTCCTCGATCTGTTCGGGGTTGACCCGGCTCATCGGCACCGTGTTGGCGAAGGTGTCGAGGAGGAAGGACGGCTTGAGGTTCTCGGTGCCCCCGTTGACGTGGGCTTCAGCTCCGACCTCGTGCAGGACGGACTCGATGTCGGAGCCCGCGAAACCCTCGGAGAGGTCGACGAGGCGGTCCACCTGTTCCGGCTCGGGCCGGGACTTGAGGTAACGCTGGTAGTAGAGCTCGATGATTTCCTTGCGGTCCTGGTTGTCGGGCAGGTCCACGAAGAAGAGCTCGTCGAAGCGGCCCTTGCGGAGCAGTTCCGGGGGCAGACTGCGGATGTCGTTGGCGGTGGCGACGACGAAGGCGCGGGACTGCGACTCCTGGAGCCAGAAGAGGAACTGGCCGATGATGCGCTGCGGGACGCCGGAGGAGTCGTCGCGGCCGGCGAGGCCCTTCTCGATCTCGTCGATCCACAGGACGCAGGGCGCCACCCGGTCGGCCATCGCGAGTGCCTCGCGGAACCGGCCCTCCGACTCTCCGAGATACTTGCCGTGGATGCTGGCCATGTCGAGGCGGTAGAGCGGGAGCTGCCACTCGTGGGCGATGGCCTTGGCGGACAGGGATTTGCCGCAGCCGGGGACTCCGACCAGCAACACCCCTCGGGGAGGCCGGAGTTCGGAGCCGCGCAGGTCCGCCTCCATCAGCTGGTGTTTGCGCCGCAGCCACGCGCGCAGACTGGTCAGGCCGCCGATCGTGTAGTCGCTCTCCCTGAGCTGTACGCGTTCGAGGCCCGTCAGGTCGCTGAAGATGCGGTCCTTGGCCTGGGCGAGGCCGAGGACGTCGGCCTTGAGGATGGAGCCCTTCGCGGCGATCGTCGCCATGAGGTTGATGCACTCGGCCTCGGTCACCCCGCTGAGGAACTCGGCGGCTCGCCGCGCGTCGTCCTCGTCCCACTCGATGGGGATGTGCCCGTGGTGGTCCTGGAGGAAGCCGGTCAGCGTGCCGTACATCTCGTCGGTGTCCGGCAGGTCGAGGTGCAGGCTCATGCCGAGGCGCTGGAGCCCGCTCCAGATGGGCGCGTCGGTGATCAGGATGATGCTGCCCATGGTGTTGTCGGCGAGCCGGGCGAGCTCGGCGATGTGCCGGGTGACCGGGGTGTCGTCCTCGAGGTGGTCGGGGTCGACGAGCACGATCGTCGCGTTCTGCCTGCTGCTGAACTGGGCGGCGGCGAAGTCCATGGCGCCGGTCAGCGAACGGTCGTCCTGCACCGATGTGTTGGTGCGCAGGTCGCGCAGGCCGGTGGCCCTGGTGTAGATCCAGAACGGCATGGCGCTGCGGCGCGGCTGTGAGGCCGCCTCACGCAGCAGGCGCAGGGCGCGCTGCTGTTCGATGGTGCGCATGCCGATCACCGGCACACGTGCGGAGATATAGCTGTCCAGGTGGGCCAGGCTCTCGGCGTAGTTCGACATGCCGCCTTCGGTTGGCTCGGAGGGTTCGTTGTCGTACGGGAATGCGCTGCCGTACGGGATTGCGTGGGGTCAGTCGAGGACGATGCGGCGTCGCGGCCGGTCCGGTGGGCTGGTTGCCCAGGGGTCCTGCGCGGAGTCGGTGTCCGGCGCCGCCGCCTGGGCGGAGACGGCGGTGAGGCCGTTGTCGCGCAGGGTGCGTCGACGCTGTTCCGTCCAGCGTGGGTCGGCGCCGTTCTGCGCCATGCGGTCCAGGTGCTGTTCCAACTGGGCCTGCAGTTCGGCGATTTCACGGTCGACGAGGTCCGTGAACTGTTCGCGGAGGTCGGCCGGGAGGCCCGGGTTGTCGGCGAGCGCTCGTACGGTGTGCAGGCCGGTCCGCGCCTGGGCCAGTTCGCGGCCCGCGGTGAACTCGTCGTCGGCGGCCGCCATGGCGCGTACGAGCCGGTCGGCCCAGGCCTGGAGGCGCTTGTCGAGGGCGGCGGCGAAGTGCTCGACGAGGCGCTCCCACGTCTCGCTCTCGTAGTCCTCGCGCGTCAGGGCCGGCAGGGCGGCGGGGTCGGCGGGCTCCTCGGCGGACCAGCGCCGCAGGAAGTCGACCCAGGTCTCGTAGGGGCCGCCGTGCCCCCAGAACGTGCCGGTGCTCACTGCGGGCCGCCCGATCCCGGGCGGCGCACGAAGGTCTCGCCCGGTGGCAGCGGCTCCCAGTCGGGCAGTCCGTCGACGACGCGGCGCAGGCGGCCGGTGACGCGCTCACCGGCGGACTTGCGGGTGGTGGCCCACGGGGACTCGGCGGGGGCTGTCGCGCCGGGTGGCCTGCGGGGCGGGGGCGGGGCGGGGCTCATGATGTGGCGTCCTCCTTCTCTACCGTGCGGCCCTCGAACGGGGAGCTGCCGTGCGCCCCGGTGGTCAGGGACTTGATCAGCTCGCGGCACTGGACCTCGACCGCGTCCGCGGCGCGGAACCGCTCGAACCAGTCGGTGAGTTCGGCGGACGCGGCGCGCAGCTGGTGCAGGGACTCCAGCTTGGCCTGTTCGAGGAGTGCCCTGGCGCTGTCCTGGTTGCGGCGCGCGGCCTGCATGCCGTTGTGGATGACCAGGCCCCACACCGCTCCGACGACCACCGCGATCCCGATGGCGGCGCCGATGTTGACGCCGCCGACGATCAGGAGGATGCCGGCCAGCGCCAGCGCGAGCGGCAGTACCTTCTTGGCGGTCGGATAGGCGAGGGCGGCGATGAACGGCGCCATGTGCTGGTCCCAGTGCGCACCGAGCGACCGCTCCAGGTCGGGCAGCGGCTGAGTGAACGAGCCGAACCAGGGCGGCAGTTGGAAGGTGTACGCGCCGACGGTGTGGGCGGTGGCGAAGTGCGCCTGCACGTCCGGGGGCACCGCGGCGCGATAGTCGCGGGTGAACTGGGCGTGCGCCTGCTGGAACCACTCGTGGCAGGCCGCGACGGCGAGACGCTGCGTCGCGGGCGAGGTCCCGATGGCCGTCGGGTTGAGCGCGGCGGTGGTCTGCACCGTCAGATAGTCGAGGGTCTCCTCGTACGAGGCGGAGTCGGCGTCGGCGGCGCGGCGCGCGCTGTCGAGGTCGCCGTCGTGGTCGATGACGGCCTTGTTGAAGGCGAGGTCGCGGCGGAGCGGGAGCTCTTCGTCGTCGTACTCGGAGACGAGCCGGTCGAGGATGTCGTCGACGGCGTCCTCCAGGCGCTCCGACGGCTGGAACTCGCGGGCCATGATGGCCTGGTACTTGTCGAGGAGCACCTGCTGGGAGCGGGCCTTCCCGAGAAGCATGTCGAGCTGCGGCCACTGCGGGGAGAGGACGGCCAGGCGCGGGAACTCGCCCTGGGCGGAGGGCTGCTGGAGGCTGTCGAGCTCGGCGCGCCAGCGCGTGATCTGCTTCGCCTGGGACTCCCCGCTGTCCATGAGCTGGTCGCGCCAGGCGGCGAGGGTGCGGCTCAGCAGGTCGCGCCCCGCCGCGCCGAAGGCGCCCTGTGCGATGGACTCCAGGATGACGGCGAACTCGCGCCCCAGGGCCGCCGGGTCCTGCGCGAGGAGGTAGTGGCGCAGCCAGCGCACGGCGCCCTCGCGCCGCCCCTGGCGGCGCAGGACGAGCGCGAAGAACAGCGAGGTGCGGTCCGGGGAGCGGCGGAACGCCTCGTCGACGGCGCGCTCGCACAGGGTGCGGTCGTCGGCCGACCAGGAGGCGAGTGCCACCAGGGCGGGCGCGAGCCAGTAGCGCGGTGTCTGGATCATCAGCTGGTCGCCGACCGTGCGCACGGTGTCCTCGGAGACCAGGCCCAGGTCGAAGGCCTGCAGCATGCCGACGGCGGTGCGGCGCACCGTCTTGTGGTGGCCGAACTCGTGGTCGACGCGGTCCTCGATCACGCCGACCCGGGTCTCGGCGCGCTGCACGTTGGCCGTGAGGCGTGCGCTGCGCACGAAGGCCTGGAACTCGTCGCGCAGCTCCTGCAGTTCGGTGCGCGCCTGGTGCTGGGCGGCCTCGACGGTGGAGACCTGGCCGGAGACAGAGGACACCTGCTCGCTGAGCCGGGAGACCAGGCCGGTGACCTGCTCCACCTTGCGGTGGAGGCCGTAGTCCACCTCGGACATTCGCTTCTCTCCTAGAGATGCTCGGTGACGCTGCGGGTGTGCTGGGGCGTGATGGGGGTGTGCTGAGGTCTGCTGGGGTGTGCTGAGGTGCCTGGATCTCTCGGCGTCGGGATCTCGGTGTTCGGGGTCTCGGTGTTCGGGGCGCTCAGGGGCGTACGACGGTGCCGTCGTCGAGTACGGGGAGCAGCAGGCCCCCGGAGTAGACCTCGACGAAGGCGTAGCCCCCGGTGCGCACGAGCATCCGGGCGCCCGAGAAGGGTTCGGGCACCGGGTCGGACGGGGCGAAGTGGCGGACGATCACCTGGAAGAGGTTCAACTGGTGGTCCACATACGGCGGTCCGAGGTAGCAGCGGGAGAAGAATCCGAGCGGGATCTCGCCGTAGGAGGTCGTGTACTCCTCGCGGATCCAGTCGGCGAGCTGCCTGCGGGCGGCTTCGTCGACCCCGGCGTCCAGGCGGGCGACGGCTTCGCGCAGCTCCTGCGAGCGGGCTTGCCATCGTTCGCGGCGCAACGGGGCGGCACCCGGGGCCTGTTGGGATTTGTTACCTGTGGTGCTGAGGCTCTGCGACGCCTGCCCGGTCTGCACAATGCGTCGAGGCCGTTCTAAGTGACCCATGTGTCCCCCGACGGTCCGTGGATGGACCAATGATGTCCCATCCCGACCCCATCGTGCGACCTCAACGGCCTCATGGCACCCCGATGCCCCGATTCGGCCCGGAACTCGCCCAGTTCCCACCCACAACGCCCGGCCACACGGCCCACGCCGAGTGTCAGACTCTCCGCCATGGGAAAGATCCATGCATTTCTGGTGGGTGTGAACACCTATTCGTCCACCGTCGCGGCACCGCTCAGGGGATGCCTCAACGACGTTGAATCCGCAGGTGAGTTGCTCGCCGAGCGCACCGCGGCCACGGTTCCGGCCGAGATCCGGTTCGCGCGGGACGGGGAGGCGACGGTGGAGGCGGTGGAGGACGGCATCCGCGGCTTCCTCGGCGCCGCGGGGCCCGGCGACACGGCGCTGTTCTGGTTCTCCGGCCACGGCACGGAGGAGCAGGCGTACGGGGACGATCTGCTGATCGAGTCGACGGGGCGCAATCAGGCGCTCGTGTGCGTCGACGGGCCGCTGCCCGACAAGCGGCTGGGGGCGCTCCTTGACGGGGTCGCGGCGGGCGGGGCGCACGTCGTGGCCGTACTCGACTGCTGTTTCTCCGGCGGCGGTTCGCGCGACGGCGAGCTGACCGCCCGGTTCGCGCCGCCTTCCCCCGAGTGGGACCTGACGGCCCGGGACGCCCCCGCTCCCCCGGGCGGCGGCCGCCATCTGCTGCTCGCCGCGAGCCGGTCCGACCAGCTGTCGTACGAGGGGCACTACGACGGCCGGCGTCGGGGCGTGTTCACGCACGCGCTCCTCGCGGCGGTGCGCGCGGCGGGGCCCGGCGCGACGTACCGGCAGCTCCTCGCGGCGGCCGACGCGCGGGTGCGGCGCGACAGCGGGCTCCAGCAGCCGGTGCTGCTGCCCGCCACGCGCGGCGGGCCCGCCGATCTTCCGTTCCTCGGCGGCACGCTGGCCCGCGACCCCAGCCCGTATCTGCTGCGCGGCGGGGCGGGGGGCTGGGAGGTCGACTGCGGTACGGGGCACGGCATCACCGCGCCGGGTGCCGAGTTCACCGTCGTGGACGACCCCGCGGCCGGCGGTGTCGTACGGGCCCGTGACGTGCGGGTCGACAAGGCGTTCGTGGATCCGGTGGACTGGACGCCGCAGGACGGCCAGGTGTACCCGATGGCTCTGTCGTCGCTGCCCCTCGCCCCCGCCACCGTCCGGCTGGACACGGACGGGTGGCCGTCCGCCGGGGACCTGCTGGGCGCGGCGCTGAGGACGGCGGGTCCCGATGGCGGACCGGCGCCGCTGCTGCGCCGGGTGGTGTCCGAGCGGGACGGCGCGGATCTGCACTTCGCCGTCAGGGCGCGGGACGGGCAGGCTCAGGTGCTGCGCCGGGACGGCACGCCCTTCGTGGATCCCCTGCCGCTGACGGGGCCGGGCGACGCCGGGCGCGTCGTCGACTGCCTCACCCACCTCACGCGCTGGCACCAGCTCAGGGACCTGACACCGCGCCCCGGCGTGCTCGACAACCTCGTCCAGGTGGAGATCGTGGCGTGGGGACCGCCGGCCGGTGAGGTGCTGCTGCCCGACGGCAGCGGCGAGGTGGTCTGCTCGTACGAGCGGGGCCCGGAGGGGCCGCGGGAGCCGCTCGTCTCCGTCCGGCTGCACAACCGCTCCCCCGACCGGCCGCTGTGGTGCCTGCTGCTCGACCTGACCGACAGCTACGGCAGCCACGCGGCGCTGTTCCCCGGCCACTTCATCGCGCCGGGTCACACGGGGCACGCCCTGGAAGGCGATCCGGTGCAGCTGTCGCTGCCGCCGAACCGGCCGGTGGAGCCGGGGGCCTCGGTCAAGGACTGGCTGAAGCTGATCGTCGCGGAGGGCGAGCTGAACACGGTGCCGTTCGAGATGCCCGCGTGGGATCCGCGTGGCGCCAGCCGCGGCACGGCGTCCACGGACTCGGACGTGCTGCGGTTCGCCGCGCCGGAGTCCGGCGGACACAGCCGGGAGGCGGGGCGGGTGACGGGCGCGCGGGCGCCGGGGCGGTGGACGGTCCGCACGATCGGGCTGCGCACGGTGGTGCCGGGCCCCTAGGGTCTTTCGTTCGGGTCAGACCCCGCGAGCCCGGCGTGATCCGAACGAGAGGCCCTAGTCACTGCCCGAGGTGGGTGAAGCCCGCCCAGGAGCTCAGGTCGTCGGGGTCGATGCGGCGGGCGCGCCGGGCGAGCTGCTGCGGGAACCCGCCGGGGAGTTCGCGCTCCGGGTCGAGCATCCACAGCTGGGCCCGGCGCAGCGCCTTGGCGGGCGGTTCGTCGCCGGTGCGCAGGAAGTGGTGCGTCATGTACATCAGGACGGAGGTGGCATCGTCCGGCACCGGCCACAGGGAGCCCACCACCGAGCGGGCGCCCGCCACGAGGAACGCGGTCGCCAGGCTGTACGCCTCGTTGTGGCCGCGCCCCGAGACATGGCTGCGGCACGCGGCGAGCAGCACGAGCCCGAGCCGTCCGCGCCCCGAGCCGCCGATGGCCTCGGTCAGTTCCTCCGCCGACAGCTGTCCGCCGTGCAGGGCGAGATGGGCGGTGTGCCGGGCGTCCGTGGCGATGGAGGCGTGGCAGGCCAGGTGGAGCACGGCCCCGTCGTCGGCCTCGCTGCGCCGCAGCCAGGCCATGACCTCCTGCGGGGTGCCGGGCCCGTCGGCGACGCCGCCCGCCCGCTGTCCGAGGAAGAGCCCTTCGGGATAGAAGGCGCGCTGCACGGCGTCGGCCTCCTCGCCCGCGTAGCGCAGGCCGCCGGTCGGGTCACCGACGACGAGAGCGGCGCCGGTGTGCGCGACGGCGGGCCGCGCGGCGACGTCGCACAGCAGCCGGGCGGAGGCGGCGTAGGAGATCTCGGCCTCCTCCAGGGCGTACCGCCGCCGCCCGCCGTCCTGGACCCACGCGGCGTGCCACGGCACGAGCCCCAGGCTTCCCATGGGGACGATCACGAGCCGCGGCACCCGCCCCGGGCGCGCCGCGAAGGCGTCGAAGAGGGGCCGGACACCCGCGTACCAGGCCCATGAGCAGAGGCGGTCGAGCCCCTGGCGCAGGGTCCGGGTGTCCTTGCGGGGGCCGGGCGTGGCGGGGCCCATGTCGCGGACGTCGGTCGCCGCGCCCGCGGACACGTAGTCCCGCAGTGGCCCGGCGTCCTCGACGAGTTTGGGCAGGGGTACGGCGTGCACGTCGCCGCCGGACGTGACGACGACGGCCGATCCGCCCGCGTCGTCCGTGGCCGGGACCAGATAGACCAGGGCGTCCTTGCGCAGGGCGCGCAGCGCTGTGCCGATCTCGGGCGGTGCCGGGGGTGCGAGGAGGCGGTCCTGATGGCCGTCCTCGCCGGTGAGGGCCGTGAGGACGCGGCGGCGCAGCGCGCTGGGGACCGAGAGGGACGACTGGACCGCGGTGAGCGGGTCGGGGGCCGGGCCTTCGGTGATGCCGGACGCGCGCCATTCGGCGGCCAGCTCCGCGTGCCCGGCGGCCGTCAGGCGTTCGGGCACGGTGCGCGATGTCGTGGCGGCGTGCAGGACCAGGCCGCGGCAGGCGTCGAGGGCCTGGACGGCCTCGTCGGGCGCGTTGTCGCGCAGGCACCATCCGGCGACCTCCAGGGCGGCCGTCGTGGCCTGGGCCGCGGCCTGCGCGGCGTGGTCGGTGCCCGACTGCAGGAGTGCCGCCCAGGCGTGGCCGCGCAGCGCGTCGAGGCCGATGCGGCGGCCGGCGGCCCGGTCGCCCTGGCGCAGGTCGCCGCGGGCCCGGTAGGCGCGGCCGAGGCCGAGCCCGGTGGAGGCGTAGAGGCGGTGTTCGGGGCCGCCCGCCGCGCCGAAGGCCGCCTCCAGCAGGGCGATGCCCTGGCCGAGATGGCGGCGGCGGGCCGCCGGGTCGTACTGGACGCCCGCGAGTGCGCAGTGGCCGGCGCCGAGGCAGTTGGCGTAGCGCAGGCGGCTGTCGCTGCCCTCGTCGACCATGTCGTGGGCCTCCTTGAGCAGGCCCATCGCCTCGGTGAGCGCGGTGGTGTCCTGGATCTGCCCGGCCCGCACGAAGCGGGAGATGCCGTTGTCGCCGAGCACCCAGGCGCGGTGGTCGCGCGGCAGTTTGGCGGCTGCGCGCCGGAGTTGAGTGAGTGTCGGGCGTCCCACGAGCGGGGGTGCGGGCGGGGCGCCCAGGCGGCGTGCGAGGTCGTCGCGGACCATGCGGGCGTTCTCGATGTGCGTCCACACCTCGATGCGGGCGGGGTCGTCCTCGGCGAACTCGGCGTGCGCTGCGATGACTTGGGCGAGCAGGGTGTCGCCGGTTTCGAGGTCGCCGCGCTGCAGGGCCTCATGTGCGTCGAAGGAGGCCTGCTGGGCGTCGACGACGCGGCGCAGGTGCGGGGTGAGCCCGGGGCTCTCGCGCAGCCGCCGCCAGGCCGCGCCCGCCTCCTCGCGGTCGTCGCCCGCGGCGCCGATCTCGCCGCGGTGCCGGGTTGCGATCATCCGGGCCAGGTCGAGCCCCTGTCCGAGGGTGTCGCCGCCGCCCGCGGCCTCGGCCTGCGCGAGGTGGCCCATGACCGCGTCCATGCCGTGCCCCGTGCCCTGCATCTCGTCCCACAGCCGCACCTGGGCGACGACGGCGTGGGCGCGGCGCTGCCAGGCGGGGTCGTCCGGGTCGGTGGCGAGGACGGAGTCGATCAGCTCCTCCTTCTGCGCGGTGGTGACGTGTGTGCCGTGGGCGTCGAGAATCCGCAGGTTGGCGAGGAGGCCGAGGGCGCCCTCCGCGCGTTCGCGGCCGGTGATGGCGGGGTCGCTCCCGGCGGCGCGCCAGCGGCCGTACGCGGCGTCGAAGCCACCCTGCAGCCTGGCGGGCCCCATGACGCCCTTCGCCATCCCGGGGAAGTCCTCGTCGTCCTCGTCGAAGTCCAGGAAGGTGCGGCCGTTCTGGATGTCGTCGAGGATGCCGAGAAAGCTCTCGCGGACCTCCTCGAAGCTCATCCGCGCGAAGGGGTCGCCGGGTTCGGGCTCGGGGGCGGTCCCGGTCTCCTCCTGCATGAAGCGGGCCCAGCCGCCCAGCATCCGGGCCGTGCTGCGGGTGTCTTCCGGGATGTCCTCGTCCGCGAGCATGAGCCGGGCGCCGTCGAGTACGTCGGTGAGCCGGGCAGGGTCGGGGTCGTCCTGGTAGCGGCCCTGCTGGAACGCGGCGAGGAAGAAGGCGGCCGGCATCACCTTGCCGTCCCGCTCCGGCACCCATGTGTCGACGGCCCGCCGCAGCAGCGCGATGCCGCGGTCCTGTCCGGCGGGGTCGTCGCGCGCGCTCGACCTCTCGAACAGCAGGCGCCCGAACCCGTCGAGGTAGTGCGGCAGGAGCCGGTCCGCTGCCCCGGGTCCGGCGAGCAGGGTGTTCAGCTCGGCTTCGGCGGCGGCGGCTTGGGCGTGGTCCTTCCAGGTGGACCAGATGAGGACACGGACGAAGGCGGAGCGGATCTCAGCCTCCCACGCCCACTCGGGTGCTCCTTCGTCACGCCGCCGGGCTTCGAGGAGGGCGGTCCCGAACTCCCCTCTGGCTTCTTCGAGTTCGTCCCGGTCGCCGGTGGCGCGGCCGTGCAGCATGAGGGCGGTGGCGAGGCTGTGCCGCACGAGCGGCAGGTCGCTGGTGGGCAGCGCGGCGTCGAGGACGAGGCGGTAGTGCGCGGCGGCGGCCGCGGTGTGCGCGACGCCGTTGTCGGTCAGCGACCGCTCCAGGTGCAGGTAGCCGCGGCTCTCGTACAGGTCGACGGCTTCTTCGCTGCCGTCGTCGAGGACCGCGGAGGCCTCCTCGTGCAGCCGGATCGCCTCGTCGAGGATGTCGAGGCGCTGCGGGTCCGCGGCGTCGGCGGCGAGGTAGCGGGCCTTGGCGTACAGGGCGAGGAGGTGGCACCCGAGGGCGCGTACGGCGTCGTACGCGTCAGGGGCGTGCGCGAGACCGGACATGCCCGTCCTGAGCAACTCCGCTACCTCATCGAGGAGTTCGGTCGACGGCTCGGCGTCGTACTGAAAGGCACGCACATGCGCGTACAGGATGCGCCACGCCGACCACACGTCCTCCTCGCCGGGTGACCTGAAGGCGAGCCCGAAGGCCTGGGCGGCGAGGCCGAGATCCTCCGCGTCGGGTGCCAGCAGGTTGATGCGGTAGCTGAGTTCACCGGCCTCGGCGCACAGTGCCGGGGTGTCCGGGTCGTCGGCGGACATCGCGGCGAGCGCGTCGAGGAGGGCGTCACGCTCGGCGCGCAGATCTTCGGCGGTCACTTCGTCGTCGGCCACGGCACGTTCTTTCGGGGAGCGTTCTTCGGGGAGGCGTGATTTCAGCGGCGTGTTTTCAGGGGGCGAGCTGTACGTAGTACGGCTGGAGCAGCGAGTTGAGCCACTCCCTGCCGTCGGCGGTGGAGAAGTCGACGGCGTCCTCCTCGACGGTGTGCAGCGTGCCGTCCGGGCAGCGGTCGCCGAACAGGACGACGGTGCGGTCGGCGGGCTCCCGCTTGGACGACCAGACGAGGCCCTGCGCCCAGGGCGCCGTGTGCCGGCGGATCCAGTGGGCCCAGTCGCGGGTGTACGCGTAGTCGTGGGACTCGGTGTGCACCAGCCAGCTGTCCTGGTGCACGGCCGCGAGTTCCTGTGCGGACAGCAGCGGTACCGCGGTGATGTCCGCGGTCAGCCGGACGGTGCTGAGGCGGCGTCCCTCGACGGCGGCGCGGGGCAGCAGGCGCGGCCCGCCCGACGGGTCGAAGGGCAGGGAGCGCAGCAGCGTCTCGCAGACGGCGGCGGCCGGGGTGAGGCCGGCGTACAGGTATCCGTACGGGTCGCAGGACGTGCCGTCGAAGCGGCCGCCGCCGTAGAGGCAGTGCGCGGGGCGCGGGTTGAAGTCGCGGGCGGCGCGGTGGGATCCGTGGACGCGGTACAGGAGGGTGCCGCGGGCGAAGACGGCCTTGCCGGGGGCTCCGGTCATGGTGTCGGGCGGACGGTAGTTGGGCACGGCGGTTACTCACCCTCCATCAGGAACCGCGCGGTGTCGGTGACTTGGCGGTCGCGTCCCGAGCCGAGCAGGGCGGCCGGGCTCGTGCCGCCGAGCCAGGTGTTGGCGGACAGCCACCAGTCGGCGGCGCCCCATGGGTCGCGGTCGGCGGCGAGCACGGCGTTCACTTCGAGGACGACCAGCCAGGGCAGGGTGTCCTCGGAGAACTGGAACCGTGGAAGCCGGAGTTGGCCGCCCGCGCCGCGCAGCCGGATCAGCTCGGGCGCGAAGGGGGAGCCGCCGCCCTGGAGCACGGCCTCGGCGTCGAGCGCGGGCTCGGCGAGCAGCCGCCTGCGTACGGGGCCGAGGACGGGGCCGACCATGCGGTGGCCGTCGCTGAGCAGAACGGCGAGGTCATCGGCGGCATAGCCGTGCACGGTGAGGCCGGGGCCGGTGAGGTCGGGTGTGGTGGCGTCGGGCCGGGTGAGGGTGGCGTCGGGGGCGAGCCGGGCCGTCTGCTCCGTACCGAACTCGGCGGGAATCTCCTGGGCGAGCAGCTCGGCGGCTGCCCGGGCGGCGGCGTCCCCGGCAGGCCCGCTCCCGGCGCTGTGGCCGGTGTCCGGGCGTCGCACCGCGGCCAGCAGCTCGGCGAGCCGGTCGCGCGCCTCGGGGCCGATCCGGCCCGCCACCCGGTCCCAGCGCGACGCGGCCGCCGCCAGTACGGCGTACGGGTTCATCGGGGCTCCCTGTCGTCGGCCGGTGAACGGGCGAGGAGGCGTTCCAGCAGGTCCGCGCGGGCGTGGCGGCGCACGACGAAGTGCACGTCCCACTCGGCGTCGCGCGCCAGTTCCGCCTCCACCGCCGCCCACACCGCGCCGAAGCTCTCCAGCGGGGTGAGGCCGCCGCGGCCGGCGCCGAGGAGGGGCAGGCAGAGAGAGCGCAGGGGTGGGTCGTGCCGCGCGGACTCCTGGGCGAGCAGGGCGAAGGCGCGGGCGACGCCCCGGGTCACGTCGGCGGGCTGGACGTCGTAGTCGTTCGTGCCGGGCCTCGGGACAGCCACGGCGACGTGGTAGATGCGGCGTACGCCCTGCGCGGTGAGGGCGCCCGCCGACGTGGTGGCGACGGTGCCGGGCTGGGCGGCCCGCGCGGGCACCCCGTGCCGGTCGGCCCACTGCCGCAACTCGTCGTGGACGTGATCCTCCACGAGTCCCCCGGCCGGGTCCCGGCGCGCGCCCGCGCGGCGCAGTGTCGCCGAGACGGACGACTTGTAGGGCGCGGGCAGCGCGAAGTACGTGTTGGTGGGCGAGAGCACGACGTCCACGTCCCGCAGGAGGTCGACGGAGTGGACGTGCAGGGTGACGGGGACGGTGCGGTGGTGGACACGCGGCCGCAGCACGCGGTGCGCGGCCGGGAAACCGCCCTCGGCGGCGTCGGCTTCCGCTGCCGGTAAGGAAATTGCGGTGGTTCCAGCGGTTCCTGTGGCCGCCACGGCCACGATCTGTTCGGTGACCTGTCCGAGCACCATCAGCTCGTGGTGCTTGCGGAATCGTTCGACGCTCACCCCGTAGACCTGTGCGGCCCGCCGGCGCCGGTCGGCGGCCGGCCAGTCGCGGGTGCCCTGGGCGAGGCCGAGGCTGTACTCGGCGGCGGTCTGCAGGGTGCCTCCGCCCATGCGGGAGACGGCGAGTCGCAGCACCCGCTCCACGGGTCCCCCGGGCAACTCGCCGTCTCCCTGCGGAAGTTCACGGGAGACCTCGGCGAGTGCCGGCACATCGAGCTCACGCAGTCTGACGACTCCGGCTCGTCGCACCTTCCGTACCTCCGCGAGGACCGCTCCGTGATCGGGCAGGTGGGGTCGCGGCGGCATGGCGATCAGCATCGCACCGGCGCCGCGAGCCCCACAAGCCCGTTCCGTTGTTCCATTGGACCGCGCCCTGCGGGCGCGGTCCGGTCGGAAACGGGTCGCTTGCCGGTTGTCGTACGGACGGTCCGGCTAGACGAACAGGCTGATCACCGCCGCCACCGCGAAGCCCGCGACGGACAGGACGGATTCGAGGACCGTCCACGTCTTGAGGGTGTCGCGTTCCGAGATGCCGAAGTACTTCGCGACCATCCAGAAGCCGCCGTCGTTGACGTGCGAGGCGAAGATGGAGCCCGCCGAGATGGCCATGATGACGAGGGCCGTGAACGGCTGGGAGTAGTGGCCCGCCTCGATGAGGGGCAGGACGATGCCGGCCGTCGTGACGATCGCGACCGTGGCCGAGCCCTGGGCGACGCGCAGGACCAGGGAGATCAGGTAGGCGAGGACGATGACGGGCAGGCCCACGTCGTTGAACGTGTCGGAGAGGGCCTGGGCGACGCCGCTGCCCTTGAGGACCGCGCCGAAGATGCCGCCCGCGCCGACCACCAGGAGGATGTTGGCGACCGGCTTCAGGGAGGCGGTGGACACCGTCTCCAGGGACTTGCGGGACCAGCCGCGGCGGATGCCGAGCAGGTAGTAGGCCAGGAGCAGGGCGATCGTCAGGGCGACGAAGGGGTGGCCGAAGAACTCGATGACCGAGCGGACCGTGGAGGGGTCGAGGGCGATCGAGGAGAACGTGGCCAGGAGGATCAGGACGAGCGGGGTGCCGATGATCGCCAGGACGGTGCCGAGCGGGACGGGCTTCTCGGTCGGCTTCACGCCGGCCTTGCGCTGCTCCTCGACGAGAGCGGCCTTCGCCTCGTCGGCGGCCTCGACCATGTCCTGCGGGACGGGCACGAAGATGCGCTTGCCGATCCACGCGGACCAGGCCCAGGCGGCGAGCACGGCGGGGATGCCGCAGATGATGCCCATGAGGATGACCCAGCCGAGCTGCACGTGGAGCAGTCCGGCGGCGGCGACGGGGCCGGGGTGCGGGGGCAGGAACGCGTGGGTCATCGACAGGCCGGCGAGCAGCGGCATGGCGTAGAGGACGATCGACTTGCCGCCGCGCTTGGCGGCCGCGTAGACGATCGGCGCGAGGACGAAGATGCCGACGTCGAAGAAGACCGGGATGCCGAAGATGAGGCCGGTCAGGCCCATGGCGAGGGGGGCGCGCTTCTCGCCGAAGAGGTTCAGGAGGCGGGACGCCAACACCTCGGCGCCGCCGGAGACTTCGAGCACCGCGCCGAGCATGGTGCCGAGTCCGATGATGATCGCCACATGGCCGAGGGTGCCGCCCATGCCGGACTCGATGAGGGAGACGGCGTCGGACTTCTGGACGGTGCCGAAGAGTTCGGTGACGGAGAGGCCGGCCGCGAGGCCGACGGCTATGGAGACCGTCAGGAGGGCCAGGAAGGGCTGGAGTCTGACCTTGATGATCAGGAAGAGCAGCAGGACGATGCCGAGCGCGGCGCAGGTGAGCAGGCCCGTGGTGCCGCCGATGATCGTCAGGAGGCCGCCGGTGTGGGGTGGCGCGGGGGCGGGGGCGGTCGCGGCGAGCGGTATGAGGGACATGAGGGGGGACCTCGTAATTCCATGAAACTTTCAGGATCAGGGCAGGGGGGATCGCGGTGCGGCGCCCCGGGGTGGGCGCCGCACCGTGACGACGTACGGGTTACGGGTGTCGCGAAAGCGTCAGCTCAGGACGGCGAGCGCGTCGATCTCGATGAGGAGACCCTTGGGGAGACCGACGTAGACGGTGGTGCGGGCGGATGCGGGGGCCTTGAGGCCCTGCTCCTCGAAGTACGCGTTGTAGATCGCGTTCATCTCGGCGAAGTGGTCGACGTCCGTGAGGTAGACGCGCATCATCATGACGTCGTCCCAGGTGGCGCCGCCCTCTTCGAGGATCGCCTTGACGTTGGCGAAGGTCTGGAGGGTCTGCTCGCGCAGGGTCGGGCCCGCGGGGGTGGGGGCCTGGCCCTCGACGGCCGGCAGGAAGCCGACCTGGCCCGCGACCTGAAGGATGTTGCCCTTCTTGACGCCGTGCGAGAACTTCGCGGGCGGGGTCGTGTGCGTGGCGGGGGTGAGCGCGGTCTTCTCGGTCATCGTGAAGTGACTTCCTTCGTGGGGGCTTCTTTGAGAGCGGCCTTGGTGGGGGCCTTGGCGGGGGCCTCTTTGGAGACGGGTACGGCTCCGGAGTACTCCCTGCTGATGGCGTCGGCCGTGCGGCGCACCAGGGGGAGCAGGGTGAGAAGTTCCTCGGCGGTGACGACCACGTTCGGTGCGGACACCGACATGGCGGCGACGACGCGCCCGTCGGCGCCCCGGACGGGCGCTCCGATGCAGTTGATGGACTCCTCGTGGCCACCGAGGTCGGTGGCCCAGCCCTGTTCGCGGACGACGGCGAGTTCCTTGAGGAACGCGCCGGCGTTCGGGGTCGAACGGGCCGTGTACGCGGGGTAGTCGAGCTTCTCGGCGATGGCTCGGCGCTCGGCTTCGGAGAGATCGGCGAGGAGGAGTTTGGCGACGGCGGCGACCGTGATGGCCACCGGCTTCCCGATGCGCGAGTACATACGGACCGGGTAGCGGCTCTCCACCTTGTCGATGTAGAGGACCTCGTTCTCCTCGTACACGGCGAGGTGGACCGTGTGGCCGCACTTCTCGTTGAGCGCGGTGAGATGGGGGTGGGCGATCTCACGGACGTCGAGGTTCTCGACGGCTTCCTGGGCGAGGGCGAACAGGCGCGCGCCGAGGCGGTAGCGCTGGTCGGACTGGCGGTAGACCAGGCCGTGTTCGTGGAGGGTGCGCAGCAGGCGCAGGGCCGTGGACTTGTGGACGCCGAGGCGGTCGGCGACCTGACCCAGGTCGGCGGGCCCCTCGGCGAGCAGCGGCAGGATGCTCAGTGCTCGGTCGACTGTCTGGCTCATGGCGTACGTACCTCCTCCGCGGCCCCGTCGGCGGTCCAGCCGGGGCCGAGGTGCAGTGTCCCCCAGGAGGCGTCGTCGAGGTCGGCGAGCCGGTCGGCGTGGACGCGGCTCGGGGGTGCGGCGAGGTCGCCGGGGGTGGTGAGGGCGGCGGCGGCCATGAGGTGGCCGTGGCGCAGGCGGGCCGGTACGGGCAGGCCACGCAGGGCGCCGGAGAGGTAGCCGGCGGCGAAGGCGTCGCCGGCGCCGACCGCGGCGACGACGTCCACGCGGGGGGCGGGCTCGGTGTGGCGTACGCCGTGTTCGTCGTAGGCGACCGCGCCGTCGGCGCCGCGCTTGACGACGAGCGTCGCGGGTTCGGGGAGGGCGGCGCGGATGGCGTCGGGGCCGCCGGTGATGCCCCAGGCGTCCTCGGCCTCGTCCTCGCCGACGAAGACGAGGTCGGCGCCGCGGGCCAGGTCGAGCAGGACGCGGGCATCGTCGGGGCGGGGCCACAGGCCGGGGCGGTGGTTGACGTCGAAGGAGACGAGGGGCCGGCCGGCGGGGATGCGGGCGGTGAGGTCCGCGGTGAGGTCGAGGCAGCCGGGCGAGAGCGCGGGCGTGATCCCGGACAGGTGCAGGACGCGGCCGGAGCGGATCGCGGCCAGGTCCATGTTCTGGCTGGTCATCGCGGAGGCGGCGGATCCGGCGCGGTAGTAGGCGACCTCGTGGGCGTCGGTGGCGCGGTCGCCCGCGGTGCGGAAGTAGATGCCGGTGGGGCGGGCGGGGTCGCGGCGTACGGCGGAGGTGTCGACGCCGTACGCGCCGATCGTGTCGACCAGGTGGTCGCCGAAGCCGTCGGCGCCGACGCGGCTGACCCAGCGGACGGTGTGCCCGGCGGCGGCGAGCACGCACGCCACGTTGGACTCGGCTCCGCCGATGCCGCGGTCGAAGGACGGTACGTCGGCGAGGCGCCCGGGTACGGAGGGCACGAAGGTGACCATGGACTCGCCGAGCGTGACGACATCCACGGGTGCGTGGTGCGCGGGGGCGGCAGGTCCGGTGGCGGTCACGGTGGTTCGGGCTCCTCGTGGGGTCTGGGCTCGCGCCCTGAAGGGATCAACAGCTCCGTTGACCCGGCGTTGGCTCGGATGTTAGACAGCAGTAAGCGACATACGCAATGACCGTTGCATCATTTGCAACGGCCTTCTTATGAGGAGGCTCCATGGCCGCCGACAGCGCCGTCAACGCCGTAGCCCGGCTCAGGGATCTGCATCTTGAGCGGGTCGACCACCGCTTCAAGGGGCTGCCCCCGGACGCGGAAGGCCTGACCGTCGGCGAGCTCGCGGCCGAGCGCCGCAACCTCTTCACCGGCGGCTTCACGACGCCGGTCCTCGCCCTCTCCGCCGAGCGCCTGGAGCACAACCTCGCGCTCATGGAGACATACGCCACTCGCCACGGCCTGGCCTTCGCGCCGCACGGCAAGACGTCGATGGCGCCGCAGCTCTTCCACCGCCAGATCGAGCACGGCGCGTGGGGCATCACCCTCGCCGTCCCGCACCAGGTGCGGGTCGCCCGCGCCTTCGGTATCCAGCGGATCTTCCTCGCGAACGAGCTCGTCGACCCGGCGGCCCTGCGCTGGCTCGCGGGCGAACTCGGCCGCGACCCCGACTTCCGCTTCATCTGTTACATCGACTCGGTGCGCGCCGTCGAGCTGATGGACGCCGCACTCGCCGAGGCGGGGGCCACGCGGCCGGTCGACCTGGTCGTGGAGCTCGGTGCGGGCGACGGCGCGCGCACGGGTGTGCGGACCGAGGCCGAGTGCTTCGACATCGCCAACGCCGTCGCCGCGGCGGACACCCTGCGCCTGGTCGGGGTCGCCGGTTACGAGGGCGAGGTGCCGAACGCGTCGGCCGAGACGGTGGGCGCGTGGCTGCGCCGCCTGACCGCGCTCGCCGTCGAGTTCGACAAGGCGAACCGTTTCGCCGACCTGGACGAGATCGTGGTCAGCGCGGGCGGCAGCGCCTGGTTCGACACGGTGGCGGAGGTGTTCGCCGAACTGCCCGAACTCTCGGCGCCTGTACTGAAGCTGCTGCGCTCGGGCGCGTACGTCTCGCACGACGACGGCCACTACAAGCACCTGACGCCGTTCAACCGCGTCCCGGAGGAGGGTGCCCTGCACCCGGCGTTCCGGCTGTGGGCGCAGGTCGTGTCGCGCCCGACGGCGGAGCAGGCGTTCACGAACGCGGGCAAGCGCGACGCGGCGTACGACCTGGATCTGCCCGAGGCCCAGGTCGTACGGGACGCCCGTACGGGCGAGGTGCGCGAGGCCACCGGCGTGACGGTGACGGGGCTCTCCGACCAGCACGGCTGGCTGCGCACGGAGAGCGGCGAGGACGTGCAGGTCGGCGACTGGCTCGGCATGGGCCTGTCGCACCCGTGCACGTCCTTCGACAAGTGGCAGCTGATTCCTCTCGTCGAGGCGGACGGCACGGTTGTGGACTACGTCCGGACGTTCTTCTAGGGCGAAGGGCATCGGGGCCGCGTGTTCGGGTGCGGCTTCGGTGGGGGGCTGGTCGCGCAGTTCCCCGCGCCCCTAGAAGGCTTGCGGCTTCGCCGCGCCTTCTTCATCGGGGAAATGCTGCGCGCAGCGCATGCATTTCAGGGGCGCGGGGAACTGCGCGACCAGCCACGACGAGACCCGCACCCGAACCCCCCACCAAAGAGAGGCACCCCCATGGACCTGGTAATCCGCGACGCGCACGTCATCGACGGCACCGGTGGTGCCTCCTACCGCGCCGACGTCGGCGTCCAGCACGGCCGGATCACCACGATCCACCCCGAGGGCGCCGGCGCCCGCCCCATCGGGCGCCGCAACCTCGACGCGGCCGGCCTCGCGCTAGCGCCCGGCTTCGTCGACATGCACGCCCACAGCGACCTGGCGCTGCTGCGCGACCCGGACCACAGTGCGAAGGCCGCGCAGGGCGTCACGCTCGAAGTCCTCGGCCAGGACGGCCTCTCGTACGCGCCCGTCGACGACCGCACCCTCGCCGAGGTCCGGCGCGCGATCACCGGCTGGAACGGTGACGGCTCCGACATCGACTTCGACTGGCGCACGGTCGGCGAGTACCTGGACCGCCTCGACCGCGGCATCGCGGTCAACGCCGCGTACCTGATCCCGCAGGGCACCGTCCGGATGTACGCGGTCGGCTGGGACGACCGGGACGCCACGCCCGAGGAGCTCGACCGCATGCGCCGGCTCGTCGCCGAGGGCATGGAGCAGGGCGCCGTCGGCATGTCGTCCGGCCTCACCTACACGCCCGGCATGTACGCGAAGGACGCCGAACTCACCGAGCTGTGCCGGGTGGTGGCCTCGTACGACGGTTACTACTGTCCGCACCACCGCTCGTACGGCGCCGGGGCGCTCGACGCGTACCGGGAGATGGTGGAGCTCACCCGGGAGGCGGGCTGCCCCCTCCATCTCGCGCACGCCACGATGAACTTCGGCGTGAACAAGGGCAAGGCGCCCGAGCTGATCTCCCTGCTCGACGAGGCGCTCGCCGACGGCGCCGACATCTCGCTCGACACGTATCCGTACACCCCCGGCAGCACGACGCTCGTCGCGATGCTGCCGAGCTGGGCGAGCGAGGGCGGCCCCGACGAGATCATGAAGCGGCTGCAGGACGACGCGACCGCGGAGAAGATCCGGCACCACATGGAGGTCATCGGGGCGGACGGCTGCCACGGTGTGCCCATCGAGTGGGACGCGATCGAGATCTCCGGCGTGTCCGACCCGGGGCTCGCGTCCTGTGTCGGCAAGACGGTCCAGGAGTCGGCCGACGCGCGCGGCGAGGCGCCGTGGGTGACGGCACGCCGCCTGCTCATCAACGACAAGCTGGGCTCGACGATCCTCCAGCACGTCGGCCACGAGGAGAACGTGCGGGCGATCATGCAGCACCCCGTGCACACGGGCGGCAGCGACGGCATCCTCCAGGGCTTCAAGCCGCACCCGCGCGCGTACGGCACGTTCCCGCACTACCTCGGCCGCTACGTGCGTGAGCTCGGCATCATGTCGCTGGAGGAGGCGGTCGCCCACCTCACGTCGCGTCCCGCGGCCCGGCTGCGCCTGCCCGACCGCGGCCTGGTCCGCGAGGGCTACCGCGCCGACCTGGTCCTCTTCGACCCGGAGACGGTCGCGGCGGGCTCCACCTTCGAGGCCCCGCGCACGCTGCCCGTGGGCATCCCGCACGTCCTGATCGACGGGAAGTTCGTGATGGAGGACGGGCGCCGCACGGATGTGCTCGCGGGGCGCTCGGTCCGCAGAACGGCGTAACCGTCCCGTACGGCCGGACCCCGGGCCCACCTGGGGCGGCGCCCTCCCGCGCCGCCCCACGTGTCCGAAAACACGGAGCACCCCGCGACAGCCGGCCGTAAGCTCACGGACATGCAGGTGATCCAGTCGACGAAGCTCTCCAATGTCTGTTACGAGATCCGGGGCCCGGTGCTCGAGGAGGCGATGCGTCTGGAGGCGGCGGGCCACCGCATCCTCAAGCTCAACACCGGCAACCCCGCCGCCTTCGGCTTCGAGTGCCCGCCCGAGATCCTCGAGGACATGCTCCGCAACCTCGGCGACGCGCACGGCTACGGGGACGCGAAGGGCCTGCTCGCGGCCCGCCGCGCGGTGATGATGCACTACCAGACCCTCGGCGTGGAGACGGACGTCGAGAACGTCTTCATCGGCAACGGCGTCTCCGAGCTGATCGTGATGGCGATGCAGGGGCTCCTCGACGACGGGGACGAGGTCCTCGTCCCGGCGCCGGACTACCCGCTGTGGACGGCCGCGGTCTCGCTCTCCGGCGGCACCGCCGTGCACTACCGCTGCGACGAGCAGTCCGACTGGATGCCCGATCTCGCCGACGTGGAGCGCAAGGTCACCGACCGCACCAAGGCGATCGTGATCATCAACCCGAACAATCCGACGGGCGCCGTCTACAGCGACGACATGCTGCGCGGCCTCACCGACATCGCCCGCCGCCACAACCTCCTGGTCTGCTCGGACGAGATCTACGACAAGATCCTCTACGACGACGCGACCCACACGCCGACCGCCGCCATCGCCCCCGACCTGCTGACCCTCACCTTCAACGGCATGTCGAAGGCGTACCGCGTGGCCGGCTACCGCGTGGGCTGGATGGCGATCTCCGGGCCGCGCGCGCACGCCGACTCGTACATCGAGGGCCTCACGATCCTGGCGAACATGCGCCTGTGCGCGAACATGCCGGGCCAGCACGGCGTCGTCGCGGCGCTCAGCGGACGCCAGACGATCACGGAGCTCGTACTCCCGGGCGGCCGCCTGAAGGAGCAGCGGGACGTCGCGTACGAGCTGCTGACGCAGATCCCGGGCGTGACGTGCGTGAAGCCGAAGGGCGCGCTGTACCTCTTCCCGCGGCTCGACCCGAAGGTGTTCAAGGTCAAGGACGACCGGCAGATGGTGCTCGACCTGCTGCGCGCCGAGAAGATCATGGTCGTGCACGGTACGGGATTCAACTGGCCGGAGCCGGATCACTTCCGGGTGGTCACGCTGCCGACCGCCAGTCAGCTCACGGAGGCCGTGACGCGCATCGGCCGCTTCCTGGACGGCTACAGCCAGCCCTGACGCCGCCTGGCCGCCCACTCCGGGGACAGGACTCAACTTTAGACTGAATCTAAGCTAGGATGGTCTTCAAGCTACCCGCCTGGAGGCCATCCCATGTACGAACCGATCCGCACCAAGTCGGTCCATGCCATGGCCGACCCCGGCGACTTCCCGCACCGCTCCCGCGAGGAGGAGCTCGACATCCAGCTCGCGGGGCACCTGGCCGCCCTGCTCGCCCTCACGGACGAGCTGCGCGCCCTCACCCCCGACCCGGATCTCGACGCCGCGGCCGACGCCCTCGCGCACCAGGTCACCCGGCTGCGCGGCGGCCTGCTGCCGGCCCGCGCGTCCGTGGCCGACGCGATGATCCACGAGCCCCGCATCGCCGCCCTGCACCAGCGCGCACACGCCCTCGCGGGCCGCGCCCTGGTCGTCGCGGCGTCCCGCGCCGACACGGCCGCCGCGATCCTCGCCGCGCGCCGCATGGAGGCACACGCCGCGGCCGGTCAACTGGTCGCCTCCTGACGGCGGTTGATGCGCCACCCCAGAGGCCGCGCGTCAACCGCCCACCAACGGAACGCACATGTGACAGGGCCCCGCACGCCGTTGTGCGGGGCCCTGTCACATGTCCTGCTCCGAGGGGCGTCAGCCCAGGCGCTTCACCAGAGCCCGGTACTCGTCCCACAGCTCCTTCGGCGTGTGGTCACCGAAGGTGTTGAGGTGCTCGGGGACCAGGGAGGCCTCGTCGCGCCACACCTCCTTGTCGACCGTCAGCAGGAAGTCGAGGTCGGCGTCGGCCAGGTCGAGGCCGTCCGTGTCGAGGGAGTCACGCGTCGGCAGGATGCCGATCGGCGACTCGACGCCCTCGGCCTTGCCCGCCAGGCGCTCGACGATCCACTTCAGGACGCGGCTGTTCTCGCCGAAGCCGGGCCACACGAACTTGCCCGCGTCGTTCTTGCGGAACCAGTTCACGTAGTAGATCTTCGGCAGCTTCGCCTGGTCCTTGTCCTTGGCCACGTCGACCCAGTGGGCCATGTAGTCGCCCATGTTGTAGCCGCAGAACGGGAGCATCGCGAACGGGTCGCGGCGCAGCTCGCCGACCTTGCCCTCGGCGGCGGCGGTCTTCTCGGAGGCGACGTTCGCGCCGAGGAACACGCCGTGGTTCCAGTCGAAGGACTCGGTCACCAGCGGCACGGCGGAGGCGCGGCGGCCACCGAAGAGGATCGCCGAGATCGGCACGCCCTTCGGGTCCTCCCACTCGGGCGCGATGATCGGGCACTGCGAGGCGGGGGTGGTGAAGCGCGCGTTCGGGTGCGCCGCGGGAACGCCGGACTCGGGGGTCCAGTCGTTGCCCTTCCAGTCGGTGAGGTGCGCCGGAGTCTCCTCCGTCATGCCCTCCCACCAGACGTCGTTGTCGTCGGTGAGCGCGACGTTCGTGAAGACGGAGTTGCCCCACAGCGTCTTCATGGCGTTGGCGTTGGTGTGCTCGCCGGTGCCGGGCGCGACGCCGAAGAAGCCGGCCTCGGGGTTGATCGCGTAGAGGCGGCCGTCCTCGCCGAACCGCATCCAGGCGATGTCGTCGCCGATGGTCTCGACGGTCCAGCCGGAGATCGTGGGCTCCAGCATGGCGAGGTTGGTCTTGCCGCAGGCGCTCGGGAAGGCGGCGGCGACGTACTTCGACTCACCGTGCGGCGGCGTCAGCTTGAGGATGAGCATGTGCTCGGCGAGCCAGCCCTCGTCGCGCGCCATGACGGACGCGATGCGCAGGGCGTAGCACTTCTTGCCGAGCAGGGCGTTGCCGCCGTAGCCGGAGCCGTACGACCAGATCTCGCGGGTCTCGGGGAAGTGCGAGATGTACTTGGTGGAGTTGCAGGGCCACGGCACGTCCTCCTGGCCCTCCTCCAGCGGCGCGCCCAGGGTGTGGACGGCCTTCACGAAGAAGCCGTCGGTGCCGAGCTCGTCGAGGACGGGCCGGCCCATGCGCGTCATGGTGCGCATCGAGACGGCGACGTACGCGGAGTCGGTGATCTCGACGCCGATGGCGGAGAGCTCCGAGCCGAGCGGGCCCATGCAGAACGGGACGACGTACATCGTCCGGCCCTTCATCGAGCCGCGGAAGATGCCGCCGGTGCCCTCGTCACCCTCGTCGCCCTGGAAGATGGCGCGCATCTCCGCGGGGGCTTTCCAGTGGTTGGTGGGGCCCGCGTCCTGCTCCTTCTCGGAGCAGATGAACGTCCGGTCCTCGACGCGTGCGACGTCGGTCGGGTCGGAGGCGGCGTAGTACGAGTTCGGGCGCTTGATCGGGTCGAGCTTCTTGAACGTTCCCTTGTCGACCAGTTCCTCGGCCAGGCGCTCGTACTCGGCCTCTGACCCGTCGCACCAGACCACACGGTCCGGCTGCGTCAGTTCGGCGATCTCGTTGACCCACGAGATCAGTTCCTGGTGCTTGGTGGGGACATTGCCCAAGGAAACGGGAGCCGCGATGTCGCGCGCCACGATTGCTCCTAAATGAGGGGTTTTTGTGTTGTTGCCCCTTGGGGGCTGCGACCCGGATGCTTCACGTGTTGATCCCTCTGGCGCTCATCCGGTGCCGACCGCACTCATATGATCATCCGACGCGAGCGCGCATATGTCCAGAGGGCCTCACACCTGAGCGAAGTGAGGATCGCCACTCGCCTGCATCCCTTCTCACCACCGGCATTCACCCCTGCCCGTCACTCGTTTTCGTTACTGACCGTCACTCGGATTCGTTACTTACGGCCCCGTAGGTACGATGCGGCTTATGACTGCCGCCACGCCATCCGAAGTGACCGCGACAGAGTCCGTTCCGGTGAAACCACGGCTGCGCGGCTGGCTGCACGCGGGCATGTTCCCCGCGGTCGTCATCTCCGGCCTGGTCCTGACCGCCCTCGCGGACTCCCCCCGCGGCCGGATCGCCTGCGGGATCTACGTCCTTACAGCATGCCTGCTCTTCGGCGTGAGCGCGCTCTATCACCGGGGCAACTGGGGCCCGCGCGCCGACGGCGTACTGCGCCGCCTCGACCACGCGAACATCTTCCTGATCATCGCGGGCACCTACACGCCGCTGACGATGCTGCTGCTCCCCGAGGCCAAGGGCCAGTGGCTGATGTGGGGCATCTGGGCCGCGGCCACGGCCGGCATCGTCTTCCGCGTCTTCTGGGTCGGCGCCCCGCGCTGGCTCTACACCCCGTGCTACATCGCGATGGGCTGGGCAGCCGTCTTCTTCCTGCCCGACTTCCTGCACACCGGCGGCACGGCCGTGCTCGTCTGCGTGATCGTCGGCGGGCTCCTCTACAGCGCGGGAGGCGTGATCTACGGGATCAAGCGCCCGAACCCGTCACCGCGCTGGTTCGGCTTCCACGAGGTCTTCCACTCGCTCACGCTCGCGGCGTTCGTCGTGCACTACGTCGGCATCTCACTGGTCGCGTACCAGCACGCCTGACCTGGCCCTTCCCTCCTTTCGGCCGCGGCTTTCGAGCCGCGGCCGTTTTCGCGCCCCGCTCCAGCTCCGACCCGGCCCCGGCCCCGGTCGATGCCCGAGAATGAGCCCATGGCCGCCTCCGCACGCTCCACCTCCGCCGCCGACCGCCCCGGGATGGGCCTTCGCGAACGCAAGAAGCTCAAGACCCGGGTCGCGATCAGGGAGGCGACGTACCGCCTGATCGCCGAACAGGGGTACGACGCGACGACGGTCGAGCAGATCGCCGAGGCCGCCGAGGTGTCGCCGTCCACGGTGTTCCGGTACTTCCCGACCAAGGAAGACATCGTCATCACGGACGAGTACGACCCGGCCCTCGAGGCCGAGCTGCGGGCGCGGCCGGCGGACGAGTCGATCGCCGACTCACTGAAGCACGTGATCGCACACGCCGTGTGCCTCGGGTTCGACGACGATCCCGAGGTGTCACGGCTGCGGACCAGGCTCCAGGTCGAGGTGCCCGCGGTGCGCTCCCGGATGATGGAGTCCATGTGCGCCACCGGGCAGCTGCTGTGCCGCGTGATCGGCGAGCGCACCGGCCGCGACGCGGACGGCCTCGAAGTCCGCGTCTACGCGATGGCGCTGGTCGGCGCGCTCATGGAGACCACGCTGTACTGGGCCGAGCACGGCCACCAGGAAGGACTGCGCGACCTGATGGACCGGACGCTGGAGACGTTCAGAAACGGCCTGTAGCGCCTACTCGCGGTTGCCCAGCGCCTCCGCAAGCCGCTCCGGATCCGTCACGGGGGCGTCGCAGGTGAAGTTGCGGCACACGTACGCGGCCGGCCGGCCGTCCACGAGCGGCCGGTCCGCCAGCAACGGCAGCTCACCGGAGCCCGCCTGACCCGCCGCGACGACCGCGCCCGGCGCCGTGCCGAGCAGCGCCGTGCGGTGCAGTTCCCCGCCGACCTCGCCGACCACGGCGACCTCCTTCGGCCCGTCGAGCAGCGCCTCCGCGACCGCGAGTCCGTGCCCGATGAAGCGCGGCGCACGCGGCCCGAGCGCCCGCACCACGCCCAACGCCCGCTCGGCGGCGGTGCGATGAGGCTCCGACCCGGTCTGCGCCGCGTACGAGAGCAGCGCGCCGGCCGCCGCGCTCCAGCCCGAGGGCGTGGCGTTGTCGGTGGGGTCCTGCGGCCTGCGGATCAGCTGCTCCGCGTCCGCCGCCGTGTCGTAGAGCGCGCCGGACTCCGGGTCGGTGAACTGGTCGAGGACGTGGTCGAGGAGGAACCCGGCGAACTCCAGCCAGACCCCCTCGCCGGTCACGGACGCCAGCGCGAGGAAGCCCTCGGCGACATCCGCGTAGTCCTCGAGAACACCGGCGTTCGCGCCGGCCCGGCCGTCCTTGCTGGTACGGGTGAGGCGCGCCCGCGTGTCCATGTGGAGGCGTACGAGCAGGTCGGCGGCGGCGAGCGCGGCCTGCACCAGGTCCGGCCGGTCGAAGTACGCGCCGGTCTCCGCGAGCGCGGCGATCGCCAGCCCGTTCCATGCGGCGACGACCTTGTCGTCCCGCCCGGGGGCCGGCCGCGCGGCACGCGCGGCGAACAGCCTGCGCCGTACGTCCGCGACCCGCGCCTCGTCGAACTCGGTCTCCTGCCGCGGGAGTTGGAGGACCGAGGCACCCTCCTCGAAGGTGCCCTCCTGTGTCACGCCGAAGCACTGGGCGGCCATCTCGGCGTCCGCGTCCCCGAGGACCTCGCGCAGTTGCTCGGGCGTCCACACGTAGAAGGCGCCCTCGACATGACGCCCCTCGGCGTCCTCGCTGTCCGCGTCCAGCGCGGACGCGAACCCGCCCTCGTTCGTCCGCAGCTCCCGCACCATGAAGTCCGCGGTCTCCAGCGCGACCCGCCTGGCCGTCTCCGACCCGGTGGCCCGCCACAGGTGCGCGTAGGCGCGGCACAGCAGGGCGTTGTCGTAGAGCATCTTCTCGAAGTGGGGTACGACCCACTCGCGGTCGACGGAGTAGCGCGCGAAGCCGCCGCCCAGCTGGTCGTAGATCCCGCCGCGCGCCATCCGCTCGCAGGTGTCCTCGGCCATCTGGAGCGCGCCCTCGGCACCCGTACGCGCATAGTGGCGCAGCAGGAACTCGATCACCATCGACGGCGGGAACTTGGGCGCTCCGCCGAAGCCCCCCTCCGCCGCGTCGTACTCGCGGGTCAGACCGAGCAGCGCCTGCGCGAGTTCGCTCGCGCCGGGGATCTGCGTGTCCCCGTACGGCAGCTCGCGTCCGGCCAGATCGCCCACGATCTTCGCGGCTACCTCGGCGACCTCGTCCCTGCGCTCCGCCCACGCCTGCGTCACGCCCTGCAGAACCTGCGGGAAGGACGCCATCCCGTGCCGGGGCTCGGGCGGGAAGTAGGTGCCGAAGTAGAACGGCTCGGCGTCGGGCGTGAGGAACACGGTCATGGGCCAGCCGCCCTGGCCGGTGGCGGCCTGCACGGCCTCCATGTAGACGGCGTCGACGTCGGGGCGCTCCTCGCGGTCGACCTTGATGTTGACGAAGCGGTCGTTCATGAGGGCGGCGGTCGTCTCGTCCTCGAAGGACTCGTGCGCCATGACGTGGCACCAGTGACAGCTGGAGTATCCGACGCTGAGCAGCACCGGGACCCCGCGCCGCCGGGCCTCCTCGAAGGCGTCGGCCGACCAGGGCCACCAGTCGACGGGGTTGTCGGCATGCTGGAGGAGGTAGGGGGACGTCTCATGGGCCAGTCGGTTCGGCATGCGCCCCATCCTCGCGCACACCGGTCGCCGATCGGCCCTTTGATCCCCGGCCTCTCGCGCCGTAGCCCCATACGCAGCACACTTGACGCGGAACCGTTGCTGCCGGAGGGGGACCTGAAATGCGAGACAGCCATCGGGCGGAAGCCGAGGGGCTGTTGGCCCGGGCCGTGGAGGAGGAAGTGCGGCGTTCGGGCGGGCGCACGGACGGCGGGGTGCTGCTGTCGCGTGCGCGCGGTGCGCTCGACGCCATGGCGGAGACCGCCGCCGAGGAGTACACGCAGTTCACGCACGCCCTGGACGAGGCCGAGGCCGGGCAGATGTCGTTCGGGCAGCGCTTCACCCAGGAGCGCGGCTCGACTCCCCTGCTGGTCACGGCCGTTGCCGCGGTCGGCGCCTGCCTGGCCGACCTGCTGCTGGGTACGGGCACGGGGACCGCGGTCGGCGCGGGCGCGACCGTCGCCGTGCTGGGCGCCGCCACGACCGTCGCAAAGGTGACGGCCTCTCATGTGCCCGCCGCGAGCCGCCGCGCCGGGGCGCGGAGCCAGCCGGGCGGGCCCGAACAGCTGAGACTGCAGTGGCTGACGGCGCTCGACGTGCGGGGGATCCGGCCGTTCCTCGACCAGCAGCGCGTCCTCGCCGCCACCGCGGGGACCGGCGCGAAGAAGCCGACGCCGCAGTTGCGCCGTACGGACAAGAGCGCGGCGGCCAGGCGGCGCAGTGTCCTGGAGCAGTCTTTCGGCCAACTCCCTGATCCGCAGGGCCCGTTCGCGGGTCGCAGGGTACAGATGCAGCGGATCGCGCAGTGGGTGCACGCGGCGCGCGCGAGCACCGAGACCCGACCCACCGTCGTTGTGCTGCACGGCGCGCCCGGCTCAGGCCGTTCGACGCTCGCGGTGCGGGCGGCGCACGAGCTGCGCGACCAGTTCCGCGGGGCGTGCGTCGTGGACCTGCGGGGCGACGCGCCCGAGGCCCCGCTGTCGACCCGGGACGCGCTGCTCCATCTGCTGAACCGGCTCGGCGCGCCGCGCGAGCAGCTGCTCTTCCGGGAGCGTTCCTCGCCGGAGCAGCAGGTGCGCAGCCTGAGCGAGCTGTACCACCAGCATCTGACGGGGCTCGCGGTCACGATCGTCCTGGACGACGCGGGCGACGCGGAGCAGGTGCGCACGCTGATCCCCGAGCGGTCCGACAGCCTCGTCCTGGTGACGGCGCGCAAGCCGCTCGACCTGCCGGCGGACGTCCCGGCGTGGGTGCATCAGGTGCCGGTGGACGCGCTGGACGCCGCGGGCGCGGAGGAGCTCCTGCGTGAGTGCGCGGAGGACGCGTCGGGGCCCTATGACTCCGAATCGTCCGATGCCGTGAGGGAGTTGTGCGGTGGTCTGCCGCTGGCGCTGCGCATCGCGGGGTCCGCGATCGGGCCGCGTACGACGCGCGGGCTGGCGTCCGACCTGAGCGCGTACGGGCCCGTGGAACCGGTCGAGCGCGTCCTGTGGCTGCGCTACACCGACCAGCCGGAGGCCGCCCGGCGGCTGCTGCGGCGGCTCGCGCTCGCCGGGCGGGCCTCGCTGGGCGCGGCAGCGGCGGCCGCGCTGCTCGCGACGGACGAGTCGGAGGCCACCCGCCATCTGACCGCGCTGTCACGGGCCGGGCTGATCGACCACGTCCGGGGCAGCCGGTACCGGCTGCACGATCTCGTGCGGTCCTTCGCGCAGGCCCGCCTCCTCGACGAGGAGGAGCCGGCCGAGCGGACGGCCGCGCAGGAACGCCTCATCCAGAACTACGCGGAGCTCGCGGACTCGGTGATCCGGCTCGTCGACGGCAACAAGTCGACGCGCGCCGGCCAGGTCGGCCCGCACGGCTTCACGTCACTGGACTCCGCGCTGCGCTGGCTCGACGACGAGTCCAGCTTCATCACGGCGACACTGCGGGGCGCGGAAGGCGTCGACCAGGCGGCCGTGCTCAATCTGCTCGGCGCCCTGTGCGACTACTGCCTGCTGCGCGGCGACCTCTACCGCCTCGGCGAGATCAGCGAGCTGACGCAGGCCGTCGACCAGGGGCTTCTCGTGCGCTCGGTCCAGTGGCGCACCGGTATCGCGGCACGCCAGCTCGGTGAGCTCGACAAGGCGCGTACGACGCTGGCGTCGGTGGTGGACCTGTACTTCGAGGCGCACCACAACGCGGGCGCCGCCCGCGCCCTGTGCTCCCTCGGCATCACGCTGCACCATCAGGGTCAGCTCAAGGAGGCGGCGGCGAAGCTCCGGGAGGCTCTCGACCTGCAGACCACAGACGAGACGGCGGGCGACCGGGGCTGGACGATGCACGCGCTCGCCGCGGTGGAGCGCGACCAGGCCCATGTGCAGGAGGCGCTCGATCTGCTGACGGCGGCGCTGGCCCTGCACCGGGAGAACGAGTCCGTGCACGGCGAGGCGTGGGCGCACTTCCAGCTGGGACAGCTGCGTCTGCGGATGGGCGACGTGCCGGAGGCGGAGCATGAGCTGCGCGCCGCCCTCGACCTGTACAGCCGTACGCGCGACAGCCGGGGCGAGGCGTGGGCGCTGACCCAGCTGGCGCGGGCCCGCCTGGTGGACGGCGACGCGTCGGCGGCCGTCGACGGACTGCGCCAGGCCACCTCGCGCCACCGTGACAACGAGGACGCGCGCGGCGAGGCCTGGACGCTCTACTACCTGGGCCAGGCCCTGGAGGAGAGCGGCAACCTCGACCAGGCGGTACGCGAGCTGGAGCGCTCCCGCACGATGTTCTCGCGGATGCGCGACGTGTACGGGCTCGCCTGCGCCCGCCACCACTCGGCCCGGGTCACGCGTGACCAGCGGGCCGCGCAGACGGGCTCGCTGCGCAACTCCGGCTTCGCGCGCCAGCTCCTGGTCGACGCCCGCGCCGACTTCCAGCGCATCGGCGTCGCGCACGGCGAGGGGTGGACCTGCCTGGAACTGGCGGTGGTGGACGCGGGCAACGGGCGCGCGGCCCAGGCCCTGACCCTGTGCGAGGAGGCGGCGGCGCTGTTCGCGTCGTACGGCGACCGCCGCGGCGAGGACTGGGCGAACTTCCTGCGCTGCACGCTGCTGCCGTACGCGTCGCCGGGCGGCTCGGAGATCGGCACGGCCGTGGCGCAGGAGGAGCTGTCCCAGCTCGCCCGCTCCACGCACGCCGGCCGGGACGGCAGGCTCGACGACTACGTGGAGGCCTACCACCTTCTCCTGGAACGCGGCGCGGACCTGGAGGCGGGCTGGCAGGCCTGGCGCCTCGGCATGGTCCCGAAGCGACACGCCCGGGACGTGATGGGCGTGGAGGTGAGCGGGGGGCGGTGAGGGCGCGGGGGGCTTGGGCTCCGGGGCACGTAGGACCCGGGTCGTGCAGGACCCGGGGCGCGCAGGACCTGAGGGCGCAGCACGAAGGCGCTCGGCGCGGCGTGTGCCGTGCCGAGCGGTCCTGTGCGGCGGGGCGTCAGCCCTTGGCGGGCGAGGCCGGGGCGGAGCCGGTTCCGCTCGCGGAGTCCGCGGCGGTGTCCGTCTTCTCCTTGAAGTCGACCTTGCCCATGTGGCGGTTCATCGACTTCATCAGGCCCCAGACGGCGACGGCCATCACCGCGAAGACGATGAAACCGAGGACGCCGGGGGTCACCTTGTTCTCGTCGACCTCCTTGGCGAGGGGGACGAGATGCGTCATTGCCAGGCTTGCGCTTGCGCTCATGTCAGGCATTGTCGCGGATGCCCGCAAAGAGGTCGTCCTCGGGGAGGGAGGTATCGACGAGAGACTTCGCGAGCTCGTACTCCTCGGTCGGCCACACCGCCTTCTGGAGCTCCATCGGAACCCGGAACCAGCCCCCGTCGGGGTCGATCTGCGTGGCGTGCGCGATGAGCGCCTTGTCGCGGATCTCGAAGAACTCGGCGCACGGGATGTGCGTGGTCAGCGTCCGCTCGACCCGCTCGAACTCGTCCCAGCGCTTGAGCCACTCGGCGTACGGCGACTCCAGGCCGCGGTCGAGCATCGCCTGGTGCAACGCCTCGGTGCGCGGCCGGTTGAAGCCCTGGTTGTAGTAGAGCTTCTGCGGCTGGTAGGCCGGGCCGAACTCGGACTCCGGGTACTTCTCGGTGTCCGCCGCGCCCTCGAACGCCACCATGGAGATCTTGTGGGTCATGATGTGGTCGGGGTGCGGGTAGCCACCGTTCTCGTCGTACGTCGTGATGACCTGCGGACGGAACGAGCGGATCTGCTTCACCAGCTCCCCGGCCGCCTTGTCGACGTCCTCGAGCGCGAAGCAACCGTCGGGCAGCGGCGGCAGGGGGTCACCCTCGGGCAGGCCCGAGTCGACGAAGCCCAGCCAGTCCTGCTTGACCCCGAGGATCTCGCGGGCCTCGTCCATCTCCTTCCTGCGTACCTCGTGGATGTGCTCCTCGATGTACGTGTCGCCCTGGAGCTTCGGATTGAGGATGGATCCGCGCTCCCCGCCCGTGCAGGTCACGACATGCACGTCCACCCCCTCGGACACGTACTTGGCCATGGTGGCCGCGCCCTTCGACGACTCGTCGTCGGGGTGGGCGTGAACGGCCATCAGTCGCAGCTGCTCAGTCAAGACAAGATCCTCAGTGAATGACTCGGTGATTTAAGGCGCCCTCGGTCATACGGCACATTGGGCGGCTTCTATAGTGACCGAACCGGGGGGCGGAAAATTCCGGCAGTCTGTCCGGGGCCGGTCCTCGACCCGCCCCGCGCGAGAGGATCGATCATGAGTGCGGTGAGTGAGCAGCTCCCCGAGGGCCGCTACGGCCGGTCCCGCTCCGCCGACGAACGCGCGGACCGCACCCTGAAGACCGTCGGCGCCGTGCTCGCCGCCCTGCTCGTCGTCCTGATCGGCTGGTTCGGCTACCACTACGTCTTCGGTACGAAGATCAGCGCCGAGGTCATCACCTTCAAGACCTCCGACGCGGCGGTCAAGGTGCACCTCGAGGTCCGTAAGGACACCGACGCGAAGGGTTACTGCACCATCCGGTCGCAGTCCGCCGACGGCGCCGAGGTGGGCCGCGCCGACTTCCGCTTCGACCAGCGCGAGAGCCGGATCGACAAGGTGGTGACACTGCGCACCACGGCCCACGGCACCAGCGCGGAGCTGCTCGGCTGCCACGCGGGCTGACCGCACGGCGTCCACACCGCGGCCACCCCTCGGCATACGCCGCCGACCGTCCGGGTTTCGGTACCTGACCTGCGGTGACGAATTCTTGATGGCATATGTCCTCCCCCTTCGGCGCCTGAATTGTTAGGCTCGTGGTTTCGCCCACCCGTGAAAGCACATGCTTCTGGGTAGGGCGATGCTTTGTATTCCCAGTACCTACGAGGAGCACCTGTGACCCAGACCAGCGAAGACGTCACCTGGCTCACGCAGGAGGCGTACACCAAGCTCAAGGACGAGCTGGAGTACCTGTCTGGTCCCGCGCGCGCCGAGATCACCGTGAAGATCGCGGCGGCCCGCGAGGAGGGCGACCTGCGCGAGAACGGCGGGTACCACGCGGCCAAGGAGGAGCAGGGCAAGCAGGAGCTCCGCATCCGCCAGCTGACCCAGCTCCTGGAGAAGGCCAAGGTCGGCGAGGCACCTGCCGCGACCGGCGTCGCCGCGCCCGGCATGGTCGTCACGATCGCCTTCGACGGCGACGAGGACGACACCATGACGTTCCTGCTCGCCTCACGCGAGTACGCGAGCGCCGATATCGAGACGTACTCGCCGCAGTCCCCGCTGGGCTCCGGCGTGAACGGCAAGAAGATCGGCGAGGACGCCCAGTACGAGCTGCCGAACGGCAAGCTCGCCTCGGTGAAGATCCTCGCGGCGAAGCCGTACAACGGCTGAGATGCCCTATCAGCGGCTGAGAAGCCGTACAGCGGCTGAGAAGCCGTACGACGGCTGAACCGACCGTATGGCGAAGGCCCCCGGCGCTTGCTGCGCCGGGGGCCTTCGTGTGTTCGCGCTCGGGGCCGCAGCCGCCGTCAGGCCGTCGCGTTGCGGTACTTGCGGACCGAGAGCGTCCGGAAGACCACGATGATCAGGACTGACCAGAGCAGCGAGGCCCACACGGCGTGCTGCATGGGCCAGGCCGGGGAGTCGGAGACGCCCGGGTTGCCGAACAGCTCGCGGCAGGCCTGCACCGTGGCGCTGAACGGGTTCCAGTCGGCGATGTGGCGCAGCCAGGGCGTCATCTGGCTGGAGTCCACGAACGCGTTCGAGATGAACGTCACCGGGAAGAGCCAGACCAGTCCGCCCGAGGTGGCGGCTTCCGGTGTGCGTACGGACAGGCCGATGAGCGCGCCGATCCACGTGAACGCGTATCCGAGGAGGAGCAGCAGCCCGAAGGCGCCGAGGGCCTTCGGGAGGCCCTCGTGGATGCGCCAGCCGACCAGGACGGCGACGATCGCGAGGACGAGCAGGGTCAGGGCCGTCTGCACGAGGTCCGCGAGGGTGCGTCCGGTGAGGACGGCGCCGCGGGACATGGGCAGCGATCTGAAGCGGTCGATGAGGCCCTTGTGCATGTCGTCGGCGATGCCCGCGCCCGCGCCCGCCGTGGCGAACGTGACGGTCTGGGCGAAGATGCCGGCCATCAGGAACTCGCGGTAGACCGCCGGGTCCGTGGTGCCCCCGATGTTCATCGAGCCGCCGAACACGTAGCTGAACAGCACCACGAACATGATCGGCTGGATCAGCCCGAAGATGACGACCTCGGGGATGCGCGTCATGCGGATCAGATTGCGTTTGGCGACGACGAGGGAGTCCCTCACGGACTGCACGGGGCCACCCGCGGGACGCGGGGCGAGGGTCTGGGTGACGGCGCTCACTTGTCGGCCTCCTGCTTGCGCTTGGACTGCTTGGCGGCGCCCGCGGCCGAGCCGTTCTCATCCGCCTTCTCCTCGGCCACGTGGCCGGTCAGGGAGATGAAGACGTCGTCGAGGGTGGGGCGGCGCAGACCGATGTCGTCGATCTCGATACCGCGGGTGTCCAGCTCCCTGATGACCTCGGCGAGGAGCTTGGCGCCGCCGGAGACGGGGACGGTGAGCTTGCGGGTGTGCTGCTCGACGGTCGTCTCGCCCTTGCCGAACCCGGCGAGGACCTCGGCGGCGGGCGTCATGTGTTCCCGCTCGTGCACCACGAGTTCGACGCGCTCGCCGCCGGTCTGGGCCTTGAGCTGGTCGGAGGTGCCGCGTGCGATGACGCGGCCGTGGTCGATGACGCAGATGTCGTGCGCCAGGTGGTCGGCCTCTTCGAGGTACTGGGTGGTCAGCAGCAGGGTCGTGCCGCCGGCGACCAGCTCCTGGATGACCTCCCACAGCTGCAGCCTGTTGCGCGGGTCGAGTCCCGTCGTCGGCTCGTCCATGAACATCACGGGCGGTGAGACGACGAGCGCGGCCGCGAGGTCGAGCCGACGGCGCATGCCTCCGGAGTACGTCTTCGAGGTCCGGTCGGCGGCGTCCGCGAGGTTGAACCGCTCGAGGAGCTCGGACGCCCGGGCCTTCGCCTCCTTGGCCTTCATCTGGTACAACTGGCCGACCATTTGCAGGTTTTCACGACCCGTCAGGTACTCGTCGACCGCGGCGAACTGGCCTGAGAGTCCGATCGAGCGCCGCACCTCGTTCGGATGCTTGAGAACGTCGATGCCCGCGACGACAGCCTTTCCGCTGTCCGGCGTGAGCAGCGTCGTCAGACAGCGCACCGCGGTGGTCTTCCCCGCCCCGTTCGGACCGAGGAGGCCGAGGACCGTGCCCTCCGGGACATCGAGATCGACGCCGTCCAGAGCCCTGACGTCGCCGAAGGTCTTCACGAGACCTTCGGCATAGATGGCGCCTGGCATGTGGCTTCCCCCATGGGTTGTGGGTGACCTGTTCGGTTGCCTTGCTCAGGAAAGCTTAGGGATGTCCGCCCGGCCATGCCCGACGGATTGGTGACACGAACCACAAGGTATCGCGATACATCGCGTCTCATCAACTGGTTTTCCGCAATCGCCCCGCGGGCCGGTGATCCCGCGGCCGACGGTCAGTCGATGACGAGGTAACCCGCGTCCCGCAGCGCCGCGCCCACCTCGGCGCAGTGCACCGGTCCCTTCGTCTCCAGGTGCAGCTCGACCTCGGCCTCCGTGAGCCCGAGGCGCGGATCGGTGCGCACGTGGCTCACGTCGAGGACGTTCGCGTCGACCCCCGACAGCACGCCGAGAAGCGTGGCCAGCGCGCCGGGACGGTCCGTCAGACGCAGCCGCAGCGACAGATAACGGCCGGCGGCAGCCATGCCGTGGCGCAGGATCCGCTGCATCAGGAGCGGATCCACGTTGCCGCCCGACAGGAGCGCCACGACCGGGCCCTCGAAGGAACGCGGGTCGCTCAGGATTGCCGCGACCGGGCTCGCCCCGGCCGGTTCGACGACCAGCTTGGCCCGCTCCAGGCAGAGCAGCAGCGCGCTCGACAGCTCGTCCTCCGAGACCGTGCGGACCTCGTCGACGAACTCCTCGATCAGCTGGAACGGCACGTCACCGGGCCGCCCCACCTTGATGCCGTCGGCCATCGTCGCCGGATACGGGATCGACACCGGCCGCCCCGCCGCCAGCGAGGGCGGGTACGCCGCCGCGCCCGCCGCCTGCACTCCGATCACCTTCACATCGGGGCGCAGCGCCTTGACCGCCACCGCGACGCCCGCGGCAAGACCGCCGCCGCCGATGCCCACGACGATCGTGCGCACCTCGGGGCACTGCTCCAGGATCTCCAGGCCGACCGTGCCCTGCCCGGCGATGATGTCCGGGTGGTCGAAGGGGTGGATGAACACGGCGCCCGTCTCGCGCGCGTACTCCTGCGCCGCCGCCAGCGTCTCGTCCACGACCTGCCCGTGCAGCCGCACCTGCGCGCCGTAGTCACGGGTCGCCGCGACCTTCGGCAAAGGCGCGCCGACCGGCATGAAGACCGTGGAACGTACGCCGAGAAGAGAAGACGCGTGCGCTACACCCTGCGCATGGTTTCCGGCACTCGCGGCGACCACGCCGGCGGCGCGCTCCTCCGGAAGCAGGCCCGCGATCCTGACGTACGCGCCGCGCAGTTTGAAGGAGCCCGTCCGCTGGAGGTTCTCGCACTTGAGGTGCACCGGCCCCCCGACCAGCCCCGAGAGGTACCGGCTGCCCTCCATCGCCGTCATCCGCGCGACCCCCGAGAGCATCTTCTGCGCGCCGCGCACATCGTCCAGGGTCACCGTCGGCAAGGAGTCAGCCGTGCTGTAGCTCATGACGGCAAGTCTCGCAGCTCACGCCGTACGGCTCCTGGCGTGACCAAGGTCCGAGACTGGTTTGCGCAGCGTCGGTACGGCCCGCCTCCCGGCCGCGTACCCTGTCCCCCAACCCACCACCCACGCATGAAGTGAGCCCCCGGCCATGCCCACACCACCGGAAACGATGGACATGACGACCGCCGGCGACACCGGCCTCCTCGAAACGCTGCAGCACGAGGTGGCGGTCTTCGCCCGCCGTGCCGAACAGACCCGGCTCGGCGGGGTCGGGCAGGTGCGCAACTCGATGGACCGAGCCGCGTATCTGCTGCTCAACCGCCTGGACAAGGAAGGCCCGATGGGCGTCAAGGCGCTCGCCGCGAGCATGGGCATCGACTCGTCGACGGTGACGCGGCAGGTCGCGCCGCTCGTCGACACGGGACTCGTCAAGCGGACGTCCCACCCGGAGGACGGACGCGCGGTCGTCCTCCAGCTGTCGCCGCGCGGGCTCGCCCGCCTCGACGAGGTACGCACGTCCAGGCGGTCCCTGATGGCCGAGTTGACGCAGGAGTGGACCCCGCAGGAGCGCGAACAGTTCTGCGCGCTCCTCACGCGCTTCAACACCGCGCTGTCCGCGCGGCAGACGGGCCAGCCCGCCCCGTCCGGGGAAGCCGCTCCCGGCTCTTGACCCCGGGACCGTACCTGCCCTCATATGAGACCGGGCCCCTGTCGCATGCGGCCGGGGCCCGTCCCGTCCCGGCGACCGGCCGCGGAGCGGTCCGGCTGGAGGTGCGGTGCGAGAACGGCGCGCGTTCCAGGACGCCCGCCGGGCCCGGGAGTTCGAGGCGTTCGTCGCGGGCGCGGCAGGGCGGCTGCTCCATGCCGCGACCCTGCTCACCACCGAGCCGGCCGACGACAACCCGCGCGCGCGGAAGCTGCTCATCGCCGCGCTCGCCCAGACGTACGCCTCCTGGGACCGGCTGCGCGGCGAGGACCCCTACGACCGCGCCCGCAACAAGCTCGCCCTGAGCTTCGCCCGCGCGGCCTGGCATCAGCACCGCGGCCACGGCGGCGTGCTGCGCCACCTCGGCCCGCAGGAGCGGCTGATCCTGGTGCTGCGCCTCTACGAGGGGGTCGGCGAGGAGCAGGTGGCCGCGCTGCTCGGGCTCCCCATGGAGCGCGTGCACGCCATCCACGCGCGCGCCATGGCGCTCGTCCTGCACCCGCCGCGCGGGCCCGCCCCGGCTCTTCAGGACGGACCGTCCCTGCAGAAGGTGCCGTCATGAACGCTCAGGCCCGCAGGGAACGTGAGGTCCGCGCGATCCTGGAGGCCGCCCAGGGAGCGCTGCCGCCCGAGATCCACGCAGAGGCGGTGCGCCGGGGCGGGCGGATCCTGCGCCGGAGGAGGGTGCTGGTCCGTCTGATGTGGCTGGCGCTGTGCCTGGCGTCGACCGCGTTCTTCGTGTGGGCCCTGCTGGCCAGGCCCTGGGTGGAGCCGCCGTCCGGGACGACTCCACCGCTCACCGGCTGGTGACCGCGCGCCTGGCGAAGGGGGCCAGGCGCGGGATCAGAAGGAGGCCGGGCGCAGGCTCAGCCGAGCGCCTGCTGGAGGTCGGCGAGCAGGTCGTCGGCCGACTCGATGCCCACGGAGAGGCGTACGAGGTCGGCCGGCACCTCGAGGGCCGAGCCCGCCACCGAGGCGTGCGTCATGCGCCCCGGGTGCTCGATCAGGGACTCCACACCGCCCAGGGACTCGCCCAGGGTGAACAGCTTCGCCCGGTCGCAGACCGCGACGGCGGCCTCCTCGCCGCCCTCGACCTGGAACGACACCATGCCGCCGAACGCCTTCATCTGCTTGGCGGCGACCTCGTGACCGGGGTGCTCCGGAAGGCCCGGGTACAGGACGCGCGTCACGCGCGCGTGACGGGACAGCATGTCGGCGACCTTCGTCGCGTTCTCACTGTGCCGGTCCATGCGCACGGGCAGCGTCTTGATGCCGCGCAGCACGAGCCACGCGTCCATCGGCCCGGCGACGGCACCCATCGCGTTCTGGTGGTACGCCAGCTCGTCGCCCAGCGCCGGGTCGGCGACGATCAGCGCACCGCCGACGACGTCCGAGTGGCCGCCCATGTACTTGGTCAGGGAGTGCACGACGACGTCCGCGCCGAGCGCCAGCGGCTGCTGGAGGTACGGGCTCGCGAAGGTGTTGTCGACGACGAGCCGCGCCCCCGCGTCCCGCGCGACCTGCGCGACGGCGGCGATGTCGGTGATCCCGAGCAGCGGGTTGGACGGTGTCTCGACCCAGATGACCTTGGTCTTCGGGGTGAGCGCGGCGCGTACGGAGGCCGGGTCGCTGGTGTCGGCGACCGACCACTCCACGCCCCACCGCGAGACGACCTTCGCGAACAGCCGGAACGTGCCGCCGTAGGCGTCGTTCGGGATGACCACGTGATCGCCGGGGCTGAGCAGCGTACGGAGCAGGCAGTCCTCGGCGGCGAGCCCGGAGGCGAACGCGAGGCCGCGGCGGCCGCCTTCGAGGGCGGCGAGGTTCTCCTCCAGGGCGGTCCTGGTCGGGTTGGCGCTGCGGCTGTACTCGTAGCCGCCGCGCAGCCCGCCCACACCGTCCTGCTTGTACGTGGAGACCTGGTAGATCGGGGGGACCACGGCGCCCGTCAGGGGGTCGGCCGTGTTGCCCGCGTGAATGGCCACGGTCTCGAACCCGTGGTCGCCGTGGGCGTTCTGGCTGTTGTGCGTGTCGCTCATGCGGCCAGAGCGTAGTGCGCACACGGGCGGCGCGGCGTCCTGCCGGGCCTGGTTCGCCAATTGTCCGACCCTTCTGGTTCGCTTGTACGTATGGGAATGCTCTGGGTGCTGATGGCAGTGGTCATGTTGGGGGCGGTGCTCGGCCCGTACCTGCTGCGCAGGCGCGGCGGGATACGCCAGGTCGCGCCCGGTTCGCCGGACGCGGCGGACCCGGCGGAGTACGGCTTCATGCGCCAGGAGGACCTGGACGTGCGGCTCCCGGGCCCCGACCAGGACCTGCTGAACGTGATGTCGGTGGTCCAGCGCAACCAGGACTTCACCGCCGCCAAGCAGCTCCTCGCCGGCACGGGCAAGGAGACCGAGCAGCGCTGGGAGCGTGTGCAGGCCATCGCCGGGGCCGCGGCCCTGGAGCTGGCACAGACGCCGCGGCTCGGTGCCGGGTGGCTCCACGCGTGGCGTGCCCAGGACCCCAAGGACCCGGGCGGGGCACAGGTGTTCGCGGAGTTCCTGGTCCAGCAGGCCTGGCGGAACGCGGGCGGTGCGGACCAGGCCGACGAGCGCCGGATCATCCTGGAGGAGGCCAGGTCGGCCTGCGAGGACGCGGCGCTCCTGGCCCCCGGCGACCCCGTCCCCCACATCACGCATCTCGCCGTGGCCCGCGGCCTCGGGTACTCCCAGCACGACTTCGAGCAGCTCTGGCTCAAGATCCTCGACACGGCGCCGGGCCACATGGGCGCCCACCTGGCGGGCCTGCGGTACTGGTGCGAGAAGTGGCACGGCTCACGCGAGCTCGCCTTCGCCTTCGCCGAGGCCGCCGCCGCGCGCGCCCCGCGCGGCTCGCTCCTCGCCGCGCTCCCCCTCTTCGCGCTCTACGAGCACCTGCCCGAGGTCAATCTGGTGCGCAGCTTCTACCAGAGCGAGGCCGTCACCAAGTCGATCCACGGCGCGCTCTTCGCCGTCCAGGCCGCCCGCCCGGACGACCCGATGCTCGCCCACGTCCGCCACCTCCTGGTGTTCTTCCTGGTCCGCTGCGAGCGCTGGGCCGAGGCGATGGAGCAGCTCCTCCACGTCGACGGCCACGTGGGCGCGCTCCCCTGGACGACGGGCTCGGACCCGGCGGCGGACTACGCGGTGTACCGGGCGCTGGCGGTCGCGGGCTACGAGGCGAACGGCGGGAGCCCGGCGACGCTGCGCCACTGACCGCCGCGCGCGGCGGCGGAACACCCTTTGTCCGCAGTGGGGCCCCCGCAAGCGCAAGACGGCCCGGCTGCGGAGCCTCGGCCGGCCGGGCTGCGCCTTCCGGCGGGCCGCCTCGCGGTCAGCCCTCCGCGCGGGCGGGCAGCCGCCATCCCGGGCGCGGGAAGTGGCAGGTGTAGCCGTCCGGGTAACGCTGCAGATAGTCCTGATGCTCGGGCTCGGCCTCCCAGAACGGGCCGACCGGCTCTACCTCGGTGACGACTTCGCCCGGCCACAGTCCGGAGGCGTCCACATCCGCGATCGTGTCCTCGGCGATCCGCTTCTGCTCGTCATCCACGTAGTAGATCGCCGAGCGGTAGCTGAGACCGATGTCGTTGCCCTGGCGGTTCTTGGTGCTCGGGTCGTGGATCTGGAAGAAGAACTCCAGGATCGCGCGGAAGTCGGTCCTCTCGGGGTCGAAAAGGATCTCAATGGCCTCCGCGTGAGTGCCATGGTTACGGTACGTCGCGTTCGGCACGTCACCCCCGGTGTATCCGACCCGGGTCGCCGTCACGCCCGGGAGTCGGCGGATCAGGTCCTCCATCCCCCAGAAGCATCCGCCCGCCAGCACGGCCCTCTGCGTCTGCGCAGCCATTTCGGCCCCTCCAATATCTGTCAGCTCGGTCACTCGGGGTACTCGGCTCGCACACCGCCGGCATCCCATACCCACTGGCTCAACGCGCGAGGGCTCCATGCGATTCCGCACCACTCCAACCGTCGCTGCCCGGATGGGTCACATGGCAGCACAGGCTCGCCGGGACGGGCGTCTCGTGCCCGATCGGCGTGGCGAGGGCTGAGGGCTGACAACACTCGTCAGCCGATAGGTGATCACTTTCGGTCAAGGTTGTCCTGGGCCGCATGACAGCACCGCTCCGTTGCCACGATTCCCCTCATGGCGACTTCGGGGGCGAAGAGCGGGCGCTTCGGCGGACTGGACCAGTGGTGGGGCGTCCTGGCCGGCGCTCTTCTGATCGCCGCGTGGATCAACTCCGCCGCTGGTCCGGCGGTGGTCATCGCGCTCTCCGCTGCCGTACTCGTGTGGTGCTTCTTCCAGGCCCCCGTGACGTGCGGCGCACCCGTGCGAGGACGAACGGACGGCTGCCGCAACAACGCATCGGGGCTGCTGCTTGGCTGCCACATCCACCAGCACCGGTGGCAGAAACTCAAGATGCTGATCCTGCGCCGGCAGGTCCGCGCGTTCTGCTCCGGCCTGTTCTCGGACGGCAAGGCGGCGATCGTCACGCTGGCCGGCGTGGGCAGTTTCGTCTCGGGCCTGGCCGCTCTGGTCCCTGGCGTCATCGTCAAATGACGGGACCCGCTCCCGAATTCCCTCCTCCGTCACCGTCCTGGTCATCGGGCGGTCAAAGGGTGGCCAGGTCGTGGCCAAGCCGCCGTATGCGTTCGGCAAGTGGCCCCGACTGCGGGTGACATAGCGGGATTTGCCCCTTCCTCTGCTGGCTAGTGTGACGGAACGAAAGCGTCCGCAGCGGAAGAGCGAGAGGGAGACAGCGGTGGAGGTGCCGATACGTTCACGGCTTCTCGACTACGCCGAGTACGCCGAGGCGGAACCTCCCGCAGGGGCCGACACCGGCCCGGCGCACGGGCGTTCACCGCTCCTCGACTACATGGGCGGCGTCGACGCGGGGGCGCTCGCACGCGATGACTCGGCGGGCCCGAAACCCGGTGTTCCCGCCTACCACACGGCCGTGTACGTACCGGCCCATCCCCGCTACGCCGACATCGCGGACGCCGACGGCCGCCCCGCCCGCGTGCCCTTCATCGCCTACGAGCTGTTCGCGCACCCCTCCGACGGAAGCGTGGCCCTCGCGTTCACCACGCTGGAGAAGCTGGTGTCCGCGCTCGGCCCGGCCCAGCCGTGGATCGCCGCCTCGATCGGCCCCCTGGCCGAGGGCATGCGCGGCCACGGCGCCCGCGTCCGTCTCGACCCCGAGCTGGCCCCGGGGCACCACAACTGGCAGCGGGCCGACCTGGCCGCCTACGCCCGGGAGGTCTCCTGATGGCCGATCTCAAAGTCGTCATGAGCGACCTCACCTCCATGGCCGGCACCTTCCACCGCGAGGCCGGCCATTACCGGGAGCTGCACCCCCAGGTCGCCCCGCCGATGGCCGGCGGGGGCGACGCCGGGCTCGATCACGCCGTCAAGGAGGTCGCCGACCTCATCGTCGCCCTGCACACCGGCTTCGCCGACCGGCTCGACGACCACGGCGACAAGGTCACCGCCGCCCGCGACTCGCTGCGGCGGCACGACATCGACGTACACGGCCTGTTCGAGGACCTGATGGCGGGCGAGGGCTGATGACCGACAGCTGGGTCGGCGGCGACATCGGCGGGCTGCGCACGATGGCCGAGACGTACCGGAACGCCAAGAAGGCGCTCGAAGGCGTCGTCCATCCGCTCGGCGGCGCCGTGGACTCGCTGGTGGACGACGCGGGCTGGAAGGGCGAGGCGGCGGAGAGCTTCCGTGCCGCCTGGAGCGAGGACGCCCTGACGGCGGGCGCCTTCGCGGGCCTCGTGCACGATGCCGGGGACATCCTCGGCACGCTCGTCGACGCGCTCTCCGCCTGTGACACCGCGCTGAAGAACGCCGAGCACATCGCCACGCGCAAGGGCGTTCCCATGGGCGACAAGGGCGTTCCGCAGGCGTTCGTCACGGCCGATCCGCCGGGCCCCGACGACCAGAAGACGATCTCCGCGGCCACGGAGTACGACACCGTGCGCAACGAGGTCCTGCACACCGCCCAGCACGCGCGCCTCGTCGCCGCCGACCGGCTGCGCGGCCTGTACGCCCAGGCCACCGCCAAGGTCTCCCCCGGCGACAAGGTCACCCTCGCCGACTATCTGCGCGGCCTGTACGCCTACGACGCCGAGGACGCGCGGGCCGGCGGCAAGGAGGCACGGGCGAGGATCGACGACGCCAAGTCCGAGGAGAACGCCGCCAAGAAGGCACTCCGCAAGGAACGGAAGACGTTCCAGCAGCAGGGCCGGCGTCTGCCCGACGACCTCCCCGCCAAGGGCGCCTATCGCGACGCCGTCGCGGACGTCGAGTCGCTGGAGCAGGACATCGCCCGCGCCGATCACGGCAGCACCGCGCTGCCCTACGACCGCGCCCTGAACGTGAAGCTGGCCGACGCCGCGGATGCGCTGCGCGTCGGCGAGGGAGTGGAGAAGCTCCCGGACTTCCTCAAGGAGATCCCGGTCCTGGACGTCGCCGCCGCGGGCACGTGTGGTCTGCTGGAGGCGTCGGACGACCATGACAAGGGCTGGTCCTGGCAGCACTCGATAGCCGTGGACGGCGGTGCCAACGTCGGCGGCCTCGTCGCCGGTACGGCCATCACCGCGGGCCTGGTGGCCGCCGCGCCCTTCGACGTCCCCGTGGCCGTGGTAGCCGGGGTCGGCGGTGCGGTCGTGATCGGCGCGACCGGCGTCATCGACCACGCCTTCCACGAGCACTGGAGCGAGGACATCCACAAGGACGGCGTGGTGGGCGGCGTGCTGCACGGCAGCGGTCATGTCCTCTCCCAGACCGGGGACGACTTCAAGCGACTTGGGAAGGACGTCTGGGGTGGCATCAAGAGCATCTTCTGAGGTTCCCGCCGCGGGAGCCTCGCCCGTGCCGGGCCATGGGCAGATTCCGGTGCTGCCCGGGCTCGGGACCAGTTGGTACGAGCGTGGGGTGCGGTACTGGATGCGGCGTACCGGGACCGGTGTGCTGTGGCTGGTCGTGCTGGCGTTCTTCTGTTTCGTCTCGCTGAGCCTCTACTCGGGGTTCCGTGAGGTGCTGCCGTCCGGCGTGCGCACCGTGTGGGACGTGGCGCAGGCCGTCGCGGCCTGCGTGGCCGTCGTGTGGGGGTGGGTCGTGCAGCGGCGGGCGCATCACAGGGATCTTCTGGACCCGCCCAGTCCCGGGCGGGCCCGTGCCAGGCGGCGGGCCTCCGCCGGGCGCTCCACCGGGCTGGCCGTCCTCGGCCGCGGCCTCGTGGTGATCGCCGCTCCCGTCATGCCGGCGTTCGCCGCGTTCTGCGTGGGCTGGAGTGTCGCCGCGCTCACCGTCCGCGAATATCCGACCGAGGTCGGCGCGCGGCGGGCGATGCAGGGGTAGAGCCACTCACACCGAGGCGACGCCTCAGGCCGCGAGGCGTACCTCGCCCTGGCGCGGGGCGGCCCGGCGGACGGCGCCGGTGGGCGGAGTCGCGAGGCGGAGCAGTTCGGACTGGCCGAGGGCCAGGACGTCGGCGAGGCCGAGGCCCAGGGCGTGGGCCGCTGCCGCCAGGACCTCGGACGACGCCTCCTTGAGGCCGCGCTCGATCTCGGAGAGGTACGGCAGGGAGATCCGGGCCGCGTCGGCGACGTCCTTCAGCGTGCGTTTCTGGGCGAGGCGCTCGCGGCGCAGGACGTCACCCACGATGTCCCGCCAGAGCGGCTCCTTGGGCGGCACCCCGGCGGGCTCCGCCGGGGCCGGGCGCAGGGCCGGGCGCAGAGGGATGACGCGGGCCTGGTTCGACGCGTGGCTGCTCACGGGTTCAGCGTAGGAGGGGCGCACGCCGTGCGACACGGCGTTCTGCCCGCGGCAGAAAAGATGCCCCACGTCGTACGCCCCTCCCCACGTCGGCCCGGCAGGACCGGTTCGATGACTCGATCCTGCCGGGGGACGGACGGACCGTCGACGACGCCTCAGGTGATGCCCGGGGGATCAGATCCCAGGTGACGCCCGAGAGGCGACGCCCGCGAGGATCAGATCGTCGCCGTGTCGATCACGAACCGGTACCGCACGTCGCTCGCGAGCACGCGCTCGTACGCCTCGTTGATCCGGCTCGCCTCGATCAGCTCGATCTCGGCGCCCAGGCCGTGCTCGGCGCAGAAGTCGAGCATCTCCTGGGTCTCCTGGATGCCGCCGATGCCGGAGCCCGCGAGGGACTTGCGGCCCGCGATCACGGAGAACAGGTTGATGGAGATGGGCTCCTCGGGGGCGCCCACGTTCACCAGGGCGCCGTCCGTCTTCAGGAGCGAGAGGAACGCGCCGAAGTCGAGCGGGGCGGAGACCGTCGACAGGATGATGTCGAAGGTGCCGGCCAGCTCCTCGAAGGTCTTCGGGTCGCTGGTCGCGTAGTAGTGGTCGGCGCCCAGCTTGAGGCCGTCCTCCTGCTTGCGCAGGGACTGCGACAGGACGGTCACCTCGGCGCCGAGCGCGTGCGCGATCTTGACGCCCATGTGGCCGAGGCCGCCCATTCCGAGGATGGCGACCTTCTTGCCGGGGCCCGCGTTCCAGTGCTTGAGCGGGGAGTACGTGGTGATGCCCGCGCACAGCAGCGGCGCGGCCTCGTCGAGGGCGAGGCCCTCGGGGATGCCGACCGTGTAGTTCTCGTCGACGACGATGTGGGTGGAGTAGCCGCCGTAGGTGGGCTCGCCGTTCTTGTCGAGGGCGTTGTACGTGCCGACGTTGCCCTTGGCGCAGTACTGCTCGAGGCCCGCCTTGCAGTTGTCGCACTCGCGGCAGGAGTCGACCATGCAGCCGACGCCGGCGCGGTCGCCGACGGCGAACTTGGTGACGCCGGGGCCCACCTCGGTGACGATGCCGGCGATCTCGTGGCCGGGGACCATCGGGAAGATGCCCTCGCCCCAGCCGTCGCGGGCCTGGTGGATGTCGGAGTGGCAGATGCCGGCGAACTTGATGTCGATCAGGACGTCGAACTCGCCCACCGGGCGGCGCGGAATGGTGGTGCGCTCCAGCGGGGCCTTCGCGGAGGGTGCGGCGTAGGCACTGACGGTGGTGATCTCTGAGGTCATACGTCCAGCGTGCCCCAGCCGGAGGCGTCCTTCGAGCTCAGGGCCTCGCCCCGCTTTGCGTACGCCCACTGGTCCTACTACTGGCGGGGTCAGGAACACCTTCGTACGACCATGGCCGCCCGGCGATACTGGGAGCATGGACGATGACGGCACCCCCGCCACCCCGCGCGTCGGCGAGCCGATGGACCGGCGGGCCGAGCTGAGCGAGTTCCTGCGCACCCGGCGGGCCCGGCTGAAGCCGCAGGACGTGGGGCTGCCGGACTTCGGCAGGCACCGGCGGGTGCCGGGCCTGCGCCGCGAGGAGCTGGCGCAGCTGGCCGGGGTGTCGGTGGCGTACTACACGCGCCTGGAGCAGGGGAACGGGCGGAACGTGTCGGCGGAGGTGCTCGACGCGATCGCGCGCGCCCTGCACCTGACGGACGCGGAGCACGCGCATCTGACGCACCTCGCGAAGCCCAAGCAGCACAAGAAGTCGAAGCGGTCCGCCAGGCCCCAGCAGGCGCGGGTCGCGCTGAGACAGCTCCTGGACACGCTCGACGGCGTCCCGGCGTACGTCGGCGGGCCGCGCTCGGAGATCCTGGCGTGGAACCGGATGGCGGCGGCGCTCTTCGGTGACTGGGGCGAGCTGCCCCCGCACGAGCGGAACTGGTCGCGGCTCGTCTTCCTCGACCCGTCCTACCGCGATCTGTTCCTGGAGTGGGACTCCAAGGCGTCCGACATGGTCAGCTATCTGCGCCTGTACGCGGGCTGTCACCCCGACGACCCGGAACTGTCGGCCCTGGTCGGTGAACTCTCAGTCAAGAGCGAGGAGTTCAGGCGGCTGTGGGCGACGCACGACGTCAAGGAGAAGGGCCACGGCGTGAAGCGGATGCGGCATCCGCTCGTCGGTGACCTTGCGCTGATGTTCGAGACGCTGCACCTGCCGGACGACGAGGAGCAGTTCCTGGTCATGTACCACGCGGAACCGGGCTCCCCGTCGGCCGAGGCGCTGCGCCTCCTCGCGAGCTGGGGCACGGACGCGGTGCAGGCGGGCCAGGGACAGAGCCGCACCCAGGACTGAGCCAGGGGTTGGGTGAGCCAGGGCCGGCAGGGCGGCGCTACGGCTGGTAGGGCGGCGCGGCCCCCCAGTTCCACTGCGGTACGGGCTGTTCGGCGGGCCGGGCCGCGTCGGGGCCCGAGAAGTACACGGCGAGCCGGGTGCCCCACTCGACGTAGGCGCTGAACGCCGAGCGGAACTCGGCGTCGGCCGGCAGGCCCGCCTCGTCCGCCGCGTCCTGCATCAGATTGACCCAGCGGCGGCGCTGCGGCTCCGTGATGTGCTTGCCGACGTGCTTGGCGACCATGTGGCTGTGCCCGCCCTGCTGTTCGGAGTAGGCGGCGGGGCCGCCGAAGACCTCGCCGATCCACAGGGCGACGTGGCCGGCGTGCTCGGGCGGGAGGTCGGCGAAGAGGGGGCCGAGGAGGTCGTCCTTGAGGACCTTGGCGTAGAAGACGTCGGTGAGCCGCGCGAAGGCCTCGGCGCCGCCGGCCCAGTCGTACAGCGAGGGCACGGACGCGCCGGTGCCGCGTACGGACGTCGGCTTGTAGTGGCGCATCTCGTCGATGTTCCCGACGTACGGCCTGATCTCGGCGAGGAAGTCCTGGAAGAGTTCGGACTTGCGGAAGCCCTCGATGTGCTCCTCGGTCGAGGTCCAGGTGATGCGGAGGATGAAGTGCTCGAAGTCCTCTTCGCAGCGCGCCAGTTCGTAGTCGACGCAACTTGGCGCGGCGGCGAGTCGGACGGCTGCGCGCGTGTAGGCCGCGAGGAACTCGGCGGACCGGTCCTCGGGGATCCGGTAGCGGATGTACTCGACTGTCTGCGACGTCATGGCAGCCATCACAGCACGGGTGGCCCGCCCCGGCCATGAGGTCGGGACGGGCCACCTGGGCCTTCAGCGCCGGGCGTAACGGGCCGCGCCCGTCACTGCGCCCGCGGGCGTGACGCGCCTACGCCACGCGCCGCGCGCACCGCGGCTACTTGCCGTAGTACGCGTTGTAGACCGAGATCGTCGACTTGTTGCCCTTCTTGTCGGCGATCTTGGCGTGGAAGGAGACGGCCTTGCCCTTGGCCGGGTTCTTCACGGTGACCTTGCCGTTCTTGACGTCCAGCTTCTTCCACGTCTGGCCGTAGTCGTAGGAGACGTACACGGCCAGCGACTTGAGGTTGCTGCCCGCGGCCGCGCCCTGGACCGTGACGGGGACCGACTGAGTCTTGTCGGCGGGGGCGGTGCTGTCGAGGCCGACGGCCGCGTTGAAGCGGGCCGTGGACAGCGGCAGCCTGGCCGCCTCGTCGGAGGAGGCCGGCTTCTTCGAGCGGAACGTCCAGCTGGCGTCGACGCGGGTGGAGGCCGCGGCGATCTTGACGCTGCGCTTGATGGACGTCGAGAGCTTGTACTCGGCGTCGCCGGAGGTGACCTTGAAGGGCTTCTCGCCGACCAGCGGGTCGTCGTTCTCGCCGACCTTGGTGCTGCCCTTGTAGAGGGTGGTCTTCACCGAGAGGTACTGCGAGTAGCCGGCGTGGGTCTTGCCGTCGGCGTACATCGGCAGGTTGCCGTAGATCTCGTTGCCGTCGCGGAAGACGCCGTAGTCACCGCCGATACGGGGACCGAAGACGCCGGTGTTGAACGTCTTCTCGTACGCCTTGCCGCCCTGGAACGACTGGGGCGCGCCCAGCGTGTACGAGGCCTCCTCGGTCGGGAAGCCGTCGCTGTCCTCGGGGCCGTTCTGCGAGAACTCCAGGCCCCACTTCACCTTGTCGCCGGTGGACAGGTGCAGGGTGCGGGTGCCGGGGAGCTTCTGGTCGACGGCGACCGACCAGCCGCCGGAGCTGACGGGCAGCATGCCGATCGCGCCGAGGGAGCCGGTCTTGTCCTTGGCCGCCCCGCCGAGGCCGACCTTCACCGTGGCCAGGTCGCCCGCCGTGTAGTGCTTGGTGTAGCCGGTGGCGAGCTTCTTGACGGCGCCGCCGGAGACGGTGTCGTACTCGGTGTCGGCACCCTTCGTCCACACGCCGGTCCACTGCTGCTGGAGCTTGATGCCGGTCGGCTCCGGGCCGATGCCGGCGGTGCGGAAGTTGGTGTACGAGTCCAGCAGCCAGCCGTAGCTGGACGAGGAGTCGGCGGTGTCGACCGTGAACTCCGGCGCGGCGAGGACGCCCTCGGCGGCGGAGTCGGGGACGGTCACGGACACGGGCTTGGTGGTGCGGGCGTCGAGCGTGACCGTCGTGTTCTTGGTGACGTCCAGCTTCGGCTGCACCAGCCAGTCGGCGCCCTTGGAGAAGTCCTCGGGGTCGGCCGCCAGGAACTCGTTCAGGATGTAACTGCCCTTGGGAATGCGGACCTTGACGGTCCCCGAGTCCGGGTCGTACGCACCGAAGGTCTCACCCGCCGAGGCGCCGGTCAGGGCGGACAGGGACGTCTCGTAGCCCTGGGCGTCCTTTCCGTCGCGCCCGATGTGCTTGAGCGTCACGTCGTACGACTCGACCTCGCGCTGCACGGCGGCCGCGGTGCGCACGGACTGGCCGCCGCCCGTCGCCACGACGTACGCGGAGTACGCGCCGTCGACCGTACCGCCGAGCTTGGTGTCCGCGGTCAGGTCCACGGAGGCGGTGCCGCCAGCGGGGACGGTCACCTTCGTCGCGCCGAGCTTGAAGAAGCCGGCCGGGGCGGCCTGGCCCTTCGGGTTCGTGCCGGTGGCCGTCAGGTCGAGGGTGACGTCCTTGGTACCGGTGTTCCGGTACGTCACCTTCTTGGTGATCGCGGCATCGTCGGTGTGCGGCCACTGCGCGACGCCGAAGCTCACGGAGACGGGCTCGGCGAACACGGTCTGCTCGATGGCCTTGTCGACCTGGATACGGCCCGAACCCTGCTCGAAGGGCGTGTACTTGCCGCCCTTGGTGGAGCCGGTGAGGACGCCCTTGAGCTGGGCGGACTTCCAGTCCGGGTGCTCCTGCTTGAGGATCGCGGCGGCGCCCGCGACGTGCGGGGTCGCCATCGACGTACCGGAGATCGTGAGGTAGCCCTCGGGGTTCTCGCCGACCTCCTTGTCGATGACGCTGCCCGGGGCGGCGGCGGCCGTGATGTCGACGCCGGGGGCGGTGACGTCCGGCTTGACGGCGCCGTCGCCGATGCGCGGGCCGCGGCTGGAGAAGTCGGCCAGCTTGTCGTTGTCGTCGACCGCGCCGACGGTCAGGGCGGCGTCCGCGCTGCCCGGGGAGCCGACGGTCGAGTCGCCGAACTCGCCCTCGTTGCCCGCGGCGATGGCGAACAGGATGCCCTTCTCGGCGGACAGCTTGTCGACCTCGGCCTCGAGCGGGTCGATCTCGGGGGTGTCGCCGCCGCCGAGGCTGAGATTGACGACATCGGCGCCCTGCTCGGCCGCCCACTCCATGCCGGCGAGGATGCCGGAGTCGTCGCCGAAGCCTTCGTCGTCGAGGACCTTGCCGTTGAGCAGCTTCGCTCCGGGGGCCACGCCCTTGAACTTGCCGCCCGATTTGGCGCCCGTACCGGCCGCGATGGACGCGACGTGCGTGCCGTGGCCGAAACGGTCCACTGCGTCGGCGGCGGTGGAGAAGTTCTTCTCACCGACGACCTGGCCCTTGAGGTCGGGGTGGGTCGCGTCGACGCCCGTGTCCAGGACGGCGATCTTGACGCCCTTGCCGTCGTAGCCGGCCGCCCACGCCTTGGGGGCGCCGATCTGCGGGACCGACTTGTCGAGGCTGGCCTTGCGCACGCCGTCGAGCCAGATGCGGCTGATGCCTGCGGCGGCGGTGCCCCGGGAGGTCGTGACGGCGTCCCAGAGGCGGGTGGCGTCCTGCTCGGGCGTGGTGACGGCGTCCGCGTTCAGGGACTTGAGGGTCCTGCGGACCGTCGTGTCACCGGCGTCGCGCACGTCGGCGCGGGCGGCGGTCGCGGTGCCCTTGTAGCCGACGATCACCTTGAGGCCGTGCTTCTGGGCCTTGCGGTTGGCCGACTTGGAGAGTTCGGTGACGTCGAAGAGCCGCTGGTCGAGCTTGCCGCTCGCGACCAGGCGCTGCGCGTCGGCCGGCACCACGAGGGTGTGGCCGCCGACGGTGCGCGTCTGGGCGGGGATGTGCTCGCGGCCCTTGGCGTGCTGGTAGCCGGCGGGCTTCCCCTTCGCGTCGAGGGTGACGCGGTCGCCGGTGATGAGCGTGATGTGCTGCTTGGGCGCGGCCTTCGCGGTGTCGCCGGACTGTGCCGCGGGAGCGGCGGCCACGGCGGGGGCGGTCAGCCCCGCGGTGAGGACGAAGGCCGCCGCTGCGGCCACCGTCGTGGCGCTCAGTCTCTTCGAGGTTATTCGTGCCTGTCTGTGCAACTTTCCCCCTGGTGACGGTAGTTCACCGGTGGGAGAGCCAAGCGGCCCCCCTGCACAGAGATGATGCAGGGGGGTCACAGGTTGCGCACTGAAAGGATCGAAATCAGACAGCTTTCGAGTTTTCCGTGATCGTGATCCGGCCCTTGCGGATGGTGGCGAGCCGCGGCGCCCTGCGCGCGATCGACGAGTCGTGGGTGACCATGATGAAGGTCAGCCCGTGCTCCTTCCACATGGTCTCCAGCACGTCCATGATCTCGTCGCGCATCGACTCGTCGAGGTTGCCGGTGGGCTCGTCGGCGAGCAGCACCTTGGGGTTCTTGACGAGGGCGCGGGCGATGGCGACGCGCTGCTGCTGGCCGCCGGACATCTCCCCGGGCAGGTGCCCGAGCCGTTCGCCGAGGCCGACCGAGTTCAGGGCCTGCGCGGCACGTTCGCGGCGGTCGGCGGCCTTGAGGCCGAGCGGCACGAGGGCCGTCTCGACGTTCTCCTGGGCGTTCAGCGTCGGGATCAGGTTGAAGCTCTGGAAGACGAACCCGATGGACTCGGCGCGGAACTTGGTGAGCCGCGCCTCCGGGAGCTTCGCCAGGTCGACGCCGTCGAGCTCGATACTGCCCGCGGTCGGCCGGTCGAGCCCGCCAAGCATCTGGAGGAGGGTGGACTTGCCGCCCCCGGTGGGGCCCTGGATGACGAGCCGGTCGCCGTCGCCGATGGTCAGGTCCACCCCGGCGAGCGCGTCGACGGTGTCCTTGCCGCGCCGGTACTGCTTGGTGACGCCTCTCAGCTGATACATGGTGCAACTCCTGCGGTACGTAGAGGTGTTCGGGAGGCCGCGCGGTGCGGCTACTCGACGCGGCGCAGGGCGTCGGCCGGGCGGAGCCGGGAGGCGCGCCAGCCGCCGAAGGCGCCGGCGATCAGGCCTCCGGCGACGGCGAGGCCGACGGCGAGCGTGATGGTGGTGGCGCTGACGGGCGCGCTGAGGGCGATGTCGAGGGTCTTGCCGGCCGCCTGGCGCATGCCGGGTCCGGCCATCGCCAGGCCGCCGCCCCGGGCGCCGCCGGACGCGCCTGAGCCGAGTTCGGCGGTGAGGGTGGGGCTGATCGCGGTGACGGCGTAGGCGCCCGCGAGGCCGACGGCGATGCCGAGGACGCCGCCGACGAGCCCGTTGACGACGGCCTCGCCGACGACCTGGCGGGTGACGCGTCCGGACTTCCAGCCGAGCGCCTTGAGGGTGCCGAACTCCCGTACGCGGCGGGAGACCGCCGACGAGGTGAGCAGCCCCGCGACCAGGAACGCGGCGACGAGCACGGCGATGGAGAGCCACTTGCCGACGTTCGCCGCGAGGTCGGAGGCGGTGGACAGCGAGCCGGAGACGGTGTCGGCGAGATCGGCCGAAGTGGTCACCGTCGTGCCGGAGATGTTCTTCTGGATGGCGGACTTCACCGCGGAGATCTGCTGCGAGTCGGTCGCCTTCACATAGACCGTGGTGATCTTGCCCTTGGCGTCGGCGAGGGTCTGCGCCTGCTTCAGCGGTACGTACAGATTGGCGGCCGCGTCACCGCTGTCCGGTGTCGCGATGCCGATGAGCTTGTACTTGACGCCCTTGATCTTGACGGTGCCGCCGAGGGCGAGCTTCTTCTCCTTGGCGTACGACGTGTCGGCCACGACGACCTTGGCGTCGGTCTCGGACGTCTTGAACGTACGGCCCTTGGTGACCTTGGAGGAGGTGAGCGGGCCGAGGCCCTGCTTGGCCACGTCGGTGCCGTACACGCTGTAGGAGTTGACGTCGAAGGAGGCGCCGCCGCCCTCGACCCGGCCCTGCGGCTGGCCGCCGGTGCCGCCCGGGCCGCCCTGGCGGGTGGTGGTGCCGCCGCTCTGGTCCTGCTTGAACTGGCCACGCTTGAACTCGCCGTTGACCTTCATCACCTGAAGGCTGAGGCCGCCCACCGAGTCGGCGACGCCCTTCTGGCCGGCGACCTCGGTGACGGTCGACGAGGCGAGGGTCTGGAAGCCCTGCACCATGACGCGGTCGCTGCTCTGTTCCTCGCCGTCGTCCTTGGCGCCGAACTCGAACCGCGGCCGCCCGGTCTCCCCGCTCTTGGGCGCCTCGGCGGCCTTGGTGACGGTCATGTCGGTGCCGAGGCCGTACAGGGACTGGAGGACCTTGTCCTGGGCCTGGTTCATGCCGGAGGACACGGAGTTGACCACGATGACCAGCGCGATGCCGAGCGCGAGCCCGGAGGCGACGACAAGGGCCGCCTTTCTGCGGCGGCGCAGCTCGCGCCTCAGGTAGGTGAAGAACATGCCGTGAAGCTAGGGACACACCGTGATGATCCGATAAGGCCGGGATAAGAGACCGATGAGAACTCACGGAAGGCCGAAGGCCCGCACCCCGGCGACGGGATGCGGGCCTTCCGCGAGGACTGTCGGGACGACCGTCAGACGGCCGAACCGGCCTGCCACTGCGCCCAGTCCAGGTTCCAGCCGTTGAGGCCGTTGTCGGGCTGGATGGTCTTGTCGCCGGTGTTCTTCACGACGACGACGTCACCGACCATGGAGTTGTCGTAGAACCAGGCACCCGGCGTGTTCGGGTCGTTGGCGCCCTTGGCGTCGGACAGGCCGACGCAGCCATGGCTCGTGTTGGCGCCACCGAAGATCGACTTGGCGCCCCAGTAGTTGCCGTGGATGAAGGTGCCGGAGGCCGACAGACGCATCGCGTGCGGCACGTCCTTGATGTCGTACTCGCCCTTGCCGTCGGAGCCCTTGAAGCCGACCGTCGAGCCGTCCATCCGGGTCTCCTTGAACTTCTCGGAGATCACCATCTGGCCCTGGTACGTCTTGTTCTCCGGCGAACCGGCGGAGATCGGGATGGTCTTGACGACCTTGCCGTCCCGCGTGACCGTCATGGTCTTGGTCGCCGCGTCGACGGTCGAGACCTGGTTGCGGCCGACCTTGAAGGTGACCGACTTCTGCTGCACGCCGTAGACGCCGTTCGCACCCTCGACGCCGTCGAGGTTCAGCTTCAGCGTGACCGTGGAGCCACCCGTCCAGTAGTCCTGGGGGCGCAGGTCGAGGCGCTGGTTGCCGAACCAGTGGCCGACGACCTGCTGGCCGGTGCTGGAGGAGACGGTGATGCCCTTCTGGACATCCGCCTTGTTCGTGATCGCCTTGTCGAAGTTGATCGAGACCGGCATGCCGACGCCGACGGTGGAGCCGTCCTCGGGCGTGAAGTTGCCGATGAAGCTGTTGGCCTGCGAGACCGTCGTGAACGAGGCGTTCTCGTGGGCCGCGCGGCCGCTGGAGTCCTTGGCCTCGGCGGCGATCTTGTAGACAGTGGCGCGCTCGAGCTGGCCGGCGGGCTTCCAGCTCTTCTTGTCAGCGGATATCTGCCCCTGGACCGCCGCGCCCTCGGCGGTCGTCATCGTCACGTTCGTGAGCGAACCCTTGCTCACCGTGACCGCTGCGGCGTTGTTGATGCTGGCGTTGTCGGAGCCGTCCTTCGGCGCGATCTTGATCAGCGCCTCCGACGTCTTCTGAGCGGCGGCCTCGTCGACCTGGGCCTGCGACGACTTCTCGCCACCGCCCTCGGCGCCGTTGGCCTTGCTGCTGTTCCCGCTGCACGCGGAGAGCACCAGCACTCCTCCGACCAGAGCGGACGCGGCCATCAGACCCTTGCGCCGCTTACTGTCCGTCATCACACGCATCTCCATCGTCGCCAATTTCCCCGAAACCCCGAAAGCCCGTTGGGCCCCGATCCCCGCCACGCAGGAATCCCCATCAGCCCATGTAACGCCATGACCGGTTCGTCCCGTTCCTTTTCGGTCCCCAATGTGGGGGATGCCACGCCGGAACTAGCGTGAGCAGCCATGCACCAGTGGTAACAGAACCCCTCTCGTGCCCCCTTGCGGGACGCGGAAACCCCGGCCGGCGGTTGCCACCCGGGGCCCGGAACGTCCGTGCCGTCCAGCCCGGTCGCGCACCCCGCCCTAGAGCCTCTCGTGGTCCGCGTCGAGGGCGTCGCCGGCTTCGTCATCATCCACGTCGAGGTCCCAGTCGGGCGAATCAGGATCGTAGTCGACCTGTTCGCTGGACCAGGAGGCCTGCACGAGGTCCGTCCCGGGCACTTCGCTGACCAGGTCGAACGGGTCGACGAGATAGGCGAGTGCCTCAGCCTCGTCCTCGTTGACGGCGGCCTCGGCGTGGGCCCGCTCGTCGGCCGGCATGTCCTCGTCCTCGGCGATGCGCTGCAACGCGGCTCCGGTGATGGCGGCGGTGTCCTCGATCTCCAGGACCAAATCAACTCGGAGCCGAACAAATCGTGATGTCTCAGGGGTGCTCATACGAGGGAGCGTATGCCTCACCCCACCCGCGACTTTCGTGTGACCCGCACCTTTCACTAACATCGCCTCACACGGCCAATTCGCCAGCTCCACAAGGGGGATCGATTCCGTGTCCGTCGCACGACGATCGCTGCTCACCGCCACTGCCGCCGGGACACTCCTGGCTGCTCTGTGGTTCGTTCCGTCCGCCACCGCGACGCCCGAGAAGACAGCGGAGGCAGATCAGCAGCAGACCGCGACAGCGGTACACGCGCAGTCCGAGGGCCAACTGCGCCTGGCCGACACGGGAACGGTCGACACCACGCCGTACGTGATCGGCGGGTCGGCGTTCCTCGGCATAGGCGCCGGCTTCCTGACGTACTCGGTCAGGAAGAGCCGGATGACCGCCTACTGAGCAACGCCGGGGCGGGCCCCCCCCCCCCCCCCCCGGGGGGGGGGGGCCCCCCCCCCGGGGGGCCCCCCCCGCCCCGGCTTTCCGTAACTCCTAGGCCAGCGGCCCCGTGACGGGCTCCACGGCCGCCACCAGGTGCCCGCCGCGCACAAAGGCGTCCGCAGCCGCGAGATCGGGCGCGAGGAAGCGGTCGGGGCCCGGTCCCTGAACTCCCGCCGCCCGTACGGCATCGATCACCGCACGGGAAGCCGGAGCCGGCCTGAGGCCCTCGCGCAGCTCGATGCCGCGCGTGGCCGCGTACAGCTCGACGGCGACGATCCGCGTCAGGTTGTCGATCGCGGTACGCAGCTTGCGGGCGGCGGACCAGCCCATGGACACGTGGTCCTCCTGCATGGCGGAGGACGGGATGGAGTCCGCGGAGGCGGGCACGGCGAGCCGCTTCATCTCGCTGACCAGGGCGGCCTGGGTGTACTGGGCGATCATCAGGCCGGAGTCGACGCCCGCGTCGTCGGCGAGGAACGGCGGCAGCCCGTGGGACCGGTTCTTGTCGAGCAGACGGTCGGTGCGCCGCTCGGCGATCGACCCGAGGTCGGCGGCGGCGATGGCGAGGAAGTCGAGCACGTAAGCGACGGGCGCGCCATGGAAGTTGCCGTTGGACTCCACACGCCCTCCCCCGGAGCCGAAAGCCTGGGAGGTACCCCCAGGCAGCACAACAGGGTTGTCCACGGCGGACGCCAGCTCGCGCTCGGCGACGAGCCGCGCGTGGGCCATGGTGTCCCGCCCGGCGCCGGCGACCTGCGGGGCGCAGCGCACGGAGTACGCGTCCTGCACGCGCGGCGCGTCGTCCTGGTGGTGCCCGGTGAGCTCCGAACCCTTCAGCACGGCCAGCATGTTGGCGGCGCTTGCGCCCTGCCCCGGGTGAGGCCGGATGGCATGCAGTTCAGGAGCGAGAACCTTGTCGGTCCCCAACAAGGCCTCGAGCGACAAGGCGGCGGTGACGTCGGCGGACTTGTACAGGTTCTCGAGATCGGCGAGCGCCATGACGAGCATGCCCAGCATGCCGTCGGTGCCGTTCAGGAGGGCGAGCCCCTCCTTCTCCCGCAGCTCGACAGGCGCGATGCCATGGGCGGCGAGCAGCTCCCCCGCGGGAGCGACGACACCGTCGGGCCCTTCGGCGTCACCCTCGCCCATCAACGTGAGAGCGCAGTGGCTGAGCGGCGCGAGATCGCCGGAGCACCCGAGGGACCCGTACTCGTGCACGACGGGCGTGATCTTGGCGTTGAGGACGTCGGCCATGGTCTGCGCGACCTCGGGCCGCACGCCGGTGTGTCCGGAGCAGACGGTCTTCAGCCGCAGGAACATGAGCGCGCGCACGACTTCACGCTCGACGCGCGGGCCCATTCCCGCCGCGTGAGAGCGGACGATGTTCCGCTGCAACTGGGCCCGCAGGTCCTGGCTGATGTGCCGGGTGGCGAGCGCGCCGAACCCGGTGGAGACCCCGTACACGGGCTCGGGCTTCGCGGCCAGCGCGTCCACGATCGCGCGGGCCGAGGCCAGGGCGGCCACCGCCTCTTCGGAGAGCTCGATCCGGGCATCCGCCCGCGCCACGGCGACGACATCGGCCGCGCTGACACCGGACGTCCCCACCACCACAGTGTGCATATCCATATTCAGGAGCGTACGAGGTGAAGAGTCCAATGTCACGACCGAGTTCGGGGCGGACCCCTTACGCCCCCACGTCCCGCCCCCGGAGCCGGCGCCGCTCACTGTCACCGACGGCGGGCGGAGGAGAGTCGGCGAGGCGCACGACGGGATCGTCGGGACCGTCCCGCCCGGCCACGACAGGCTTCACGGCCCGCAGCGCCTTGGCCCGGTACTGGGCGGCATCGGCGAGCCGGAAGAGCCGCCGCGCGCTGAGCACCTCACCGATCGGATCACCGGTGGAAGCGATCCCGCAGGCGACCCCGTCCCCCAGCTCCAACTCGGAGGCGCGCGAGCACAGTTCCTCACCTGCCCGCACCACGTCATCGGCGTCGGGCCCCACGGCCACCAGACAGAACTCGTCACCCCCCAGCCGAGCGGCCAGGGTCCCCGGCAGCATCGCGCCGCACAACGAGAGAACGGACCCGAACCGCTCCAGCAACCGGTCCCCGACCGCATGCCCCAACGAGTCATTGACGCGCTTGAGCCCGTTCAGATCACACACGACAAGAGAGACGACATCTCCGCCGACCCGGTGCCGCTCAATGGCCTCATCGAGCCGCATGTCAACGGCACGCCGATTGGCGAGCCCGGTCAGGGCATCCGTGAAGGCGAGCCGCCGAGCCTCCTCGAGCCGCTCGGTCTGAGCGATACCGGCAGCGGCGACAGCGGCGAGAACGGTGGCGAAGGCGGCATCGGGGGCGCCGAAGACCTCGGCGCCCCCGGGCCGGGCGACGTACAACTCGCCCCAGGCGCGCCCGTGGAGAACAATCGGCGCGACAACGCAACACCCACGCCCCCGCCGTCGCAGGGCGGCGACGCGCTGATGGCAGTAGCCGCCGCCCTCCACGGCCCCGGACGCGGTCTCGACCCAGGCGCGCGGAGCACCCCCGCCCACCCACTGCTCGTGCAGGAACTCGGTGATCTCCGGGAACTGGTTCACGGGATAGGCCTCGTCCTCGGGGAACTCGACCTCGCCCGCGGCGCGCTCCCCCACGTTCACGAGGACGCGCAGCCTCCCGCGCTCGCGCTCCCACACGGACAGCGCCGCGAAGGTGCCGGACAGAGCGCGGCAGGCCCCGAGTGCGGCGGCCCGCCAGGACTCACGCGGAGACTGCGCCGCGGCCATCCCCTGCGCCATCGCGACCACGGCCCGCAACCGGACTTCCTCTCCCATAGGCCAAGATTAGGAAAGAAAAGCCCAAGTCGATACATTCAGGACCCATACGAGGCCAGGAATAGTCATTCACCGGGCCACTGGGGCGCCCGCTTCTCATTGAAGGCGGCGACACCCTCAGCCCGGTCGCCGGAGAAGGCGACGGACCGCCAGGCGGCGTCCTCGACCTCAAGGCCGGCCCGCAGATCGAGCCCGTACCCCACCCTCAGAGCGCGCTTGGCGGCGCGAAGCCCCACAGGCGAATTGGCGGCAATGCGACCGGCAAGCTCAAGCGCGGCCTCGCGATCGCCCCCCGCCTCCACCACCGAATCGACAAGCCCCATTTCCAGGGCCTCCCGAGCCTCGACACGCCGCGCCGAGAAGATCAGCTCAGCAGCTCTCGCAGCCCCCACGCGCCGGGGCAGCAGCTGCGTACCACCCCCACCGGGGATCACCCCCACAGACACCTCGGGCAGCCCCACGACAGCGGTCTCGTCGGCCACGATCAGATCGCAGGCCAGAGCGAGCTCGAACCCGCCACCGAGAGCGAACCCGTGCACAGCGGCGATGACAGGCATAGGAAGCTCAAGCACACCCCCATAAGCCCCCCGGGTCAAAGGCCGCTGCCGAAGAAGCTCAGCATCGGAAAAGGAGTTCCGCTCCTTCAGGTCGGCCCCCACGCAAAAAGCACGAGAAGCAGAAGAAGAAAGAACAACGACCCGCGCCTCACCATCAAGAGCAAGAGAGGCACAAGCCTGCCCCACACTCACCGCCATGGCGCTGGACACGGCATTCATGGCCTTGGGCCGATCGAGAACGAGCTCGGCGACAAAACCGTGCCGGCGCACCTCGACGAACTCTCCGAACCGCTCGCTCACAGACCCTCCCGGTTAACGACAGTTAACAACGGCAGAATCCTAGAGCGGCCGCCGCGTCAGAAGCCAGGGCTCGATGACACCGAGCCCACGCACGGGCCGCTGCCACATGGGCTGCAGAGCGAAGCGGTACGAGGGCGCGTCCTCGCCCTCCTTCTCGGCAAGCGCGGCGGCCTCGGCCTCGGAAACGGGCGCCTCACCAGCTCGCTGCAACTCCTCCGCGAACGCACCGTCGACCAGCACCGCATCCCGAGGAGCTATCGAGGTGAGCCGGCTGGCCAGATTCACGGTCGTCCCGAAGACATCGCCCATGCGGGTCGTCACGGTCCCGAAGGCCATCCCCACCCGCACCTCGGGCATGGTCTCGTCATTGGCCATGGTCTCGATGAGCCGCAGAGCGATCTCGGCGGCGATCCCCGAGTCGTCGGCGGCGTACAGCACCTCGTCACCCAGAGTCTTGATCAACCGCCCGCCATTGGCGGCGACAAGATCGGCGGCAGTGGTCTCAAAGGCCTCGACGAGCTCCCCGAGCTCCTCTTCCTCCATGCGCCGGGTGAGCCGCGTGAAGCCGACAAGGTCGGCGAAGCCGACGGCGAGCCGCCGGTCCACCATCTCCTCGTCGTCAGCAGCCTGCACCACACGCCCCGTGGCCGCGGCCAGCTGCCGCCGCCACACATAGACGAGAAACTCCTCCAGCTCGGGCAGGAGCAGTTCCATCAGGGGATACGTGACTTCGGTACGGGTCATCCCAGGCTCGGGAGGCTCGGTGAGCCCCTCCAGGAACGAATCGATCTGCCACTCGGCAAGCCGGGCGGTGGTCTGCCCCGTGGACCGGGCGACCTGCACGGCCATGGCCTCGCTGAGCAGCCCGGCCTCGACGAGACCGGCAAGCCGCCGCAGGGCGAGCACATCGGCCTCGGTCAGCGCCTTGGCCTGCCCGATGTCGGCAAACCCCATGGCCCGCCAGAACCGGGAGGCGAGCTCCATGGAAACACCGGCGCTGCGGGCGGCCTGAAACGGCGTGTACCGCCGCTCCGCACCCAGGATGAGCCCCTCGAGCCGGAGGGCAAGCGGATCCTCACCGCCGGCACCGTCCTCGACAGACTCGATGTCGGATGGGTTGCCCGCGCCGGAGCCCGAGTCGTCGACGGTCACGCCTGCTGCCCTTCCGATCTGCCACGGTCATGTATCGACCGGCCTCAACTTTACGGCAGGTGTGCCGCAGCTCACTCCCCCAGCACACACGAGTCCCGACCCCCCAGCCAAGTACAAACCAAAAGGACACGCACCACCGACCGGCCACCCGCGCACGAGACAAGACCCGCCGCCAGAAGAAAGCCCCACCGGACGGCCAGGCGCCGACGAAACGGAAGGGGCCGTGGGGGGCATGTGCGCGCGGAGCCACCAGCACCACGTACGGGCGATTCGGCTGAGCAGCGGAAACCCGTGGAACAGCGAGCACGTACATACCCCCACGGCGCCACGGCCCCGCACCCAAAACGCACCTGCGCAGCGGCCCCGAGCCGGGCCCCGACAACGAAGCCGGGCACTCCACACCCGGCCCCACGCCGGAAGCGCCCCCTCAGCCCCCCGCCCGCAGATGAACGATGTCCCCCGCCCCCACAGGCTGCTGCACGCCGTCCTCGGAGGCGATGACGAGCCGCCCGTCCCCGTCCACGGCAACCGCCTCCCCCACAAGCTCCTGCCCTCCAGGAAGCTCCGCCCGCACATTCCGCCCGAGCGTCGCGCACCCCGCGGCATAGGTCTCCTGAAGCCGCGACGCGGCAGGATCGCCACCCGCGGCCCGCCACTCGACGAACCGCTCCTCCAGCGACCGCAGAACGGCCCGCAACAAGGGATCCCGGTCGGTGGAAACGGCCCCGGCCAGGGCAAGCGACCCGGCCAGCGGCACGGGCAGCTCGTCGGCGCGCAGCGAGACGTTGAGCCCGATCCCGACGACCACGCCGTCCCCGGCCCGCTCGGCGAGGATGCCCCCGGCCTTGCGCTCCTCGCCGCCGACATTCACCAGCAGGTCGTTGGGCCACTTGAGGGCTGTGTCGACCCCGGCGGCGCGCGCGAGCCCCGTGGCGACGGCCACCCCGGTGAGCAGCGGCAGCCACCCCCACCGCTCCACGGGCACGTCAGCGCCGGGCTTCAGGAAGACGGAGAAGAAGAGCCCGGACCGCGCAGGAGCGGTCCACTGCCGGTCGAGCCGCCCGCGCCCGGCGCTCTGCGACTCGGCGACGAGGACGGCCCCTTCCTCGGCCTTGCCGCTCAAGGCGAGGGCGACGAGATCGGAGTTGGTGGAACCGGTGGCGGGAACCACGTCGACGGAGGACCACAGCCCGCCACGGACAAGGGCGCGCCGCAGGGCGGTGGCGTTCAACGGCGGCCGGTCCAGGTCCGACCACTGCTGACCGTCGTTCGCGCCGGAAGGATCGTCTGAAGCATTTCGGGGCGTCATGCAACCCACCCTAGGTGTGGTAAACGCCGCACTGCTGAACGGTATCCACGCCACTACGCTACGAGCCAGTAGCTACAGGGCCAGGCGTCCAGCCGCCCCCAAACCCCGCCGCGCCACATCGCCCCGCCCCATCCCCACCGTCCCCATTGAGCAGCCAGGGAGCCGCATCCCGATGTCCGTTCCGGAAGAGCCCACCGTGTCCAGCGCCATCGACATCCACACGACCGCGGGAAAGCTCGCGGACCTGCAGCGCCGGATCGAAGAGGCCACCCACGCCGGCTCCGCGCGCGCGGTGGAGAAGCAGCACGCGAAGGGCAAACTGACGGCGCGTGAGCGCATCGAACTCCTCCTGGACGAAGGCTCGTTCGTAGAACTCGACGAATTCGCCCGCCACCGCTCCACCGCATTCGGCCTGGACGACAACAAGCCCTACGGCGACGGCGTCGTCACCGGCTACGGCACCGTCGAAGGCCGCCCCGTCGCCGTCTTCTCCCAGGACTTCACCGTCTTCGGCGGCGCCCTCGGCGAGGTCTACGGCCAGAAAATCATCAAGGTCATGGACTTCGCCCTCAAAACCGGCTGCCCCGTCATCGGCATCAACGACTCCGGCGGCGCCCGCATCCAGGAAGGCGTCATGGCACTCGGGATGTACGGCGAGATCTTCCGCCGCAACACCCACGCCTCCGGCGTCATCCCCCAGATCAGCCTCGTCGTCGGCCCCTGCGCCGGCGGAGCCGTCTACTCCCCCGCCATCACCGACTTCACCGTCATGGTCGACCAGACCTCCCACATGTTCATCACCGGCCCCGACGTCATCAAGACCGTCACCGGCGAAGACGTCGGCTTCGAGGAACTCGGCGGCGCCCGCACCCACAACACCAGCTCCGGCGTCGCCCACTACATGGCAGGCGACGAAAAAGACGCCATCGAATACGTCAAAACCCTCCTGTCCTACCTCCCCTCGAACAACCTGTCCGAGCCCCCCGCCTTCCCCGAGGAAGCAGACCTGGCCCGCACCCCCGAGGACGACGAACTCGACACCCTCGTCCCCGACAGCGCGAACCAGCCCTACGACATGCACACCGTCATCGAACACGTCCTGGACGACGACGAGTTCTTCGAGACGCAGCCCCTGTTCGCGCCGAACATCCTCACCGGCTTCGGCCGCGTCGAGGGCCGCCCGGTCGGCATCGTCGCCAACCAGCCCCTGCAGTTCGCCGGCTGCCTGGACATCGACGCCTCCGAAAAAGCCGCCCGCTTCGTGCGCACCTGCGACGCGTTCAACGTCCCCGTCCTGACCTTCGTCGACGTCCCCGGCTTCCTCCCGGGCGTCGACCAGGAACACACCGGCATCATCCGCCGCGGCGCCAAACTGATCTACGCCTACGCCGAAGCCACCGTCCCCCTCATCACCGTCATCACCCGCAAGGCATTCGGCGGGGCCTACGACGTCATGGGCTCCAAACACCTGGGCGCCGACCTCAACCTGGCCTGGCCCACCTCCCAGATCGCGGTCATGGGCGCCCAGGGAGCCGTCAACATCCTGCACCGCCGCACCATCGCCGCCGCCCCCGAAACAGAACAGGAAGCAACCCGCGCCCGCCTCATCCAGGAATACGAGGACACCCTCCTCAACCCCTACACGGCGGCCGAACGCGGCTACATCGACGCGGTCGTCATGCCCTCCGACACCCGCGCCCACATCGTCCGAGGCCTGCGCCAGCTCCGCACCAAACGCGAGAACCTCCCGCCCAAGAAGCACGGCAACATCCCGCTGTAGAGCCCGTTGCAGAGCCCACTGGAGCCGCCATGATGATCAAGGTCGTACGGGGCAACCCGACCCCCGAGGAGCTGGCCGCCGCACTCGCGGTGGTCCAGGCCCGCGCCGCGGCAGCACCCACCGCCCCACCCGGCGCGACAGGCACCCGCGACGCATGGGCGGACCCCTCACGCGTCAACTCCCTGCCTCAGCACGGGCCGACGGCCTGGGCGCGCACCTACTGGCCGCGCTGAACCACACCACCCGATCGGAGAGTTCATGAACACCGTGCACCTGCGGGCGCGTCGCGCCGGTCACGCACCGGCCCCGCGCGCTCGCGTGGTGATCGCCAAGCCCGGCCTCGACGGCCACGACCGTGGCGCCAAGGTCATCGCCCGGGCGCTGCGCGACGCGGGCTACGAGGTGGTCTACACGGGCCTGCACCAGACCCCGGAGCAGATCGTCGCGACGGTGATCGCGGAGGACGCGCCGCTCCTCGGGCTCTCCGTACTCTCGGGTGCCCACCTGACGATCGTCGAGAAGGTGATCCAGCTGCTGGCCGAGGAGGATGCCGGCGACGTCCGCATCCTGGTCGGCGGCATCATCCCCGACGCGGACATCGCCGCCCTCGAAGCACTGGGCGTCCACGCCGTGTTCACCCCCGGCGCGGGCATCGGCGGCATCGTCGAGAGCGTGGACCGCCTGCTCGTCACCGCAGACACGACCGTCACCACCGAAACCCCCCACACCTCGGAACCCGCGCTGGAGCAGGCATGCTGAAGAGAGTCCTCATCGCCAACCGTGGCGAAATCGCTGTCCGCGTGGCCAGGGCGTGCCGGGATGCCGGTATCGCGAGCGTTGCCGTTTACGCGGAACCGGACCG